>CAZHIM010000032.1:0-51867 GCA_964532525.1 uncultured Bifidobacteriaceae bacterium
GCGCCCGCCAGCTCACCGGCCAGATCGAAACCCTGCAAAGCCTGCTGCCCGTCTGTGCCTGGTGCAAAAAAGTCCGCAACGACGCCGGCTACTGGTACCAGATCGAAAAGTACATCACCGCCAACTCCCAGACCAAGATCACCCACGGCATCTGCCCCGAATGCGAGGCGAAACTGCTCCAGGGGGGGACGCTGAACGCCACGCCGCCGGCTTGACGGCGGGAGCGCGGCGGGATATTCTCATTTCGTTGTATGGCGAAATGAGCAAATAGCCGGTGCGCGAGTTCATGAACATCACCAAGGCGCTGGCGGACGAGAGCCGCGTCCGCATGCTGCTGGCCTTGCGCCAGGGGGAGCTGTGCGTCTGCCAGATCACCGAATTGTTCGGGTTCGCCCCGTCCACCGTTTCCAAACATCTGTCCATTCTCTTTCAAGCCCGGCTGGTGGAATCCCGCAAGGACGGCCGCTGGATTTATTACCAACTGCCGGGCCGGCACGCCCCGGTCGCCGTCCGCGCCGCGTTGCGCTGGCTCGAACAGTCACAGGCCAACGACCCGCAAATCCTGGCGGACAATAAACAACTTAAAAAAATACTCAAACGCGACCCGGTTGAATTATGCAAACGACAATGCCAAAAGTGAAACCCACCGTCCTGATTCTCTGCACGGGCAATTCGTGCCGCAGCCACCTGGCCGAGGGCATTTTGCGGGCGGTGGCGGGCGAATGGCTCAACGTCCAAAGCGCCGGGTCCAATCCGGCGGGCTATGTGCATCCGCTGGGCATCCAGGTGATGAAGGAAATCGGGATTGATATTTCAGGCCATCATTCCAAGCACCTGAATGATTTTTTGAATCAGCCGGTGGAAACGGTCATCACCGTCTGTGCGAACGCGGATCAAGCCTGCCCGATGTTCCCCGGCCAGTTGAACCGCCATCATTGGGGCTTTGACGATCCAGCGCACGCCACCGGCACGGACGCGGAAAAGCTGGCGGTGTTCCGGCGGGTGCGGGACCAGATCAAAATGGTGTTTGAAGCCTATGCCGACGGTCGCCGCGACCAGGCGAAAGCGGCCGGCCGATGAAGTCCACTTCCGCCTTGGCGCCCAAGCGGCTGGCCTTTTTTGAACGCTACCTCACTGTGTGGGTGCTGCTCTGCATGGTCGTGGGCGTCGCCTTCGGCAACTTATTGCCCGGCGTCACGGCGAGCCTGAGCCAAATGGAGTTCGGGCAAGGGTCGCAGGTGAATGTGCCCATCGGCATTCTGCTGTGGCTGATGATTTATCCGATGATGCTCAAGGTGGATTTCAGCGCCATCGGCGGCATCGCCAAACGGCCCAAGGGACTGGTGGTGACTCTGTTGGTGAACTGGCTGGTCAAGCCGTTCAGCATGGCCTTCCTGGCGTGGCTCTTCATGCAGCATGTTTTCGCCCGTTGGATTGACGCCGAAACGGCGAGAAATTACACCGCCGGCCTGATCATCCTCGCGGCGGCGCCTTGCACCGCGATGGTTTTTGTCTGGTCTTACCTCACCGACGGCGACCCGGTTTACACGCTGGTGCAAGTGGCCGTGAACGACCTGATCATGCTCGTGCTCTTCGCGCCCATTGTCATGTTTCTGTGCGGCGTGGCGAACGTCGTGGTCCCGCCCCGGGTGCTGATCACCTCGGTCATCGTGTTTATCGTCGTGCCGCTGACGGCCGGCTGGCTGACGCGCACGCTGCTGCTGAAATTTCGCGGCCAGGCCTGGTTTGAAAAACGGTTTCTGCCGCTGTTTCATCCGGTGATGATGTGGGCGCTGCTGCTGACGCTGGCCCTCATCTTCGCGTTTCAAGCCGACAATCTGACGCGGAAATGGTTCGCGGTCATCCTGCTGGCCGTCCCGATTTTGATTCAGGTCTATTTCAATTCCAGCCTCACCTATCTGATCATGCGCCGATTGAAAGTCCCGCACAATGTTGCCTCGCCGGGGGCGCTGATTGGGGCGAGCAACTTCTTTGAACTGGCCGTGGCCGTGGCCATCACCCTGTTCGGGCCCGGCTCGGGCGCGGCGCTGGCGTGCGTGGTGGGCGTGCTGGTGGAAGTGCCCGTGATGCTCTCGGTCTGCCAGGTCTGCAACCGGTCGCGGGGGTGGTACGGGCGGGCCGAAGCTTCAACCTGAGCCTATTCGTTGATGATCCGGAAATCGGCTGACTTGTTTTGCGTGTCCACGGTCTGGAGATTTTTCATCGTCAAACTGCCCTTGGAATCCTCCCGGATCGCGAGGCCGTGCCGCCCGCTGATGGCGAGGCCGCAATTCGGAATGGCCACGTTTTCCATCCGGGCATTGGAGAGGGTGCCCTCACCGTGCGCGCTGCCTGGAGCCACCACGCCGAAGCCGTCGGATAAGCTGTCATTGATGGTCACATTGCTGATTTCCAGGCCCGAAATGCTCCGCCGGTGCAGGCAAAGCTGAAACGCCGCGCGCCAGCCCCACCCCGGATCGCACCCGCCGCAGCGAATCAAGTCGCAGTCGCGCACCACGGTCGTGCCGCTGAAATTATTGTCAATTTTCAATTGGTCGTCCGAGGTCGGAAAAGTCGTGCTCAACAAAATACCACAGCCATAGGAGATGTCTGCGAACCGGCAGCCTTCGATGCAGTTGCTTTTGCCGCCATAAATCGCCCCGCCATTGGCGAGAAACGGCAACTGCCCGGTGCAGTGGCGAATGACGTTCAAACCCGGAAGGGCCGTTTGCTCGGTGTAACCCTGGTCGGAGGCCGTGGGCCAGATGGCAAAACAATCATCGCCAGTCCCCCGCGCCGCGCAGTTTTGCACCACAAATTCGCGGCAGCCCACGCACAGGTTAATGCCGTCGGCCAGCGTGTCACGGAACCGGCAGCCCTCCACGACCACTTTCGTGCCGTTGTAAAACCACATCCCCACTTTCGTGTGTTCCACCCAGATATTCGACACAGTGCAGTGGTCGCAACCGGCGCCGTGAATGCCGTCGTTCGGTTCGTCGTCGTTGCGATAATTCAATTTCCCAACGATGGCAAAGTCGGCGAGCTGGATGTTGCTGCCTTTCAGCTTGAAGCGCACCCGCTTGTCCGCCTGATTATAAAGCCCGGCGTCGCCCTCAAACGTCGTATGCCACATGCCCGCGCCTTGGATGGTCACCCCGGACTCGCAAAGGATGTCGCCGGCCAGCTTGTAAGTGCCGGCGGGCACCCACACGACCTTGTTCTGTTCCCGGGCCGCCGCGACGCAATCTCGTAGCGCCGCGGTGTCATCGGTTTCGCCTTGGCCGCCCGCGCCAAAATCCATCACGGAAAGCGAATTGGCCGGAGCCTTCAACGGCTTGGCGACATTTTCCAAATCCACCAGGTCCACCACGCAATAGGCCGGGTCATTGAAGGCTTTTTGCAGGCGCAGGACATCGCCTTTGGCAATCTTCAGACCTTTCAAGCGGGCTTCGTTGTAGAAATTCCGCGGCTTGCCATTCGTCGGCTGGTTGTTGAAAGGATAATCGCCATACAGCCACGAGTAATGTGACGTGAGCGGTATTGGCCTCACCAACTTCCCGTTTTGGTAGAGGCTGATGGTGGAATTGAGACCGCCGCCGTCCGGCGAGTCCGGCAGGCTGTAACGCACCACCATCGCGTTGGCCGGCGCGCCGGCGGCAAACTCGACATATTCGCCCGGGGAATTGAGCCGCACGCATTTCTGGCCGGAGGATTCGGTTTCGACACAGTTCGGCTCGTATTTGGGCCCCAAAACGGTGCCCGTGGTTTTCATGTCCTCGGCCTCATACGTCGTCCACGGCACCATCGCACCCGCGCCCGCGCGGGCAGCGGCCGGGCCAATCACAAGGGCAAGCAGGACGACGAAGGGAAGAAAGTCTTTTTTCATAACAGTTCGGTTCGGATTTGATGGGATTCAATATTTCAAAGCCAGGCTGGTGCCGGGGGCGACGAATTTTGTTTTGCCGGCGACCACAAATTTGTGCTTTAACCGGTTGGTTGCGGCCGCGGCAATCCGGACGCTGTTCCGGGAAATCCCGACGCTAAACCGGTCGCCGCGGTGGACGACCTTGAACTCCAGCTTGCGCCATTTTTTGTAAAGCCGCGGCTCGAGGGTGATTTGGTTTTCCGTGGCAGTCAGGCCGCCGAAGCCAAAAACCGCGGTCATCCACGCGCCGCCATTCGCCGCGGGATGCGAGCCGCCCATGAAAATGGTTCCGACATAAACCTTGTACTTCGCCTCCAGGTCAATTTTCGCGGTCTGGAGAAAATATTTGTAGGCCCAGTCCAGTTTGCCGATGTCGGCCGCCACCAGCGCATAGGCGCAGGCGCTCAAACTGGACCCGTGTTCCGTGCGGGGCTCGTAGTATTCCCAGTTGGCTTGCTTGACGGCCTGGGAAAAGCGGTCCTTGAACAGGTTCAGCATCATCACCACGTCGGCCTGTTTAATCACGCGGGTTTGGACCGCCACGCCTTGTCCGCCGCCGAGGTATTCGTCCGGATGAATCTTCCGCGCTTTGACCGCCTCGACCGTCGTGTCTTCCAGCCGGAAATAACCGTCGAACTGTTCAATGACGCCCGTTTGCCGGTCCGGCTGCGGCACGTAAAGCGACTTCGCCGCCGCGGCGAATTGCGGCAGCTCGCCGGCCATTCTGAGTTTCTTCAGCAAGGCGCGCAACGCCGCCGGATGCCTGCGCTTGAGGTAAGCGACCGTCGCGTTCGCAATTTCAAAGGTCGTCTTCGCCGCCATGCTGGTGAACGCCTCGTTATTGACGCGCTCGTGATATTCGTCCGGGCCGGTGACATCGAGGATTTCGTAGCGGTTCTTCTCGGGCTTCCAATAGGCGTGGGAATAATAAAAGCGCGCACATTCCAAGATGACTTCCGCGCCGCCCGCGAGCAGCAACGAGTCGTCACCGGTCACCTGGAAGTATTTCCACATGGCCACCGCAATGTCGCCGCTGATATGCACCTGCTTGTCGCGGAAATAAGTGCGCAAATCGCGCCCGGTCACCGGGTCGCCGATGTTGAAATACGTGCAGGCCTCGTCGCCGGTTTCCTGGCTCTCCCACGCATAAAAGGCGCCGCGATAACCGGCGCCTTCGGTCCGCGCTTTGCGGCGCGCGCCGGCGAGCGTCCGGATGCGATAGCGCAGGAGTTCCGCGGCGGTTTCCGGATGCGTGTGCAGAAAGAACGGAAACATGAACATCTCCGTGTCCCAAAAAATCGCGCCTTTATAGACCTGACCGGATAACGCGCGGGCGGGAATGGAATTGGCGCTGCCGGCCACCGGCGCGACAATCAATAACTGAAAAATGCTGAATCGCAGCGCGAGTTGGGCTTCATCGTCCCCTTCTATCTTCACGTCGCAGCGCGCCCACTGCTTCGCCCACTCGGCGTTGTGGCGCGCCAAGCAAGCGGCGTAGCCCCGGGCCTTCGCTTCGCGGACACAGCGCAGGGCAGCCTCCCCGGGCGACTTGACCCGGTCATTATCCGTATAGACGGCAAAGAACTTTTGGAAGGCGTAGGTTTTGCCGGCTTCGAGGTTCAGGCGGATGACGTGAAGGTTCTTTCGGCCGTTCGTCGCGTGGGCTTCCTGGCCCAAGTCGCTTTCCAGGGCCTCCGCCACCGCCACGCGCTTGCCGGCTTCGTTCGTGATGCCCTCGACCAGCAGCCGCCCGTCGCTTTTGGCGGGCGTGAGCCGCAACAGATGCGGACCGTTCAAGTCCCAGATGTTGAAGTCAATCCCGGTGCGGATGACGACCTTCGCCGCCTGGTCGCAGGTGAGGCTGAACTGGATGACGCCGAGATGGGGCTCGGCGGCGCTCAAAAAGCGCGCGGACTTCAGGGTGAGATTTTTTCCGCGCGCGGAAAAAGTCGTTTCGCGTTCAAAGACGGCATTTTCCAGGTTCAGGCTTTGCCGGTGGCGTTTTATCCTGGCCGTCAGCGCGGAAATTTTCACGCCGGCGAGCGTTACCTCCGTGAAGCCGCCGTTGGGTGCGTTCACCGGTTCCCGCCAGGCGTTGCCGACGCGGTCGAAGAGGCCCGCGAGCGTGATGCCCACCAGTTGCTCCGGCCCGAATTCATCGAGCGTGCCCCGATAGCCCATGTAGCCGTTCGCGATCTGGTAAACGTTACCGGACCGCATGACCGCCTCTTTTTCGTTGATAAACTTCTCAGTGCGAACCTGCCACAGCTTGTTCATGGGAATGCTTTTCGCTCTTGGAATCTTTGACGAACATCATCAGCCCGGCCGACAGGATCATGGTGACGCCGCCGAGCACGAGGGCGTAAATGGCGTGTCCGCCGAACAGGGTGCGCACCAGCAATCCAAGAATGGCCGACGCCAGAATCTGCGGAATGACCACAAACAGGTTGAACATCCCCATATAGACGCCCATTTTGCGGTGCGGCACGGCGCTGCTCAAAATGGCGTAAGGCATGGTCAGCAGACTGGCCCAAGCGATGCCTTGGGCGATCATGGAGATCAGCAATAATTTCGGTTCCTTGAACAGCACCATGGAAATCAAGCCCAGCCCGCCAATGAACAGGCAAATGACATGCGTGGTGACGCGGCCCACTTTGCGCGCCAGCACCGGGAGGAGAAAGGCGATGACGGCGGCGGTCCCATTCCAAACCGCAAACAGCACCCCCACCCAGTCGGCGCCCTGGTTGTAGAGTTCCGATTTCGGATCCGTGCTGCCGAAGTGATAGCTCGTCACCGCGGACGTGGTGTAGATGAACATGGCGAACAGCGCGAACCAGGTGAACAGCGTCACCAACGCGAGCCGTTTCATGGTGGACGGCATGTTTTGCAGGTCATAGATGATCTCGACCAGCGCATCCACCTTGCCGAGCGCGTGGCGTTTGGCGGCGGCAATTTGCAGCGCGCCATAGACGGCCAGGCCGAACGACAAAATATAAAGCCCCTGATACCAATCCAGGCTCTTCACCAGGTAAGTCAGAATCAGACCGGCCACCACCAGCACTGTGCCTTCGGCATAGTAGCTTTTGGTGTTCATCTGGATTTCCGTCCCCTCCTTCGCGGCGGCTTCATTTTCGTCGGCGTTGAAGGCATCCTGTTGCGCCGGCGAATATTCTTTCACCGAGAAAATCGTCCACAACACCGCCGCCAGGAACACCACCCCGCCGATGTAGAAAGACCATTTCACCGACGAGGGAATCTGGCCTTCCGGCGCGGTATTCGCCAGGTGCAGCCAGTTGGTGAACGCATACGGCAACAGCGACGCAACGACCGAGCTCACGCCAATGAAAAACGTTTGCACGGCAAACCCCGTGGTTCGCTGTTCATCGGGCAGCATGTCGCCGATGAACGCCCGGAAGGGCTGCATCGTGATGTTGATGGACCCGTCCATCAGCCACAACGTCCCCGCCGCGACCCACAAGGCGGGCGAAGTGGGCATGATGAGCAGCGCCAGCGAGGACAGAATGGCGCCGGCAAGGAAATACGGTTTGCGGCGACCCAGACGATTCCATGTCTTGTCGCTCATGTGGCCAATGATGGGCTGGACAATCAGCCCGGATACCGGCGCGGCGATCCACAAAATCGGGATGTTGTCCACCTTCGCCCCGAGGGTCTCGAAGATCCGGCTGACGTTGGCATTCTGCAGCGCGAAGCCGAACTGGATGCCCACGTAGCCGAAGCTCATGTTCCAGAGCTGCCAGAAGCTTAATTGCGGTTTCAACTTCATATTGGCCCGTCAGGTTGCCGTCACGTTGGGGGCGGCTCTTTTGGCCGAGATCCACTGACCGATTTTTTCCAGGTTGGTTTCAGCCAGGTCGCGCACCACTACGTCGGCGCCGTTCGCCTTCAATTCGCGTGCATTGTTTTCCCGGGCGATGCCAATCACCAAGGCAAATTCTCCCTTCGCGCCGGCTTGCACGCCCGAGACCGCGTCTTCAATCACGATGGACCGGGCGGGCGTGGCCCCCAGGTTGGCGCATGCGGTGGTGAAAATGTCCGGCTCCGGTTTGCCCCGGAGTCCCAGCCGCGCCGAAACGACGCCATCCACCCGCGTGTCAAAGAGGTGGAAAATGCCCGCTTTTTTAAGGACATAATCCCCGTTCTTGCTCGAAGTGGCCAAGCCCACCTTGACGCCTTGGACGCGCAATTCCTCAATCAGTTTCAGGGTGGAGTCATACAGGCCCACGCCATTTTCTTCGACGAGCCGGTTGAAAAAGTCGTTTTTGCGGTTGCCCAGTCCGCAAATGGTTTCCTTTTGCGGCTCATCCTCCGGGGTGCCAAAGGGAATATGAATGCCGCGCGATTGGAGAAACGTTTCCACGCCTTTGTATCTCGGCCGGCCATCCACATAGGGCAGGTAATCGCGGGCATGGGTGAATTGGCGGAACGGCTCCCCATGGTTTCGCTCCCGGAACCGGAGATATTCGTTGAACATGTTTTCCCACGCCAATGAATGCACGGAGGCAGTCTTGGTAACCACGCCGTCCATATCAAAAATGGCTGCGCGAAAATTCAGGATCACGATGTTTCCTGAAATTAAACATTTTGCGCGCCACTTCACAGTCGCATGAAATGGGGACGGCGCAGAAGCCGGTTGCTCAAAATCCAAAACCAACCGGAAGGGTGGTAGCACGCCAGGGGCCGCCCGGCCGGGGCATGGCGACGGCCGATTCGCCTGCTCAGTGAGCCTGTGACCCGCACTCCGACTTCACGGGGCGTCACCGGACCGGTTCATCATCTGCACTTTGAAGGCGGCCAGTTGTTCGTCGAAGTAGTCAACCGAATTGGACGTGGTGGTCACGGTGGAATCGTAGTTCAACAGCGTGACCAGGGTGTTGTACGTGAGCGCATTTTGCACCGGCACCACGGCGCGGATGCCGCCGGCCGGGCCGATGCGCGCATAGCAATCCTGCTCCCGAATTTGCCGCACCACATTCACGCGGTAGCCCAGTTTGCCCAGAAACATCTGGTAGCAATTGGTAGTGATCAGCGCGGCAACCATCGTCGGGCTGTCCTTGCCCAGCTCGTTGAACACCGCTTTCAGCGGTTTGAATTCGGGGCGTAATAGAATGCGGTCGAAACGGTTGGAATCGGTTTCAGCAATCGGCGGCGGGGCGGGGATTGGTTTGGTGGTGGCGGGCTTGTGGATCACAATTTTCTCGTTCAAATAATTCCCCAAACCGGCATTTCAGACAGGGACATCGCTTCAGACGAGAACGCCTTCATTATGCTTGATGGCGGCGGGAAAGTCCAAGGATCATTTGCCTTGAAATTAGTGGTTTCGGCGGCGCGTATTTGCTGCGATAATGGCACCCGTGCAAATTTCCTCCGCCATTTTTGACTGTAGCGCGCCGGACTTGGAGGCGTGTCCGGACGAGTCGTTGCCGGAATTCGCCTTCATCGGCCGTTCAAATTCGGGCAAGTCTTCGTTGCTGAACCTGCTGGCGGGCAAGGACGGCCTGGCCCGCGTTTCGACCACGCCGGGGTTCACCAAGCTCATCAACTTTTTCACCATCAACCAGTCGTGGCGGCTGGTGGACCTGCCGGGCTACGGCTTTGCCGAGGGAGCGAAGAAGGACAGCGCGCGGTTCAATCAGGCGGTGCTGCGTTATCTGAGCCAACGCCCGAATCTCTGCCTGGTCTTCGCGCTCATTGACTCCGGGCTGGCGCCGCAGGAATCAGACCTCGCGTTTGTGGAATGGCTCGCGGGCAATGGCGTGCCGTTCGTCCTGGTCTTCACCAAAACCGACAAGGAATCCCCGGCCGCGGTGCAGGCGAACATCGCCGCGTTCCGGGCGGCCATTTCCGCGTGGTTCGAGCAGCCGCCAGCGTTCTTCACGTGTTCCGCCACCAAGGTGCAGGGCCGGCCGGAATTGCTGGGGGTGATCGAGGAGGCGCTGCTGGCGATCCAAGCCGAATCAAAACAAACCGCGGCATCCGCCCAAAACCTGCTCCGGAACGCGAAGGCCATCCGCAAAAGCCGTCCCGATCGCTCCCGTCCGTGGTGAAGGGCGCTGAACGAACCTAAAGAACACCGCAGAAGAGTGAAATGTCGGCCTGCCGGCCCGCCGCACAAGTCATTTGTTCCTCACAAACAACTTCCCCGGCAACTGCTTCACCAGCCGCTTCATTTCCAGGCTGAACAGCGCCACCGAGACCGCCGAACTCGGCAGGCCGCACGCCCGAATCACTTCGTCTATGCTTGTCTCCTCGGCCAGCTTCACATTGGCAAAAACGACTTGCTCGTTCTCATTCAAATCCAGCGCCGGCAACACGCCCGTTTCGTTCACCGTCATGGGCCGGTTGCTGGCGGGAAACAGGTATTCGAACTCGCTCAACACGTCCTCCACGCCTTCACACAGCTTCGCGCCCTTCTTGATGAGATCGTGACACCCCTTGCTGCGCGGCGAATCAATCCGCCCCGGCACCGCAAACACCTGCCGGCCATATTCCGTGGCAAAATTCGCCGTGATGAGCGCGCCGCTGGTGAGGTTGGCCTCCACCACCACCGTGCCCAGCGTCATGCCCGCCACGATGCGGTTGCGGATGGGAAAGCTCTGCTTGTCCGCCGGCCGGTTGAACGGAAATTGCGTGACCACCGCCCCGTTCGCCGCGATGCGCTGGAACAGCTCCGCGTTCTCCGGCGGCGCCACCAAATTGATGCCCGTCCCCAGCACTGCAATTGTCCGCCCCTTGCCGCTCATCGCCCCCTGATGCGCCGCCGTGTCAATGCCCCGCGCCCCCCCGCTCACCACCGTCACCCCCACGTACGCCAACTGGTACGCCAGCTTCCGTGCCGTCTCGATGCCGTAATGCGTCGTCATCCGCGAGCCCACCATGGCCACGCCGTTCTTGTCCTTGCTCGTCACTTCCCCCTTCACATAGAGCACCAGGGGCGGATCATAGATCTCCCGCAGCAGCGGCGGATAATTCTCATCGGAGGCAGTCAGCACGTGGCAGCCAAAATCGGAAATGCGCTTCAATTCCCCGGCCAGGTCCACGGTCTTTTCCCACGAGGAAATCTTTTCAGCCACGTCGCCGCCGATGTTCCGCACGCGAAGCAGCGCGGATTTGGAAGCGGCCAGGATTTTCGGCGCCTCGCCGAAGTGTTCCAGCAGTGAGCGGACGCGGACCGGCCCGACGCCCTCAATCAGATTTAGCGCGATGAATGCTTCGCGGGAATCCATCCACAATGGATAATGGCTGAAACGGGAGGCGGCAAGGATTGTTTTCCGCGGCGGGCGGGCGCCGGGCGGCGTCAGGTTTCGCCGGCGCCGGCGCCGGCGAAACTCCGGACTGGCTGCTCGTTGCGAAGTGGGGGATTGGACGCCGCAGGCGGGACGCGAGCAGCGGGCGTCAAATCTGAAAATCAATCTCCGTGACCCGGTCGGCCTTGCTCAACACCCGCATATCCAGCCCGTCGTAGATCACCAGCGAATTGGGCTCCACGCTTTCCATGATGAATACGTTGCCGCCGATGGTGCTGCCCGCGCCAATGATGGTGTCGCCGCCCAGAATCGTTGCCCCGGGATATATCGTCACGTGGTCCTCGATGGTGGGATGCCGTTTCTTGCCGCGCAACTGCTGGCCGCCGGACGTGGACTTGGCGCCCAGCGTCACGCCGTGATACATCTTCACATGGTGGCCGATGCTGCAAGTCTCCCCCACCACCGTGCCCGTGCAGTGATCCACAAAAAAATACGGCCCGATCCGCGCGCCCGGATGCAATTCCATGCCCGTGCGCGTGTGCGCCCATTCGGACATGATGCGCGGAATCAGCGGCACCTCCTTGATGAACAACTCGTGCGCCAGCCGCTGGACGGCAATCGCCTCCACGAACGGGTACGCCACCAGCACCTCATCCTTGCTGGCCGCCGCCGGGTCGCCATCAAAGGCCGCCTGCACGTCCGTCTGCAACACCTCCCGCAGATCCGGCAGCCGGGAAAGAAATTCCATCGTGATCTTGTGCGCCTCGCCGCGGATGTCCTTTTTGGCCAGGCCCCGGGGCGGATGATATTCCAGGCTCTTGCGCACCTCGTCTTCCAGGGTGCCCAAGATGGAATCCAGCAACGCCGCCGTCTCCACCTTGATTTCCGAGGAATGGGTCGGCTTTTCGTCAAAGAACCCGGGGAACAGCAGCCGGAGCAGATCCATCGTCATGGCGGCAACCGCGCGCTTGGACGGCAGATTTTTGCCGTCCAGATGGTTGATGCCGCCCACTTTGGCGTAGGAAGCCACCAACTGGTTGGTGAGTTGCGTAACGGTGTCCACAGATCAAAACACTATCACGAAGCCCCCCGGAAACAACGTATTTGTCTGCGCCCGGCCGATAGGGGTAGGGGCAAGGTCAATCCCTTGTCCCTACCCCTATCCGCAGCTTGAGCTTCCAACGAGAGCTTGCCCTCAATTTCCCCGCACCCCGGCAGGCGGTGCCAGAAGAACCCGCTGCCCCCCCACCCGCGTCCAGACTCCGGTTTGCCCCCTAGTACAAATACTGCTGGAACCCGGCGAATACTTTGCCGATTTCGTCCGGCTTGCCCAGACCCGCCACGGCGTCGGCGATGGAGTCGTGGTATTTCAGCCGGAGCAACGGCGTCAGCTTGTTCTGGTCCAGCTCCTCCACGCCCACGGTGACGTAATGGGACAGGACGAAGTCCAGGAACGCCTGAGGTACTCGCGCCGGATGCGGCTGCCCTAAACCACGCCCCAGCCCGCCGCTTTCAAGGCGGGATCAATGTTTCAGATTCTTGTGCGACTGAACACTCACGCCCGACCATTCCTGATGGATGATGTTGGTGAGGATGGCAAATTCCTCGCCCTTTTTGATCTCGTGACCGGCCCAATAGTCCGTGAGCTTGTTGCGCGTTTCCTGTCCGGTCATGCGCTGCTCGATCCATTTGGCGCTACGGCCCTGTTGCTGCCACGTCGCGCGGGCGCGGGCGAGTGAACGGGCCGGGTCGGCCATTTCCTGCATCCGCTCGTAGCCCACCTTGGCCAGCCAGAGCTTGATCGGCTCCGCCTTGGGGCTGGGAACGCTTTGGACGAGCCGCAGCAACGTCTCGGCGGCGGCCGCGTCGGTGAGGTAATTTTTGCCGTCGGCGCCTGGCATTTTCAGTTGGTAACAATTTGTTACCAACTGACTAATCTCCGCTGTCGCTCCGCGACGACTCCCTGTTACCCATGCAGTGCAGAATGTGAATTGCCACTTCGGGCGCGGGATTCGCTGGAGCGCAGCGGAGGGGGTTGAGACGAAGGCGGCAAACGCCAGTTTGCCGCTAGTACAAAAATACCCCGTCTTCCGGCGGTCAACCTTGGTCAACCTTGGTCAACTCCAAAAAGCTCCCGGAATTTTCCCGCCCGCGCTTGGGCGCTCGCCTTCCCAAATTCGTGTTCATTCGCAATTCGTGTCGAAAGCTTATGCGTTCACCCGCAAATCCGTGTCAAAACCGATGCCGGCCAAAAATCCGGCCCGACGGCATTTGCGATTGCGGCGGAGACGATTTTTTCCGATTTTATCAATGTGAAGATTCAACGCGCCTTGCTCTCTGTTTCCGATAAAACCGGACTCACCCCCTTTGCCCAGATTCTCGCCGCCCAAGGCGTGGAACTGATTTCCACCGGTGGCACCGCCAAGACCCTCCGCGAAGCCGGCCTGAAGGTGAAGGACATCAGCGAATACACCGGTTTTCCGGAAATGCTGGACGGCCGCGTCAAAACCCTCCACCCCAAGGTCCACGGCGGCCTGCTCTACATCCGCGGCAACGCCGCCCATGAAGCCGCCGTGGCCGCCCACGGCATCACGCCCATTGACCTCGTGGTGGTGAACCTCTACCCCTTCGAGGCCACCGTGGCCCGGCCCAATGTCTCCCTCCACGATGCCATCGAAAACATAGACATCGGCGGCCCTTCCATGCTGCGCAGCGCCGCCAAAAATCATGACAGCGTCACCGTGGTGGTGGATCCCTTTGACTACGCGGAAGTGGCCAGCCAGATTTCCGAGCACGGCAACACCACCCTGGAACTCCGCCGCAAGCTGGCGGCCAAGGTCTTCGCGCGCACCGCCGCCTACGACGCCGCCATCGCCGCCCATCTCCAAAAGGAGTTCGCCGCCGACAAGACCTCGCTGCCGCTGGTCCTCACCGTTTCGGCGCCCCTGGCCCAGTCCTTGCGCTACGGCGAGAACCCCCATCAGGCGGCCGCCCTGTATGGCAAGTTCCGCGATTTCTTCCAGCAACTGCACGGCAAGGAGCTCTCCTACAACAACATCTTGGACCTCACCTCGGCCGCGGCCCTCATCGCCGAGTTCCGCCAAGACGGCCCGACGCTGGCCATTCTCAAGCATACCAACCCCTGCGGTGTGGGCCAGGGCGCCAGCTTGCGCGAAGCCTGGGACAAGGCCTTTGCCACCGATAAACAGGCACCCTACGGCGGGATCATCGCCGTCAACCAACCGCTCGACGGCCCCTGCGCCGCGGCCATCGCCGAAATCTTCAGCGAAGTCATCGTGGCGCCCGATTTCACCCCCGAAGCCTTGGGCATCCTGCAAAAGAAGAAGAACCTGCGTTTGCTGAAAGTGTTGAAGTGTCCGACCACGGCCCAGCCCTGGGACGTGCGGAGCGTGGGCGCCGACTCGTTCCTGCTCCAGCAGCGCGACCTGAAGGTCACCACCGCCGCCGATTTGAAGATCGTCACCCTACGGAAGCCCACCGCTGCCGAGCTCCAGGCCATGTTGTTTGGCTGGCGCGTGGTGAAGCACCTGAAATCCAACGCCATCCTGTATTGCGGATCGGACCGGACCCTCGGCACCGGCGCCGGGCAGATGAGCCGCGTGGATTCCAGCCGCATCGCCGTCTGGAAGGCCGGCGAGGCCAAGTTGCCCCTGGCCGGCAGCATTGTTTGCAGTGATGCCTTTTTCCCCTTCCCGGACGGCCTCCTCGCGGCCGCCGATGCCGGCGCCGCCGCGGCCATCCAGCCCGGCGGTTCGGTCCGGGACGCCGAGGTTATTGCGGCGGCCGATGCGCGGGGCATGGCGATGGCCTTCACCGGCACGCGCCATTTCCGGCACTAGCCCGTGCCGCCCTATTCCACCGCGAGCAGATAATAAAGCAGCGCCACCTGGCCGAGCGTCACCACGAGCAACAGCGTCCAGACGAACCATTCCCGGAGCCGCAGGCCCTGCTGGCGCGGCGCGGAAAGCCAGAATTGCACCTTGGCCGAGCCGAACGAGATGATGTCGCCATTCCGCAGCCGGGCCGAAGTCTGCGGTTGATCGTTGACCGCGGCGAAGGCCGCGTCAAACGTCTGCAACGTGAACCCCTCGCCCTTGCGAAGATCCAGCATGAAGTGATAATCCCAGATCCCCGCCGCGTCCAGACACAGGTCATTGTCCGCCGCGCGGCCCACATGAAAAGGAAAACGGCGGACAGCTTGCAAGCCGCCCGCCTTGGGTCCGGACAAAATACGGAGTTGAACCATCAGAGAATCTTGCGTTTCACCTCGATCTGGTCCCCCGGAAACACCGGCGGGTCCGGCAACCGGCCGTCCAGAATCTTGTCGCAATCAAGCCGGAAACGCTTGCCGTTGGCGCGAATCAAGAAGACCTTGCCGTGGTTGGCGAAATCCGTGAAGTCGCCGGCCGAAGTGATGGCCTTGGTGACGGTGATGGGCCCCACATAAATCAACCGCCCCGGCTGGTGGACCTCACCGCGGACAAAATAAACCCGATCCCCGGTGGTTTTGACCGTGACGCTCAAATGCGTGTAAATCTTGGGGACATAGAGGCTCTTGAGGTAATCTTCCAATTCGCCCGGCGTTTTGCCGGCCGCATCCACCCGGCCAATGTACGGCATGGAGATGGTGCCATCGCCTTGGATTGGTTTCTCTTCCGGCAGCGGCGCCTCCGGTATGTCGGAAAGCGTGATGGTCACCGTATCGCCCACCGCCAGCGGCGGCAGCTTCGCCGGACTGTTGACCGGGTCGGGCGCCTTCATCACTTCGTCATAGTTGGTCGTGCCGCAACCCGCCACTCCCAGCATAAGGAGAGCCAAGATCAATGCGAAACCGAACCGGACATTCTTTTCCCGCAGCAACGTTGAGATTTGCATGAGCAACGGACTTCAATATTTTTGTTTAATGTTCACTTCAGATTCCCGCTCAGGAACGCCGGCAGCCGGGGCCGGCTTGGCCTCCGCATCCTGCTCGCTGGCGTTGCGCGAATAATAGTAGTCGTGATAGTAACCACTGTAGTAGTAATAGCCCTCATCCTGCGACATATTGATGTTGTTCAACACAATGCCCACAAAATTGCCGCCCACCTTTTCGATCATCTGCTTGGCCCGGATGGTCATGAGCTGCGGATAGCGGCGGTACTGGATGACCTGCATCACCAGATCCACTTCGCTGGCCATGATGGACGCGTCGCTGACACCCAGGATGGGCGGCGAGTCGAACAGAACGAAATCGTAGCGCTGCTTCAGGTCCGCGATCATCTCCTTCATCTGCGCCGAGCCGAGAATGCCCATCGAGCTGTTGGGCAGGCGGCCGCTGGCCATGAAGTCAAGATTCGGAACCGGCGTGGTCTGCACCAGCTCCGGCAGCTCATTCTGCTTGAGCAGGTAATTCGTCAACCCGAGGTTGTTGGAAACCTTGAACAACTTGTGGAGCGTCGGGCGCCGCAAGTCGGAGTCCACCACCAGCACCCGGTTGCCCGCCTGGGCAAAAACCGTGGCCAGGTTGATCGTGGTGGTGGATTTGCCCTCGCCCGCACCGGCGCTGACGACGACAATCGTGTTCAATTTCTCATCCTTTCGCGAAAACAAGAGGTTCGTCCGCAACACGCGATAGGCCTCCGCGTGCTTGCTTTCAGAGCCTTCCTCCAGCAGGAGCCCGATGTTCTGCGGGATGACCCCCAACACCGGCGCCTGGAATGTGCGCTCGACATCGTCAATGGTCTTCACGCTCGTATCGAGATATTCGATGAAGAAGGCCAAACCGACGCCCATGAAGAGCCCGAAGATCAGGCCCAAAGCAATGTTGACGGTTTTATTGGGCCGCACCGGCGTCTTGCCGGGCGTGGCCGGGTCGGTAAGCTGCACCATCGAATTCTTCGGCAGGTTCAGCTCAAGCTTTTCCGCCTCCAGTTTGGAATAAAGCAACCGGTGCATCTCCAGCTTCTGCTCCAAATCGCGCTTCGCATCGTAGTACGGCTGGTTCTTCCGGGCCGCTTCCTGGTCCCTTTGCTTGGCGTCGTCCACGGAAGTCGTCAAGGCATCCAGCGCCGCCTTCTTGGAGTTGACCTGGCTGGCCAAGCTGGACATGATGCCTTCCACGCGGTCGGAGATTTCATGGTTCAGTTCATTGATGAGCGACTGGACCCGGCTGACCTCGATGTTGGACAGGGCGTAATCGTTGGTCAGCGTCACCCATTTCTGCCTGGCCTCATGCAGCCGGCTGGACAAATCATTGAGGGTGGTGTCCGGAACCATCTGGGGCAGGACGTCCGCCAGTTTTTCCATGTTGGTGATCGTCCGCAGTTCCTGCAACTCCACCAACTGCTCCTCGTAAACCTTCTCCCCTTCAATCCGCTGCTGGTTGATCAACTGCAGTTGCTGGGCGTCCATGGTGGGCGTCGGCGCAGTGGCGTTGGGGTCTTGGTCGGTAATGTGCAGCTCTTGGCGAAGTTGCTCCACATAATCCGAGTTGGTCTTGATGTCGTGGTCCTGCGTCTGAAATTGATCCTCCAAGGTGGCCAAGCCGTTGGTGGTCATCGAGCGGCGGGTGTCAAAGCGATAGGCCGTATAGGCTTGGGCAATCTCATTGGCCAAATCAGCCGCCTCATTCTTGTCCTCGCTAAAAACCGTGATGGAGATGAGCTTGGTGTTTTTGACGGGGGCCAGCTGCATGCGCTGCTTGAGGATCTCCATCGTCTCCGTCGTCTTGAGAGTTTCGCCGTTTTCGTACTTTTCGCCCCATTTGGTGTTGAGGTTGAGCTTGGCAATGACGTTGCTCAGCACCATTTCCGACTGCATGATTTCGAAAGTGGTCTGAATGAAATACGGGTCATACGGGATGTACGTGGGCGCGGCGTTCAACCCCGGGATGTCCGTAACGTCATTTTCCACCTTGATGCGTGCGGTACTGGAGTAAGATTCAGGGAGGATGAAAGTAACAGCGGTGGCGATGATGGCGGTGATGAGGAATACCGTGATGATGATCGCCTTGCGAATGCGGATCACGCGCCAGTAATCCAAGAAGTGCAACTTGGCTTCCGGCGGTGCCGAGGATTTAAAATCGTCCATACTCAATAAAAAAGCAGCGGGAGCCTATTGGACCCGGCCCCCGGCTGCGCGTTCAAAACATTTAAAAGCCAAGCGGTTCAGTACGTTGCGGTCACACCAAGATAAACGCGGTTGCGGTTATAGCTGTAGCCAGCAATATCCGACACAACATCGTCATAATTGTAACCGGCGTCCACAGAAAGATGGGGATTGATCTGGTAGCTCAGATTCACACCCAAGCCGTAGTCGGTCGTATTGTCGCTACTGGCATCGGCAGCGCCGCCATCATACGTCGTGTACTGCACGCGGCCAATCACCGTGGCGACCAATTTCTGCGTGATCCGGTGGTTCACGTCGAGGTAAACCACGGAGTTCTCGGCAAATTGCGTAATCCCGCCCGTCGTGTTCGGCAAAATCTGGTCGGTCGAGCTGATGTCGTGCGTCACACCGAGTTGAACATAGCTGCCGGGAAGGTACGTGTACGACAACGACATATCAGCGTAAGGCGACCACGTCGTCGAGGGATTCAAGGGATCGGAGTAAACGTCATTGTAGGAGGCGCCACCACGAATCGTGCCGGTCAGGTTGGGCGTGAAATCCTCTTCCAAACCGACGTACAAGTAGTGCGTATCACTGTCGCGATCGTCGCTGTAATAGACCCCGTTAAAACCCGGTTTGGGACTGGTGACGACTGCAATCGGCTGATCCCCGGTGTAATTAACCCAAGCGAACTGGTAGCCCACAAAGAGGGTCGTGTCCGGCTGCAGGTGCCATTTAAGATCCAGCGAAGCGTTTTCCTCCACGCGGTTCAAGAGAGCCGACAAGCTGGCGCCCGTGGACGAAATGTTGTTCAACGTGGTACCGGCATTGTCGTAATCGTAGAGCCCGTTTTCGTACGTCAGGGTGGTGCTGAACAGCCGCGTCCAGTCCGTGTTCAACGCGATGTTGCCGTGGTTGGAAATGTTGTCGCCATTAACGCGGTAGGGAGTGGCCACAGCGGTCACCGGGTTGGGACTCAGCAACTCGGGCTCCTGGCCCACCGAAAAAGTATCGTTGAACGTGCCCTTCCAACGCTCATTGAAGGCATGGTCCAGCCAGACGTCCAACTGGTGCGTCTGATCGAACGGATTGTCCCCCACGTCCTGGCGGTCTTGGTAATAGTACAGGCCGTACGTGTAGCGCACCCCGAAGTCCGTCTGTTGCAGCGGCACGTGAATGGCTACCGTCGGCAAAAATTCAATGCCGAAGCTCCCCTTCTGAGAGGTGGATATCGCGTAATTGTCGTCGTAGAAACCACGTAGCGTCGCTCCCACGCTCCAATATTTCGGCCCCGTCGCATCCCCGAGCAGTTCATCAGCCATGGCTGAATCCAATGCGGCAGCCCCAAGGGCCATCAGTCCGGCGGAGACGATAAATTTGTTCATATTGCTTCTGTTAATTATTTTGACTGCATACACTCATTCCCATTCAAACTTTAAAAAAGTATTTACAGCCGATTGCAAGAACTACTCTATCAGCCTGTCAAGTTCGGCGTCAAAGGTTTTTTTTCAGCAAACCCCCGGACATAAATTGTCATAAAGCACTGCAAATTATTCCATTACAGCGCACCGTTGACAGCCCAATTCATAATTTCTTCTCAAGTGCGGCCAGCGATAGACAATTTATAACGTCATTCCGAGTCAGCCATCCCTTGCGGGCCACGCCCGCCCCCAGCCGCAAAAAACCCGCATGTTCGTTGCGATGGGCGTCGGGATTGATGACACACTTGACGCCTTTCCGTTGCGCATACGCCCAGTGACGCCAGTCGAGATCGAACCGGTGCGGATTGCAGTTCAGTTCCAGCCACGTGCCCGTGGCGGCGCAGGCGTCTATGATTGCCCGCACATTCACCGGGTAGGGCTCGCGTTCCAAAAGCAGCCGCCCGGTCAGGTGGCCGATCATGTGAACAAACTCGTTCTCGACGGCCCGGAGGATCCGTTTGGTGTTTTCCGCCTCGCTGCTGGAGGGAACGTGCAAACTGGCCACCACCACGTCCAACTCCGCCAGCACGTCGTCCTCAAAGTCCAGGCGGTCCTTCAGAATATCCACCTCGCTGCCGGTCAGCAGCCGGAACGCCCCGCCCCGCGCGGCAATCCCTTCGTTCACATCCTTGATTTTGGACACCTGCTCGCGCAGTCGCTTGGCGTCCAATCCGTTGGCCTGGAAGGACGACTTGGAATGATCGGTGATGGCCCAATATTCCAGTCCCAAGTCCTCCATGTAAGCGGCCGTTTCTGCCAGCGAATTCCGGCCGTCGCTCCAGTTGGTGTGATTGTGGAGGGCTCCCTTGAGGTCGGTCCATTCCACCAGCCGGGGCAGGTCGTTTTGTTCCGCGGCGGCAAATTCGCCGCCGTCCTCGCGCAGTTCCGGCGGCACGAACAACAGACCCAGTTTTTGAAAAATCTCCCCCTCATCGTGGCAGAACTCCAGCAATCGGGGATCGCGCGTCTCCTCCTGGGAACGGAACAATCCGTATTCATTGAGCCGCAAACCGCGCTGGATGGCCCGCTGCCGCATGACGATGTTGTGCTCTTTGCTGCCGGTGAAGTAGGCCAGCGCAAACGGAAATTCCGCATCGCTCACCACCCGCAGGTCGCACTGGATGCCGCCTTGCACAATGACACTGGTCTTGGTCTCGCCCTTGACCAGCACCTTGACGATGCCGGGCTGCGCGGCAAAATACTCAATGACCTCCGCCGGTTGCTTGGACGAGGCCAGCAAATCAATGTCCCCGACAACCTCCTTGAATCGCCGCAGGCTGCCGGCCGGGCTGCAACGGATGACCGCCGGATGTTCCCGCAGCCGTTCCAACAGCGGCTCCGCCGCCGCCAGGGCATGAATCAGGAGATGCCGGCTGGAGTAGGTCCGCCGCCGTTCGATGCCCTCCAGGATGTTCGCCTGCGTCTTGGCGCCAAAACCGTCCAATTCGGCCACCTGGCCGGCCTGGCAGGCGGCTGCGAGCTTTTCAATGGTATCCACTCCCAGCTTTTGGTTCAGCGCCTGGATTTTCTTGGGGCCCAGGCCGGAAATCTGAAGCATTTCCACCAGCCCCGCCGGCAGCGAAGCCTTCAGCTCCTCGTAATATTTCAACGTGCCGGTCTGGACCAGCTCCGTGATCTTTTTTTCCAAAGCCTCGCCGATGCCCTTGATCTCGCCGAGCCGCTTTTCCGCGATGATTTTATCGAGCGGTTCATTCAGCCCCTGGAGGGTCCGCGCGGCATTGGCATAGGCGCGGGTCTTGAAGGGGTTTTCACCTTTCAATTCAAGCAAGGTTCCGATCTCGACCAGGATTTCGGCGACTTTGTCTTTATCCATGTGTCCAATATGAATGGCGGCCGTCAAACTTCAAATATTTTAGCGCCGGGCCCGCCGGTGAACCGGGCCGGAGCGGCGGCTTTGCACGGCCGCCGCTTTGCGCTAGTGTGGGCGGAGATTTCAGCATGACGACACGAAAAACATGGCCGGTGGCGCTGACGATCGCCGGATCGGACAGCGGCGGGGGGGCGGGCATCCAGGCGGATTTGAAAACATTCGCGGCGCTGGGGGTCCATGGGACCACCGCCATCGCCTGCCTCACCGCCCAAAATCCCAAACGCGTGCTGGCGGTGCAACCCTGCCCGCCCCGGCTGCTCGCCCGCCAAATCGAGGCGGTCTTCGCCGAACTGCCGCCCCGGGCCGCCAAGGCCGGCCTGCTCTACTCCGCGGCCAACGTGCGCCTCGTCGCCGATTTTTGGGCCAAACTGCCCGCCGCCGCCGTGCCCCTGATCGTGGACCCGGTGATGCTTGCCACCAGCGGCGCGCGCCTGCTGCCACCGGCGGCGCAGCGGATCATGCTCAACCAACTCCTGCCCCAGGCCACCCTCGTCACCCCCAACCTGGACGAGGCGGAAATTCTGGCGGATCAAACGATCCGCGAGCCGGAGGAAATGCGGCGGGCGGCGCGCAAAATCTTCTCGCGCTTCGGCTGCGCCGTTTTGGTCAAAGGCGGCCATCTGGGCCACGCGCGCGAGGCGGTGGATATTTTCTTTGACGGCCAGACCGAGCTGCTGTTGAGCGCACCCTTTGTGCGCGGGCTCCCCACGCACGGCACCGGCTGCACCTATTCGGCCGCCATTTGCGCCGGGCTGGCGCTGGGCCGCACTTTGCCGCAGGCGGTCGAACTGGGAAAACATTTCATCACCGCGGCCATCGCCGCCAGCCACCGCATCGGCACACATTTCGCCCTGGGGCCGGAAGCCTGGCCTCACGGATTCCACCGCACCCGGTAGAAGCCCGCCACACCGGTCGTCGTCAGCGGCCATTGCATCAGGCTATTGGTGGACACCACGCTGGCGACGGTCTGGAATCCGGCCGCAAGATTCGTCGTAAATTGCAGGTCGTACCGGCCGGGCAGGGCGGACGACGTGAGCGCCAGGGGCGTGCCGCCCAGCGTCAGCGTAATGAGAACGACGTCATACGACACCACGGCCGTCTGGTAGCGATTCCCGGATAAATCGGTCACCAAGGCATAAAACGGATGCCGGCCCAGCCCGAGGTCGGCGGCGGACACCCCGAACGTGGCCGCGCCCTGATTGGAGACCACGCCCAGGCAGCCGCCGGTGCCGAATAATTTGATGCTGGAAATATTTGTAGTGTTGGCGGCCACGGTAAACTGCAATTGCTGGGCCAGCGTGGCATTGGGGCCGGCGGGCAGCGAAACCAGCGTCGCAGTCAATCCCGTGTTCTGAATCCGCACATTTTGCGTGACGTGCGTTTGGGTGGCCACACTGGTGCCCTCGTAGGCCACGGCGGTCAATTGATGATACCCGTCGGGCACCTGCGTGGTGTCCCACGCAAAATTGACCGCCAGCGAATCCTCGCCGGCCGTCACGTACAGGTGGTTGCGCGGCCGCAGATCACTCACGTTGTCCGCCAGGGGGCTGGTCCCGATGGGCGTGGCCTGAAGATTGGCGGAAGTCGTCCATGTGGCCAGAATCTGGGACGCCGGCCACCCCGGCGTGCGGGCATACACAGAGAATTGAATGAGGGGATCTGAGTTGTAAAAATCGGAGACAAAAAGGCCGTCCGGGGACTGCAAGGCGGGATTGGCGTTGATCAGATTGACCAGGTTCTGGGCCAGCGTCGCAATCGTCGTGCCCGCCGCGGTGTTGGTCACCCCCAACGTAATGCTCGTGCCGTTCGTCTTCATGACCGTCACTTCCAGCCAGTCGCCCACTTCCGGTTCGCTGCTGATAGTCACGACCTGATAGCCGGTGGCCCTGGTGTCAAGAAACGCCGGCCGCGCCGCGTCCACGCCGGCAGTCAACAGCGGGCCGGACCCGATGGCCGCGCCGCTGCTGACGGTCACGTTTGCACCAGGGACGTAGATTTCCTGCGACTGCAATTCAATGCGGTCGCCGACTGGAAACGCCAGCACGTGCGTGGCGCCGGTCTGCTGGTTCAGGGCATCAGCCAATCCCGTGGCCACCATGGCCAGCGTGGCATTGGCGGGCGTGGGGTAGTTGACGATGACACCGTTCAGGTCGACGGAAAGCACATTGCCGGCGGCGGGCGCCAGGTTCGTCATGGTCTGGAAGAATGTGCCGTCCACGAAGAGATCCACCCGTCCCAGCGGCAGGTTCGTGGCCGCCGCCGTGAAGTTCAGGCTCAAAATGGATCGGCCGCCCAGCACCGCGCCATTGGTGGGAGCGTCCCATACGCCGCTGCCCGGACGGGCGAACGGCGCGGCCAGCGGCTCGCCCACGAACAGGCCCTCAAACGGATTCAGCACGCTTTGGTAATACGCTTCGGCCAGTGAGAAGCCGCGGGCCTGGTAAAAATAATCCACCGGATCGGGAAACTTCTGCGTGTAGTTGCACGGTTCCACGATGGTGCCGTAGCTGCCGGCGGCCCCGGCTTCGAGAAAGGCCACGATGGGCGTCTGGCCGCTGGGATCCAGAATGTAGCCGCCGAAGGAAGTGAGGTTGTCGGCGAGGGCGCCGGGCGCAAACTCGTTCGTTTCCATTGAAAAATTGACCACGCCGGTTTGGAGACCGAAAAGATTCGTGAACAGCGTCTGGTCCGACTGGATACGGCTCACTGCATCATTGCCGATTACCTGGTTCTCAAAAACCGCGTTGTCAAATTCCACAAACCGCACGTTCCGGGCCGAGTCGTCGGTTTTCTCCAGATAGACCGCCTGGAACGGGCGGGAGAAATCCGCCGCCACGCCGCGGTCGAGCGTGGTTTCCGCGGACGCGAGATTGGTGTCCGTGAGCATCATGGCCAGGAAAGCATTGGTGTCGGCCGTGTTCGGCGCGGCCTCGGCGAAGGCGAGCTCGGAATAGGCGTAACTATTCGACGTGTTGTCGGGCAGCGAACAGGAAGGATAACCCGGCACCGGTGAGGCCGTGTTGGTCTTGAATCCGTAAAAAAGCGCCGCCGTCGTGCTGTCCTCGTTGCTGCCATCAGTCACGCGGTAGGGAATATCCATGGACAACACCACGAATTGCGCCTGCTGGGTGAGCCCGCGGCCAGCCACCATCGCCAGCAGCGGATCGCGGAGATTGGCCTGGAAATCGGCCGGGCTCCATTCAATGGAGCCCCCCAGCCAATTCGTCAGCCGCAGCAGGTTTTGGGGCGGCACGCCGCGCTGCGCGCAATACTCGTTGCCCAACTGGACGGAGTTGGTGCTGTGCTGATTGACCACCACGACCACGTTCAAACCGCTGCCGCCCGCCCGGACGATTGGCCCGGTCAGCAAGGCACTCGCAATCAGCAGCATGACCGCGCGCAAAAACATCAGCGCAAAATACAACAGTTTGGCTCGCGGGCAAGACTGGCGACCGGCGGGCGCAGGCCGGGCGATTGGCGCCGGCGGAGAACACCGGGAAACCTGAGCCGCAGAGACACGGAGCCGCCGAGGCGGTTGCGGAGTCGCTGGCGGGGCGGGCTTGACAGCGGGGCGCCCCCAATCTATCTTACAATTGCATTATGCAACTGTTGCATTGTACAAATGATATATGAACACCGGCCAGCGATCCGCTTATGATGTTTTGGAGACCGTGCCGGCGGTGATGCGGTTCATCCGGGAACGGGTGCGGCATCGCCGCGCGGGCGGTGTCTCGCTGGCGCAATTCCGCGCCCTCTCGTTTTTGAACGCGTGCAGCCACGCTTCGCTGTCCGACGCGGCGGGGCATCTGGGGGTTTCCCCGGGCGCGATGTCGCGCCTGATTGACGGGCTGGTGGCGGACGGTCTGGTCCGGCGGCGGGAGGTTTCCACCAACCGCCGCAAGGTGGCGCTGACCGTCACGGCGCGCGGGCGGACGACGTTGAAAAAAATACGCGGCGAAATCCGGCTGCATTTGCTGGGCGCGTTGCGGGACGTTTCGACCGACGAACACAAGACCGTCCAGCAGGCGATGCAAATTCTGCACCGGCGGTTTGACCGGCAGTTGATCTGGACCGGCGAGTCCCCGGCGAAACCACGCATTTGACGCACGTTATGGAAAACAAAATTGATTTGTCCGCGGAAGTGTCGCGCCTGGAAAATGCCGTGCTGCCGCCGCCCATGCGCCGGCATCGCGGGAAGATTTACCTCGGTCTGGTGATTGGCCTGCTGTTGCTGGCGGCGGGCATATTCTATTATCTCATTTTTCTCGCGCCGTATGTTTCGACCGACGACGCATTCATTGACGGCTACGTGACCATGATCAGTTCGCGGGTGCCGGGACAGATCGCGACAATGCTGGTCACGGACAATGAGCTGGTCAAGGCGGGGGACGCGCTGGCGGAAATTGATCCGCGCGATTATCAGGCCAAGGTGGCCCAAGCCCAGGCGGATTTGGCGGCGGCGCGGAGCGCGTCGGGGCAGGCGCGGGCGCAGGTGAAGGTCAGCGAGGCGAAGCTGGCGCAGGCGCAGGCGGCGGTGGTGGCCGCCGAGGCGGAAAACCGGCGGGCAACGAATGATCTGGCGCGCTATGAATCGGTGGCCAGCCGGGCGATTTCCCAAAGCGCGTTGGATGCGGCGCAAGCGGAGGCGCGGGAAGCCGCGGCGCATTTGGAAGCGGCGGGCAGCCTGGCGGCGGCGGCCGACGCGGAAGTGGCGTTGAGCCGCGCGGGCGTGGACACGGCGAACGCGGCCGTGCAGCAGGCCGCGACCAAGCTGGACGAAGCGGAGTTGAATTTATCCTACACCAAAATCGTGGCGCCGCGCGGCGGGCGGGTCACGGCGCGCACGGTGCAACTGGGAAATTACGTCCAGCCCGGGCAGGCGCTGCTGACGCTGGTGCCGCCGGAAATGTGGGTGGTGGCGAACCTCAAGGAGACGCAGTTGAGCCGGGTGCGGCGCGGGCAGCCGGTGACGTTGCGCCTGGACGCGTATCCGGGCCGCGAGTTCAAGGGGACGGTGGACAGTCTGCAGGCCGGCACCGGTGCGCGGTTCAGTTTGTTGCCGCCGGAAAATGCGGTGGGCAACTATATCAAAGTCGTCCAGCGCGTGCCGGTGAAAATCACTTTCAACGAGCCGCTGCCCGCCGATCTGGACATGGCCCCCGGCATGTCGGTGGTGCCGGAAGTGAGAGTAAAATGAGCGGTTTGGCGAAAGACACCCTGCCGCGCAACCCGTGGCCGGTGGCGCTGGCGGTGTTGCTGGCGACGTTCATGGTGGTGCTGAACACGTCGGTGGCCGTGGTGGCGCTGCCGTATATCGCCGGCAACCTCGGCGCGGGCGCGGACGAAGCAACGTGGGTGATGACCAGCTATCTGGCGGCCAACGCGATCGTGCTGCCGGCCAGCGCGTGGCTCGCGCGGTATTTCGGGCGCAAACGGGTGCTGCTCGTCTGCATTGCGGTGTTCACCCTGGCGTCGCTGGCGTGCGGGCTGGCGGCCAACATGCCGATGCTGGTGGCGGCGCGCGTGGTGCAGGGCCTGGGCGGCGGCGCGCTGCAACCGCTGTCGCAATCCATCCTGCTGGAAAGTTTCCCGCCGGCCAAACGCGGCGAGGCCATGGCTATTTTCGGCGTCGGCACGGTCATTGCGCCGACGCTCGGCCCGTCGTTGGGTGGTTGGCTGACGGACGAGTATTCGTGGCGCTGGATGTTTTACATCAACTTGCCGGTCGGTTTGATGGCGTTTTTTTTGATTGCGGCGCTCGTGCGCGACCCGACATACATCCGCGAAGGCCGGCCGAAAAGCATTGACGTGGCCGGCTTCGCGCTGATGGCGCTGTGGCTGGGCGCGCTGCAAATCAGCCTGGATCGCGGCGAAGAAGTGAACTGGTTTTCGGCCGTCTGGCTGCGCTGGTTCATGGGCGTCTCAACGGTGGCGATGCTGGCATTCATCGCGCGCGAATTTTGCGCGGAGCATCCGATCGTGGATTTGCGGATCTTGAAAAACCGCAACTTCGCCGTGAGTTGCGTCATTTCCACGCTGTATGGCATCATTATCTTCACCCTCATCACGCTGCAGCCGATGTTTCTCCAGCAACTGCTCGGCTACGACGCCTTCAGCGCGGGCCTGACGGTCGTGCCGCGCGGGCTGGGGCAACTGGCCGCGCTGTTTCTGGTGGGCGCGCTGGTCGAGCGGCTGGATCAACGGATGTTGGTCGCGTTCGGATTTTTCGTGCTGGGCGTCGGCAGCTTTTTGCTGAGCCAGATGAATTTGCAAATGGCCATGAGCAGCATCATTCCGGCGAACCTCATCAACGGCTTCGGGCAGGGTTTCATCTTTGTGCCGCTGACGACGCTGGCCGTGCGCAACCTGCGCAACGAGCAGATGGGCAACGCCACCTGCATCTACAATCTGCTGCGCAACCTGGGCGGAGGCATCGGACTGTCGCTGGTGGCCACTTATCTGGCGCGGTTTTCGCAGGCGCACCAGGCGCAGATGGTGAAGCATTTATCGCCGCTGAATCCCCAGTATCAGCAGCAACTCGCGGCCGTGCAGGGCGTATTTGCCACGCACTTCACCCCCCCGGACGCTTGGGAACGGGCGCGCGCCTTTTTGTATCAAACCCTGCGCCAGCAGGCGGATTACTGGTCGTATGTGAATGAATTTTACCTCATCGTGTGGCTGTGCGCCGTGTGTTTCCTCAGCGTCCTGTTTTTCAAGAAAAACCGGGGCGGCGCCCCCGCCAAACCATGAACTTTTTGCCATGAAAAAAATTCTATTGCTTGACCGTGAATTCGGAGCCGGCGGCAGTTCCATCGCCGCCAAGCTGGCGCAGCGGCTGGGCTGGAAATTGCTGGATCACGAACTGACCCGCGAAATAGCGCGGCGGGCCAACGTGTCGCCGGAGACCTGCGAACGCCGCGAGGAGCGGGTTGATCCCTGGCATCAACGCCTCGCCCACCTCATCTGGCGCGGAAGTTTCGAGTACAACCTGCCGCCGGAGGAATTCCCGGTGTTGAACACCAACTGGCTGGTGTCGCAGGTCAAACTCATCATTGGCGAGGCCATTGCCGCCGGCCCGTGCGTCATTGTGGGGCGCGGCGCGCCGTATCTGCTCCAGGACCGCGCGGAGGTTTTTTGCGTGTTTCTCTATGCTTCGCGCGAACGCCGTTTCCGGCGCGTGCTGGAGCGCGCGGGCAATCCGCAGCGCGCGATCGAGCTGGTGGACACGCTGAACGAGGAGCGCCGCAAATTCACCAGGCATTACTTCAACCGGGAGTGGCCCGACCGCCAGATATTTCACGCCATGTTCAACACCGCCATCGGCGACGACGTCACGGTCGAGGCCATTTTGCATTTGCTCAACACGGTCAACCAAAGCCCGGAGGCAGGCAAACCATGAAACGGTCAATGCTCCTGGCCCTGGCCGGTCTCGCCTTTGCCGGCGGCTGCGCCGTGGGGCCGGATTATCATCCGCCGCAAACCGGCGCGCCCGCGCAGTGGGGGACGCCGCTGGCGGGCGGGGAAACGAACCAGCCCGCCGCGCTCGCCGCGTGGTGGAAAAACTTCGGCGACACCAACCTGAACGCCCTCATGGCCGTGGCCATCCGCTCCAATCTGGATTTGCGCATCGCGGAAGCGCGCGTGCGCGAAGCCCGCGCCGAGCGCGACGTGGCCGCGGGCGGCCGGTGGCCCTCCGCCGGCGGCACGGCGTCCTATTCGCGGAACCGCTACGGCGCGAATGAGTTTCCGCCGCTCAACAGTTTCGGCATTCCCCTGGATTACAATCTCTACAACGCGGGTTTCGACGCCGCGTGGGAGCTCGACATTTTTGGCGGGACGCGCCGCGCGGTGGAAGCCGCCAACGCCCGGCTCGGCGCGACGGAATTTGGCCGGCGCGACGTGCTGGTCTCGCTGCTGGCGGAAGTGGCGCGCAACTATGTGGATGCGCGCGGCTGCCAGCAACGCCTCGCCATCATCCGCCGCAATCTCAAGGTGCAGCAGGAGATTCTCGACCTCGCCCACAGCCGTTATCAGAACGGCTTGAGCAGCGAGCTTGACGTGCAGCAAGCCACGGCGGGGCTGAACGACCTGGAAGCGCAAGTGCCCGCGCTCGAGACCGGTTTTCAACAAGCCGCGCATCATCTCGGCGTCCTGCTGGACCGGCCGCCGGACGCGTTGGTGGCTGAATTGACCGCCACCGCCCCGATTCCCGCCGCGCCGCCGGCCGTGCCCGTGGGCTTGCCGTCGGAATTGCTGCGGCGGCGCCCTGACGTGCAGCGCGCCGAACGCGAACTGGCCGCCGCCAACGCGCGCATCGGCGTGGCCGAAGCGGATTTGTTTCCGAAATTTTCGCTCACGGGGACGATTGGGCTGCAAAGCGAGACGGCCGGGAACTGGTTCAGCTACGGGAGCCGCTATTGGTCCGCCGGCCCGACGGCGCAATGGGATTTGTTCGAGGCCGGCCGGATTCGCGCCAACGTGCGCGCGCAGAACGCGCGGCAGGCTCAGGCGCTGGCGGCGTATCAGAAGACCGTGCTGACGGCGCTCGAGGACACCGAGAATGCGCTCACGGCCTACGCCAAGGAACAAAACCGCCGCGCCTCGCTGACCCGTTCGGCGGCGGCGGATGGACAGGCGCTGGACCTGGCAAGTCAGCTTTACCGCAGCGGGCTGACGGATTTTCTGCGCGTGCTGGATTCCGAACGGTCGCTCTACGTTGCGCAGGACGCGCTGGTGCAAAGCGACCAGACCATCGCCCTGAACCTCGTGCAACTTTACAAAGCCCTCGGCGGCGGCTGGCAAAGTGAATGAACGTGGCGGTGTCAGTTAATGCTATTGCCATATAAACATCTCCGCAATCGGCGGGCGGGCACGCCGGTGGAAAATTCCTGTCGAACCGCGGGGCTTGCGGTTACTTTAAGGGGGATGTCGGACACTCTGGTCATCAACGAGATCTATCTGAGCCTGCAGGGCGAGAGCACCTTTGCCGGGCTGCCGTGCGTGTTCATCCGGCTGACCGCCTGCGACCTGCGCTGCTCGTACTGCGATACCGCCTACGCCTTCACCGAAGGCAAAAAGTGGCCGCAGCCGGAAATCCTGGCGCGCGTGCGCGCGTTGGCCGAACCCTTTCAGCCGGCGGCTTCCCGGCTCCCGCTGGTGGAGCTCACCGGCGGCGAACCGCTGCTGCAAAAGGGTACGCTGCCGCTGATGAAAGCGCTCTGCGACGACGGCTTCACCGTCCTGCTGGAAACCAGCGGCGCGCACGACATTTCGGGAATTGACGGCCGGGTGCGGCGCATCATGGATTTGAAATGCCCCTCCAGCGGGGAGGTGGCGCGAAACCTTTTTGCCAATATCGCCCGCCTCAAAAGCACCGACGAGGTGAAGTTCGTCATCGGCACGGTGGAGGATTACGAGTGGGCCAAGGCGCAAGTGGCCGGGCACCGGCTCGCCGCGGTGTGCCCGGTGCTGTTTTCCTGGGTGCACCCGCTGGCCCCGGAACAGCAAAGCCCCGTCCTGAAAAAAGTCCCCGGCTCCCCCACCCCGCTCACGCGGCGCGTGCTGGCGGAAAAAATCATCGCCGACGCGCTGCCGGTGCGGTTCCAAATCCAGCAGCACAAAATCATCTGGCCGCCCGAGCAGCGCGGGGTTTAGGATTTCACGGCTGGCGCGGCGGGCCCGGCGGCAATGGCAATCTTGTGACGGACACCAAAAAAATTCTCCAACAGTTGCGCGACTACGAGTCGCGGAACATCACGTTCATGGACCCGGACGGTTCCTGGCCGATCGTGTGGGAGCGCGCCCGGGGCGTCTGGGTCTGGGATGCCGCCGGGAAAAAATACCTCGATACCACCGCCGCGTTCGGCGTGGCGGCCGCCGGCCACGCGAATCCCCGCGTCGTGCGGGCCGGCCGGCGCCAGATGGGCCGGCTGCTCCACGCCATGGGCGACGTGCACCCGCATGCGCTCAAGGCCCGCCTGGCCCGCGAGCTGAGCCGCCTCACTTTCGAGCGCTGGACCGGCACGGCCACCGGCAAGGTCATCTTCGCCAACTCCGGGTTCGAAGCCGTGGAAGCCGCGCTGAAAACCGCCCTGCTCGCCACCGGCAAACGCGGCGTGATCGCCTTTGAGGACGCCTATCACGGCCTCGGCTACGGTGCGCTCAACGTCACGCACCGCGACCATTTTCGCGGCCCGTTCCAGCCGCAACTCGGCCGCTTTGCCTCCTTCCTTCCCTTTCCCCGGCCGGACGCCCGGGAAAAGCGGCGCGCGCTCGCTCATGTGCAGGCCTCCCTGCGCCGCGCCTTGCGCGGCGGCAAAATTGGCGCCGTGCTTGTCGAACCCGTCCAGGCCCGGGGCGGCATCAACGTCCCGCCCCCGGAATTCCTGCCGCTGCTCCGCCAACTGTGTGATGAATTCCACGCCCTCCTGATCCTGGACGAAATTTACACCGGCTTCGGCCGCACCGGGAAATGGTTCGCCTGCGAGCACACGCAAACGATGCCGGACCTGATCTGCCTGGGCAAGGCGCTCACCGGCGGCTTTCCGCTCTCGGCCTGCGTGGGGCGGGCCGACCTCATGGACGCCGCCTGGCCGCCCTCGGACGGCGAAGCCATCCACACCAGCACGTTCCTCGGCCACCCCGTGGGCTGCGCCATGGCGCTGGCGCAAATCACGGAAATTGAACAGCGCCGCCTCCCGGCACGGGCCGCCAAGCTGGGCGCGTTCTTGCTCGCCGAATTATCCAAGATCCAAACGCCCGCCGCCACGGTCCGTTGCGCGGCCCGCGGGCTGGGCCTCATGGCGGGATGGGAACTGACGTTGCCGGATGGAAAACCCGCGACGCAACTGGCCTTGCGGGCGGTCAAGTCGCTGTTGCATCGCGGCTATATTTTTCTGCCGGAAGGCGGCCAGGCCAACGTCATCAGCTTCACGCCGCCCCTGACCATTTCCCGGCGGCAACTGGCTGAAGCCGTGGCCGCGCTGGCCTCGGTGCTGCCCCGCCGGTCGCCGCGCGCGAAAAATTTCGTGTCCTTGGCCGCCCATTCATGATTTGCTTTTGCCAATGAAACTTTCCGAAATGCGCGAACTGCTCGACCGGCGCGGGATTCAACTGACCCGCTCCCTGGGGCAGAATTTTTTGCATGACGCCAACCAACTACAGCGGATCGTCGCCACCGCCGGCCTGACGCGGGCGGACAACGTCCTCGAGGTCGGTCCCGGCCTGGGGCCGCTCACGGAACTCCTGCTGGCCACCGCCGGCAAAGTGCTGGCCATCGAAAAAGACGCGCGCCTGGTGGAAATCCTCCAGGAACGCTTGGGCTGCACCCCCGGCGTCCCCACGACGGTTTCCGGCGCCCAATTCGAGCTTTTGCAGGATGATGCGCTGGATTTTCTCGTGGACGAACCGCGGGATTGGCACGACTGGAAGCTGGTGGCCAACCTGCCCTATTCCGTGGCGTCGCCGATTCTGGTCGAATTGGCGGCCGGCGAGCAGTCGCCCCAATTAATCGTCGCCACGCTCCAGCTCGAGGTGGCGCAACGGCTCATGGCGAAAACGGACGATGACGATTTCGGCATCCTGACGCTGCTGGTGCAGTTGGATTTTGAGCCGCGCGGCTGGTTCAAGATTCCCGTCGGCTGCTTTTTCCCCGCGCCGGACGTGGATTCCGCCTGCGTGTGCCTGGTGCGCCGCGAGCAACCGCTGCTGCCCGAAAATCTGCGCGAAACCTTCCGGCGCGTGGTGAAAAAGTCGTTTTCGCAGCGCCGCAAAATGATGATGAAGCTGCTCAAAATGGACTGGCCCAAGGAAACGGTGGAAGCCGCCTTTGCCACGCTGGGCATTTCGCCGATGGAACGGGCCGAGAAATTAAGCCTGGAACAATTCGTGGCGCTGACGCTGCTGCTCACGAAAGCGGACAAATCTGGGGTAGCGCAGGTTTCCTAACCGGCTGTATCGCCGATTTCCAAATCGGCAGGGTGCCGCAATTGCGTGGCGTCTGCGGGTTGGGAAACCCGCGATACAGCAGCCTTGGAAGTCTGCGCTACAAGAGCGCTGAGAAATATCCGGGTCAATCCGGCATTCTTTCCGCCTCAATTTCCAGGCGGACCATGCGGACGTGGACCTTGCCCGCGGCATCGGCGGAATGCTGGGCCACATAACGCTTCGTCACGGCCTGAATGAATTCTTCGCGGAGATTTTCGGGCACGCGCTGCACATACGGCAGCCACGTCGTCCGCAGCCACGTCGCCAGGCCCTCGGCGCCGGCATACATGGCGTCCTTGGGTACGAGCTTCAAATGGTGGATTTTGAACCCCGTCTGCGGCAGCCACCTTTTGTAGTCTTCCGGCGAATAGAAGAAATACGGCGCCGGCAACGGACGGAAAAACTCCCGCCAGCGGCGGAGGCGTAGCTCCGGCCGCAGGGCCAGAAACACATCATGCGCGTTTCCCTTCCCGCCGCAGGAAACCGCCAGCCGCCCGCCCGGTTTGAGCACGGCGGCGGCGCCGCGCAGCACCGCCTCATGGTCGTCCACCCAATGGAGCGCGGCGTTGGAAAACAACAGGTCGAAGCGCCCGGAAAGGGTCCCGATTTTGCGGGCGTCGCACACCTGGAATTTCAGGTTGGCGATCCTGGCCGGAGGAAACGTGCCCGCGGCAAAGGCGATCATCTCGCGCGAGGCGTCCACGCCCAGCACCTGGCCGCGCGGCACGGCGCGGGCGATCTCGGCCGTCACCTTGCCGTCACCACAGCCGACGTCCATGACCTGTTCATCGCCGCGCAACTGCAGGCGGGCGATGATCTCGCGCGCCCAGCTCTGCTGCACGGCGGAATTGGCGGCGTAGGCGGCCGCATCCCACGCGGCGGCCGGGGCCGGCGGCCGGGGCGGCTGGCTCTTCATGGTCACACGAGGCCGGAGGTTTCCGGCCAGCCGGCGAGGAGATTCAGGCTCTGCACGGCCTGGCCGCTGGCGCCCTTCACCAGGTTGTCCTCGGCGCTCATCACGATCAGGCGGCCGGTGCGGGCGTCCACCCGCCAGGCGATTTCACAAACGTTCGTGCCCACCACATTCTTGGTGTCCGGCAGCGCCTTGCCTTCCAGCAGCCGCACAAACGGCTCCCGGGCATAGGCCGCGGTGTAGCAGGCGGAAATCTTTTCCGCAAACGCCGCCGCGTCCGCCGCGGAGGCCACGGGCCGCGCCGGCGTCAGATAAAGCGTGCTCAGAATCCCGCGGTTGACCGGGATCAAATGCGGCGTGAACTGGATGACCACCGGCGCGCCGGCGGCGAAGGAGAGTTGTTCCTCGATTTCCGACAAATGCCGGTGCTTGGGCACGCCGTACGGGCGGACGCTTTCATTGCATTCGCAAAAAAGATAATCAACCTCCGCCTTGCGGCCCGCGCCGGTCACGCCACTCAGCGAATCGGCGATGATCCCCTGCGGCTGGATAAGCCCGGCCTTGAGGAGCGGGATGGTGGGCAGCAGGATGCTCGTGGGATAGCAGCCCGGCGAGGCGATGAGCCGGGATTGCTTGATCTCCGCCCGGTAAACCTCGGGCAGGCCATAAACAGCCTTGGCCAACAGCTCCGGCGCCGGATGGTCGTGGCCGTAAAAATCCTTGTAGGTGGCGGCGCTCTTGAGGCGGAAATCGGCGCTCAGGTCAATCACCGCGCAGCCGGCCGCCAGCAGCGGGACGGCGAATTCCGCGGCCACCCCGTGCGGCAGGGCGAGAAAAACCACCTCCGCCTGCTTGGCCAGCAGCCCGGCGTTGGGCTCCACGAACCGAAGCATTTTGGATTTCGGATGGCTGGCGAATTTGGGGAACACCTGCGCGAGCGTCTGCCCCGCGTTCTGGCGGGAGGTCACGGCTACCAAATCCGCGTGCGGATGGCTGAGCAGCCGCTTCACCAATTCCTCGCCGGAATATCCGGAGGCGCCGACGATGGCAACTTTTTTGGTCTTCATTTAGAACGTTGAATTGAACAATAAAGGGACCCGGGAACAAAGTTTTTTCCGGCGTGCGGGCGGGGAAAATAAAAAACCCGCCGGCACGCGGCCAGCGGGTTTGAAAACTTTCCGGTGCGCTTAACGCTTGCTGAACTGGAAGCGTTTGCGGGCGCCGGGCTGGCCGTACTTCTTGCGCTCGCGCTCGCGCGGGTCGCGCGTGAGGAAACCCTCTTTCTTCAGTGCCGGACGCAGCGTCGCGTCGAACTTCAGGAGCGCGCGGGCGATGCCGTGGCGCGTGGCGCCGGCCTGGCCGTTGGGGCCGCCGCCGGTGACATTGACCTTCACGTCGAGCTTGTCGGCGGTGGCGGTCAAGGTGAGCGGCTGGGTGACAGTGGCGCGCAGGGTATCCAGCGGGAAATAGCCTTCAACCGGGCGGCCATTGACGGTGATCTTGCCGGTGCCCGCCGCGAGGCGGACCCGGGCGACAGCAGTCTTGCGGCGGCCGGTGCCGAGGAATTCGATGGTCGTGGTAGCCATAAAAATTATTTAGCGGGCGCAAGGACTTCAGGCATTTGCGCGGCGTGGGGGTGTTTCGGACCCTTGAAGACTTTGAGCTTGGTCAGCAGCACCCGTCCCAAGCGGTTCTTGGGAATCATGCCCTTGACGGCATGCTCGATGAGCAACTCGGGATGCCGCTCGCGCCGCTGGGCGACCGTCGTGTAGCGTTCGCCGCCTTTCCAACCGGAATAGGTCATGAATTCCTTGTCGGTTTCCTTTTTGCCGGTCAAACGGACCTTCTCCGCATTGATCACGATCACAAAGTCGCCGGCGTCGAGGTGCGGCGTATAAATCGGCTTGTTTTTGCCGCGCAAAATATCGGCTACTTGGACGGCCAGGCGGCCGAGAACCGCGCCGTCGGCATCAATCACATGCCACTTGCGCTGGTCCAGATTCACTTTCGGCAAATGCGTTTTCATTTAAAATCCAATCAAAAGGGATGTGAAAATTACCAAAATCGCCGGCGAAGTCAACACGCGATTTTAATTTAATCCGTTCGCGGCTTCACATTTGTTCGATGGTCTCAATCCCCAGCGTGGCCAAGCCCTGCTGCAACACCCGGGCGGTCAGGTCGCACAGCGCCAGCCGCGAGTTGCGCGTGGCCTCGTCGTCGGCTTTGAGCACCGGGCAATTTTCGTAGAAGCCGGTGAATTTGCCGGCCAGCTCGTAGAGATAATTGCAGAGATAGTTGGGCCGCAATTCCCCGGCGACCGCCTCCAAGGTGAGCCCGAAGTTCAACAGGTGCTTGGCCAGCGCCAGCTCCTCCGGCGCCTCCAGCTTGAAGTGCGCGCCCCCGGCACGGCCGTCGGCCGCCCCGGCTTTCCGGAAGATGCTGCGGATGCGCGCGTAGGCGTACTGCAAATACGGCGCGGTGTTGCCCTGCAACGCCAGCATCTTGTCCCAGCTGAACACATAGTCGCTCTGGCGGTTCGGCAGCAGGTCGGCGTATTTCACCGCGCCAATGCCCACCACCCGCGCGATATCCCGCCGCTGTGCTTCGGGCAGGTCGGCGCTTTTTTCCGACACGATTTTAAACGCCCGCTCCTCCGCCTCGTCCAGCAGGTCTCCGAGTTTCACCGTGTCGCCGCTGCGCGTTTTGAACGGCTTGCCGTCGTCGCCCAGGATCTTGCCAAATCCGACATGCACCAGCTTCACCTGCTTCGCCGCGGCGGGCTGCCAGCGGGCGAAGGTGGCGAACAGTTTCTTGAAGTGCCCGGACTGCCGGTCGTCCACCACGTAAACGATCTCGTGCGGCGCCCAGGTCCGCAGCCGGTAATCAATGGTGGCCAGGTCGGTCGTCATGTAGTTGAAGCCGCCGTCGCTCTTGCGCACCAGCGCCGGATCGGGCACCCACTCGCCGTCCCGATTCACCAGGAACACGTCCTCCTTGGGCGGCACCGAGCCGTCGCTGAACACCCCCACGGCGCCCTCGCTCTCGCGGGCGATGTCGCGGCGGAGCAAGTCGTCCACCACCCGGCCCAGCCACGGATTGTAGAAACTCTCCCCATAGGTGAAATCGAATTTCACCCCCAGCCGCCCGTAAATGGCGGCAAACTGCTTCTGCGACAGCGCGATCATTTCCTTCCAGATGGCCGTGTTTTCCGCGTCGCCCGCCTGGAGCTTCACCAGCTCGGCCTTGGCGGCTTCGAGGCGCGCGGGGTCGGCGTCGCATTGGGCGTTGATGACCTTGTACAGGCGCTCGAGTTCGGCGATGGCGTCGCGTGTGAGCGCGTCGCGGTCCAGAATTTCCTTCCAGCCGAGCAGTAATTTGCCGAATTGCGTGCCCCAGTCGCCAATGTGGTTGTCGCTCTTCACGTCGTGGCCCAGCAGCCGCAGCGTGCGCTGGAGTGCGTCGCCGATGCCGGTGGAACGAATGTGCCCCACGTGCATGGGCTTGGCGACGTTCGGCGAACTGAAATCAATGACCACGGTGCGCGGGCGCGTGGCTGGCTCGAAGAAGAGATGTTCGCCGCCGGCCGCGGCGGCCAGGGCCCCGGCCAGCACCGGGGTTTTCAGCCGGAAATTCAAGAAGCCCGCGCCGGCGATTTCCACCTTGTCGCAGAGCGCCGGAACCTCCAGCTTGGCCACCACCTGGGTGGCAAGCTGGCGGGGATTCAGCTTCCGGGCCTTGGCCAGCGCCATCAAGGCGTTGGATTGGTAATCGCCGAATTTGGCATCCGGGCACGGACGCACAAGGACGGCGGACACATCGGCGTCCGGCAGGACGGCGCGGACAGCGGACTGCAAGGCAGATTCAATTTGTTTATGCGGCAACACGGGGAAGATTTAACCACGGATGGAGGCGGATGAACACGATTTTTGAACCGGGGACGAAATGCAGCCCTGCAAAACGGCGGCCTGCCCGCCCAAGAAACCGCCGTGATTCGCCGCCACTGCCACCGACAACCCCTACTTCTTCCCGTGCTCGCGAATGACGGCGAGCATGGCGTCGGCGTCGGGGGATTTTTCCAGCGCTTCGCGGAAATCAGCCTTGTGGAGCAGCTTGGCGATGTTGGCCAAGGTGTGAAGGTGCTTCTGAAATTGACCCTGCGGGACGAGAAAGAGCATCACGAGCTTGACGGGTTGGTTGTCCAGCGCGTCGAAGTTGACCCCCTTGCTGGAGCGGCCCAGGGCGCCGACCACTTCGTAGATCAAGTCCGTGGAGGCGTGCGGAATGCCGATGCCGAAACCAATGCCCGTGGACATTGAAGTCTCGCGCTTTTTCACGGCGGCGGTCACGGCATCCCGATCAGCCGGCTGAATCTTGCCCGTGGCGACGAGATTGCCAATGAGTTCGTCAATGGCCTCCCAGCGATTAGACGCTTTGAGTTCAGGGACAATTTGTTCACGTCCCAAGATATCGGCTAAATCCATAACTTAAGTGAGGATGAATCCAAACGTGGTGATATTTCAAGACCGAATTCCAATAATTTTCACGAACCTTACAGCAGGCGGTGCAGCCATTCCAGCGTCAGCCCGGTGTCCTCCGCCCACCACCCCAGGGCGTCAAGCAGAGCCACCCGCGCCGTCAGCAGCGGCAACCCCAGCAACAACACGCAGACATTGCCCAGAAAGATGACCACCGCCGAAAACAGCCAGCCCTGCCCCGTGACATCCGATTGCTCCGTTTGCAGCACGTGAAAAGTCAGGGTCAGGTGAAACGCATAAGCCGCCCCGACGGCGAGGTGAAAATAAACCAGATACCCGTGCCAGTTCCAGAGGAGATGCCCGAGGGCGAACACCGCGATGACGATCACGGCGTAAAAAGGGAAAAAATACGGCGCGAGGGCAATCACAAAGTTCGTTTTGGAAATGTGCACCTCGCCACCGCCGGACGTGACCCTCATTTTTTTCACCTGGCCGCCAAACAGCCACACCCAGAGGACATGCGTCAACTCGTGGCCAAAGACATACAGCCACATCGGCTTGGGCAGCATCAGGAAAATCACGATCCAGCAGGCGGCGCCCGCCAGCAGGGGCACCCACGTGGTGTCCGCCGGACCACAACGCTGGATGACCGCCCCCAAGGCCCGCGCCGCGCCGGCGCAAACCGGCAGGAGGAGGATGGCGATGATGAACTTGACCCACTTCGGCACGGCGGAAGCATTCAGAATTTGCGGTGCGTATGCCAGCCAGAAAAGGAATCTTGAATCCGGCGGCCGAACCCTCAACACTAACCGCCCATGACACAAAACGAAGTTCTCCAGGTGTTCCGCGATTCCGGCGCGCTGCTCGAAGGCCATTTCGTCCTCCGCAGCGGGCTGCACAGCCGGCAATATTTTCAATGCGCGCTGGCGCTCCAGCAAATGCCCGTCGTCGAAAAGCTGGGCGCGGTCCTCGCGGCCAAGGCCCGCTCGCTCGGCGCCGTCACCGTGGTGTCCCCGGCCATGGGCGGCCTGGTGATCGGCCAGGAAGTGGCGCGGCAGCTCGGCGTGCGGTTTATTTTCGTGGAAAAAGAGGACGGCAAGCTGGTCCTGCGCCGCGGGTTCAAGATTGCGCCCGGCGAAAAAATCCTCGTGGTCGAGGACGTCGTCACCAAGGGCGGGCGCGTGCAGGAAACCATGGACATCGTCCGCGCCCACGGCGGCGAAGTGCTGGGCGTGGCCATGGTCGTGGACCGCTCCAACGGCCAGACGCGCCTCGGGGTGCCGCAGTTCAGCCTCATCGCGCTCCACGTGGAGACGTTTGATCCCGCTAAGCTGCCGGCCGATTTGGCCCAGCTCCCCGTCGTGAAGCCGGGAAGCAAATAAGGGGGATTCGCAGGCTGCCGGCCGATCACCCTCCGGCGCGCCTCAGCGCCGGAGCGTTTCAAACCACCGGGTGAACGCCAACCACCACGAATGCGCCGCAGGCGCCGGCGGATTGACGTTTGTTTCCGCAAAACCAGAAATCGTCGAACGGCTCAGCGCGGTCTGAAGTGGGGTCAGCTTTTCACCGGCGCGGGCGGAAAGACTGCCGGCGCTCAACCAACACGCCAACGCCAGGAGGGCAACAAGTAGTAGTCTCTTCATGATGGGTTCGGTGGCCGGGCCACCCTTCATTCTGGAAAACCATCCTAAAGCCGCAGGACTATTTTACCTCCAGCGGCCGGATCTTGATGTTGCGGAACGAAACGGACCCGTGGTCACCTTGCAATCCGATGTACCCGCTGGTGGCCTTGGCAAAATACGGCATCTTGTGGAACTTGCTGGCGGCCACGCGCGCATTGAAATCGTCGCTCCCCAGCACGTATTCAAAATATTTCACGCCGTTGATCTCGTGGATGCATTTGTCCGGGCTGATCACCAGGCGGACGTGGTTCCACTGGCCGACCGGCTTCGTGGCGTCGAGCGTCTTGCCCGTGGCCGGGTCAATCGGCGGCTGATACAGCGCATAGAGCCAGCCGCACCGCACCGGGTCGGCCGCCTTGACGTTGTCTTCCAACTGGAATTCCGGGCCGGTGGACCAGATATGATCGCCGGCATCCGTGACATGGTACATGATGCCGCTGTTGCCGGCCTCGGAGATGTTGTAATCCAGCTCCAGTTCAAACCAGTCGAACTGGCCGGTGGTCACGATGTCTCCCGCCTGCTTGGGGTCCACGCAAACCAGGCAGCCGTCCTGGACCTGCCAGCCGGGGCGGATGCCGTCCTGCCGGAAATTATGCCAGCCGGCGAAACTATGGCCGTCAAACAGGAGTTTCCAGCCGGCGGCCTGTTCGGCGCTGGTGAGGGTGTTGGGTTGGGGTGCCGTGGACTGGAGCGAGGCGCAACTGGCCGCGAGCAACACCGCAAGCATGGGCAAAACCTTGATCTTCATAGAGTGCGGGGATGATGGCCCAAAAGGCGGGGAAAATTCAAACCCCAAATTCGCAATCCCAGCGTCTGGGTCAGGCGTGGCCGAAATGGCGCAACACCTGGTACACCACCATCGAAGCCAGGTAAGCCAGGCCGGTCATGTAAGCGATCTGGAACAGCGGCCATTTCCAGCTATTGGTCTCGCGCCGCACCACGGCGGTGGTGGAAAGACATTGGGCCGCCAAGATGTAATAGACCAGCAGGCTCACGCAGGTGGCCGTGTTGAAAATGGGCGTGCCGTCGGAGCGCTTGACCTTTTGCAGGGTGCCGTAGAGCGATTTCTGGTCGTTGTCCGCGGCGTCCCGGCCCACGCCATACACGATGGACAGCGTGGAAACAATGACCTCGCGCGCGGCAAACGAGCTGATGATGCCGATGCCGATCTGCCAGTCAAACCCCAGCGGCACCAGGGCCGGCTCGATGACATGGCCGATTTTGCCGGCGAACGAGTTCTGCAGCGAATACTGCGCGGTCAGCCGGCCGGCACTGTCGCGGAGCGTCCGGGCCTGCTGCAGGTCGCCGGATTTTTCCAACTGGACCGCCTGCGTGGTCATCGCCACGGCCGTGGCCGGCGGGCTGGACTTGGGATAATACGACAGCGCCCACAACACGAGCGAGATGGCCAGGATGATGGTGCCGGCCTGGCGCACGAAGATCTTCGCGCGGTCGAACATGTGCAGCAGGGCGGTTCGCAGCGCGGGCACGCGATACGGCGGCAGTTCAATCATCAGCGGCTTGGTCTCCCCCGGCAGAATGGTGTGGCGGAAAACCAGCGCGGCGCACAACGCCGTGCTCACGCCCACCGCGTAGGCCGCCGTGAACACGATGGCCGCCTTCACCGGCGCATGCGGAAACAGCAGCGCCGTGACCATCGCGTACACGGGAATGCGCGCCGAACAAGTCATCAGCGGCGTCACCAGTATCGTCACCAGCCGGTCGCGCGGATTCTCGATCACCCGCGTGGACATGATCGCCGGAATGGCGCAGGCGTGCGCCGAGAGCAGCGGCACGAACGCCTTGCCGGGCAGCCCCAGGCGCCGCATGATGCGATCCATCACAAACGCCGCGCGCGACAGGTAGCCGGTGTCTTCCAGCAGCGACAGCGCAAAAAACAAAATGCAAATCTGCGGCAGAAACACCAGGATGCCGCCCACCCCGCCGATGATGCCGTCCGACACGAGGCTCTGGAAATCGCCCGCCGGCAGCAGCGAGTTCGTCCACATCCGGATGTGCGCGAAAAAATGGTCAATCAGCTCCATCGGAATCTGCGCGGCCCAAAAAATCAGGGCGAACAGCCCCAGCATCACCAGGTGAAACACGATGACGCCCGTGACCGGATGCGTGAAATAGTCGTCCAGCTTCTCGGTCCAGACCGAGCGCTTGGCAATGATCGGATCCATGACGCGCGTGGACACCTTCTCGGTCCACTCATAACGCGCCTGGAAGGTGCAGCCGGAACAACCGGCGCAATGCGGGTCCACGTGGTCCAACGCCTCGGGCATGGCCCCGTTGATGAGCCGGCTCAGTTCGTGTTTCAACTCCGGAATGCCGTCCCCGCTGCGCGCGGAAACCGCCACCACCACACAGCCCAGTTCCTTGCGAAGTTTTTTGACGTCAATGCGGATGCCGTCGCGCCGGGCCATATCCATCATGTTCAGCGCCACCACCACGGGGCAGTCCAATTCCAGGACCTGGCTGGCCAGAAAGAGATTCCGTTCCAGATTGGTGGCGTCCACCACCACCAGCGCGGCGTCGGGCGCCTGGTGCCCCAGGCGGCCCTGCAGCGCATTGGAGGCGAGCACCTCGTCCGGGGAAGTGCTGTCGAGACTGTAAAGCCCCGGCAGGTCCACCAGCACGATCTGCTTGTGGTCGAGGTGCATCCGGCCCACCTTGCGCTCGACGGTGGTGCCGGGGAAATTCGCGGTTTTGGCGTGCAGCCCCGTCAGGGCGTTAAACAACGTGGTCTTGCCCGCATTGGGATTGCCCACGAGCGCCAGCGTGAAGGCGTGATGCGGATGCAGTTCAGTTTCGGTGTCGTGACACGCGCTCATTCGCCGTTGTGTTCGCGCATGGCGCAACGCCCGGGCGCGCAAACTTCCACGTGGACACGGGCGGCCAGTTCGGCGGAGAGACCCAGGCGGGAGCCAAAGACTTTCAAGATTAGCGGATTGCCGGAGCGGATCAATTCCACCCGGCGGCCCACACAAACCCCGAGCGTTTTGAGCCGGTCCGTGTCCTCGTCATCAGTGGAAATACTCCGCACTACCGCACAAGTTCGCGGCGGTAACTCGTCCAGCCGCACCATGGAAAGAGGCGATTCAACAATAGTCACAACCATAACAGAATAAACGTTCCCAGCCGCATGTCAAACCCGGCGCGCCGGGCGGCCGGCGGCGGCGGAGCCCATGCACCATTTTCACAGCCTTAATCTACCCGCCGCCAGCCCGCGGCGCTGCCCGTAAATTGCAATTTATTGTCGGCCTTTTGTGGTGGCCGCTGAACTGGATTGAAATGTCCCGCCCGCTGCGGCAAATTACCCCTGTGCGAAGCGCCATTCTCCTGACCGCCCTGCTGGCCGCCGGCTTCCTGGCTGGCTGCGGCAAATCCGATTCCTCCCCCGCCCCGGCCGCCCCGGCCTACGACGGGCCCACCCACGCCCAGCCGCGCCTCCGCACCATGAAGCTCTATCTCGGGCCGGAAACCTTCGACGCCGAATTGGCGCTCACCCCCCAGGAAATCGAGACCGGCATGATGTTCCGCACGAACATCCAGGAAACCGACGCCATGCTCTTCAACCTCCGCGTGCCCCAGCGCGCCGATTTCTGGATGAAAAACTGCCCGGAATCCATTTCCGCCGCCTTCATCACGTCGGACGGCGTCATTCAGGAAATTCATCACCTGGAAAAATTCGACACCAACAGCGTCCTGGCCGGACGCGACGACATCGTGTTTGTCCTGGAGACCAAGGACGGCTGGTTCGCCCGCCATAACATCGGCACCGGCACCGTCATCCAGTCGGAAAAAGGCCCGCTGGCCGACGTCTTCCTGCACAGGAATTAGGACATTGACAGAAAGCTCCAGCTCAATGGACCGCCACCAGCGCGGCCAGCTTGCTTTTTAAATCGGCTTCGGCCGGCACGCCCGGCACGCGCTCGGCCAGTTTGCCGTCCTTGAACAGCAGCAGCGTGGGCAGCACCTCGGTTTTATAATTCTGCGCCAAGCCCGGCGATTCATCCACGTTGACCTTCACGAACTTGATCTTGTCCGCGAATCCCCCGGCCACGCGGTCCACCTCCGGGTCCAGCTCCCGGCAGGGCCCGCTCCACGTGGCGTAAAACTCCACCACCACCGGCTGCGCGCAGCGCGTCACCTCCCCGCCAAACTCGCCCTGCGTGATGTGCTTCACGTTCGCGGACGATTCATTCAGCGCGGACGAATTGTCGCACCCGGCGGCCAGCCCCATGGCCAGGGCCGCGGCGAGCGGCAATATCTTGAAACAACACAAATTCATGGGCGGAACTCTAATCCGGGAAGCGGTGGCTTCAAAATATTTTCGCTTCCCATGATTGCCAATTTTGCAATCCCGTTTACGCTTCGGCCATGGTCACGCTGGAACAACTGGCTGAACTATGGGCGGCCCATCGTGCCGCCGCCGCCGCCCGCGTGCGGGAATTTTCCATCGGCGGCCGGCCTTTTCCCTTCAACTCCCGCCCCGCCATCATGGGCGTGGTCAACCTCTCCGCCGATTCCTGGTATCGCGAAAGCGTCTGCCTGACCGCCGATGCGGCCATCGAGCGCGGGCGGATGCTCGCCGCCCAGGGGGCCGATCTCATTGACGTCGGCGCCGAATCCACGCTGGCGCAGGCGGCGCGCGTGACCGGCGCCGCGCAAAAATCGAAACTCGTTCCGGTGGTGCGGGCCTTGCGCGCAGAAAAGCTGCTAGTGTCCGTGGAAACCTATTCGCCGGCCGTCACGCGGGCGTGCCTCGAGGCCGGCGCCAACGTCCTGAACCTCACCGGCACCGCCGGGGCCGGCGAACTTTACCGCTTGGTGGCGGAGCACGATGCGGCGGTGATCATCTGTTACGTCGCCGGTAAAAACGTCCGCTCGGTCGGCGATTTCGATTTGCAGGCCGATCCGATTCCCGTGCTGCGGGATTTCTTTGCGCGCCAGATCGAGCTGGCGCAACACCATGGCGTGAAGAAAATCCTGCTCGATCCCGGCTTGGGCTTTTATTACCGCAATCTGCAGGACAGCGCCGTGCGCGTGCGGCATCAGATGAACGTGTTTCTAAACACCTTCCGGCTGCGGGAGCTGGGCTGCCCCGTCTGCCACGCCCTGCCCCACGCCTTCGAATATTTCCGCGACGAAGTGCGCAGCGCCGAGCCGTTCTTCGCCGTGCTGGCGGCGCTGGGCAAAACAGACCTGTTCCGCACCCACGAAGTGCCCCGCATCCGCGCCGTGCTGGAGACGATGAAACTTGGTTAAAAAGCATGGTCACAATCCATATTGATTTCGGCCAGTGGCCAACAATTCCCGGAGCCATCCGCCATTGGCGTAGCCAGTTCCGCTACGCGGTCGACGCAGCATGTTGGCGGTGGCCAAGGGTGTTGTCTTTAAGGAACTACCATGCGTAGCAGGATTTCCAAAGCGGTTTTTGTTCTCGCACTCATATTTGCCGGATTCGTTATCGCCATCCGGTTTGACGTGTTCACACCAGCAGCACCGGCAGGATGGGCGCAGGTTCACATTGGAATGAGCCGGGACGATGTGTTGCGATTGGCTGGAGCACCAAGTGTGAGCGGTTGGCCAGAAAAGGTTGTCGAGACTTGGCAACGCAATGGTGCGATTTGTCATCACAGATTGTTTGTTGGCTATGATGGACAGCAGGCCACCAGAGTTTGTGACGGGACGTGGCTGCGAGGTTATGGTTGGTTGCACCCACGGATTGAGTCCAAATGAAAATTATGTGGCCAACAATTCTCTGGAGCCGCCAACTACGCTGGTCGATCCGCCGGCGCCGGCGCGAGTCCCAACGGGACGCCATGACACTAGCCCGGCGCTTCAGCGCCGGGTGGAATTCGGTATTGCCAAAGTCCCGCAGGGACGGCTGAATGGTCGCCATGTCCTACGTTAGTTTGGAAATGAGCTCAGCCGTCCCGTTGGGACTCGTCCCGGCGCCGGCGATGACCCGGCACTGAAGTGCCGGGCTATTGTCATGGCGTCGCTTTGCGACGACCAAGTCCGCCGAGGCACAAGCAATATGACGCCCCCTGCTTACTGACGTCCCTTGCTTACATCTTGAATACGTCGCCGAATTTACGCTTTGAAACACTATGTGGCCTGCCATGGTCACCTCATCCTTGCGGGAACCGGATATACAGGAGCCAGTAGATCAGCACGCCCGTCACCGAGACATACATCCAGAGCGGCCACGTCCAGCGGGCGATTTTCTGGTGCCGATGGAACTGCCGCCGGTGTGCCCGGTGCAGCGTCACCAGGATCAGCGGCACAATCGCGGCCGCCAGCACCGTGTGCGTCGTCAGGAGGGTCAGGTAGATGGGCCGGAACCACAGCGGATTTTCAAAGCGCGTCGGCCCCTCGTGCAGCACCACCGCCCGCCACGTGTGATACGTGAGATAACAGGCCAGAAAGGCAATGGACGTGCAGAAGGCCGTCACCATGCAGTTGCGGTGGGCCTTCACATTTCCGCGTTTGATGAAGACGAAGCCCCCCGCCAGAAACACCGCGCTCAGCCCGTTGAGCGTGGCGTTGACGGCCGGCAAATCGTGCATGCTCATGGCTCGTTCTCCAATTGGCGCACGGCCCGTAATAACCGCGGCTGCACGGCGTTCGTCCAGTCCACGCCGTCCCCGCCGGTCTCAAAGCTCCCGCGCAGCCGCGCATGCTTGTCCACCACCACGAAAATCGTGGTGTGGATGAACAGGTCGGCGTTGTTCTGGCGGTCTTCCGGCTTCACGGGCACGGCGCTGAGCTTCAAGCTGTCGCCCGCCAGCCCGGCGATCTGCGCCTTGCTCCCGGTGAGAAATTGCCATCGGTTGAAATCCGCGCCGAAGCGCTCGCCATATTTTTTCAGCACGGCGGGCGAATCATAATCCGGATCGGTCGTGAGCGTCACCAAGCGGGCATTACTCGCCGCGGGCAGCCGCCCTTGCAGCGAACGCATCTGGCCGGTCATGCGCGGGCAGGGCCCCGCGCAGCGCGTGAAGATGATGTCGGCCACCCACACGTGGTTGGTGAGGGCCGCGAGGGAAGTAGCCCGGCCGTCCTGGTTGGTGAGCGTGAAATCGGCCACGGCGCCGAGGACGCGGAGCGGCGGCTGGCTGAAGTTGCGCGCCGCCGCCATGAGCCACAGCAGGCCGGCCAGCGCGAGCAGCGCGACAAAGAGTCCAAACCCCACCCAGAGGGTCCGGGACGGGCGCGGTGCGGCATCACTCATGGCAGAACTCTACGCACCCCGACCCCGGGCGACAAGTCCCCGAAGCTTGGGTCCGGGACGCCCGGAGCTTCATTCAAAGCTCGTCGGCGTGGACGAGCCGGATTTTGCTTTGAGCCATTTGTCAAAGTCCGCCTGGCTCTCCACCACCACGAAACCGCCGGCCATGGCCGCGTGCCCGTTGCCGCAGAGCTGCGCGCACTCGATCTGGTAGCGCCCGATCTTGGTGGGCGTAAAGGTGCAGGGAATGCGCAGCCCCGGGATGGCATCCTGCGTGATCCGCATGGCCACCAGCTTCAGCGAATGGATCACATCCTTTGAACTCAAATAAATCAGCACCGGCTTGTTCACCGGCACATGAATTTCGTTGAGCAACTGCACGTCGTCCTTCCCGGCGGGATCCGTGGGGTCCACGCCGAAGACGTTGTCGTTGCTGATGAGCTTCATATCCTGCCGGCCGAATTTCCCGTCCGGCCCCGGATACCGGACATTCCAAGCGAACTGCTGGGCCATCACTTGAATGAGCGTGGAATCCTCGGGCTTGGGGAAATCTTGCACGTTTCTGGCCCAGATGGGCATGGCCACCACCACCAGCAGCACGGCTTCGGCCAACACCACCGCCAGCTCGATCTGCTTGGGCAGGTGGCTCTTGGACCCCTCATAATCGGCCTTGGGATTGCGTTTCACGTTGAAGCGCCACAGCACGTACACGAAATACAGGCTCCAGCCGATAAACAGCGCAATCATGAGCCAGTGGACGTACACCATCAGGGCGTCCACGTAGCGGCCGTTGCTGGACGCCAGCTCCGGCATGAAGATGATGTGTTGGGCAAACCACTCAATCATGGCATTTCCTCATCATTAAGTCCGCGCCACCGCCGCCGGCGCCGCGGAATTCTTCGCCGCTTCCAAGGCTTCGCTCCGGCGGATGATGTAGATCAAAAAGGTCAGAAACGTTCCCAGGACGGTCGCCACAATGACGCCCAGGGTGAGGATGGCCCAGTTCATGCCGTGGGCCATGGCGTCGTCAATATGCGCGCCGTAACAGGCGGCGCACGCCGAGGCCTTGCCCGGCAGCAGCGCGATCAGCCCGGCGCAACCGGCCGCGCGGCGAATCCAGTTTTTCATGCCTAGTATTTTCACAGGTAGCTTACGTTTTTCAGTTTCTTCAGAAAGTAAACGCCGTACGCGATGACCAAAGCCCCCGCCCCCACGCCCACCCCGCCCCACAGCACATTCCCGGCGGCGAACGCCCACGCCGCGCAGCCGAACGACAGCCCGGTCAGCAGCGTCACAAAAATCAGATGAAAGGCTTTGAGCGACATGGCGGTTCAATGGGATGCGGTGCCGGGCGGAAAACCGTTGGTGGCCCACATCGTGAGCCCCATCAGGCCGATGAAAAAACACACCGTGAACGCCAGCACGGTGTACACAAGCCGTTTCTCCGACAACAAGTGCATGAGATAACCCGCCACCAGAAAGGCGTTCACCACGGCGATGGCCAGGATCAGCGCCACCTTGAGCGTCCAACCCTCCCCGACGTGCGAAAACGAAGTGATGATCATGGCCGTCGTGGTGCAGACCACCACCACAAAAATCACGGCGCAGAGCCGCACATAGCGGTTGAAATTCGCCGCCGGGGTGGGCGCCGCGCCGGAGTCGTGCTCGGATGGGCTGGTCGGATGATCGCTCATAATGCCTCAGGTTAAATATAGGACCGGAAACAGAAATATCCAGACCAGGTCCACGAAATGCCAGAACAGGCCGGAGACTTCAATGCGGTTGGTGAACCGCTCCGGGTCGCGCCGCCACATCCGGCTGCCCGGGCCCCAGAGATAAAAAATAACGATCGTCCCGCCCAGGATGTGCAAACCGTGCAGCCCCGTGAGCGTGAAATAAATCGCCGTGAACGTGTTGTGACGCGGACCGTAGTTCTCCATCTTTTTAATGTCGCCCGCCTTGATCGTCAGCTCGTCATTTTTGAGCGCCTCGACGGCCGGGCTGCGCAGGTCCATCAATTCCTTGCGCTCCTCCACGATGTGCCCGTGCAGCGTGACCGTGCCCGTTTTTTTGGCGAGATCGAAGTCGGGCGACTTTTCGACGAGATGGCCGTCCACGTAGGTGCCGTTGGCCAGGTCCACTTCGTAGTGAATCCATTTGTCATGGTATTCGTAGGTCTTGATGCCCAAAAACGCCAGCGCCAGCACGATGGTGCAGGCGTGGAAGAACTTGAATTTGGCAAACTGGCGCGCCTTGCAAGCGGCCCACGCCAGCAGCGTCGTGATGGCCGAGAGCGCGAGCAGCAGCGTATTGATCGTGCCCAGCCGGACGTCCAGCCACCCATGCGGCCACATCCCCGGCTCCGCACCCACGCGCAACAACACATAGGCGGAGAACAGTCCGCCAAAGAGCATCACTTCGGACGCCAGGAACAGCCAGATGCCCAGCTTGGCGTTGTATAGGCCGGTGTCCGGCCTGATTTCAACTGTGTAGGGTATTTCCATGCAATGAGTCAATGGGCCGGCTTGGGCCGGGACACGGGTTTCTGCCCGGGCGCGGTCGTGGCCGCAGCCTCGTTCTGCGGCGTAAAATCCGCGGCGTGCCCCGGCGCGCTGTATTCGTACGGACCGCGCTGCACGTGCGGTTCGTGTTCAAAATTGCCGTGCGGCGGCGGCGTGGGCGTCTGCCATTCCAGCGTCGTCGCCTCCCAGGGATTGGCCGAAACCTTTTCCCCGTGCTGGATGCTGTGGAACAGATTCACGATGAAGGGAATTTGCGCGAGGCCCAGCGCGATAGCCGCCCACAGGATGAACGTGTTCAGCTCCATGATGGTCCCCGGCAACGTGTCAATCGCGTTGGGCACGCGCGCCGCGGAATAATTCACCCCGCCGTCGCTCATCCGCCGCAACATGCCCTTGATGCCCTGGAAAAACATCGGCTGGAACACCATGTTCATGAACACAAACGAGCACCAGAAATGCACCCGGCCCCAAAACTCGTTCAGCTTCCGCCCCGTGATTTTCGGGAACCAATAATACACGCCCGCAAACAGCGCAAAGATCGTCCCGGGCGCCACCACATAATGGAAATGCGCGATCACATAGTACGTGTCGTGCAGATACAGATCCGCCGCCGCCAGCCCCAGCGGCAGGCCCGAGAGCCCGCCAATGCCGAACATCGGCAGAAACCCCAGCGCAAACAGCATCGGCGTGTTGATGCGGATGGAGGCCCCCCACAGCGACAGGAACAGGCACGTCAGAATGATGACCGACGGGATCGAGATGATCATCGTGGTGGTCTGGAAAAACGTGGCGATCTTCTGCCCCATGCCCGTCAGGTACATGTGGTGCGCCCAGACGATGAACGAGAGAAAGCCCACGAACAGCACCGAGTACACCAGCGATTTATAGCCCCACAGCGGCTTGCGCGTGTTGTTGGCGATGATCTCGGCGACAATGCCCATGGCGGGCAGGATCAACACATAAACCTCCGGATGCCCCAGGAACCAGAACAGATGCTGCCACAACAGCGGGCTGCCGCCGCCGCTGCGGTCCGCCAGTTGGCCGCCCACCGCCAGCCCCGTCGGCAGGAAAAAACTCGTGTGCGCCACGTTGTCCATCAGTTGGAGCACACCGGCGGCCTCCAGGGGCGGAAACGCCAGCAGCAGGATGAAGGCCGTGACAAATTGCGCCCACACGAAAAACGGCAGGCGCATCCAGGTCATCCCCGGCGCCCGGAGCTGGATGATGGTGGCGATGAAATTCACCGCGCCCAGCAGCGACGAGGTGATCAGCAGCACCATGCCGATGAGCCAGAACGCCTGGCCATCGGTGGGAATGGACGTTGCCAGCGGCGAATACGAGGTCCAGCCCGCCTGCGCCGCCCCGCCGGGAATGAAGA
>CAZHIM010000033.1:0-51695 GCA_964532525.1 uncultured Bifidobacteriaceae bacterium
CCAGTCCCCAATCATGTCCAATAAACTGTCCCTCAAAGAAATCTGTTTCAACGCCAGGTGGCGTTCGCCCTCACCAAAAGTCCCGCAGGGACGGCTGCTCTGCGTTTCCAGTTCGGTGTATGCGGCTGAGGTATCACGCCGAAAAATGAAACTTGCTTTCTTCGATGAGGTGCGTTTAATTGCCTCCGTTGTTCAATCAGAATTAACCATCATGAAAGCAAATTACTTATGGGCAGCTGGGGCGTAAAACCACACGAGAGCGATGCCGCCGCCGATTGGTTCGGCGATCTGTGGGACCAGTTCCCGGTGCCGGCAAAGGTCGAGGAGACGCTGAAGTTGGATGTGGAGGATTGTCACGAAGAGATTCGTGCTGCCGCACACGTCCTCCTCCAACTCGGCAATAACTACATCTGGCCGGTGGACTCGATTGACCGCCATTGCGATTTGGCCGCGCGGCGGTTGGAGGAAATCAAGGCGCTGGAGGAGTATGCGGGCGACGAATTCCAGGCGCAGTTGCAGCAAGAGATAGACACGCTTCGTTCGCGCATCTCCAAAAAATTCAAGCGGGACGATGGCTGACAAAAACCACGGTCTGGAAAAACACAACATCAAAATACTATCCGGCCGTTGCTCAATCACACTTGAAGCTCTCTCATGAAATTGCCCAGCTATATGCTTTTGGCGGTCGCACTAGTTATTGCTGGGCCAGTATGCCACGCGGGGCAATCGGTGCTCAAGGGTCACCTCAGGGTCACGTTCCCGACGGCGGATTGGGCAGAGACAGAACCGCCAAGCGAACTTCGTGATGCCTTTAATGGCACCCGGTCGCCCCTGAAACTCATCTTCCACGCGACCTCTCAGCCGTCGCAGTTGAGATTTTTCGTCACGCAATTGGATTATCCAACCAATAATGACCGCAGCGCCCTTATAGCGGGCTATTTGGACGGCGTTCGCCGGCGGTGTGTTCGACAGGCGGTCGGTGAAGTCGTCGAAGGATGGGCGGGGAGCGGCGATCCGCTGGTGCGGAAGTTTGAGGTCAATGTGCCTGGAAATATGTTCATTGAGATTAGAACGATACTCTGCAGTGGCCGCATATACTCGCTAGAGATGGGCGGTTCCGCAAGCTCCCGACAAGAGGCCGAGCAAGCGTTGGACGGCGTTTCGCTGTTCGACGAGACGTCGCTACCACCATCCTTCATGGAGAGTATTGGAGAATTGCGAGGTCATGGCGCCGGCACGGGAGCCGCCTACGCAATGACGCATTGGATGGGATTCGTGCTTGGAGGATTGTTCGTGGTAGTCGCTCTGGTTTTCGTGCTGGTGCTGGTATGGAAGGCGGGTATCCAAGGATCATGCCCGCTGTCAGCAACCAAGGCGATGAGGTCGCCTCCACCGCTTCGGCAGTTTACGCCGCCTGTTTTACCGCCGAGTCCTCCTTTAGTGTTAGGATCAAAAACCATAAAGATTCCCACCTTGGTTTACTTCGTACTTTTCAGTTTACAGTTTATTCTTCATGCGGTGTGGGTTTTTCTGGCCACCTTCACCCACGTTGGTAATGACGGTCCAGTGGGTATTGGTGCCGCTTTCGCATTTGGCGAGGTCTTGGGAGAAGTCGTTGTCCCGATCATTGTGATAGTTGGAATTGCGAGCATTTGGAGGCAAAACAGGGGTTTTCGTGGGATAGTCCGAGTGCTGTTTTGGGCTTCACTGGCCGATTGGGTCATCCCGGTACTGGCGAATTTGGACACGCAATTGAGCCAACATATTAGCCCCTGACAGGATGGCCTGACATGACGAACTACATACTGTGGTTGGGCATTTTGCTGTCCCCAAGTTACCTGGCGCTACGCCCGCCCGGCTGCTTGAACTTCGTCTGCAGAATTGGCATGCTTAAAAATGAAGCTTGCCTTCTTCGGCGAGAGGCGTTTAATTCCAGCCTTTGATCTACAACGCTCGGATCGTATTGACGACAACGCGCACCCTGATGCACATGCTTGCTCATTGCTTTTGCGCCAGATTATTGCTGGCTTTGGCGATTTCTTTTTTCATGTCAGGTTGCGGCGTCACTCTGAGTCCGGTAAAGCGGGCACCTTTGGAGCTTGGTATGCTCGATACGTCGCTCGCCCCGAATTCCCAGATTGTTTCAGTTGGCAAAAGCAATTGAAATTGGAGCGGCGAAGTATGTCGTTAAAATCAAGGTCGCGAAATTTCAGGTGTGGGAAAGTCCATTGAACCATATGAGCCTGAGTGCCACCGTGGAGTGCAAAGTCTATCGGGCGAATGAGGCAGATGAACCGGAGTTTGTTTATGAAGCGCAGAATCAAGCCGCAAAGCAACCGATTGGATCGGTAATGACCACCAGTAGCGGCTTTATCCATAATATGAATAAGATTGCCAATGAGTTTGCTGCCGGACTTTCCGAAGACATACTTGAAAAGCTCCAAAAGAAGCTTCAACCTGAATAGGCGTCGTAAAAGGGGGCAACCCATAGATTGGTTCATTCTCACCTTCAAAACGAACTAATCTATGGGTTGACCCCTTTTCGGCTTATATATCACTGTGAATGGGTCGGTTCTTACTGTTTGCACTTCACTTTTCGTGACGCTATCTTGCGCGCCGCTGTCGGCGTTGTCCACCGCCACCAACGGACAATGGCTGTCTGACGCTTGCGTGGAATCGAACGGCCATCCCCGTTTGCTCCAATTTCACGACTTTTTGCCCGGAGGCTTCTAGAGTTGCAGTTCACGAACGAGCGCCTCGACCGTCAAGCTGTGATGCTGCGCGACCTCCTTAAGCACACCGTGCAGCAATCCGACTTTGAGCGGACGATGATCCGGAACACTGACATGATGCTCGCCGCAGCGCTGGGTGGTAAGTTGAATGTGCGATCCAGTTTGCCGCCGCGTTTCATAGCCGAGACGACGTAGCGCCCGGACCAAGTCGGCGCCATTGCAATCGCGTGGAATTTTCAAGCGGCAAGAACTTCGTCGCGGACGAAGTGCAGGCGAATGACTTTGGGCCGGTCCGATTCCTTTTCAAAATGACACGTCACCGCGTCTTTGACCATCGTGCGCAGATCGTTCCAATCTTCACCTTGCGTGAAAATACCGTAGCCGAGCGCGCGCGCCCAAAAGCCGCCTTCTTCGGCCTCGCGCACCTCAAAAATAATCTCGCTCACATGGCAAGTTTGGCTCACAAAATGAGTTTTTACAAGGGGCGAATGGCGGCTCAAAAAGCCTGGGGCGCACGACAGTTTTAAGGAACGCCACGTCCGTGCCGCCGGTTTCCCAGCCGGCTGAATCGCCGATTTCCAAACCGGCGGCGCGTGGTCAGACATTCTGTGCTGGCTTATATATCACTATGTGATAAATTATGCACGCTCAATTGCTAAATTGGGCGTGTATGCGGCAAGAGGCTGGGCCATTATTTGAACGGCGTGCCAGTGCGGGCGGTTCGCTCGCACTGCCAAATCTTTTACGCAAAACCCGTAAAAACCGGGATACTTCCATGAAACATTCTTCGCACGTCGCTTTCGCGCGGGCGATGGGCCTCAAATGTTTGCGGTCAGCGCGTGCGCGCGAAAGCGCCGTCGCCGCTGGCGCTTTGCCGGCGCAGTCCAAGACGCGGACGGACTTGCCCGGAGCGTCGGAATGGCGCGGGGCGTCATGGACTGCGGCGGGAAGCGAAGCGCCACGCCGCTTTCGCGCGGACACCGGTCCCAAAAAAACGGCCGTTGACTTCGATCGGCCCGCACCCAGTCGCCGCTCGTTATCTTTTGGAGCCTCTATTACCCTGAAAATGGCGAAGAACTCCATGAAACGGTGTAACCACCAGTTGGGCGGACACTCACGTCCATGGCCGATGCGTCCGGTCAACCCTGGTCGCCCTTGGTCAACCCTAAAATTGCTCCCGCGCGGCCCAGCCCCTTCCGGCATTCCCCCCATTGCGTCCCGGGGCCGTTGCGCTAAATTCTACTCATGCAACCGGAGAAACTGACCCAAAAATCACAGGAAGCCCTCCAGGCGGCCCAACAGCTCGCCCGCGAATATTCCCACCAGGAAATTGATGACGAACATCTCGCCCTGGCCCTCTGCGACCAGACCGAGAGCCTCATTCCAGATCTCCTCGAACGCGTCGGCGTTCCCGCCGCCCGGCTCAAGCCCGATCTCGAGGCCGAGCTGGCCCGCCGCCACAAGGTCCAGGGCGGCAGCGAGCCTTACGCCGGCGCCGACCTGCGCAAGGCCCTCGACGCTGCCCAGGCCGAGGCCGTCAAGCTCAAGGACGAATACGTCAGCACCGAGCATCTCCTGATCGGCCTCATTGACGCAGCCAGTCCCTCGCTCAAGAAAATATTCGTTAAGCACGGCCTCAAGCACGACGCCGTGCTGAAGGTGCTCGCCGAGCTGCGCGGCAACCAGCGCGTGACCGATGAAAACCCCGAAGCCAAATTCCAGGCCCTCGAGAAATATGGCCGCGACCTCACCGCCCTCGCCCGCCAGGGGAAAATTGACCCCGTCATCGGCCGCGATGAGGAAATCCGCCGCGTGATGCAGGTGCTCACCCGCCGCACCAAGAACAACCCCGTCCTCATCGGCGAGCCCGGCGTGGGCAAAACCGCCATCGCCGAAGGCCTCGCCCGCCGCATCATCAGCGGCGATGTGCCCGAATCCCTCAAGAACAAGCAGCTCGTGGCCATGGACCTCGGGGCCATGATCGCCGGCGCCAAATACCGCGGGGAATTCGAGGACCGGCTCAAGGCCTTCCTCAAGGAAATCGTCGCCAGCCAGGGCAAGGTCATCCTCTTCATAGACGAATTGCACACCATCGTCGGGGCCGGCGCCGCCGAAGGCGCCACCGACGCGGCCAACATCATGAAGCCGCAGCTCGCCCGCGGCGAGTTGCGCTGCGTGGGCGCCACCACGCTGGACGAATACCGCAAGCACATCGAGAAGGACCCCGCGCTGGAGCGCCGCTTCCAGCCCGTCATGGTTTCCGAGCCCACCGTCGAGGCCACCATCGCCATCCTGCGCGGCCTCAAGGAGCGCTACGAAGTCCACCACGGCGTTCGCATCCAGGATGCCGCCCTCGTGGCCGCCGCCACGCTCTCCAATCGCTATATCACCGACCGTTTCCTGCCGGACAAGGCGATTGACCTGGTGGACGAGGCCGCCTCGCGCATCAAGATGGAGCTGGATTCCAAGCCCACCGAGCTTGACCAGCTCGACCGCCAGGTCCTGCAATTGGAAATCGAGCGCATGTCCCTGGCCAAGGAAAAGGATCCCGCCAGCAAGGAGCGCCTCAAGCGCCTGGAAAAGGAATTGGCCGACCTTAAGGAAAAATCCCGCGCCCTCACCGCGCAATGGCAGAACGAAAAGGCCTCCGTCAACGCCGTCAGCATCGCCCAATCGCAGTTGGAGCAGGCCAAAACGGACCTCGAACACGCGCAGCGCAAAAACGATCTGAATCTTGCCGCCCAAATCCAGTACGGCCGCATCCCGGATCTGGAAAAGAAGCTGGCCGCGATTGAAAAACAATCCGCCCCCGGTGCCCGCCTTTCGCTGCTGCGGCAGGAGGTCACCGATGAGGACATCGCGCGCGTGGTGGCCGCGTGGACGCATATTCCCGTCTCGCGCATGCTCGAAGGCGAGCGCCAGAAACTCGTCAAGATGGAAGACCGCCTCGCCCAGCGGGTCATCGGCCAGAAGGCCGCCCTCAAGGCCGTCTCCGATGCCGTCCGCCGCGCCCGCAGCGGCTTGCAGGATCCCAACCGGCCCATCGGCTCCTTCATTTTCCTCGGTCCCACCGGCGTGGGCAAAACCGAGACCGCCCGCGCCCTGGCCGAATTCCTGTTCGACGACGAAAACGCCATGGTGCGCCTGGACATGAGCGAGTACATGGAAAAGCACACCGTCTCCCGCCTCGTCGGCGCCCCGCCCGGCTACGTCGGCTACGAGGAAGGCGGCCAATTGAGCGAAGCCGTGCGCCGCCACCCGTATTCCGTGGTGCTCTTCGACGAGATCGAAAAAGCCCACCACGATGTCTTCAACATCCTGCTGCAGGTGCTCGATGACGGGCGCCTGACCGATGGCCAGGGCCGCACCGTGGATTTCAAGAACACCATCGTTATCATGACCAGCAACCTCGGCTCGGCCATCATCCAGGAATATTTCCTCGATGGCCGCACCGACAAGGCGTCGCACCAAGCCATGGAAGAGAAGGTCCTGGCCGAGCTCAAACGCCAGTTCCGCCCCGAGTTCCTCAATCGCGTGGACGACACCATCATCTTCCAGAGCCTCGACGAAGGCGAGCTGGCCAAAATTGTGGAAATCCAGATCGGCCGCCTGGAGAAGCGCCTGGCCCAGCAGAGTCTTACGCTCGACGTGGATGCCGCCGCCAAGAAGCTGCTGGCCAAGGAGGGCTACGATCCCCAGTTCGGCGCCCGCCCGCTCAAGCGCGCCGTGCAGGAGCAGTTGCTCAACCCGCTCTCCCTGCGCCTGCTGGAAGGCGAATTCAAGCCCGGCGACAAAATCAAGGTCGGCGCCAATGACGGCGAGCTCACGTTTGCGAAAAAGTGACGCGGAGCGGTTCCGGCGCTGGCGCCGGTCACTTCACGCCGGGAAAAGCCAGGTAGTTCCTGGCGTTGGCGTAGCAGATGTTCTTGATCATCTGGCCCACGAGCTTTTCGTCGTCCGGGATGAGCCCCTGCTTGATGTCGCGGCCGATGAGGTTGCAGAGCGTGCGGCGGAAATACTCGTGGCGCGGATAGCTCATGAACGAGCGCGAGTCGGTGATCATGCCGATGAAGCGCGCGAGCAGGCCCAGATTCGAGAGGGTGTTCAGTTGCCATTCCATGCCCTCCTTCTGGTCGAGGAACCACCAGCCGGCGCCGTACTGGATCTTGCCGGGAACGCCGCCGTCCTGGAAGTTGGCGATCATGGCGCCAAAAGCGTAGTTGTCCGCCGGGTTCAGGTTGTAAATCACCGTTTTGGGCAGGGCATTGTCCGCGTCCAGCCGGTCGAGATAAGCCGCGAGTGCCTGGCATTGCGGGAAGTCGCCGATGGAATCGAACCCCGTGTCGGGTCCGAGCTGCTTGAGCCGGCGGCTGTTGGTGTTGCGCAGGGCGCCGAGGTGAAGCTGCTGGGTCCAGCCGCGCCGCGCATCGAGCTGCCCGAAAAACAGCATCAGAAACGACGCAAACTGGGCGTGCTCCGCGGGCGAGGCCGCCGCGCCCCCGCGCGCGTGGTCAAAAATTGCCGCCGCCGTTTTCTCGGGGCAGAAGTCGGCAAAACAGTGATTCAGGCCGTGGTCGGACAGCCGGCAGCCCTGCGAATGGAAGAACTCGTGGCGCTTCTCCAGCGCGGTCAGGAGGGCGCTGAAACTGTTGATCTCCGTGTTGGCGGCGGCCGCCAGTTGGTCCACCCATGCGTTGAACGCCGCGGGCGCGTTCACGGCCAGCGCCTTGTCGGGACGGAAAGCCGGCAGCATTTTCGTGGGATGGCCCTGCTTGGCAAAGGCGCGATGATAACGCAGGTCGTCCGCCGGGTCGTCCGTGGTGCAAACAACCTTGACCTTCATTTTCTTGAGGATGCCCTGGGTGGTGAGGGCGGGGGTGGCGAGCAGGGCGTTGGCCCGCTTCCAGATCTTGGCGGCCGTCTTCTCGTTCAGCAGTTCGCTGATGCCGAAGTAGCGCTTGAGTTCCAGGTGCGTCCAATGAAAGAGCGGGTTGCGGAGCGTTTGCGGCACGGTGGCGGCCCAGGCCTTGAACTTCTCCTCCGGCGTGGCGTCCCCCGTGCAGAATCGCTCGGGCACGCCGTTGCTGCGCATGGCGCGCCATTTGTAGTGGTCGCCCTCCAGCCAGATTTCGAAGAGATTTTTGAACTGGCGGTTCTCGGCGATATCCCGGGGCGGAATGTGGCAGTGATAGTCGAAAATCGGCTCCTCCGCGGCATACTGGCGGTACAGCTTGCGGGCGGTTTTGGTGCTCAACAGGAAGTCATCATTGATGAAAGGCATATTTTAAGGACGGCTTCAAGCCGGCACGGCTCCAAGCCTGGACACTTTCTTAGCGGATTTGCGGTTCCCGAGCAACAACGGTTTGAGATGCCGCGCAAACAGGTTCTCCGTCACGTTCCGGGCGATCACCGCCTCGTGCTTCTCCAGCGCCGCGTAATAGCGGTCGCCCAGCTTGGCGGCCACCTTGTAGCTCACGTGCAGCAACTGCCGGAAGCTGGGATTGTACGCGGGGTTCCGCGGGTCGTGCCGCAGCGCGGATACGAATTGTTCCGAAGTCCAGCCGGCCACGGTTTCCGCGGTGGGCAGTTGCCGCCGGTCTATGTCAATCACCGCGGCATAGGGCGCGCACAGCTCGTCCACGTGCTGCCGGGCCGTGGTGAAAATTTCCCTGGCCATGTCCAGCCCGTCGCCGCCCGCCTCCGCCAGGCCGATCAGCTCCTCCAGCCAGGTGGTGCCGGCGGTCTTGAGGTGGATCCCGGCGTTGAACTTCTTCAGCGCCCGGCGGATGGGCCCGTAAATGGAAAACTTGTCGCTGCCGGAATGGACGCTCAGCTTGAGCGTGGCCGGCAGGCTGTATCGCCGGGTCGCAAAGGCGATGACCGCGAGGTCTGCATTGAATTGCTCTTCAAACTGCTTCAGATCGCCCACGTAATCCACGCCCTTGTTGAAGCGCCCGGTGAACTTGGGGGCGATGGTCTGGAGCGGCACTTGCTCGTCCGCCAGCGCCGCCAGGAGGATCAGCAATTCCGGCGGTGTCTGCGGGGTGTCGGTTTCATCCAGGGAAACCTCCGTGATGAAGTTTGCCGCGCCCTTGGCTTGGGCGATGTGCCGGTAAATCCCGGCCGCGTTCTGGACGGCCAGCAGGAATTTATTCGCCACGCGTTCCACTTCGGCCCGCGAAATCTCCAGCGGCCGGCTAAGCTCCGGAACAGCGAGCCGGCCCGCCAGCTCGGGATGGCGCTCCACGAACGCCTTCACGTCGGCGGCCGCGGCGGGCTTGCCGATGGTGTCGGCCACGTCAATGGTGAAGAAATCCGCGCCATCAATGAAGCGGTCCACGGTCTCCAGGCGGATGTGGTCGGCATCCACATGGTAGGCGTGCGTCCAGCCCAGGGCTTGGACCGCGGCATCCGCCTCGGCGCGCAGGCTGGCGGGTTCGGTCCCGATCTGGGTGTGTTCGCGGTTCGATTTGTTCCAGACCGGCACAACCTCCGCGCCCAGTTCCGCCGCCAGCGCGCAGGCGCGAAGCTGGGCTTCGCCTTGATGCCCAAAACGGTCTCCCATGCCAAAGGAGAATTTTCCCAGGGTCAGATATTCATTCATAACGTTCTTTATTCCAACCATGATAGCAGGCTTTCGCTGACTTCTGCCATGGTGAGTTGTGCAATCTTATTTGAATATCCTGCAAAGCCGATTGCCGCCTTAAAAGAGCGCCGGAACCGGCTTGAGCGGATCATCGGCGCCGCCGGGCCGTCCGCGGCCGGAGAGAACGTGCCACGGAAAGACGGATATTGCCAGCGGCCGGCGTGCCTGGCTGGCGCCATGAGGGCGGCGGGCTTGACGCGGGTCGGCTTTTAAGGTTTGCAAAAAATCCGGCGCGCCGGTTATTTTCCGCCATGCCTTGTTTTCCATCGAGCTCCGGGCGGGTTGCCGGCGCGAAGACGGTTCGCTTTCCCGCGCGCCTGGCCGCCGGGGTGATGGCGGTGGTTCTCGCCGCCCAAACCGCCATGGCCGATCCGGCGGTTGCGATCCCGCAAAAGACGGCTCATGGCGTCCGCCTTTCTGTCGGCGGCAAACTTCTCAACCTCGAAGTCTGCTCGGAAGCCGTCATTCGCGTGTCGTATGCCGGCGAGGCGGGTTTCTTCAAACGGCCCAGTCTCGCCGTGTTGGCGGAGCACGCTGCCCCTTGCGCTTGGAGCCTGAAAAGGGAATCGGGCTTTGTCACCGTTTCCACGGCGAAATTGCAGGCTCGCGTGGACCTGGCCACGGGCCGGGTTTCCTTCCTGGACTCCTCGAATGATGTGGTACTGGCCGAAGCCGCCGGCGGTCGCGCGCTCACCCCGGCCATCGTGCAGGGCGACCAGACCTGCCATGTGCGCCAGGAATGGGAGCCCAACGCCGATGAAGCCCTCTATGGCCTGGGCCAGCAGCAGCTTGGCCTGATGAACCTCAAAGGTTATGACCTGGATCTCTGGCAATTCAACGCCACCGTGGCCATTCCGTTCCTGGTCTCCAGCCGCGGTTACGGCATCCTCTGGGACAACACGTCTTTCAGCCGGTTTGGCGATTTGCGGGAGTTTCAGCCGCTGCCGCCCGCGCAGGTCTTCGGCACCGACGGCAACCCGGGCGGTTTGAGCGGCCGCTATTACACCGGCCTGCATTTTGACCAGCTCAATACGCAAAGCCGCGACCCGGACATTGATTTTGCCATGCCAGCGGACAACCCAGCTCCCGCCGTGCCCCATTCCGTCCTGCCGCCGGACGGCAACGCCAGCGCCCGCTGGGAGGGGGAGGTCCAGACCACCAACGCGGGCGATTACGAATTCCAGTCTTTTTCCAATTACGGCATCCAGTTTTGGGTGGACAACCAACTGCTGATCTCCGCCTGGCACCAGCGTTGGCAACCGTGGAAAAATCTGGCAAAAATCCATCTCGCTCCCGGCCGGCATCACCTCAAACTGGAGTGGACCATGGACGGCGGCGGACAAGTCTTGCGCCTGCGGTGGAAAACGCCGGCGGCCGACCCCAGCACCTCCCTGTGGTCGGAAGTGGGGGAGGGGATTGATTACTATTTCTGCTATGGGCCGGAGTTGGACCGGGTGATTGCCGGTTACCGGCAGCTCACCGGCCGCGCGCCGCTGATGCCGCAGTGGGCCTACGGCCTCTGGCAATGCCGCCAGCGGTACGAGACCGCCCAACAGAGCCTCGATGTGCTCGCCGGCTTCCGTGCGCGGCATATTCCCGTGGACAACATTGTGCAGGACTGGTTTTACTGGCTGCCTGACCAATGGGGCTCCCACCAATTCGACCCGGCCCGCTTTCCGGATCCGGCCGGCTGGATTCGCCACATCCATGACCAGTACCACGCCCACCTGATGATTTCCGTGTGGCCGAAATTTTATCCGGCCACGGAGAACTTCAAGGCCATGCGCGCGCATGGCTATCTGTATGAATCGGACCTGGGGGACGATTTCCGGGATTGGATGGGGCAGCCCTACACGTTTTACGATGCCTTCAACGCCGGGGCGCGGAAGCTGTTCTGGGCGCAAATCAACCGGGAATTGTTCGCCAAAGGGGTGGACGCCTGGTGGCTGGACGCGAGCGAACCGGAATTGCTGCCGACCACGACGCTGCCGGAGCAGCGCAGCCACGTGCATCCCACGGCGCTCGGCAGCGGCGCGCGGATGTTGAACGCCTACCCCCTGGAAAACAGCGCGGCCGTCTATGAAGGCCAGCGCGCCGCCGCGCCCGGCCAGCGCGTCTTTATCCTCACCCGCTCGGCCTTCGCCGGCCAGCAACGCTACGCCGCGGCGGTTTGGTCCGGTGACATTTCTTCCAGTTGGACGGCCATGCGGGCGCAAATCACCGCCGGCCTGGGCTTCTGCCTGTCCGGCCTGCCGTACTGGACCATGGACATCGGCGGCTTCGCCGTGCCCCCGCGCTTTTCCGCCGCGAACGCCAGCACGGACGAGCTGGACGAATGGCGGGAACTCAACACCCGCTGGTTCGAATTCGGCGCCTTTGTGCCGCTGCTGCGCGTGCACGGGGAATTTCCATACCGGGAAATGTGGGAGTTTGGCGGTGATGACAGCCCGGCGTACCACGCGGAGCTGAAATTCGACCGGCTCCGCTACCGCCTGCTGCCTTACATCTATTCCCTCGCCGGCGACGTCACCTGGCGGGGCGGCACCATCATGCGGGCGCTGGTCATGGATTTTCCCGGCGACACCACCGTGCTGAATATTGGCGACCAATACCTGTTCGGACCGGCGTTCCTCGTGAATCCCGTGACCACCTACCAGGCGCGGAAACGCCCCGTGTACCTGCCCCTGACCGGCGGCGGGTGGTTTGATTTCTGGACCGGCCAGCATTTTGATCCGGGCCAGACGATTGAGGCGCCCGCGCCGTTCGATGCCATGCCTCTCTTTGTGCGGGCCGGTTCGATCATCCCGTTCGGGCCGGAGCTTGAGCGCACCGGCGAAAAACCGGCCGATCCGATCACCCTTTGCGTCTATGCCGGGGCCGATGGCGCCTTCACGCTCTATGAAGATCAAGGACTGGACAACGATTGGGAAAAGGGCGCCTGCGCGCGGATCCCGCTGCAATGGGACGACCGGACGCAGACCCTGACGATTGGCAAACGTCAGGGTTCGTTTCCGGGCATGCTGCGGCAGCGCACGTTTGAAATCGTGCTGATTTCCAAAGCCAGGCCCGCGGGTTTTTCATTCACCCCGGTGCCTGACCGCACGCTCGCCTACCGCGGCGGGGAAACCAAGGTCACGCTGAAATAGCCCGCCCGCGGATTCCGCCGGTTCGCTACCCCAGATGATTGGCCGCGCCGGCGATGCCCGTGACGATTTCCTCGCGGGTCGCCAAGTTGCGCACGCGCACATAGGCGTCGTTTTCCAGGCGCACCGTGTGGGCCACCTTCATTTCCTGGGCGCGCTTGAATTGCTTGTCCGGCTTGGTGGGGGTGAGCGAATATTCCACCGCGTAACCGGCGGCGCGCAGGTCGTGCACGAGCTTGAGCGATTCCGTCCGCAACGCCTCGTCTTCGATGATCACAAAGACGTCCATCGGCGTGTCGAATTTGGGCAGCAAGCCGCGCTCCTTCAACAATTCGAGCAGCACCACGTCGCCCATGCCGAAGCCGAGGGCCGGCAGGTCCACCTTGCCGCCGCTGATGAGCTTCACCAGGTTGTTGTAGCGTCCGCCGCCGGCAATGGCGCGAAACTCGCCCTTGCGGTCAAACGCCTCGAACACCACGCCGGTGTAATAGGCCAGGCCGCGGATGACCTGGTAGTCAATCTTGACGAAATCGCGGAGGCCGCGGGCGGCGAGGTTGTCGAGAATGGATTGCAGCTCGGCGGTGGGCTTGCCCGACTGGATGAATTCATTGACCTGGGCCAGCGTGAAGCCCATGGAAGAAAGCTTCTTCTCCGATTCCTCGGGCGAGGTGCGCTCGAGTTTGTCTATGGTTTGGAAGAACTCGTATTCATGGGCGTTGTCGCCGCCGCCCTGCCGGAAGAAATCGTGCCAGGCGTTGCGGCTGCTCAGCCGGATGACAAAATCCTCCGCCGTGAGTTTGAAGGATCGCAACGTGTCAATCAGCAGCGCAATCAATTCGGCGTCGGCCGCCGGATCCGTCTCGCCGATGAGGTCGGCGTTGAATTGAAAGTGTTCGCGCAGCCGGCCCTTTTGCTGGCGTTCGTAGCGGAACAATTGCGGGATGGCAAACCACTTGATGGGTTTTTTATAACTGCGTTCGTGCGCGGCCACCATGCGGGCGAGGGTGGGCGTCATTTCCGGGCGCAACGAAATCGCGCGGTCGCCCTTGTCCACAAAGTTATAGAGCTGCCCAACGATTTCCGCCCCGCTCTTGGTGGTAAACAATTCAAGGGGCTCGAGCGGGGGGCCGTCGTATTCGCGAAAGCCATAGCGTTTGGCCATGGCCCGCCATTGTTCAAAAATGAACTGGCGCGCGTCGGCGCTCCACACATCGGTCTGCGGGAGCGGTTCAGGATAAAAGTCACGAAATCCAGGTAGTCGTTCCATGCGCGGAAGATAGAGAAAACAGTTCCGGGAGGAAAGCAAAGACGTATGACGATGAATTGGGGGAAGGGACGCCGAGACAACACCCCCCCGCCGGAGGCGGGTTTCCGCCCCCCATTTGCCCCCAAAGGTCTCCGCCCGATTATCTTCACCTGGGCCCGGGAATTGGGACCAACGGCTCTATTCCCCGTTGCCGTTGCGACCGTTCGGAGTCAGCTTGAGCACTTCCGAGCGCATTTCCTTGCCGGCCTTGAATTTGACCATGGCGCGGGAAGGAATCGGCACGTCCGTCTCCGGGCGGTTGGGATTGCGTCCCACCCGAGCCTTGCGGATTTTCACGTCGAACACACCGAAGTTGCGGAGTTCCACTTTGTCGCCTTTGGCCAAGGCTTCGGCGATGTAATCCAATGTTTTCTGTACGACATCAAAAACCTGGGTTTGGATCAGCCCGGTTTCCTCGCTGATGCGCACAACTAGGTCACGTTTGGTGAGGGTCATATTTTATTTATTCTGAACTGTTCTGATCTGCGGGCGGCGCTACTGAACGACCCGAATCGTACAGAAACCACGCCCTTTGTCATGATTCCGCCCACGGTTGCGAGGCAAGCCAAAACACCACCGCTTCCCCGGAGCCCCTCCACTTTGCGGCAAAAGTCCCCGGTTTGCAAGACCTTGCACCACCCGAACGACGCCGTCGCGCCCTCCGCTTGGATCCATGGCTATGGATTCAGAAGTGCTCATCTTACCTCGCTCATACTATGAGCGACAATTTCAATAAAATGTCGAGAAAAAAATGTAAATAAAAGAGCGCAAGAATTGCCGCGGCAAGAGCTTGCGATTAGGCTGGAGGTTCGCTGTTATCGGTGGAATAAAGGCTCCAAAGGATAAGGTCCGGCGACTGGGCGCGGGCCGGGCGGAGTCAACTGCCGATTGCTGAGGACCGGTGCCCGCACGAAAGCGGCGTGGCGCTGCGTGCCAAGGCGATGTTTGGAGCCCACTGCCCGCTTGACTTCCGGGCGGTTTTCCCGGTCGAATGTATCCATGATTACTCGTCGCGACTTATTGGTGGCTGTCACTTCCGCCTGCCTGGCCGTCGCCGGCATGGTGCTGGCGGAGGCCAATGGCCGGCCGGTGATGCACTCCTGCGTTTTCAATTGGGCCGAACTTAAAGCCAGGCCGACGAAGCAAGGCGAGATGCGGTCGGTTTTTGATTCGCCCACGCCCACGCTCGCCCAATTGGAATGCCACGTCACCACCCTGAATCCCGGGGAGTCCCCGCACCCGCCACATCGGCATCCGGATGAGGAGCTGATGGTCATCAAGGAAGGGACGCTGGCAACCCTGCAAGGCGACCGGACGAATATCGTGACGGCCGGAGGCATCATTTTTGAGGCGTCCAACGAGATTCACGGCATCCGCAACGCGGGCACCAACCCTGCGACTTATTATGTTTTCCGGTTTTCGCCGCGCGATTTGGTGAAATGATGGGGAATTCCCTGAACCCAAAAGGCGGGGCACGGTCCAATGATAAATTTTGTTGTTTGTTTCCGGGAATGATAATTTAACTCTGTGAACGATCTCGCCGTAAGCCTTCTGGGGGCCCTGCTGGCCACCAACCAGCCCCAGGCCGTCAGCAATGTGGTCCAGCAAAGCACTGGCATTTCGGTGTCCGTGCCGGACGCCAATGACCCGGCGGAGCAGGAATTGCGCAACCTGATGATTGCCGACGACGCGGCCTTGGACGACGTGAACGCGTGGCTGGGCACCAACCGGATTCCGCAGAGCGACACCAACGCGATGGCCGGCCTGCGCGGTAAAATCACCGAGCGATTGGACGGGGTCAAGCAGGGCTACCAGACCTTTCTGCGGAACCATCCCGACAGCGCCCGCGGGTTTCTGGCTTATGGCAGCTTTTTGAACGACATCGGCGAAGAAGAGTCGGCCAAGGTGCAATATGAAAATTCCCGGCAGCTCGACCCCAAAAATCCCGCCGTGTGGAATCAACTGGCAAATTACTACGGTGAAGCCGGCGGGCTGACCAATGCCTTCACCTATTACGCCGAAGCCATCCGGCTGGATCCGGTCGAGCCGGTCTATTATCAGAATTTTGCCACCACGGTTTATTTGTATCGCAAGGATGCGCGCGAATTCTACGGCCTCACCGAACAGCAGGTTTTCGACAAGGCGCTCGGGCTGTATCAACAGGCGATGAAGCTCGCGCCGGATAACCTGGTGCTCGCCAGTGATTATGCCGAGAGCTATTACGGCATCCGGCCGCTGCGGACGAATGACGCGCTGGCCGCCTGGACCAACTGTCTCGACCTTTGCAAGGACGATAACGAACGCGAAGGCGTGCTCATCCACCTGGCGCGCGTGAAAATTGCCGCCGGCAGGTTCGACGAGGCCCAGGGGCATCTCGACGCCGTTACGAACGCCACCTTTGGTGATTTGAAAAACCGCCTCGAACGCAGCCTGGCCGAGCACAAGGAAAAAGCCACGAATTCCCCGGCGGCCAAGGTGACGCCGGCTCCGGTTGCGCCGGCACCGGCCGGCACACCGCTTTTGCCGGCCGCCGCCACCAATTTGGAGGCCGCGCCCCCGATTCTGCGCCCGCCCGGACAATAAGGGCCTTTTAAGACTCGTAAAGGTCCGGCGGCCTGTCGTAAAATTCCCGGCATGAGTTTTTACGATAAATTGAAATTTGATGCGCAGGGTTTGATCCCCGCCATCATTCAGGAACAAAAGACCGGCCGCGTGGTCATGATGGCGTGGATGAACCGCGCTTCGCTGGAATCCACCATCGCCACGGGCAAAACCCACTTTTGGAGCCGTTCCCGCCAGAAATTTTGGATGAAGGGCGAGGAAAGCGGCAACACCCAGACCGTCAAGGACATCGCTTTCGACTGCGACGGCGACTGCCTGCTGGTCCAAGTGGACCAAGCCGGTCCGGCCTGCCATGAGGGCTACAAATCCTGCTTCTTCCGTTCCATCGAGGGCAAGGGCGAGACGTTCAAAACCACCGAGCCCCAGCTCAAGACGCCCGAAGAACTTTACGGGAAGAAGAAATAGAGGGATCCAGGCTGCACCTTACACGCATTTGACTCAGACCAATCAATCAAGGTCCGATTGGCACGGTTTTCCCTCGAATCCCAAAGGGATTCCGGCCCGAAGCCCAGGGTTGCGAGGAACGAGCTACCCTGGGTCATCGCCAGCCTAGCCTCTCCAACCGCAACGCGGTTGCGGCCAGCGTCGCCCGTGGCCGGGAAAGGGGAAAGGCCGCAACCGCGTTGCGGTTGATGATTTCGTTTGGACACGGACCCAGGGTAGGCTCGCGGACTCGCCAACCCCGGGCTTTGAGACACAATCCCCTTGGGATTGCCAAAACAGGCGCGCATCTGAGTTGCAAGATGCGTGTAAGGTGCAGGTTCCGGCTGCGGCTGGTCTCCGCGACACAGCCGCGCTCCGCCAAAGTGGATGCACTCTGCAGTTCTGCGCCAATTTAAGCTTTGGACAGTCCAGAAGAATTTTGTCTCACACCCGGCGCGAAGCTGCGGGCCGTTCGCGCTTGTGCCGCTGGCGCAGAACCGGCAAGCTGCCTCACATCGCATGGTGTTCGCGTGAATAAAGCCCGGCATTTTCCCTCGCTCAATGGCTGGCGCGCGGTGGCCATCCTCCTGGTTCTCGGGCGGCACTTCGTATTTGTCGCCGGCATGCCGCCGGGTGTCGCCGCCTGCTGCACCCAGGCGTTCGACGGCGAACTGGGCGTCCGTCTCTTCTTCACCCTCAGCGGTTTTTTGATCACCTGGCTGATGCTGAATGAGGAACGGCAGGCCGGGCGCATCAGTTTGTCGCGGTTCTATGCCCGCCGGGCCGCCCGGATTCTGCCGGTTTATCTGGCCTGCCTGCTGATGCTCGCTGGACTGGACCTTTGGGGAAGCTATCCCCAGCCGGGCCGCATCTGGCTTCAATTGCTCACCTTCACCCGGAATTTTCACCAGACGGGCAACCCGGAATTCCTCGCCAGCGCCCACCTCTGGTCCTTGTCCGTTGAAGAACAGTTTTATTTCATGTGGCCGCTGGGCTTCCTGTGCTTGCGGGGTGCTCCGGCCCGGCGGCTGAAGTTTCTCGGGGCCGTGGTGGTGCTGAGCACGGCCTGGAAAATTGTCGCCCTCCTGGGCGGTTACAACCGGCATCTGTACTTCCTGTTTCAATCCGAATCCACGTTTATGCAGATGGATTGCCTGGCGCTGGGCTGCCTCGGCGCCATCTGGCTGGATCAGCGCGAAGACGGCCTGCGAAGATTTTTCCAGCGGTACGGGCCGGCGGTCTTCCTGCTGGGCGGCACGGTGATCGTCGTTCCGGAAATTGCCGGCTTGGGCCGGACGGTGCAACCCATGGCGTTTCTGCTCCTGTTGCTGCACAGCATATTGGTCCCCGAATTTGCGGCCTACCGGGTGCTGAACCAACAGTGGGTGGTGACCATCGGCATCCTGTCGTATTCGCTCTACATCTGGCAGGAGCTCGTGCTCCTGTTCTGGCCGGCTCCGGGCTGGTGGTTTCTGGCCCTGCCGGCGACGTTCGTGGCCGCCGGCCTGTCCTATTGGTTTCTGGAACGGCCCTTCTTCGCCCTGCGCAGCCGCTTGCGTTCGTGGCCGCGAACGTGAGTTCGCGACAAACTGATTGGCCTTTGCTCGCGCGGAAGATACTTGGCCGAAGACACGAAGACACGAATTCCTCGATCCATCCTCGCACCGCGGAAGCGTTGGCTTCCTGCTTTCGTTTTCCGTCGCGTTGCGCTAAAAATCAGGCATGTATTCGCCAACCTTGGAAGAATTTGAGCAGCTCGCCACCCGGGGAAATCTCATTCCCGTCGCCCGCCGCATTCTGGCGGATACCGAAACTCCGCTGTCGGCCTACCGGAAAATCCGCGGGGCGGGCGAATCGTTTCTCTTTGAATCCGTCGAGGGCGGCGAGCATGTGGGGCGCTATTCCTTTGTGGGCTGCAATCCGCGCGCCGTGGTGCGGCAGGATGGCAGCCAGGTGCAAATCCTCGAAAACGGCCGCGTCACGGAAAGCTTCGTCGTGGGGCGCGACGTCAAGGACGGGCTCGAAGTGGTGGAGCGGGTCATGAAGAAATATCGCGCCGTGGCCGTGCCCGGTCTGCCGCGTTTCACCGGCGGCGCCGTGGGCTTCATCGGCTACGAGTTCATCCACGATGTCGAGCCCGTCGTGCCGCGCCCGCCGCAGGACGAACTGAAAACCCCGGTGATGTATTTCCTCATCGCCGACCAGTTGCTCAGTTTTGACCGCGCCCAGCAGACCGTCACCATCCTCGTCAACGCCATCCTGGAGGACGCGGCGACTCCGGCCGAAGCCTACGAGAATGCCACCAGCGAAATTGAGCGGATCCTGTCGCTGCTGGAACAACCCAGCGAGCAACGGACCGTGACCTTGCCGGCCGAAGTGCCGCCGGTCGCGTTTGAATCCAACCAGACGCAGGAGAAGTTCTTCCAGAACGTCGAGGCCTCCAAGAAATACATCACGGGCGGCGACATCATCCAGGTGGTCGGTTCGCATCGTTTCTCCGCTCCCGTGACGGCTTCGCCCGTGGATATTTATCGGGCGGCGCGCAGCATCAATCCGTCGCCGTACATGTTTTTGCTGGAGCTTAAAGGGTTTTCCCTGGTGGGCGCTTCGCCGGAATTGCACGTGCGTTGTGAGGAGGGCACCGTGGAGATCCGCCCCATCGCCGGCACGCGCCGCCGCGGCAAGACCGATGCCGAGGACGCCGCCCTGGAAAAGGAACTGCTGGCCGACCCCAAGGAGCGCGCCGAGCACGTCATGCTGGTGGACCTGGCCCGCAATGACATCGGCCGCGTCTGCGATTTTGGCACCGTGCAGGTGAAGGATTTGATGGTGGTGGAGCGCTACAGCCACGTCATGCATATCGTTTCGCAGGTGGGCGGCAAACTGTCCGCCGGCAAATCGCTCTATGATCTGATGCGGGCCACGTTTCCGGCCGGCACGCTCAGCGGGGCGCCGAAGATTCGCGCCATGCAGATCATTTCCGAGTTGGAGCAGACCGCCCGCGGACCCTACGGCGGCTGCGTGGGCTACTTTTCCTTCAACGGCAATCTGGACTGCTGCATCACCATCCGCACGGCGCTGGTCAAGGACGGACGGGTCTATGTGCAGGCCGGCGGCGGGTGGGTGAATGACTCCACGCCCGAGGCGGAGTTTCAGGAGACGGTCAACAAATCCATGGCCATGCGCAAAGCGGTGGCGCTGGCGGAGAACTTTGCCCGGGCCGGCCAGCCCGCGTAGGCGCCGTTGGCCGGCTTCCGGTCGCATGAAGAAGTATCTCCACGTGATCAACATCGGGTTGCAGAGCAACCTGGCCTATCGCGTCAATTATCTCACGCGCACGCTGTTCGGATTCATTCCGCTCTTTGCCATGCTCTCGCTCTGGCGGACCATCTATCGCGGTCACCCCGGCGGCACCTCCGGCTTTTCCGAGGCCGAAATGATGTTCTACTATCTTCTGGTGGCCGTCGTGGATGTGTTGACCGCCGTCAATGAAGACGACTGGCAGATTGCCGCGGACATCCGCGAGGGCAACATCAGCCAATTCCTGCTCAAACCGGTGGATTATTTGTGGTATCGCCTCTCCCTGTTTTTTGCCGGGCGCATCGCGTTCATTGCGGTGGCGGCGGTGCCGCTCGCGATATTTATTCTGTGCTTTCACCAATACGTCCTGCCCCCGGCCAGTCTTACGGCCTCGTTGGTGGTGCCGTTTTCGCTGCTGCTCACCGCCTTGTTGCAGTTCTTCATCTCCTACGCCATGGCCATGCTGGCGTTTTGGCTGCTCGAAATCTCCACCTTCATCTTCATCCTGTTCGCCTTCGAATACCTGGCCAGCGGCCACATGTTTCCCTTGGAAATCCTGCCGCCGGCCATCAAGTCTGTTCTCTATTTTACGCCCTTTCCGTACCAGCTCTATTTCCCCATCAGCATTTATCTGGGCAAATCGGCCGGTGTGGAGATGTGGCGCGGTCTGGGCTGCCAGTTGCTCTGGGTGGTGGCCGCCTATGTTTTTGCGCGGTGGATGTGGCGGCGCGGCATCAAAAAATACTCCGCCTTCGGTGGATGATGCTTAGCCCGGGTATTTCTCGAATCTGTAGCGCAGACTTGGAAACCTGCGCTACGCCGGTGTCGCCCGCGCCCGTCAAAGCAGCTATGAAATCTCCGGGTTAGAGCATTTCCAACAAACCTGTCAATGCTCTATCCCAGGCGCGCCTTGATTTGGTCCCGCGCCCACTGCGCATGCTCCGCGATCAACGGTTCGGGATCCTGCGCCGCCTGCTCCAAAAGCGGCAGCGCCGCCGCGTGCCCCACATTCCCGAGCGCCACGCAAACGTTTCGCAACAGGCCGCGCCGCTTGGTCCGCAATAGGGGCGTGCCGGCAAACCGCGCTTTGAAGCCCGCGTCGTCGAGTCGCAACAGCTCCAGCAAATCCGGCTCCCGCAAATCGGCGCGCCCGTGCGCCTGCATCAGGTGGCCGGCGCGGGCAAATTTGTTCCAGGGACAAACGGCCAGGCAGTCGTCGCAGCCGAAGATCCGGCTGCCGACCGCCGGGCGCAACGCCACCGGGATGGCGCCCTTCAGTTCAATGGTGAGGTACGAGATGCATTTGCGCGCATCCAGTTGAAACGGCGCGGTGATGGCCTGCGTCGGGCAGGCATTGAGGCAGCGCACGCACTTGCCGCAATGGTTCGTTTCCGGGGCCTCGGGTTCCAGTTCCAGCGTCGTCAGGATTTCCGCGAGGAAGATCCAGTTTCCCAGGCGGCGGCTGATGACATTGGTGTGTTTGCCCACGAAGCCCAATCCCGACCGCTGCGCCAGGTCTCGCTCCAGCAGCGGGCCGGTGTCCACATACCCGAGCGACCGCGTCCCGGCGCCGCCAAGCTGGTTGACGAATTCCGTCAAGGTCTTGAGCCGCCCGCCCAGCACGTCGTGATAGTCGGCGAACCTGGCATACCGCGCCACGATGCCGGCCTGGCGCTGCGCTGGCGGAGGCTCCGGGGCGGCGGTTTCGTAGCTGGCCGCCAGCACGATGACGGTCCGGGCGCCGGGCAAAACCTTCTGCGGGTCCGCGCGCTTTTCCGCCGTGCGCTCCAGCCAGTTCATTTCCCCGTGCTGCTTTTGCGACAGCCAGTGACGGAACTGTTCGGCACTGGCTGGCGCGGTGGCGGAGGTGAAGCGGCAGTCGTCAAAACCGAGTTCCGCCGCGCGCTGTCGGATCGCCGCCTTCATCGGTGCCATTGCAAAATGATCTGCTGCGCCACTTCCCGCGCCGAGCGCCCGTCGGTGTTGATGAGCACATCCGCCTGGCGGTAAAAGGGCGCCCGGAGCTCCAGCAACTCGCGGATTTTTCGCTGCGGATCGGCGTCCTGGAGCAGGGGACGGTGCGACTGGTTGCGGACCCGTTCCCAGATTCGTTCCGGCGACGCCCAGAGGCATACCACCAGCGCGTGTTCTTTCAAGGCGGCCAGGTTGGCCGGGTTGGTTGGCAAGCCGCCCCCGGTGGAAATCACCGTCCGCTTCCGGCTGGCCAGCTCGCCCACCACATCCCGCTCCAGCTCGCGGAACGCCGGTTCGCCGCTGCCCGCAAAAATCTCCGCAATGGTCCGGCCCGTCCGCGCCTGGATCAGTTCGTCGGTGTCGAGAAACTCAAAATGCAACTGCTCGGCCACCAGCCGCCCGGCCGAGCTCTTGCCCGCGCCCATGAAACCCACGAGCGCGATATTCACGAGCTGGCGTCCATTGTGCATGGCCATGGAGTAGTCGAAATTGGCCTCCGACGCACGCCAATTCAATCCTCCCGCCCGGCCCGCCCCAGATGGGACACGGGCGAATTCACGCACTCGACACGCCCGCGATTTTTGTTAAAATGCCTGTATTGTGAAATTGCCGCCGCTCATTTTGGCTTCGGCTTCGCCGCGCCGCGCGGAACTGCTCAAGCTCTTGAAAGTGGAGTTCCGGGTGATGCCGGGGAACGTCGAGGAAGTGGCGCACGAACATCTCTCGCCCCTGGAGGTCTGCCAGTTGAACGCCCATCGCAAGGCGTTTGTCGTGGCCAAAAAAATCCCCGACGCGTTGGTGCTCGGCGCCGATACCCTGGTGTTTCTCGACAACGAGATCCTGGGCAAGCCGCACAATGTGGCCGAAGCGTGCCGGATGCTTTCGCGCCTGCAAGGCCGCTCCCATCAGGTGGTGACCGGTGTCAGCCTGATTCATTTGCGCAAACACCAGGAGCGCATTTTTGCCGCCAGCACCGATGTCTTGTTTCATCCGCTGGACGCCACCCAGATCCGCGAATACACCGCCAGGGTGTGCACGCTGGACAAGGCCGGCGCCTATGCCATTCAGGAATCCGGCGAGACGCTTATTTCCGAAATCTCCGGCTCCTTCAGCAACGTGGTGGGACTCCCCATTGAAATACTGCGCGAGGAACTGGCGGCCTGGGGCAAATCCAAGCCCCACAAGAAACGGCCCGTGCATTCCACCGGGGAGTAGTTTTCAACGCGCTTCCGGATGCTCGGCCAGCAGCCGGTCGAGGTTGGTTTTGGCCGGCGTCAGGGTGGAATCCAGGCGCAAGGCGGTCCGAAAATGCGAAGCGGCCTCCGCCGGCCGGTCCAAGTTGGCCAGCGCGTTCCCCCAATCGAACTGCGCCCGGGCGAAATTAGGGCGCACCGCCAGCGCGTTGCTGAAGCAATTCACGGCATTGGTCCAGCTCCCGTGCTGGAAGAAATAGATCCCCAAGTCGAACTGGATGTCCGGCTCCCGCGGTTCCAACGCCGCCGCGATTTCCAGGTGCTGCAGCGCTTCGGCGGTCCGCCCGACGCCCAGTTGCGCGATCGCCAAGTTGAACTGACTGTACGGGAACCGTGACTCCGTTTTCACCGACAGCTCGTAACAGGCCAGTGCGTGCTCGTTGTCCCCCAGTTTTTCATAGGCCTTGCCCAGGCAGTTCTCGGCCACGTAATTGTCCGTCGTCACGGTGATTGCGTGGCGGAACAGCGTCACACTGTCGTGCCACAGGCCGATGTCGCGGGCCGTCGCGGTTACGCAGCCCGCCAGCATCACTCCGGCTGCTGCCGGCAGCAGCCATCGCGGGGGTTCGCGCAGCGAGCAATACTCCGCCACGCCCCAGATGACGGCCACGAACAGCCCGATGCTGGGGATGTAGGTGTACCGGTCGGCCATGGCCTGGGCGCCCACCTGCACGAGGCCGATCGTGGGCACCAGCGTGCCCAAAAACCAGAACCATCCCACCGCCAGGTACGGACATTTGCGCCATTGGCAGACGCACAAGAACGTCCAGACCAAGAGCAACCCCACCGCGATGAGCGCCAGCCATAATGGCCAGTGTCTGGGATGCGGATAGATCACCGCCAGATCCGTCGGCCAGAACAGTTTGGCCGTGTAGCGCGCGTAGGCGAGCACCGCATTGGCCAGGCGTTCCATCACCGGCATCCCGGCCACCGCACCGCCGCGGGATTGCACCAGATAGGTGGTCACGCTGCCCGCCACCGCCAGCGCCAGGAAGGGGATTTTTTCCAGAACGAGTCGCCTGGCCGAAACGGGCCGGCAACCGGCTCCGGCCCCGGGCGGAACCGGTGTTTGCCAGCCGGCAATCCGGTTGAGCGGCCACAGATCCAGCAGCCCCAGCGCAAACGGCAGCGTCACCGCCATCGGCTTGCTCATGAGGCCGCAGGCGCAAAAGCACAGGGCGGCAACGTAAAGGCCGGCCACGCGGCCGTTGCGGGGTGGCGCACTCGCCGCCGCCCGCGCGTAGCCAAGGTAAGCCAGCAGCGTGAGCAGCCAGAAAAACGTGCTCAGCATGTCCTTGCGCTCGGACGCCCACGCCACCGATTCCACGTGCATCGGGTGCCAGGCGAACAGCGCCGCCACCAGCGCGCTGCGCCAGACCGCGCCCGTGGCACTGCGCAGAAAAATGAACAAGAGCAACGTGTTCGCCACGTGATACAGCAGGTTCACCAGATGGTGCCAGCCCGGTTCCAACCCAAACAGCGCGCAATCCGCCTGGTGCGAGAGCCAGGTCACCGGATGCCAGTTGGCCTGCTCGCTCGTGGTGAACGCCCAGACAAAATTCGTCGCGCTCAGCCCCGAAGTCACATGGGGGTTGCCGACGATATAGTCGGTATCGTCGAATTCAATGAAGGGGTGGTGCGTGATGGGCCAGTACAGCGCCACCGTGCCCAGCGCCAGGACCAGGCAGATCAGCGCAAAGTATTTTTGCCTGGCGGGCGGGCGGGCGGGCGTTTCAGAATTGGACTCGCTCATGCTGGCGGCGGTTGAACCGGCGGCTCTCCGTGTAGCCGGCGCTGCGGGCCAGGGCCACGGCCTCGGCAAAATTCAGGCCCACTTCCCCCGGCGCATGGGCGTCCGAGCCGAACGTGATCGGCACCTCTGCGCGCCGGGCGAGTGCCAACAGCTCCGCGCAGGGATAGATCTCGCGGCATTCCTTGCGCAGCCCCGCCGTGTTCAACTCGATGGCACAGCCGGCCCCGGCGGCGGCGGCAACAAACGCTTCATAGAGCGGCCGGCAGTCCTGCGCCGGCCGGATGCCGAATTTTTTTGGCAAATCCGCATGGCCGATGATCTGGAAGAGCCCCGATTTCGCCGCCTGTCCCAGCCGCTCAAAATAGGCGGACCACACTGCAAAGGCGTCCCGCTTTTTCCATTCCGAAAGCTTGGCCGGATTGTCAATGTCCCACGAATCCGACACATAATGGACCGAGCCGATGAAATAATCCCACGGCTGCCGGGCCGCAAGCTGGCGGATCCACGCTTCCTGCCCGGGCAGGTAGTCCACTTCCAGCCCGAGCCGGATGGTCAGTTGGGGAAAGGCCGCCTGCGCTTGGCGGATCTGGGCCACGTACTCGTCTAGTTGCCGGTCGAACATCCGCCAATTGTCAAAATCATCCCGCGCCATCGGGGAATGGTCCGTGAAGCCGATTTCCGTGAGGCCGATTTCCACGGCGCGCCGGGCATACTCCACCGGCTCGCCCGTGGCGTGACGGCAGAGCGGGGTGTGCATGTGATAATCGGCGGGCAACTGCATGTCGCGCCAGTCTTGCGTTTCAGGTTTCAACTTTCAAGCGCTGAATCGGCGGGTGTCATTTCGCGGCAGGCGGCAGCGCAAAGATGGATTTGACGTCCACCGGCGCCTGGTTCGAGATCAGGTGCATGGCCACGATCTCCGTATTGGTCACCAGGGCCACGGCCGTCAGCGCGATGACGATCCAGTCGCCCGCATTGAAGACCAACAACCCGATCAGCCCGCCCAAAAGGCATAGCCCGTAGCCCTTGGCCAAGTAGGAATGCGTGGCCGGATAGCGGTGAAATTTGACGTAGCAGACCAGGATTGCGGAGGCCTCCGACAACAGGATCAGCGCCACGCCGAGCCAGTTCCGCTCGATCACCGGACGGCAAAGCAAATACAGTGCGCCCAGAATGAACAAATAGTAGATGATATCCGTGCTGCTGTCGTAGCGCCGGAGGGCCGGAGTGGCCACCCCGAATCGCCGGGCCAGCACGCCGTCGAGGATGTCGGACAAGGTCCCCGCTGCCAGGATGGGCAGAAAAACCCAGCGGGAGACGCCCATCCAAGCGCAGAGCAATGCGAACGGACCCAGCAGCAGGCGCAAGGTGGTCAGGGCAAAGGGCAGATGGCGTTTCATAATTTTGATCGGCAAGTCTTTCCAAAATGGTCTGCCACCCTAACAAAAGTGCTTGCGGGCCGTCCATTGGGAATTGGAGTTCCTTGATGTTTTTAATGGGTAAAGCCACGCGGCTTTCGTGCGGGCAATGGTCTTCAAAAGTTCGCGGCCCGTGCGAGCGGGCGAAAGCGCCGTCGCCGCTGCGCTTTGCCGGCGCAGTCCATGACGCGAATGAATTGCCGGGCGTGTCGGTTGCTCCCCCGGGGCGGTCGGGCTTCAGCCCGCTTCAGCGTCCGCACCGGCGCAGGCGTTGAACAATTTTGCGCGTTCCGGATGGCGGGAGTTGAAGCGGCGTGAACGCCGCGCGCCGGTCGCGGCACGGGAACGCCTCAGGCATTCAGCCTCACCTGGCCAGCGCGATCCCGGATTTTGCGGCACAACTTGTTCACCACGGGCGCGGGCGCGGGCGCGCGGCGGTGAATAAACGGCGTGCCGGAAACCGCAGATGGCCTTGTTTTGCAGGGGAATTTTATTTTTGCGCCGGCGGGCCGGGCGCTGGTTTTGGTGGACAACCTGTGCATATCAATTAATGGGCAGAATCAGGAATCATGCTATGATGGTTCCGGTTCATTGAAAGAACGAAGCGGGCGGCGGAGAGTAACATCAACGTGGTTCGCTTCCGGATAATCCCAGGCGACTGGGGAAAAGTCGGATCAGGCTGGTTGATCCGGCTCCTCTTAAACCGGGCCGTGAGGCGTGGCGGCGGAGGCAGAATTCACCAGTTCCTCTGGCGGTGTTCGCACACCGCTGTAATGCGAATGAGGGACTTGGCAGCGAGAGGCGATGAGAAACCGTCTCGAGTTGAGTCAAGTAGTCCGGGAGAGTTTCGATCCCGGATGAATCGCAGTCACCCAGAGGGTGAAAAGCTGCTACTGTGTATCAGCACGGTGCGCACGACTCTGGCGGGAGCAACAAGGTTGAGACCGCCCAGCGAAAAACGCCGAAAGGCGGACAAAGGGAGCGCTCGCATCGGGAAGACCACGGAACCCGGCACGTTCCGTGAAAAACTTCCAAGCGCCGGCGATGTTAAAAACGACGCCGCTGGACTGTGAGATAAAAGGCAGCTTGAGAGAGAAGAGGCGAGACCCGTGGCCTTGGGCGAACGCATCGCCAGCAGCGATGGCTGTCCCAAAGCCAGTGGTCAAGACGCGAAAGACAGATTCGCAGGCGTGTCTTGACCTGGTTTGCAGGCCGGTGTTGCAACCACCAGCTGAAGCGAGCTGAAAAGCCTCACTCGAAATCCGCGCATCGCAAGGTGTCGGACGGCCCTGCTACGAGGCCGATAACTCCGCTTGCCGTGGAGAATGGCGTCGGGAAACCGGCAGCCCCTGAAAAGGGCGCGCCTAATGCCGGCTCGGGAAAGAGAGAGTGGCGAACTCCCATCCCCCATCCGTCCCTGCCTGACCGAAAGGTCGGGCAGGGACTTATTGTTTTTGGGGTTCTTCGCCGGGGAGTTGGCGCCCCGGCCGATGTTCGCTTGCCAATGTGGCCGCCGTTTTGTCTAATTTGGCTGTGCTTAATCAGCAGACGCTTAATCATTCGGCCAGTTATAGCGGCATCGGGCTGCACAGCGGCAACCGGGTCAATATGACGATCCTGCCGGCACCCGCCAACAGCGGCGTGCGCTTTCGGCGCGTGGACCTCGATGACAAACCGGAGATCGAGGCCCGCGTGGAAAACGTTTCCGAAACGAACCGCTCCACCACCATCGCCAAGGGCAACGTCAAGATCCACACCGTCGAGCACGTGCTCGCCGCCCTCGCCGGCTCGGGCATTGATAACGCCATCGTGGAGCTCGACTCCAACGAGCCGCCCATCGGGGATGGCAGCTCGCGCGAGTTCTGCCGCATCATCGAAGCCGCCGGCGTGGTCGCCCAGCCCGAAAAGCGCAACTTTTTCACGCCCACCGAGCCCATCGAGCTTCGCCTGGGGGAGACCACCATGACGTTGTTTCCCAGCGAGACATTCAAGATCACCTGCACCAGCGCGGACAAACAGGGCCGGTTCACCCAGTTCTATTCCACCGAGGTCACGCCGCAGACCTGGACCAGGGAACTCGCCCCCGCGCGGACGTTTTGTTTTTTTGAGGAGATCGAATACCTGTTCAAAAACGGCCTCATCAAGGGCGGCAGTCTGGAAAACGCCGTCGTCATCCGCGATGACGCGGTCTTGACCACCGAGCCGCTGCGGTATCGCGAGGAGTTTGTGCGCCATAAGATGCTCGATATCGTGGGCGACCTTTCGTTGCTGGGCCGGCCCGTTTGCGGCCATGTCATCGCGGTGCGGCCCGGTCATGCCGGCAACGTGGAACTGGTGCGCAAGATGGTTGAGCAGATCAACAAACCCATACGCGCCGCCCAGGCCTTTACGCCGCCGCCCGCCGCCACCCCGGAAACGCCCGCCGCCCCGGCCGGCACCCTGGGCATCGAGGAACTGATGAAGCTCCTGCCCCACCGGTATCCCTTCCTCATGGTGGACCGGATTCTAAGGATGGAGGGCGACAAAATCGTGGGCCTCAAGAATGTCACCTTCAACGAACCGCATTTTATGGGTCACTTTCCGGGCCATCCGATCATGCCCGGTGTGCTGCAGCTTGAAGCCATAGCCCAAGTGGCCGGCCTGCTGATGCTCAAAACGACCGCCGCCACCAACCAAATCGCCTACTTCATGTCCGCCCAAGAGGTCAAATGGCGCAAGCCGGTCGTGCCCGGCGACGTCCTGATAATCGAAGTGGAACTGATCAAGACCCGCGGCAAAATCGGCAAGGCCAATGGCGTCTGCAAAGTGGGGGGCGAGGTCGTGAGCGAAGCCCAAGTGACCTTCATGCTCCGCGACGCCTGAGCCGCTGCCCTGAAGCCTGGAAAGAAGGCGATGTCAGTTGAGGATAGCTCGCCCTTTTCATGAACCCGGAAAACATTCAACATTCGACATTCAACTTCCAACCCTGCGGTTCAAAGGTTCAATGCGCGAAAGGGTTGCCGGTCCCAAGCCATTTACTTGGTAGTGAGTTTCGCGGCGATTTCCCGGATGATCGCGGCGCCATCGGCATAGTCCCTCAGGGCCTCCTGCCGGATCAACAACCGGTGCGCCAGCACCGGTTCCATCACGGCCCGCACGTCGTCCAAAGTTACCGAACTGTTGCCGTGGACGGCCGCCAGCGACTGGCTGGCGCGATACACTCCCAGCGACCCGCGCGGACTGGCCCCCAGCCGCAACGCCCTGTGTTCCCGCGTCGCCCGCGTGAGCGCCACCAGATAATCGCACACCGCCGGCGGCACCGGTAGCTCCCGCACGCCCGCCTGGCATTTCACGATCTCCTCGGCCGTCGTCACCGGGGTGAGCGTTTCAATGGGATGCTGCAACTGCACGCGCCGGCACATCTCCTTCTCCTGTGCCGCGCTCGGGTAACCGAGACTCAATCGCAGGAGAAACCGGTCCATCTGCGCCTCCGGCAGCCGGAACGTGCCTTCCTGATCGATGGGGTTTTGCGTGGCCATCACCATGAACGGCTTTTGCAGGCGGTAGGACACCCGGTCCATGGTCACCATACCTTCCCCCATGGCTTCCAGCAGCGCCGATTGCGTGCGCGGACTCGCGCGGTTGATTTCATCCACCAATACCATTTGCGAAAACAAGGGACCGAACCGGAAATCCTTCTTGCCCGTCGTGGGATCCAGGATGAAATCGCCGACCACGTGTTCGGGCTGCAGATCCGGCGTGCACTGGATGCGCTTGAACGTGCAGCCCACGCTCTGGGCCACCGCGCGCGACAACATCGTCTTGGCCACGCCGGGCACGTCTTCAAATAAAATGTGTCCCTCGCCAAACAACCCCGCCACCGCCAGCGTGATTTGCTCCGGCTTGCCGACAATGACCCGCTCGATGTTGGCGATGATTTGCCGCGCGATTTCGGCGAGTTGGGGCGCCTGATACGTTTCCAGCGGCGGCGGTGTGACCGCCAGCTTGATCTTCTCCAGCGGTGTCCGGGTCGTGCGCGGCATCAGGATGTCCTGCCCGCAACTGGGGCAGGGGACGTGCTCGCCCACCAGGGCGTCGGGAATTTCGAAGGGGTGGCTGCAATGCGGGCAAATGCGTTTGGGCATGGTTAATCCTGTTCGTCAAACGTACCGGATGGAACCGGAGTCTTTCGCCGCCCCGCGGCTTTGTCCAGCAGAATTCCAGCCGGGCCCGCGCTCCGTGGCCGGCTTGGCCCGGCTAGGTTTTCGCCTCCGGCGACGCCTGCCGCAGGCAGGGCTTGAGCTGAAGATCAATGCGCAGGATGTGCGACCGCACCCAGGCGCAGCAGTAATCGTGGAGCTGTTGCAACAGTTCGGCGCGGCAGCCCTCGCTTTCAAAACGCAGCTTGAATTGCCGGAAAAATTGCAGGAATTCCGCGTGTGCGGCCTGGTTTTCTGCGTGCGCCGGGCAGTGATGGCGGGCCATGCAGCCCTCCTCATGCTGAAAATGAACCAGCGTGTAGTTTTCCACGAAGTCCACCAGGTTCAAGAGAAACTCCGCCTCGTGCCGGTCCGGATTGGTGACGTGCGACATGCCTTCCAATTGATTAATATAACCCACCAGCAGCTTGTGCTGCGAGTCAATGATGGGTTCCCCCGTTTCAAATTCTTCGGTCCATTGCAACATCTTGCTTCCAATCAAACGACATTCCGCGCCATAAACTAACATTATGAATGTATGGTGAAACACTGATTATGTCTAGCCGCCAATTGCCATTTCCCGCCCGAATCCTGTCTTTCCGCCTGAAACCGACGGCAAAAAACGGCATGGTTTTGGCAAGAATGTCGGCTAATTCGGCATTGACCAAGAGCCATTCGCCGCTAAACTTCCCCATCGGTTTTAGGAAATTGATTCCACCAAAACACAATATAAATAAAATATGGCTGTCAAAGTAGCTATCAACGGATTCGGCCGCATCGGCCGGATGGTTTTTCAGGCGCTGTGCGATCAAGGTTTGCTCGGCAAATCCATTGACGTCGTTGCGGTTGTGGACGTGTCCACCGACGCCGATTATTTCGCCTACCAGATGAAGTACGATTCCGTCCACGGCAAGTTCAAGCACACCGTGACCACGGAGAAGAGCAACCCCGCGCTCGAAGATCCCGATGTGCTGGTGGTCAATGGCCACAAGATCAAGTGCGTCATGGCCGTCAAGGACCTGGCCACCCTGCCTTGGAAGGCGCTGGGCGTGGATGTGGTGGTTGAATCCACCGGGCTCTTCACCGACAGCGAGAAGGCCAAGGCCCACCTCGCCGCTGGTGCCAAGAAGGTCATCATCTCCGCCCCGGGCAAGGGCGACGTCAAGACCATCGTCATGGGCGTCAATGAAGGCGAATACGATGCCAAGAAACACAACATCATTTCCAACGCTTCCTGCACCACCAACTGCCTCGCGCCGCTGGTCCATGTGCTGTTGAAGGAAGGTTTCGGCATCGAAACCGGTCTGATGACCACCATTCACTCCTACACTGCCACCCAGAAGACCGTGGACGGCCCGTCCAAGAAGGACTGGCGCGGCGGCCGTGCGGCGGCCATCAACACGATCCCCAGCACCACCGGCGCCGCCAAGGCGGTGGGCGAAGTGCTCCCCTCGGTCAAGGGCAAGCTCACCGGCATGTCCTTCCGCGTGGCCACGCCTGATGTCTCGGTCGTTGACCTTACCGTCCGCACGGTCAAGGACACCAGCATCGAGCAGATTGACGCCGCGCTGAAGAAGGCCTCCAAGAGCTACCTCAAGAATATTCTGGGTTACACCGACGAGGAACTGGTCTCCAGCGACTTCATCCACGACTCCCGCAGCTCCATCTACGACAGCCTGGCCACGCTCAGCAACAACCTGAAGGGCGAGAAACGCTTCTTCAAGATTGTGAGCTGGTACGACAACGAATGGGGTTACAGCAACCGCGTGGTTGACCTCGTGAAATACATCACGTCCAAGGGAATCTAAGTTTCCCGAACGATTCAAAAACGGCGGCCCCGCAAAGGCCGCCGTTTTTTTATGTTGGCCGCCGGCCCGCCGCGACCGATGGTGCTCGCCGTCCGCCGCCGTCGTGGCGGGGCGGGGGACAGGGCTTCCCCGCACGCCCTCAGGGAACCCCTGAAGACATCGAATAGGAAAGCAAGAACCGGAGTTTTGGACAAAAAAGTCGGGCGATCGAAATATCCCGAAAATAAGTGTTGCAACGCAATTCACGGGTGCTATGATGCTCGCCCGCTTTCGCAATCGGAAAGCGGAATCAACAACCATTAACAGACAATCGTTCTTTGTATGGCTCAACGTATTAGAATTCGTCTCAAGGCTTATGACTTTCGGGTCATAGACCAGTCGGCGCGGGAAATTGCCGACACCGTCAAGCGCACTGGTGCGCGTGTCGCCGGGCCCATCCCGCTGCCCACGCGCGTGGAACGTTTCACCGTCCAGCGCTCTCCTCATTCGGACAAAAAGTCCCAGGAAACTTTCGAACAGCGCACTCACAAGCGGCTGATTGACATCCTCGATCCCACCGCCAAGACCGTGGACGAATTGAAGAAACTCAATTTGCCCGCTGGCGTGGACATCACCATCAAAATCTAATAAGGAGTACCATGCCACTCGGACTTTTAGGAAAAACACTTGGTCACACCCGCGTTTATGACGCCCACGGTGTGATGATTCCCGTCACGGTCGTTCTCGCCGGCCCCAACCGCGTAATCCAGGTCAAAACGCAGGCCGGCAAGGATGGCTACAATGCCGTCCAGCTCGGTTTCGACGACCAGAAAGAACAGCGCGTCAGCAAGGCGGTGCTCGGCCACGTCAAGAAACACAATAGTGTGGCCGTCAAACGTATCCGCGAATTCCGCGACTTCTCAAAGGAAGTCAAGCCGGGAGACGTGGTCGGCCCCGCGCTTTTTGCCGTGGGTGATTTTGTGGATGCCATCGCCACGACGAAGGGCCAAGGCTTTGAAGGCGTTATGAAGCGCCATCATTTCGCGGGCGGTCCCGCTTCGCACGGCCACAAGGGCTGGCATCGCCGCGCCGGCGCCATTGGCGAACGTTTGTTCCCCGGCACCGTTCTCCGCGGCATGCGCATGCCCGGTCACATGGGCCACGTCAGCCGCACCACGCAAAACCTCGAAATTGTCCAGGTGCGCGAAGCGGACAACCTGCTCCTCATCAAGGGCGCCCTTCCCGGGTCGGAAGGCGATTACGTTGTCATCCGCGAATCGAAGAAACGCCCGAAGGGCTGGAAGGCGCCGGTGCCCACCGTCAGCAAGAAAAAGGCGGAGGCCAAAGCTCCCGCCGCCAAGAAATAATTGACCAGCCATGAAAATTTCCATCAAAGATACTGCCGGAAACAATCAGGGCGAACTCGAAGTCAAGTTCCCCCTGATCGAAAATGGCAAGGGCACCCAGGCCGTCCATGACACTGTCACCGCGTACCGCGCGGCGCAGCGCAGCGGCACCGCTTGTACCAAGAACGTCGGCGAAGTCACCGGCTCCAACAAAAAGCCCTGGCGCCAGAAGGGCACCGGCCGCGCTCGCGCTGGTTCCAACCAGTCGCCGCTGTGGGTCGGTGGTGGTGTCGTCTTCGGCCCCAAGCCCCGCGACTTCAGCAAGACCATCTCCAAGAAGACCCGCGCCCTGGCGCTCCGCAAGGCCTTGACCGAGCGGCTCAAGGCTGGTGACGTCATCGTTTTGGCCGAGCTGAAACTGGCCTCGCCCAAGACCAAGGAATTTCTCCAAGTCATGAAGTCCTTGGAACTGAAGGGCTCCGCGCTGCTCGTGTCCAACGGCGAAGACAAGAATCTCCTCCTCGCCTCCCGCAACGTCGAGAACCTCACCGTCACCACCAGCGATTCGCTGAACACCTACGACGTGCTCCGGCCGGACAAGCTGGTCTTTACCAAGAGCGCGTTTGAAAAAGTCGAAGCCCGTTTGACCAAGGAATAATCCATGAATCCTTTTGAAATCATCAAAACCGTGCGCCTCACGGAAAAAGGGACGCGCCAGAGCGAAAAGTACAATCAGTACACCGTGGTAGCCGACCGGCTGGCCACCAAGCCACAGATCAAGCAGGCCGTGCAGGAGCTTTTCAAGGTCAAGGTCGTGGCCGTCAACACCCTGAGCGTCCGCGGCAAGTTCCGCCGCCAGCGCACCCTTCAGGCCGGCAAGGCCTCCGATTGGAAAAAGGCCATCGTCACCCTCAAAGCGGGCGATAAAATTGTTTTAACCTAATTATAGATTTGAAATCACGAACGGCGCGGAATTCCTCCGCGCCGTTCTTTTTTATCCGGAAAGGCTGCTTTCTTCCGGAAAATTGCCGATCAGGTCACGCCCAGGTTAAGATTAGGTTACAGTGGCAGTTATGAGTTGCCACCGCAATTCCTCTTGCCGCACAGTGTATTTGTCATCAGGTATGAACGACGACCAACAATATCTGGATTTGAATCTGGACGAGCCGCTGGTCTGCCGCTCGGTTTGGATTTCGGACGTCCACCTCGGCACGCGCCACGCCCGCGTCTCCGAGTTGCTGGATTTCCTGCGCTTGGTGGATTGCAAATACCTCTACATCGTCGGCGACCTTATTGACGGCTGGGAGCTCAAGTACCGCTGGTTCTGGCGCGATGACTATAACGTGCTCATTCAGAAGCTGCTCCGCAAGAGCCGCAAGCACACCAAGGTCATTTACATCAGCGGCAATCACGACGAATTCGTCGAGCAGTTTATCGGCGTGCGGTTTGGCAGCGTCATCATGGGACGCCAAGCGATCCACGTCGGGGCCGATGGCAAAAAATATCTCGTCATCCATGGCCACCAGGCGGATGGCTTGACGCATTTCAACCATCTTCTGGAAAAAGTGGGTTCTCACCTTTACAATTGGATTCTCGACTTTAATCTCTACTTCAATCGGGTGCGGCGGGCGTTGGGGTTCGGTTACTGGTCCGTTTCGTCGTATATAAAGTCCAAGACCAAGTCGGCCATCCAGTTCATCACGGAATACGAGAAGACCCTGGCTATTATGGCGCGGCAAAATGGGGCCGACGGTGTGATCTGCGGCCACATCCACCGCGCCGAAATGAAGGTCATTGACGGCGTGCAATATTATAACACCGGCGACTGGGTGGAAAGCTGCACCGCGCTGGTTGAAGATTTTGATGGCAAGATCAAACTCATTCACTTCCATGAAGATGATGTTCTGCGTTCTCGGGGAGGGCCGCGGCCACATGACGCAGGCGATGGCGGTGAAGGAATTGGTGGACACGGCGGGGCATCAGGTCGTCGCCGTCACGCTCGGCGTGAGTTCGCATCGGGAAGTGCCGGAATACTTCGCATCGGCGATGAAACTTCCCGTCACGCAACTGCCGACGCTGGAGTTCAAGTATAAAAACAGCCGCGCCGTCAGCAACACCGCCACGCTGCTTGGCGCCCTCGCCAACCTTCCCAGATATGCCCGGCTGGTCCGCCGGCTCGACGAACTCGTCCGGGCCGCACAGCCGGACGTCATCATCAACTTCTTCGAGCCCATCGCCGCTTTTTACGCGCTGAGCCGCCGGCACCGGCCGCCGGTCGTGGCGGTCGGCCACCAGTTCATGTTCCAGCACCCTGGCTACGTCCGCACGCCGCAGTTGTGGAAGCAGTTGCTCAGCATGCGGCTTTACACCTGGCTGCTCGGCGCCCGCGCCACGAAGCTGGCCCTCTCGCTCTATGCGGCCCCGGATTTGCCCTCCAGACGCATCATCGTTGCCCCGCCCATCCTGCGGAAACAGCTTTTCAGCCTGCAAGCCAACCCCGCCGGCGACTTCTCGCTCGTCTATCTGCTCAATCACGGCTATGCCGACCAGATCATCCGCTGGAGCGACGCCCATCCCCTGACCCGCCTCCATTGCTTTTACGACAAGCCGGGCGCGCCCGAGGAATTCCACTACTCGCCGTCCCTCACCTTTCACCGGCTGGCCGGCGGAAAATTCCTGGAGATGATGGCCCAATGCCGCAACGTCGTCTGCACCGCCGGCTTCGAATCCGTCAGCGAAGCCGCCTGGCTGGGCAAACCGCTCTTTCTCGTTCCCGTGGAAAACCACGTGGAGCAGCAGGTCAACGCCATTGACGCCCAGCAGTTCGGCATCGCCATCGCCGGAAAGAGCTTCAACCTCGACCGGCTGGCCGAACTCCCCGGCCGACTGCCCACGGACCAATTCCGCGCTTGGATGGCCTGTGGGCCAAAGAAGTTTTTCCAGGCCGTCGAAACCGCGGTAAACTCCGCCCGATGAGCAGCGAGGAGGTTCTCAAATTTCCAGCCGGCTTCCTGTGGGGCACCGCCACCTCGCCCACGCAGGTCGAGGGGCACATCGAAAACGAGTGGACTCCCTTCGTCGCCCAGGACGGCAGCAATTGCCACATCGCCTGCGACCATTACCATCGTTACCCCGAGGACATCGAATGGATGAGCCGGCTCGGCGTCAACGCCTACCGCTTTGGCATAGAATGGTCCCGGCTGCAAGCCGCGCCCTTCGCCCCGCTCAACCAGCCCGAATTGGACCGCTACGTGGATGAGCTCGACCGTTTGCGCGCCGCCGGGATCACGCCTATGGTCGTGCTGCACCATTTTTCCAACCCGCCCTGGCTCAATGCCGCCGGCGGTTGGACCAAGGCGGGCGCCGTGCCGCTGTTCATTGACTATGTTCGGAAGCTGGTGGCCGCGTTGAAGGAGCGGGTTTACCTCTGGAACACCTTCAACGAACCGGATACCTATGCCTGCGTGGGCTACCTGCTGGGCGGATTCCCGCCGGGCCGCAAATGGAAGCTGGGCCAGTTTCGCCGGGTGATCGAACACATGGCGCGGGCGCATGTGCAGGCCAGCCGCATCATCCGTCGCGAAGGCTTCGCCGGCCGCAAGCCGGAAGTGGGCATCGCCAAGAATTGGACTTTCTTTCACGCCTATCAAGGATTCTCGCCGTGGGACCGCCTCACCGCCATCATTTGCCACTACACGTTCAACAAGTTCGTGCTGGATGCCTTCCTCGGCCGCTGGCGCCGCCGCGCGTCCACCTTTATCGGGCTGAATTACTACGGCCGCGTCCGCTTCCACCACTTTCGCGCCATGATTCCGGCCAGCGGCACCCCCAGCAAGGAAATCAAGGATTTCGGCTTTGTGTGCGACGACATGGTCGAGCGTTACCCGGAAGGCATGGAAAAAATCCTCGGCTACCTGCATCGGAAGTTCCGGCTGCCGATTTACATCACCGAACACGGCTCCGCCTCCGCCGACGAGAATTTCCGCGCGCTTGACCTGCACCGGAACCTCGCCGCGCTCCACCGTTCGATCCAGGCCGGGGCCGACGTGCGCGGCTTCTTTTATTGGTCGCTGCTGGATAATTTTGAATGGCAGTTCGGCTACACGAAAAAATTCGGGCTCCTGGCCGTGGATTTCGCGGACCCAAAACTGCCGCGCACGCCGAAGCCGCTCGCCGAAGTCTATTCCCGGATCTGCCGCGAAAATCTCTTGCGACCGGACGGCAACGAAATCCCGCGCCCGGTCACGGATTCATCCCGCTGACCGGCCTGGATTCACTGCTTGGACAGGGATACGATGGCCGTCAAATCCCAGTTTCTCATCTTCACCATGTCCAGTCCGTGGACCCGGATTTGCTGGGCGTTGGTGTCTCCGAGTGCCGCCACGTCCTTCGTGGGCAGCACGAGGATGAACGGGGGCGTGTTCGTCAGGAAGTCCCTGGCATTTTTTTCCTCGCCCAGCACGACTGTGTTGGTCACCACGCTCCGGAACTTCCACACCAGGCTCGCTTCGGTGTAACCAAAGCAGCCCACCTTGGTTTCCGGCCGGACCTGCGGTTGCACCGCCTGCCAGAGGTTCTCCGTGAGCAGATAGTTCCTGGCCAGCGTCGTGAAGCCCAGCGTGAACACCAGCACGATGCCCGCCATCACGACGAACCGCTTGCGGAACCAGGCGAACGCGTGCTCATCGGTCCGCAGTTGCAGGGCCAGCCAGAGCGCCAGGCAGGGGAACGCCGGCAGCGTGTAGTGCGGGAGCTTCGTCAACACACAGGAGAACACGACGAAGACGATCAGCGCCTGCAGGAGCAGATACCAGCCCAGCGGATCCTGGGCACGCCGCGGCCACCAGCGCCGCAGGGTCCCCGGCACGCGGGTGGACCAGGGGAAAAAGCTGGCGAAAAAAGTCACGAAATACAGCGGAAACAGCAGCACCAAGCCCGTCAGTCCCGCCAGGCCGTGGCCGTTGATCACGCCGGTGGAACGGTGGAACACGTGCTCGCCCATGCCCACGTCGAAATATTTTCCCTGCGTCTGTTCCATGGCCGGAATGCCCCAGAGCGCCGCCAGGCCGAGCGTCAGGCAAATTCCCGCCGCCGTCTCGATTACGGGCAGGCGAAAACCGTCCCGCCGCCGCCAGCGCCCCATGACCAAGCCCGCCAGCGGCAGCCAAGCCACCGGTCCCTTGGCCAAAAACCCCAGGGCCAGGGCCACGTAAAAAATGCCCCACCAAAGTATGCGCCGCGGATTTTCGGGGCGTGTCAGTTCCCAGCCGCTGCCGACCGCCAGGGTAAAAAAGAAGACCATCGCCATGTCCGCCGTGGCCACGCGGCCGATGACCGCCACGTGCAGCCCGCCGATGAACATCGCCCCGGCCACGAAGGCCGTTTTGGCGCCGGCCGCCTTGCGCCCCCAGCCCACCAGCAACAGGGCCGTCGCCGTGGTGAACAGGGCCGACGGCAGGCGCGCGGCAAAGGGGGTTTCACCCAGCAGCCGGTAACTCGCGCTTTGGCACCAGTAAATCAACACCGGCTTGTCAAACCGCCAATGGCCGTTGAACCACGGCACCACGTAGTCGCCGCGCTGGAGCATTTCGCGCGATGCCTCCGCAAACCGCGTCTCGTCGCGGTCCGTCAGCGGCAGAATCCAGTTGCCCGCCAGCAGCAGCACCAGGCTCAGCAGCAGGATGGACCGTTGCGGTTTGGCGGCCAGTTTTTCAAACAGCGATTGCATCAGCGGGCAAATTATATCGGCATGAATCCGCCGGGCACCAGCGATTTGGGCTTTTTTTTGCCGCCGTAATGCCTACATTCGCGCATGGCCGTGCCGCAAAAAGCGCTTCGGAATTTCCTCATCTGGCTGCTGGCCGGAACCGCCGTCGTCGCCCTGGCCTGGCCCTTCGACCTCCCGGTGGACAGCGCTCTGGACGCCACCCGGAATGCTCCGCTGCACCAGGTTGCGTGGTGGTGTTCCAAGCTTGGCGAAGGGTGGGTGCCGGCCGTGGCGGGCGTCGCCTTGGCGATAATATTTCTGCTGCTGAAGCGGCCCCGCGTGGCGGCAAAGATTTTCTTCGTGGGCCTGACCTGCGAACTCACCGGGTTGGCGGGGCTCATCCTGCGCATTCTTACCGGTCGCACGCGCCCCCTGGCCCACGCCCCGCAGGGCTTTTACGGCGTGTGGCATGATGGGCACTGGCTCATCGGCAAATACGAATTCAGCGCCTTTCCCTCCGGTCACGCGGCCACGGCCGTGGGGTTGGCGGCGGCGGCCTGGCTGGTGCATCGCGGTTGGGGCGCCGTGGCGGCGCTCTATGCCTTGGCGGTCATGTGGTCCCGTATCGCTCTCCAGTGCCATCATCTTTCGGATGTGGCGGCCTCCACCATGTTGGCCATACCGCTGGCGCTGCTTTCCAAACGGATTCTCCTGCCATCCGTGGAATTCCAATTCGTCACTCTTCGACGGTCCTGGCGGAAAAATTAAGCCGCCGAATCCTGACCCGGCGGCCGGCAAGCGCTGGCAGGCATGGAGCGCGTATCAACAGGAACGGGTTTTCCGGTCCAGCGACATCTTCTTCATGAGGACTGCACTCCCCAAGGCCATTCCCAGCAAGCCCGCGGTCGTCCCGCCATCCGGGACGCTCAGAGGGTTGGCCGAGCGCGTGGAGGGCGACGGCTGGGGCGAAAAGGGGCGCCTCGTGGAGATGTTTGGATCGTTCAAATTGGGGTTCCGGATCACGGTCACCGGGGTATAATCTGGCGTGCCGCTGCCGCCTCCGCCCTGGGCGACGTTGTGCGCCGGTACGATTGAACCCAACAGGCGGTTCGCATTTAGATTCGCCACTTGGGTGGCGTGGATGGCCGCTGCGAGAGCGGTCAGATCGGCTTTCGCCGGGCCATAAGCCTCCAGCTTCGCGCCATCCGTAACGCTGACGGTGCTTGCCACCGGGATCGCTTGAACTGTTTGGGCCAAGCCGAAGGCCCAAACCAAGCCTCCCAACCAAAAAAGTGTTTTCATGCCTTCCTCTTTTTGGGCCTTACGCCTCTTTAGCACGGAGAATACCATGAAATCGCCGGCCTGTCTATAAAATGATTATCTGTCCTGAATAAGCGTCGGTGATTCGCGGTGACCCTGGGACAGTGCAGAATGCACGTCCGGGTTTGTAGCTTGTAAGCCGCCAATGACTTTCCGGCTGGTGTCCGGCAGCTTTGCCATTTACGATTCAATCGCCGCGAGGCAAATTGCATTTCCGGACACTCATCATAAACAGCAAATCAAATCGCTATGGCTGCCATTGGTCGGTTTCAGCACGGTGACGAAATCTTTTATGCCAAGGTGGTGGAGGGTGAGTTGTTTCGGCTGCGGGGCGACGTCTTTGGCTCGCCGTCGTTCGACCGGGAGCCCACGCCGCGCAAGGGGGTCAAGACGCTGGTGCCCGTCGTTCCCACCAAGATCATCGCCGTGGGCATCAATTATCTGGATCACGCTCGGGAAATGCACCGGGAGCTGCCCACGGAACCGCTCATCTGGTTCAAGGCCACCACGTCCCTGCTGCCGGACGGCGGCAAGATCGAAATCCCGTTTCCGCAACACCGCACGGATTTCGAGGCGGAACTGGCCATCGTGATTGGCCGCAAAATTCGCAGCGTGTCACCCACCCAGGCGCCGCGATATATCTTCGGCTACACCGCGGCGCAGGACATCAGCGACCGCACCATCCAAAAGGCCGAATCCCAGTGGGCCCGCTGCAAGTCCTTCGATACGTTCACCCCGCTGGGACCTTACGTGGAGACAATGCTGGATTCATCCGACCTGAGCATTCAGCAATTTCAAAACGGCCAGCTTCGTCAGAATTCCAACACCCGCCAGCTTATTTTCAAGCCGGCCGAAATCGTGAGCTTTGTCTCCACCAACCTGACGCTGTTGCCCGGCGACGTCATCCTCACCGGGACTCCCAGCGGAGTCGGTCCCATCCAAAGCGGCGACCGGTTGGAGGTGCGCATTCAGAGCCTCGCGCCTCTGATCAACACCGTGAAGTAAAGGGTAGTTGGTTTGCCGTGGACTCACGTCCACAGCCACAGTTCGCGCGGATCACACCCGGCTGGCCAGATCAACTCTCACGGTGGGCCGGGAGGCCGATGTGTCGGCGGCGGCCCCGTCCGGGCTGACGGCTGGCAGTTGTTCGTATTGTTCCCACCAAGCGGTCCGGGCTTCGAACGTCCATTCCCCGGCGCCGGGGATGGCCAGCAGCAGGGCTTGCAGTTCCGTGGCGGATTGGGGTCGCTCATTCATATCCTTCGCCAAGCAGCGCAGGAGCAGTTCTTCCATTTTGCGGCTGACCGGGTTGCTGGTGCGTTCCGCCAAGGGCAAGGGCGCGGCGGTGAGCTGCTTTTCGTGGATTTCGGAAATCGTTTCGGCGTCAAAAATATAATGGCCGGTCAGCAGGAAATAGCCCAGCGCGCCCATGGAATAAAGGTCACTGCGCGGATCGGTCGGCACCGAGCCTTGAATGGCCTCGGGCGACATGAACCAGGGGGTGCCTTCCACCACCCGCGCGCCCCCTTCGTCGGCAGGTTCGCCGCCGCCCGCGCGATAGTCGCGCACCAGGCCAAAATCGAGCACCTTCACACAATCGGGCACCCCGCCGCGCCGGCACAGGAAAATGTTCGCCGGCTTGATGTCCCGGTGAATCAGGCCCAGGGCGTGCGCCTCGGCCAGGGAATCGCAGATTTGCGTGAGGATATGCACGACGCGGCATTCGGGTTGCGGGCCGAACCGCACAATCAGCTCGTGCAGGTTCACGCCGCGCAGGAATTCCATGGCATAATAGAAAATGCCCTCGGGCGTGTGGCCGTAGTCATATACCTGGATCGTGTTGGGATGCGTGAGCTGGCAGGTCAGGCAGACCTCGCGTTCGAACCGCGCCACCGCCGCGGCGTCGGCGCGGTCCGGCAGCAGCAATTTCACGGCGGTGTCCCGCCGCAACAGGGCGTGCCGCGCGCGATAGACCACGCCCATGCCGCCGGCGCCCACTTTTTCCACCAGCGTGTATTGGCCCAGTTGCTTCAGTTTTAATTCGGCGGCATTCAAACGCCGGCGCCACGCCCGGTTGGCATGCGAGAACACGAACAACCCCGTCGCGCTCAGCAGCAAAAAAAGCACCAGCAACGCGAACACAAATTGCAGCACGCGCAACGGACGGTAGGCTTCGTCGGCGTTGATTTGGGTCGCCACGCCGAACCCGAATTGCGGGAGCCAGCACGAGGCGCCCACCACGGGCACGCCGCGGTAATCCCGGGAGGGCGTCACGTCCACTTCATCCTCGCCCGTCACCGCGCTGGCCACCAGGCGGATCAATGGCCGGGCATAGGGTTCATTGGCCGGCTTGAATCCGGTCGTCAGGTCGCCGCCGGGGTCGTAGAGGCGCAAATTGAGCGCCGAGCTCGTATTCGTGGCCTCCAGCAACCCCAGTTTCTTGAGTTGCGCGTCAAACCGGCTGTGGGAAATGATCAGCCCCGTCTGGTCAAACGCATAGGTCTCGCCGGAATCGCCCGAGCGCGCCACGGACAGGATGCGGGAAAACTCCTTGTCCGGATTGATGATCAGCGCCAGCGCCCCGATGATGTGATTGTCGGGATCGCGAATCGGCGCGGCCACCTGCATCAACGTCACGTCCCCGCGGCGGCGGCCGGCGGCGGCTTGCGCGCGGCGGGTGAACTGGCGCCGCAGGCCATTCGTGGGAGCCAGTTCCATCACGTCGCGGTAAACGCGCCGCTGCGTGAGCAGTTCCGGGCGGAACGGCGTAATAATCACCGGCTGGCCCCGGGCAAACAATTCGGCGAACTTGTTCGTGTGCGCGTCGGAAACCACGTTGTTGGCCAGCCATTGCGGACGCAGCGAGTTGGCCACCACCACAAAATTCGTGCTTACCAACTGGCCCACGCCATAGCCCAGCAGCGACAGCCGCGGCCGGAGCTCGCTGACGAAGGACTCCAACTCCGGCGTCGTGCGGAATTCGCGCCGGGGTTGCGCCGGCGCCTGCAAGATGGCCACCGCGGACCGCCGCACATCGGGATCGGCCGCCAGGGCCAGGGCCAGCCGGTCCTGGTTGGTGCTCCAAATACCCAGCGCCGTCACGTTGGCGTTCAGCGTGGCCCGCAATTGCGCCCTCAAACCGCCCTGAATCGTGGCCCGCAATTGGCCAATGCCCCACCAGCCAAATACCGCCACCAAGGCGGCAATGACCACCGGCAGGATCCAGACGGGCAGCTTGAGAGGTTTAAACCACATGGCAATTGGGACACGTCTTCGGGAAGTGCCCCTCCAAGGGTTCACGTATGGCGCGGATGACTTCAGCCTCGGTCATTCGGCAAGGCTCATTGGTCTCATTTCAAAAACATAAGCGGACGCCCCCGGGAAAACAAGGACGGGCGTTGCGGGCGGCCGGGTTTTGCCCCCTTTTTTCCTTTTTAGGATTGCCAAAGGACTTGCATTGGCGGGAAGGTGCGGCGATATTTGCGCATACCGCTAACGAATTTAACGGTGGCTGAAGAGGCTCTTTCCCTGTCGCCAGAAGACCGGGCGGCGCTGGCCGGGTCGTTGATTCAGAGCTTGGAAGCCGCCCCCCCTCACGGATGCGGAGGTTATAGCCGAGTTGAATCGCCGCCTGGAAAATCTGTTGTCAAAGAAAGACCCGGGTTTGGCGTTCCATGAAGTCTTCGGCCTTCCGTCGTGAATGCAGTCTTCAGCATCCTCTTCAAGGCTGATCTGGATGCCGAAACCGAGAGGTATCGTGCCATTTCCGAGCGTCTGGCCAGCGCGCTTAAGGAACGGGTTGCCGGGCAGGTCCGGAAAGTTATCAAATGGCAGGGCGGCGACCATGTCGCCCCCCACGGTTTTCCCTGTCGCCGCGCCACTCCTTTTCCGTTCTATATTTGCTATTCCCTGAAATTTTTTCTTTCCGCCCGCCCGCCCCTCCCAGGCGCGCCACCGAGCCATCCCGGCAATAGGAAGCAGCCGCAGCGCGTCGTCATCGCGCGGGGCGTCATGGAGCGCGGCGGTGTCTCGCGCGGCGCGGGGTCAGCCGCGGCGCGTCGGGCCCTCAAGCCGGGTTGAATATTTCCGACGCGGTCATTCCTGCGAAGCTGCTGCGGCTGGTCTGCGACACAGCCGCGGTCCGGGCGCGGGTCCAGCAACGGAGCGCGGCGGGAAGCGCCAACCGCTTTCGCGCGTGCGACGGTCCACAAACGCTCGCGCCCCGCGCTTGCGTGCGAAAGCGCCGTCGCCGCCACGCTTTGCCGGCGCAGTCCAAGACGCGATTCGCGCGAACGAGCCGTCCCCGCTCCGGTGTCGGGTTTTGCCTGACAAAGAAATAGGGGCGGTCTGACAGACAAACGGGCGTCAACTGGCATCATGTGCGCGGATGAATTTCTGGTTCCAAGTGCAATGCTCTCTGGTGGTTCTGACGTTCGGCACGCTGGTTTCGGTGCGGGCGCAGTCGGTCGCCAATACCGTGCAGACGTTGTCGCTGGCCGATGCCAAACAGTTTGCTTTTGAGCGGAACTGGACGTTGCTGGCGGCCAAAAGCAGCGTGGATGCCGCCACGGCACAGCTCATCATTGCCAAGGAGTTCCCGAATCCGGTCGCCTCGCTGTCCACGTACAAAATCGGCGAGCAGACCGCCGGCACGGCGCTGGGCAACGGCATTTGGGAGCGGAACTACGATTCTTACGTGGCCGTCAGCCAGTTCTTCGAGATTGCCGGCAAGCGGCACAACCGCCAATTGGCGGCCAAGGAAGGCGTGCTGGGCGCCAAGGCGCGCTTCTTTGATGCCAAGCGCCTCTTGGACCAGGGGGTGACCAAGGCTTACGTGGCGGCTTTGTTGGCGGGGGAGAATGCCCGGAACCTGGGGGAATCGGCCGGCTACATGCGGCACGAGGCCAGCATTGCCGAGGCACAACACCAGGCCGGGGACTTGTCAGAAGTGGATATGAAAACCATCGAGGTCAATGCCGAACAGTTCGAGGCGCAGGCCCGGACGGCGGCAGCGGCGGCGGTGCAGGCGCGGATCGCGGTGGAGGTTTTGATGGGCGCGCCCAAACCGAGCGGAAACTGGGCGGCCACTGATAAATTGGAAACGCTGGTCAACCAAATCCCGCCCGGCGAAGCCAGCAACCCCACCACCAAGGCCGAAAGACCGGATGTGTTCGCGGCCGAAACGGATTTGCGGGCGGCGGAAGCGAATTTGAAGCTGCAAAAGGCCGAGCGCATCCCCGACCCGACGATTTTTGTCGGCGCCGAACATAATCCGCCCGGCGGCGGACCGGTGGAGGACACGATCAACATCGGCGTTTCCTTCCCCTTGCCGCTGTGGAACCAGAATGGCGGGAATATCAAGGCGGCCAAGGCCGCGGCCGACCAGTCGCGGATTGCGCTGGAACAGTTGCGGGCGCAGGCGGTGGCCGATCTGGCGACGGCGAAGGCGGAATACGACGAGGCTCATCAGCGCTGGCTGCGATACCGCGACCAGACGGCGCCAAAATCGGCCAAGGTCCGGGCCGCGATGGAATTCAAATATGAAAAGGGCGCGGCCACGCTGGTGGACCTGTTGAACGCCGAACAGACGGACAACACGGTGCGGCTGGCCTTCGCGCAGGCGATGAACGATGCGGCGAGCGCGGCGGCGGACCTGACGGCGGCGCGGCTGACGTTATCCGAGCGGGAATTGAGTTGGGAAAGCTGGAAATGAAGGAGGAGTTTTTCACGATGCAAGAGTGGTTCACGAGATTCACGCCCCTGGTGCTGGCCGCCGTCCTGGCGGTGGCCGGATGCGGCAAAGAATCGGCGCCTGAAGCCGGACCGGCGGCGCCGAAAGTGACGGGCGACGAGGTGGACTTTGCCGCCGGCTCGCCGCAACTGGATTCGATCGGCGTGGCGGTGGCGCAGGCGCGCACCGTGGCGGTGCGGCATGTCACGGGGCGGCTTTACTGGAATGATGACGCCACGGTGCGGATCTACACGCCGGCGGCCGGCCGCGTGACGAAGGTGCTGGCGGACATCGGCGACGTGGTTTCCGCCGGGGCGCCGCTGGCAGAACTGGATTCCCCGGATTACGCCCAGGCGCTGGCGGCCGCGCGGACGGCGGTGGGCAACTTGATGGCGGCGGACAAGGCGCTGGAGCGCACGAAGGCATTGCTATCGCACGGCGCTTATGCGCAGAAAGACCTGGAAGCGGCGGAGGCCGCGTACATCACGGCGCTGGCCGAACGCGACCGGGCCAAGGCGGTGCTGCTCAACTTTGGAGGCGGCGACCAGGTTTACAGCGAACTGGAACGCGCCCTGGCGGCGGACCGCTCGGAAGCCGCCGCCGGCAATTATGGCGGCCGGACCAACGGGCTGAATTCGCGGTATGTTGTGCGCAGTCCACTGGCGGGCGTGGTGGTGGATAAGAATATCAATCCCGGACAGGAATTGCGCGCCGACATGATGTTGGGAAACGTGCCGCAGACCTTCAATTCAGTCTTCACCGTGAGCGACCCGACCAAGCTCTGGCTGCAGGTGGACGTGGCGGAAGATGATCTGCGCGCCCTCGAAGTGGGCCAGCACCTGCTGGTCCATTCCAGCGTTTTTCCCGAGAAGACCTTTGAGGGCACGGTGGCAAAGATCGGCGATACGCTCGATCCGGCCACGCGCACCGTGAAAGTGCGCGGCGCAGTGGCCAACCCGGACCACCTGCTCAAGGCGGAGATGTATGTGACCGTGGACCTGGTGGTGGCGCTGGACAAAATTGCCAATGCCGGCGTGGAAATTCCCGCCTCGTCCGTGTTCATGGTGGACGACCAAAATTACCTGTTTCTCGAAATTGGGCCGGGGCATTTCAAACGGCAGGAGGTGAAGGTGGGCCCGGAGGCGGATGGCACCATTCCCGTGTTTGAGGGCGTGGCCGCGGGGCAAAAGGTGGTGGCCGAGGGCGCGCTGCTGCTGCAATCCATTGTCAACCCCGCGAACTAAGATGTTCTACAAGCTCACCGCCTTCGTCTTGCGCAACCGGCCGCTGGTCCTGGCCTTCCTGGTGGTGTTTATTCTCGCGGGCATCAACGCCTACGAGCGGCTGCCGGTGGAGGCTTACCCGGACGTGAGCAACCTGCGCATCCAGGTGCAGACGCTGTGGCCGGGACATGCGGCGGAGGAAGTCGAGCAACAGGTCACCATCCCGATTGAAGCGGTGATGAACGGCGTGCCGGGCCGGCTGTCCATGCGCTCGATTTCGCTCTTCGGCCTGTCGCAAATCTCCCTGATTTTTGAGGATAACGCCGATCCCATTGCCGCCCGCAATCTGGTGAACCAACTCTTGGGCACGGTGAACCTCCCTACCGGCGCCAACACCGGCCTGTCGCCGGACGCCACGCCCATCGGCGAAATCTACCGCTACACGCTGCGCGCCCCGCCGGGATTTCCGCCGGAAGAACTCCGGGCGATTGAAGACTGGGTGGTGGAGAAGAAGTTTCGCTCCGTCCCCGGCGTGGTGGACCTGAATCCCTTCGGTGGATTGACCAAACAATATCAGGTGCTGGTGGACCCGGCCAAGCTGAAGTCCTACGGCCTTAATCTCCAGCAGGTCTTCAACGCGCTGCAAAACGCGAACGTGAACGCCGGCGGCGGCTACGTGGAACATGGCGCGCAACTCTACGTCGTGCGGGGGTTGGGGTTGATCCGGGGCGTGGACGACATCAAGAACATCGCCGTGACCACCGTTAATGGCACGCCGGTTTTCATCAAGGACATTGGCCAGGTCGTCATCGGCCACGCGACGCGCCTGGGGCGCGTGGGCCGGACGGATTGCGTCAACGGCAAGGTTTTCACCGACGAGGATGACGTGCCGGAAAATATCGTCATCATGCGCCGGGGCGAGAACCCGACGGTGGTGTGCCAGAAGGTCGAGGACATGGCGGCGGACATCAATGCGCATTATCTGCCGGCCGGCGTGAAACTGGTGATGTATTACGACCGCACGGCGCTGGTGGATCGCACCGTCCACACGGTCCACAAGAACCTGGCGGAAGGCATCCTGCTGGTGATGACGGTGACGCTGCTGTTTTTGGGGCTCGGCAACTGGCGTTCGGCCCTGGTGGTGGCTCTGGCGGTGCCGGTGTCGCTGCTGGGGGCGTATATGCTGCTGGATTTGCGCGGGATTCCGGCGAATTTAATTTCCCTGGGCGCGATAGACTTCGGGATCATTGTGGATTCGTCGGTGGTGATCATGGAAAACCTGCTTCGAATCCTGAAGGAACGCCAGGGCAAGCTCCGGTCGCTGCCGCGGGCCATCACCGAAGCGGTGGCGCAGATGGGGCGGCCGGTTTTGTTTTCCAAGATCATTTTGCTCACGGCCTTCATTCCGCTGTACACCCTGCAACAGGTGGAGGGCCGGATCTTCAAGCCCATGGCCTGGACGCTGACGTTTGCGCTGATTGCCGGCACGGTCTTCGCCGTGCTCGTGGCGCCGGCGCTGGCCACGTTTGCCGTCAAGGGCGGAAAAATGGCGGAGCGCGAAGCGTGGATCGTGCGGTGGCTACTGCGGATTTACCGCCCGTTGCTGAACCTGGCGCTCGCCTGGCGCAGTGTGGTGTTCGCCGGGGCCATCGCCTTGCTGCTGCTGGGCACCCTCGTATTCCATTTCGTCGGTTCGGAATTCCTGCCGAAATTGGACGAGGGCGATCTGTGGGTGCGGACGTTTTTGCCGCAATCCATTTCCCCGTCGGAGGCCGCGAAGATCACGCACAAGGTCCGCCTGGCGCTCGCCGCGTTCCCGGAGGTGCGCTACATCGTGGACCAGGAAGGCATGCCCGATGACGGGAGCGACGTGAACGGCTGGGACGTGACCGAATACAGCGTGGGGCTGATTCCGCGCGACCGGTGGACGACCGCGCATGATCGCGAGGCGCTGTGCGACGCCATGGCGCGCAAGCTGGCGGAGATCCCGGGCATTGACACCCAGTTCAGCCAGTATATCGAAGACAATGTGGATGAGGCCGTGTCCGGGGTGAAAGCGAACCTGGCCATCAAGATCTTCGGGCCGGACACCCTGGTCTTGCAGAAGCTGGCGGACCAGGTGGTGGACGTGGTGAGCAAGGTGCCGGGCGCCGCGGACGTGGGCACGGAACACCTCACGGGCCAGCCGCAGATTCAAATCACGCCGGACCGCCGGGCGATTGCCCGATACGGGCTGGCCATGGGGGACATGCAGAACATCGTGGCCACGGCGCTGGGCGGCCAGGCGGCCACGCGGGTATTGGAAGGCGAGCGCAGCTTTGACCTCGTGGTCAAGATGTCGCCCCAGGCCGTCGCTGACATTCAAGCCATCCGGAATATTCCCGTGTTTGGCTCGAATGGCGAACGGATCACGCTGGGAGACCTGGCCGCGGTGGAAGCCAAACCGGGCATGGCGCGAATCTACCGCGAGGAAAACGAGCGCCGCACGGACATCAAACTCTCGGTGCGCGACCGCGACATGGGATCGCTGGTGGGCGACGCACAAAAGGCGCTATCGGCGGTCAAGCTGCCGCCGGGCTATCGCATTGTTTGGACGGGGGCCTTTGAAAATGAGCGGCGCGCCGAACGCCGGCTCGCCGTGATTTTCCCCATCACGCTGCTGGCGATTTTCTTTCTGCTGTTCATCACGTTCAACTCATCGTCCCTGGCCGTCCTGGTATTGCTCATCGTGCCCTGCACGGCCGTCGGGGGGATTCTGGCGTTGCCGCTGGCGGGGCTGAATCTGTCGGTGGCGGCTCTGGTGGGCTTCGTGGCGCTGTTCGGCATCGCCATTCAAAACTGCGTGATCCTGATTTCCCGCATTCGCGAGTTGCGGCGCGCGGGGTCCGACCTGGCGGGCGCGGTGCGGGAAGGCGCCGCGCAACGCGTGCGGCCGATGGTGATGACGGCGCTGATGGCGATGCTGGGACTGTTGCCGGCCGCAATTTCCACCGGGGTCGGGGCGGAGACGACGCGGCCGTTCGCGGTGGTGATCATCGGCGGCATCATCACCGGCACGGTGGTTACTTTGTTTTTAGTGCCGGTGATGTATCCTTGGTTTGATAAAAAGCCCATTAACCCGCCATGAAACTCATCCTTGCCATCATTCCGCCGGAACATCTAAACAAGCTGCTGGACGATCTGGACGAGGAGCATCTGCCCGGCTTGACCGTCTCGGAAGCGCGCGGCTTCGGTCTGCATGATCGGGAGTTCACCGCCGTGGAACTGCCGGCCAAATTGCGGCTGGAGATCATTTGTCACGACGAGGAAGTGGAGAAGATTGTGGACGCCATCTTCCGAAGCTCGCACACGGGCCAGCGCGGCGACGGGAAGGTCTTCATCCTGCCGGTGCTCGACGCCTTGCGCATCAAAACCGGCGAGCACGGCGACGTGGCGCTGGGCACGGACAACGGCGGCCCCGGAAAACCATAACCTCGCCAACCCGAAGGTTTGGAAGCCAGTAGCCCTTTTTAGCCTTTAGCCTTCAGAATTTAGCCTTTTACTGCCCCCCCCGGAAAACGCCCCCCCCGTTTTCCCCGCACCCCGGCAGGCGGTGCCAGCAGCCCCCGCTGGGAATCACCACAAACACGTGTCCGTCCATGCCCGTCCATGCCCGTCCGTGCCCGTCCGTGTCCGTCCGTGTCCGTCCGTGTCCGTCCGCGCATCAACAGCGCCGCGGGGAGTGCTCTGGGGCGCATTCGGCGTCCGTCGCGTCGCGACGTCATGAAACTAGCCCGGTCGTTTCAACAGATTTCTTTGAGGGGCAGTTTATTGGACAGGTTTATTTGAAGCGG
>CAZHIM010000034.1:0-50164 GCA_964532525.1 uncultured Bifidobacteriaceae bacterium
CCCGTCTTTCAGCCTTGAGAGGGCCGTGTCCTAACCGATAGACGAGCACGCCAGTCCCGCAATGCTAACGGCTGCCGCGCCAATGTCAATTCGCGGCTACGATTGCACGTCCTCGCCCAGTTCCACGTTCCAGTAGGCCAGGTCCACAAAATGCCGCCAACTGTCCGGTTGTTGCAGCGTGAAATTGATCTGCACAAACGGCCGCCACTTCGGCCGCTTCGGCTTTCGGATCAGGTTCATCCCCGCCTCAAACGGCGTCCGGTTCGATTTCTTCGTATTGCACGCAATGCACGAGCACACGATGTTTTCCCACGTCGTCGGCCCGCCCCGGTCGCGCGGGGTCACGTGGTCCAGGTTCAGCTCGCTCCGGTCAAAAACTTTCCCGCAATATTGGCAGGTGTTCTTGTCGCGCTCAAAAATGTTGTGCCGGGTGAACTTTACTTCCTTCTTCGGCATCCGGTCGTACAGGAACAGCAGGATGATCTTCGGCACGCGAATGCGGAACGAAATGGCGTGGATGGATTCATCGGATGGCGCGTCGGCGGAAACATCCTGCCATTCTTGGAAGCTGAACGTTCGGAACGAACCGTCCGGACTCTCCATGACCACCTGGGCGTGCCCTTGAAACAGAAGTGTCAGCGCCCGGCGGGCCGAGCAGACATTCACTGCCTGCCAGAGCCGGTTCAGCACGAGCACATGCTGGTTTAACGCGGTTTTCATGGCGCGAACTGACGGGAAGCTAGCAAATACGCATCTCCCAGTCAACGGCAGATGTAATTTGTTGCCGGATTGTCACCCGCCGCAATTTGTTTCCCACAATGAACAATTTGGATTATGTTGGGTCAAATCGAGCCGTTACAGATCATGTCATTTTTGAAAAAAATCTGGCCCTTGCCTTTCGGGGTGCTTGCGGGGTTGGCCATTTGGGCGGGTTGTCAGACCGGCCACATGGCTCCCACTCCGCCCGCCCCCGCCGCCCTCGACCCGCACCTCTTGCAGCCCGGGCCGGACGACCCCCGCATCGCCTTCTTTGCCGCCCGCGTGCTCGAAAATTATCACTATCTCGAACATCCGCTGGACAAGGAGATGTCCGCCAAGTTCTTTGACGGCTACGTTGATTCCCTCGACCCGCACCACGAATTCTTCCTGCAAAGCGACTTGGCGGAATTCGCGCACTACCGCACCAACCTCGACACCCTCACCATCAATACCAATTTCGCCGCCGATTTGTCTCCCGCGTACCTTATTTACGGGCGCTTTCTGGAACGCTACCAGCAGCGCACCGCCTACGCCAAGGAACTCCTCGAGGAGGACAAGTTCAAGTTCAACACCGACGAAAAAATCATGGACCGCCGCCACGAGCCGTTTCCCAAGGATCTGGATGAAGCCCGGGATCTCTGGCGCCAGCGGGTGCGTTATGATTATCTGGTCAACAAACTCTCCCGCGAAATCCAGGAAACCAACGGCGAATTCACCGTCAATTTGCCCCCCGGCGCCAACACCAACATCATCGCGGAGTTGGAGAAGCATTACCGCTGGAGCCTGCACCTCATGACCAACCAGGACAGCGACAGCGTCCTGCAAATCTATTTGAACGCGCTCGCCCACGCCTATGATCCGCACTCTGATTATATGAGCGCGCCGCATGCGCAGGATTTCTCCATCAGCATGAACCTCTCCCTGTTCGGCATCGGCGCCCAACTGACGGAGGATGACGGCTATTGCACCATCCACGCGCTCGTGGCTGGCGGGCCGGCCATCAAGAGCAAAGCCATCAAAGAAAAAGACCGGATCGTCGCCGTCGCCCAAGGCAACAAGCCCCCGGTGGACGTGGTGGACATGGATCTGGAAAAGGTCGTCCAGCAAATCCGCGGTCCCAAGGGCACCGAGGTCCGTCTCACCGTCAGCCCCGCCCCCGACTTCACCACGCGCAAAGTCGTCACCCTCGTCCGTGACGAAATCCGGTTGGATGATTCCGAGGCCAAGGCGAAGCTCATCGAGCTGCCCGATGCTCATGGTGGAACCAACCGTATCGGCATCATTGATCTCCCGTCATTCTATTCCCCCATGCCAGGGGAGAGCCGGGCCATCCCCGCCTATACTTCCGTGGACGTGGCCAAGCTCATCAAGAAGCTCAAGCAGGAACGTGTCTCGGGCATTATTGTTGATCTGCGCTACAATCCCGGCGGCTCGCTCGAGGAAGCCATCAAGTTCACCGGTCTGTTCATCAAGGAAGGCCCCGTCGTCCAAGCCCGCAACCCCGATGGCCAGACCGTCGTGGAATCCGACCCCGCCCCCGACCAGATTTACGGCGGCCCGCTCATGGTGCTCGTGAACCGCTTTAGCGCGTCGGCGGCCGAAATTGCCGCGGCGGCCCTCCAGGACTACGGCCGCGCCGTGGTGGTGGGCGACGTTTCCACGCACGGCAAGGGCACGGTGCAGAGCCTCAATTCGCTCAAGCCCTTCATGATCAACAGCACCAACGATCCCGGCGAGCTCAAGATCACCATCCGCAAGTTCTACCGCATCAGCGGCGCCTCCACCCAGCTCAAGGGCGTCACGCCGGATGTCGTCCTGCCCGATACTTGGAATTACTCCACGCAGATCGGCGAATCGAATCTCGACAACCCGCTGGCTTGGGACACCATCGCCCCCGTCAGCTATGACAAGTTCAACCTCGTGCAGCCTTATCTCCCGGAATTGCGCGAGCGTTCCGATGCCCGGGTGCTCACCAACCAGGACTTCACCTACGTCCGCCAGGACATCGAGCAGATCAAAAAAACCCAAGCCGAGCGCACCGCCACGATTAACGAGCACGACGCCATCAAGGAGCGCGAACAGGACGCGCTCAAGAATCGGGAACGGGACGCCGAACGCCAAAGCCGTCCGGATCCGGGCATAAAGATCTATGAGCTGACCGTTGAGAATTCGGCCGACCCGGGCTTGCCGCCGCCGGAAAACTGGCTGGGGCAAACCAATACGGTCGCCGGAATAAAGCTTGCGGTGCCGGAAATCGGGCTGGGGTTGACCAATGCGGTCGGGCTCAAGACCACTCCGATCACCGGCAGCCCGGCCGCCGAGGTCAAGAAGCCCACGCCGCCCTTCGATCCGATCTTGGACGAGTCAGAGCACATCTTGGAAGACTATATTTCGTTGTTGCAAAAAAATGGTAATTTCACCGTAAACCCATAAATATTGGTATTGGTATGAGAGTCGTCAAAGCTTGCCTCGCGTGCGCCGGCTTGCTGCTGGTCGCCGGAAACCTGCCGGCGCAAAACATGAACATAGCCATCCAGCAGGCCAAGCGCGACACTGACGCCAACAATGCCGAGCAGCAGCGCCTCCAAAATGAAATGAACGGTTCTTCCGCCGCCTCCGCCAAGGCGGCCGCCGCTGCCAAGGCCGCCGCCGCTGATCCGGTTCTCCAGGCCACGCTCAAGAACATCTCCGATTTGCAGGGCAATTTCGCCACCCTTGCCACCGCCACCGCCCCGCCGGACCCCACCCAGAAAGTCGCGCTCCTCAATAGCCTGTCCCAAGCCGCCCAAGGCACCAAGGTCTCGACCGACGCGGTCAAAAAGCTCGCCGATGACCTCCAGACCGCCGTCAGCGGCCGGAAGAAGCTCGTGGCTGCACAGCACTCAAGCTCGCCCGCGAAGTCCATGCCTTGTTCAACAGCGCCCATCTCACCGCCACCCAGCAAGACACGCTCGTCACCGACGTCCAGAAAATCCTTGCCGACGGCGGCGCCTCGCTCGACGATGCCGTCAATGTGGCGACCGACCTCAAGGCTGTCGTGTCCCAGACCAAATAGCCATGCGGCCGGTCAAGTGTCCCACCTGCAGAAAAACCGGTGACTGGTTTGCGAACGCATTCGTGGAACCGCGGCCAAATGAAATTGCCCCACGCAGACAACCTCATTATTGAGCGCGAAAAAATCGTGGATTATCTGCTCAATTCCACGCATCGCCTGGGTGCGAGCAAGGCGCGGTTTTTTGACCGGTTCGGATTCAAGCCGGAGCATTGGGAGCGGCTGGCCGAGGCACTACGAATTCATGGCCAAACCCACGAGGTAAAACGCGTTCATGAAACCGGTTTCGGCCCGCGCTTTCAAGTCGAAGGCAAGTTAAATGCGCCGGATGGTCGCTCTCCGCGCGTCTGTTCTGTTTGGCAACAGGAGCATGGGGCAGTTGCGCCCCGGTTGATTACGGCTTATCCTTTGGATGAACTATGAAGTTCAAAGAGCATGATTGCGTGGTGTTGAAAGCCAATTTTCCCGGGAATGGCTTGCTGGCCGGGGACGTGGGCACAATTATTCACATCCACGCAGACGGTGTGGCCTGCGAAGTGGAATTTATCACCCTTACCGGCAGGACTGTCGCCGTGGCCACCGTCGAGGCATCACAGTTGCGTCCGGTGAGCAGCCAGGACATCAACCACGTCCGGGAATTGGTTCCGGCCTGATCATGCGGCCGGTCAAGTGTCCCACCTGCAGAAAAACCGGCGACTGGTTTGCCGGCAAATACGGTCCCTTCTGTTCCCACCGCTGCAAGCTCATTGACCTCGGCAAATGGTTCAGCGGCGAATACGCCATTTCCGAACCCCTCAAACCGGAGCATTTCGAAAAATACGGCGATTTGCCGCCCGGCGATCCGCCCGACAATCCAGAGGCGGAACGATGAGAAATGGTGTAGATTCCTGCGTTGGCACCCCATCGCCAGGGAGTTGCTGAAGCCGAGATGAAAAGTGTCATTTTAATGTTTTTTGCCGCTGCGTTGGGTTTTTCTTGCAGCCACTCCCTGCAAACCAACCCGCCGGCCAATCCTCCTGATGCCATGAAGACCCCCGATCCCAGCCCCACCAATAAAACCGAAATCGCCGACCTGGGCGGTGGCTGCTTTTGGTGCATGGAAGCCGTCTTTGAACGCGTGCCCGGTGTGGTGCGCGTCACCAGCGGCTTCGCGGGCGGCACCACCGAAAATCCCACCTACCGCGAAGTCTGCACCGAGACCACCGGCCACGCCGAGGTGACCGAGGTGGAATTCGACCCCGCCAAAATTTCCTACGCCGGCATCCTGAAAATCTTCTGGCAGGCCCACGACCCCACCACGCTCAACCGCCAGGGGGCCGACGAGGGCACCTCCTACCGTTCCATCATCCTCTACCGCGACGACCCGCAAAAGCTCGCCGCCGAAAAATCCAAGGCCGACGCCCAAAAGGATTTCGACCGCCCCATTGTCACCGAAATCGTGCCGCTCAAGAAATTTTACCCCGCCGAGGACTATCACCAGCAATACTACGACCACAATGCCTCGGCCGGTTACTGCCAGGTGGTGATTGCGCCCAAGCTCCAAAAGCTGGAGCACCAACAAGTCATCGCCCCAACCCCGCAGGTGAAGTGACCCTGGCCGCCGGCGGCTTAAGTCGTCATCGGCCACCCGGCCGCCACCATGCCCTTGTAGCCGCCCATGAGCGAATGCACGCGCCGGTAGCCCATTCGCTGCGCCGCGTCGCACGTCAGCGCCGACCGGTAGCCGCCCCCGCAATACATGATGATCTGGGTGTTCGCATCCGGATAAAGCTGCTCCAGGTCCCGCTCCAAAATGCCCTTGCCCAGGTGCCGGGCCTCCACGGCGTGGCCGGCCTGCCACTCGTGGTCCTCGCGCACGTCCAGCAGCACCACCTGCGGGTCCGCCGCCAGCCTGGCGCGCGCCTCTGCCACGCTGAGTTCGTTGACGTGCCGCTTGGCCTCGGCCACCAGCTTGAGAAAACCGGGAGAATGATCCATGGCCGCAAATTAAGGCCCCGCCCGTCCCGGTCAAATCAATTTTTTCCGCCCCGCTTTTCGCCCGCCCCCGACCCGCCTTCGCAAATCCGCCGCCGTTTGGCTTTGACGCTGCCCCTCCGGTCGCGTACGGTATTCGTTCATTTTTGAACAACGTGATGCATAGACGACTGTGAATTTTTTCAGAAAGATTTTTCCAACCAAGAACGACCGCGACGTGAAGAAAATTCAGCCGGTCGTGGCGCGTATCAACGAATTTGAGGCCGGCCTGCAAAAGCTGTCCGACGACGAGCTGCGGGCCAAGACCGCCGCCTGGAAGTCGGAACTCGCGCCGATCCAGGACAATGAACAGCTTGCCCGCCGCCTTGAAGAAATCCTCCCGGAAGCGTTCGCCGTGGTGAAAAGCGCCTGCCGCCGCCTCTGCGGCCAGGAAATCATGGTGCGCGAACATCCCCTCAAGTGGGAAATGGTCCCGTTCGACGTCCAGCTCCTCGGCGGCTACGCCCTCCACACCGGCCGCATCGCTGAAATGGCCACCGGCGAAGGCAAAACGCTCGTCGCCACGCTCCCCGTCTATCTCAACGCCCTCTCCGGCCGCGGCGTCCACGTGGTCACCGTCAACGATTACCTTGCCGCCCGCGACTCCGAATGGATGGGCGCCATCTACCGCTTCCTCGGCCTCACCGTCGGCGTCATCCTGCATGACCAGACCCCAACCGTCCGCCGCGCCCAGTACGCCTGCGACATCACTTACGGCACCAACGCGGAATTCGGCTTCGATTACCTGCGCGACAACGGCATGGCCCTCCGCAAGGAGGAGCAAGTCCAGCGCGGCCATTACTTCGCCATCGTGGACGAGGTGGACTCCATTCTCATTGACGAGGCCCGCACCCCGCTCATCATCAGCGGGCCTTCCATGGTCACCTTCGACGAGCAATACGCCCAGTGGAAGCCCACCGTGGAAAGTCTCGTCCGGGCCCAGCAGCAGTTGTGCAGCCGCTTTCTGCGCGAGGCCGAGGATCTCCTCAAAAAGCTCCGCCCCGCCGACGGCTCCAATGTCGAGGGCGCCGACGAACTTGGCCACCAGATCGGCATCCTCCTCTTCCGGGTCAAGACCGGCCAGCCCAAGTCCGAAGCCCTCATGAAGTTGCTCGAGAATCCCGAAAATACCGAGCTCATGAACCACGCCGAGCTGGACCTCCACAAGGACCAGAAAAAGGTGGATCTCTACCGCGAAAAGGAGGAGCTCATCTTCGCGATGGATGAGAAAAGCCACGACGCCGACCTCACCGAAAAAGGCCGCAATTTCATCAGTCCGCAAGACCCGGATGCGTTCGTGCTCCCCGACCTCGCCACGATGCTCCACGACGTGGACGCCGGCCCCGAGACCGATGCCCGCAAGCGCATGGAAATCAAATCCAAGCTGCAGGCCGATTTTGAGGCCAAGGCCCAGAAAATCCACGCGATTTCCCAGTTGCTCAAGGCCTACAGCCTCTACCAGGCGGACGTTGACTACGTCGTCCAAGAAGGCAAGGTCGTCATCGTGGACCAGCACACCGGTCGGCTCATGCCCGGCCGCCGCTGGAGCGACGGTCTCCACCAGGCCGTCGAGGCCAAGGAAGGCGTCGAAATCGAACGCGAGACCCAGACGCTCGCCACGATCACCATCCAAAACTATTTCCGCCTCTACACCAAGCTGGCCGGCATGACCGGTACCGCTGAAACCGAGGCGGCTGAATTCTTCGACATCTACAAGCTGGGTGTGCTCACCATTCCCACCAACCAGCCCAACATCCGCAAGGACGCCGACGATTCCGTTTACAAAACCCGGCGCGAAAAATTCAACGCCGTCGTCAAGGAAATCAAGCAGCTCTACGCCCAGGGCCGCCCCGTCCTTGTCGGCACCGTCTCCGTCGAGGCCAGCGAAATGCTTTCCCGCATGCTCAAGAAGGAGGGCCTCATTCATTCCGTCCTCAACGCCAAATATCACGAGCAGGAGGCCGAAATCATCTCCCGCGCCGGCCAGCGCGGCTCCCTCACCATCGCCACCAACATGGCCGGCCGCGGAACCGACATCAAACTCGGCGAGGGCGTCGCCCAGATCGGCGGCCTCCACGTGCTCGGCACCGAGCGCCACGAATCGCGCCGCATTGACCGCCAGTTGCGCGGCCGTTGCTCCCGCCAGGGTGATCCCGGCTCCTCCCACTTCTTCATCTCGCTCGAAGACGACCTCATGCGCCTCTTCGGCAGCGACCGCATCGTCAAGCTCATGGAACGGATGGGCCTGGAAGAGGGCGAGGAGCTGAAGCACGGCCTCCTCAACCACTCCATCCAGCAAGCCCAGAAAAAAGTCGAGCAGCACAACTTCCAGATCCGCAAACGCACGCTCGAATACGACGACGTCATGAACAAACAGCGCGAAGTCGTCTATGGCTTCCGCAACGAAATCATCCGCAGCGACGACGTCCGCGACCGCCTCATGGACATCATCGAGGAAGTCGTCATCCTCAAGGTTGAGGAATTCTCCGCGCCCGACGCCGACGTGGGCGAATGGCGCATCCGGCCGCTGGCCGATTGGGTGAATTTGAACTTCCCCCTCGGCATGTCCGAAAACGAAATTGCCACCGCCGCCCGCGCCGGCACCGAAAAGCCCCTCTCCGATTCGATCTTCACCGGTCTCAGCGAGGCCCAGTTTGCCGCCTGCAATTTCATCACGGACAAAATCCGCGCCGCCTACGAGCTCAAGGTCAGCTTCGAGGACCCGAACTTCCTCACCACCGTCGAGCGCTACACCATCCTCCAGGCCATTGACAAGCTCTGGCAGGAGCATCTGTACGAGATGGACAGCCTCCGTTACAGCATCGGCCTGCGGGCGCACGGCCAGCGTGACCCGCTGCTTGAGTACCAGGCCGAGGCGTTCAAGATCTTCGACGAGCTCATGGTCAACGTGAAGTCGGAGATCTGCCGCAATGTGTTCCGGAGCGCCACCAGCATGATGGCGTTCGAGAATTTCCGCAACGCCCAGCAGCAAAACCTCCAACAGGCCGCCAACCACAATACCCCCAGCGCCGCCTACGGCCGGCCGCCGGCGGCCGCCCCCAATGGCCACAAGGCCAGCGACGTCGTCAGCGAAGCCGCCGCCGCCGCGGAGCGGGCCCAGACCAAGGCCAAGCCGGTGCGCACCGGGCCCAAAGTCGGCCGCAACGACCCTTGCCCCTGCGGCAGCGGAAAGAAATACAAGCAGTGCTGCGGGAAATAGCCCCGAGCGCCCGGCCCCGTGGCGGCAAACTGGTGTTTGCCGCCACCTGAAAAAATGGCCCGGCGACACCGCTTTGCCGGCGCAAAGCGAGGCCATGACAATGGGCTGGCGTTTCAACGCGTTGAAAACGCCGGTTGGAGTCCGGCACTGCCAAAGTCCCGCAGGGACGGCTGAAGGGGCGCCGTGTCCATGAACCCGACGATGGATGGATGAGCACCTTTCCATGAACCTGGAAAACATTCAACCTTCGACAATCAACTTCCGACCCGGAACGAAGGCAGCAGCGCGAGCCCCTTCGATATTGGGCGTTGAATGTGGAATGTTTCGTCTGCGGTTCAGGGGTTCAATGCGCGAACGGTTGCCTCAGGAATCTGTGAGATTTAAACCGCCTTATTTGGAGGTGGAAAGCAGGGTTCATTGAATTATCGACTCGACAAATCGACGGATGAATTCTAAAATCCACATACCCGCATTGCGGGGCTTCAATGCGGGTATGTGTTATTTTTTGTTCAACCATCCCAGCTTTGAAGTTCACCTTTTTCAAAGAGGAATTGTTTGGGTTATGTCCCGAGAATTCGGGAACTCCAAGGCAACTTCGTTTTAGCTATTCCACTGAAAACAGCGAAGAACCTGGACAAAGTGCGGGCGGGGGGCGACTTGGATAAAAACCGAGGATGGAGGATGGCCCGATGCCGCCCATGACGCCCCGCGCAATTGCGACGCGCCCGGTTAGTCCGTTTGCGTCTTGGACTGCGCCGGCAAAGCGCAGCGGCGACGGCGCTTTCGTCCGCACGCGCCAGCCGCGAGCTTTTGAAGACCGTTGCCCGCACGAAAGCGGCGTGGCGCTGCGCTTCCCGCCGCAGTCCATGACGCCTCGCGCAATGACGACGTGCCCGGCGATTCCGTTCGGGTCTTGTACTGCGTCGGCAGCAGTCGTTCAATCAGGGACAGAATTGTTGATTATGCACGGCTTGCAACTTTTGTTTTTACCGAAACGGCGGTTTCAAGATACGATCCGGGAGTAGTTGAATAACAGGTTAGCCATCGTATGTACGCCGAACAAAATACAACATCAAAGTTGCCAAGTTGGATTTCGTAAGCGCGGAGCCATCCGCCGTTGATGCTGACAGTTCAGCTACACAGTCAACACCAGCGGTCGGCGATGGCTCAGGTTTTGGTCGTTATGCGTAAACTGGGGTCAGCGTGTCTGGTTGTCGGCGTCGCCCTTTTGTTGCTTGGCGTGATTCTTTTCGAGCCGCCAAAACTTGGCCCCGGGGTGTTGGACGCGGAAAGTAACTTTTATCCCGCACTCCACAACAGCCTCTTGGGCTTTCCCTCAATTTGACACTGCATCTTGGTTTCGAGCTTTCTACATCAAGAACCAATATCTGCTCGCCGCCGCGATATGCACGCTGGCTGTTGGAAACCTGCTCGTCTTTGCGGTAATGAGATTGCGAAAAGGAGGCAAACCATAGTCTGGGAGGCGGTTGGCAAATGGGGGAGAACTTTACCAGCGGGGGCTTCCGGCACCGCCTGCCGGGGTGCGGAAGAAGTGGGGGAGGGTCCGCGGTTCTGTGCGATTGTCTTTTCCCGCGCCTCACGGCATCTTTACGCCCCGTGAATAAATATCGCATCGGCATTGACCTCGGGGGCACCAAGATCGAAGGCGTGGTCCTGGACCCCACCGGACACGAAGTCATCCGCCGGCGCATCGCCACCGAGCGCGAGCGCGGCTACCAGCACATCCTCAAGTGTCTCAAATCCCTGCACGACGGCCTGCTGCCCGCCGCCAAGGGCGCGCCGACCACGTTCGGCATCGGCACACCCGGCGCCATTTCCCGGCGCACCGGACTCCTGAAGAATTCCAACACCGTCTGCATGAACGGCCAGCCCGTGAAGGCTGACTTGGAAAAGCTCCTCGGCCGTCCCATCGAAATCCAAAACGATGCGAACTGTTTCGCGCTGGCTGAAGCATTGCTTGGCGCGGGCAGGGGAAAGAACCTGGTTTTTGGCGTCATCATGGGCACCGGCTGCGGCGGCGGCGTTGTCTATAAGGGCGAGGTCTTCACCGGCCCGCAAGCCATCGCCGGCGAATGGGGACACATGAGCATTGATCCGCAGGGCCCGGTCTGTTACTGCGGCCAGAAAGGCTGCGTGGAAACCTTCATCAGCGGCGGCGGACTGGAAAACCGCTACGCCGCCAAATTCGGCGCGCGGCGGCCCCTCAAGGAGATCGAGGCCGAATACTTTGCCGGCGAACCCCGCGCCGTCGAGCTCATGCGCGAGTTTTTTGACCATTTTGGCCGCTCGCTGGCGAACCTGATTGATGTCCTCGACCCCGACATTGTCGTCCTCGGTGGCGGCGTCTCCAACTTTCGGGCTCTTTACACGGAGGGCGTGGCCGGCGTAAAAAAATATGTTTTCACCGATGTGTTGGAAACTCCCATTGTAAAGAACCAGCTCGGCGACTCCGCCGGCGTCCTGGGGGCGGCCTTGGTTGGAATCTGACAGGATTGCCACTTGCGCCCGGCATGATGTCTGCTAATTTACCACCATCGTGCGGTTCATAGCGTGCCAACTTCCGCGATGCGGCCAGGCGTTCATCGCCTCGTTGCTCACCGGTCTCGTCCTGTTGCTCAACGCCATGGCCGCCTCGCCGTCCCTCCATGAATTGATCCACAGCGATGCCGCCGAGTCCGGCCATCAATGCGCCGTCACGCTTTTCGCCCACGGCCAGGTGGCTTCGGCCTCCGCCGATGTCCCGCTTGCGGAATTGCTGACCTTGGTTGGGACAGTTCCGCTCGTCGAAATTTCCGTTTTTCGTCCCGCCATCGAAAATCTTCCGGCCGGACGCGCCCCGCCCGCCGCCGCCTTCAATTCGTAGTCGTCATCCAGCCTTCGCCGGCTGGGTCTCGTTATTTTTTTCCCGGGAACATTTGGTGTGCCGTCGTGCAGTTGCACACCGTTGCATAATTTGAAGAATGATTAGTTTAAGATCGGCATTATGCCGTCTGCGCCGCGCCGCCGCCCTGGCGGCGGTGCTGGTGGGCGGTTGCGCGGTGGGGCCGAATTTCCAGCCGCCCGCGCCACCGGCGGTTGGCAGCTACACGGCGGCTCCGCTCCAAACGACGGTCGCCACCACGAACGTCGCCGGCGGCGACGCCCAGCGTTTTGCCAACGGCGTCAACCTGCCCGCGGATTGGTGGACCCTGTTCCATTCCAAGGCCCTGAACGAGCTTATCGCGCAGTCGCTCACCAATAATCCGGACCTCCAGGCCGCGCAGGCCGCCCTGGCCGTGGCCCGCGAGAATGTGCTCGCGCAACGCGGCAGCTTCTTTCCCACCGTGTCGGCCGGTTTTTCCGCCACGCGTCAGAAACAGTCCAGCGTGCTCGCGCCGGCGCCCAACTACCCCGTCGTGCCGAACGAGTTTCAATACAATCTGTTCACCCCCCAGTTGAACATCGCCTATTCGCCCGACGTTTTTGGCGCCAACCGCCGCGCCATGGAGTCCTTGAAGGCGCAGGAACAGGGCGTCCGGTTCCAGATGATCGCCGCCTACACCACCCTCACCGCGAACGTCGTCGTCACGGCCATTGAGGCGGCAGCGGTGCAAACCCAGATTGAGGCCACGCACGAGCTGATTGGCCTGAATTCCAACATGGTGGGAATCCTCAAATACCAGTTCACCAAGGGCTATGCCAGCCGGCTGGATGTGGTGGCCCAGGAATCGCAGCTTGCGCAAGCCGTCGCCACGCTGCCGCCCTTGCTCAAGCAGGCGGGCCAGTTGCGCGACCAACTGGCGGTGCTGGCCGGCCGGTTCCCGAGCCAGGCCCCCGCGGATAAATTCGAGCTGTCCAGCCTGCAATTGCCCGCCGAACTCCCGGTGAGCCTGCCGTCGCAATTGGTGGCCCAGCGTCCGGATGTCTTGCAGGCGGAAGCCAATCTGCACGCGGCCAGCGCCCAGATCGGCATCGCCGTCGCGAACCGGCTGCCGAACATCACGCTCACCGCCGATGCCGGCAGTTCCGCGCTGGCCATTGACAAGCTGTTCACGTCCGGGACCGGCTTTTGGGGTTTGGGCGCCGCCGCCACCGCGCCGCTCTTTGAGGGCGGCACGCTGCTGCACCAGGAACGCGCCGCCCGGGCGGCTTATGTCCAGGCGGCCCAACAATACCGCAGCACCGTTCTGACCGCCTTCCAGAACGTTGCCGATACCTTGGTGGCGCTGGAACAGGACGCCGAGGGACTCAAGGCCGCCGCCGCCGCCGCCGATGACGCGCGCGTGACCTTGGACCTCTCCCGCCGGCAGTGGCACGACGGCTACATCAGCTATCTCGCCCTGCTGGGCGCGGAACAAGCCTACCAGCAGGCCCGCATCAATCTCGTGCAGGCCCAGGCGAACCGTTATGCCGACACCGCGGCGCTCTTCCAGGCGCTCGGCGGCGGCTGGTGGCATCGCGCGGAATTAACCCAGAATACTTCTCAATGAACCTCACCATGAACCCCCGTTCCAAATTTACAGCTTTGAAGGACTGGAGCGCGCCCATCGCGGCTCTCGCCGCCGCGGCGCTGATCGCCATGCTCACGGGTTGCTCACCCGCTGGCGAAAGCCTTTCGCAGGCGCCGTCCCTCAACGTGAGCAATGTCACGCTCACCGCGGCCCAGCGCGTGAACATTCACCTTTTCACCGTCGCCCCGGCGAAATTCCACAAGGAGATCGAAGCCACAGGCGTGGTGGATTTCGACAACGACCAGGCCACGAGCGTGCTCGCGCCTTTCGGCGGCCCCGTCTCCCGGCTGCTCGTCTCGCCCGGCGACCGCGTGAAGGCCGGCGACCCGTTGGCGGAAGTGGATTCTCCCGATTTCGCCGCCGCCATCAGCGCCTATCGCAAGGCCCTCGCCACCGCCCAGACCGACCGCCGCGTCGCCGACATGGACAAGGACCTGCTCCAGCATAACGGCGTGGCCCAGCGCGAGGCTGAGCAGGCCCAAACCGACGCCGCCAACGCCGACGCCGACCGCGATGCCGCCCTCCAGACGCTCGTTTCGCTGAACCTTGATCCGCAGGTGATCAAAGACCTCCAGGCGAGCAAGCCGGTGACCCATCCCGGCGGCGTCATCCGCTCGCCCATCGGCGGCACGGTGGCCGAAAAGCTGATTACTCCCGGCGAATTGCTGTCCGCCGGCACCACGTCCTGCTTTACCATCGCCGATCTCTCCCGCGTCTGGGTGATGGCCCAACTTTTCGGCACCGACCTCGCCGCGGTGAGCGTGGGCGATCCGGTGGAAGTGGAGGCCGCCACGGCCACCAACCGATTCCCGGGCACCGTTGACAATATTTCCGCGCTGGTGAATCCCGACACGCGCGCGGTGCTGGTGCGGGTGGTGGTGGATAATCCCGGGGACTTCCTCAAAAAGCAAATGTACGTCCGCGCACGAATCCGCAGCCGCCAGGAAAGCTCCGGCCTGCTGGTGCCCGTGTCGGCGGTTCTGCGCGATGATGAAAACCTGCCGATCGTTTATCTCGCGCAGCCCGATGGCGGCTTCGCGCGGGAACACGTCACCGTCGGTTATCGCGCGGGCGACCAATACGAGATCACCGAGGGGCTGAAAAGCGGCGACCAAGTCGTGATGGATGGCGCTATCTTCGTTCAATTCATCCAAACGCAATGAGCGACCCAACTGCCACCGCCCCCTCCGCGCCGCGCACCGCTTCGGTCATCAACCGGATCGTCGCTTCGTCGTTGCGCCAGCGCTTTCTCGTCGTCTTGCTGACGCTGGTCTTGATCGGCGCCGGCTCGCGCTCGCTGAACCGGCTCCCCGTCGAAGCCTACCCGGACCTCTCGCCGCCGATGGTCGAGATCATCACCCAATGGCCCGGCCACGCCGCGGAGGAAGTGGAGCGCTTGATCACCGTGCCGGTGGAACTCGGGATGAATGGCATCCCGCGGATGGCCACCGACCGCTCCATTTCGCTTTACGGCCTGTCCGACGTGATTCTCACGTATCATGACGGCACCGACAACAATTTCGCCCGCCAGGAAGTCTTCAACCGGCTGGCCAGCCTGAATCTCCCGTCCGGCGTCACGCCTTCGGTGTCGCCGCTCTCGTCACCCTCGGGCCTGATCTATCGGTACGTCCTGCAAAGCTCGGATCGCTCGCCGATGGAGCTCAAGACCTTCGAGGACTGGATCGTGGAGCCCCAATACAAGTCGCTGGCCGGCGTCGCGGACGATTCCGGCTTTGGCGGGGGCACCATGCAATACCAGGTGCTGCTCGATCCCGCCAAGCTCGCCGGCGTGGGGCTGTCGGTCTTGGCAGTGGAAAGCTCGCTGACGGCCAACAACGGCAACGCCGGCGGCGGCTTTTATTCGCAGGGCGGCCAGTTCTATTACGTGCGCGGCATGGGCCGCATGGAAACGCTGGAGGACATCGGCAATGTGGTCGTGGCCGTGCACGATGGCACGCCCGTCTTGCTCAAGGACGTGGGCCGCGTGGTCATCGGCATTGCCCCCCGCTTGGGCGAGTTCGGCTACGAAAGACAGGATGACTGCGTGGAGGGCGTGATCCTCCTGCGCACCGGCGAGAAGACCCAGGACGTGCTCAAACGGGTCGAGGCGAAGACCGCCGAACTCAACGACCAAATCCTGCCAAAGGACGTGAAGGTGCTGCCGTTCTACGACCGCACCAATTTGATCGCCCTGACCACCCAGGTGGTCGAGGGAAACCTGTTGCGCGGCATGCTGCTCGTCGTGGTCATCCTCATTTTCTTCCTCTACGATTTCCGCGCGGGATTGATTGTGGCCGTCACCATCCCGCTGGCGCTGTTGTTTGCCTTTGTCTGTCTCGATCTCCAGAATGCCTCGGCCAACCTCCTGTCCATCGGCGCCGTGGACTTCGGCATCTTGGTGGATGGCGCGGTCGTGATGGTGGAAAACATTTTCCGCCAGCTCGCCGCGCGCCAGGGAAAAACGGTCAACGTCCGGGAAGTCATCCGGGATGCCGCCGCGGAAGTGGATCGTCCACTGGTCTATGCCGTGACGGTGATCGTGGCCAGCTTCCTGCCGATTTACGTGCTGGCCGGACCGTCGGGCACGCTGTTCAAGCCCATGGCCGACACCATGGTTTTCGCGCTGATCGGCTCCTTGATCATCACGCTCACGGTGCTGCCGGTGCTGTGTTCGTGGTTCATGCGCAAAGGCGTGCGCAACCGTCGCAACCCGGCGTTTGAAGCGATCAAAGCGGTTTACCTCAAGGGTCTCGACTTTTGCCTGGCCCATCCCTGGGGCACCACGGGCGCCTGCGCCGTCCTGCTGGCCGGTTCACTGCTGCTCGTCCCGCGCATCGGCGCCGAGTTCATGCCGCAATTGGATGAAGGCGCCCTCTGGGTGCGCGCCACCATGCCGTACACGATCTCCTTCGACGAATCCGCCAAGGTGACGCCGAAAATCCGCGAGGTTCTGCGCTCGTTCCCCGAAGTCACCACCGTGGCCTCGGAACTCGGCCGCCCCGACGACGGCACCGACCCCACCGGCTTCTTCAACGTGGAGTTTTACGTTGGCCTGAAACCCTACGCCGAATGGCGGGGCGCTTATCGCACCAAGACGGCGCTCATCGAGGCTATCAACCACAAACTTGAGTCTTTTCCCGGCATCATCTTCAATTACACCCAGCCGGCGGAGGACGCGGTGGACGAGGCGGAGTCCGGCTTGAAAAGCGCCCTCGCCGTCAAGGTGTTCGGTTCCAACCTCGACACGTTGCAATCCAAGGGCAAGGCCATCAAGGAGGTTTTGGCACACGTGCGCGGCATCCGCGACGTCACGCTGGTCCAGGAACTTGGCCAGCCCAGCCTCACGATCAACATTAACCGCGCCAAGATCGCGCGCTACGGGGTTAACGTGGCCGACATCAACGGCCTCATCCAGACCGCCATTGGCGGCGATGTCGCCACGCAGGTGATGCAGGGCGAAAAACAGTTCGACCTTGTCGTCCGCCTGGAACGCGAATACCGGGACAACCCCGAGGAAATCGGCAACATCCTCGTGCCCACGCCCGCCGGACAACAGATTCCGCTCAAGGAATTCGCCGACATCCGCGTCGAGAACGGCGCGTCCTTCATCTACCGCCAGGACAATTCACGCTACATCGGTGTGCAATTCTCCGTGGCGGGAAGGGATCTGGCCGGCGCCGTGGAAGATGCCATGCAGCAGGTCAAAAAAGCCGTCGTCCTCCCCGCCGGCTACCGGTTGGATTGGGGCGGCGAATATACCGAATACACCGCCTCGCGCGAGCAACTGCGGGTGATTCTGCCGCTGACCTTGGGCCTGATTTTTCTGCTGCTCTTCGCGCTCTACAGCAACCTCAAATTCCCGTTCATCACCGTCTTGGGTGTGTTGTTGTCCGCGCCCGTCGGCGGCTTGCTGGCCCTGTGGCTCACGGGCACGCCGTTTTCCGTTTCCTCCGGCATTGGCTTCCTGGCGCTGTTCGGCGTCTCGGTGCAAACCGCCGTGGTCTATATTTCGTGCGTCAACGAACTCCGCACCAGCGGCACCGATCTGGCCCAGGCCATCCGCGAGGGGGCCCTCCTGCGGTTGCGGCCCATCATGATGACGGCCTTGGTGGCGGCCCTGGGCCTGCTGCCCGCCGCTCTCGCCACCGGCGTCGGCACGGATACCCAGCGGCCCTTCGCCTTGGTGATCGTGAGCGGTTTGTTCACGCGCTTGCTGATCAGCATCTACCTCATGCCGGTGCTGTACGCCCTGGTGGCGCGGGCCGACGACCGGCTGGAAGTTTAAGGCGCCCGGCGCGTCCTAAAGCTATCGCCAAGTTCTCCAAATCCCGCTAAGCTTTGCCGCTCGTCATGCAACCGGAATCTGCCACTGTCGCCGCGCCGCTCCTGTCCCCGGCGGGGTTGTTGTTTGTGTACTGTCTGCTGGTGACGGCCGCCTCGCTGGCCGGCGGTTGGCTGCTGATGCTCATTCACCTGACTCACACGCGCCTGCAAATGGCCGTGAGCTTTGTCGCCGGGCTGATGCTCGGGATCGCGTTGCTCCATTTTCTGCCGGACGCCAGCGAGGATCTGGGTTCGCTGGACCGGACCGTCCACTGGATGCTCGGCGGCTTTCTGGGGATGTTCTTTGTGCAGCGCTTTTTTCATTTTCACCACCACGACCTGCCCGAGGGCGACCCGGAGGATTGTTGCGGGCACGACGAGGCTGAGGATCATGCGGAACATCATGTCGAACACGCGCACACGCTGGCGGACAAATCGGCCAAGCAGCTTTCGTGGGTGGGCACGGCGCTCGGTCTCACGCTGCACTCGCTCTTGGACGGTTTGGCGCTGGCGGCAGCCGTCGCCGGCGGCCAGGGCCACGAAGCGTTGGCCGGCTTGGGGGTGGCGCTGGTCATCATTCTGCACAAGCCCTTTGATGCCATGGCGGTTTCCACCATGATGGCCGTGGGCGGCAGTTCCCGGCTGTCCCGGCATGTGTTGAACGGCCTGTTCGCCTTGGCCAGTCCGCTCGGCGCGGTGCTGTTTTATCTTGGCGCCCGGGATCTGGCGGGCGGCAACGTCGTGGTGCTGGGCTGCGCCCTGGCGTTCTGCGCCGGCTCCTTCCTGTGCATTGCCAGCAGCGACCTGTTGCCCGAACTGCAATTCCACTCCCATGACCGCTTGAAGCTGTCCATTATGCTGCTGGCCGGGCTCTCCGTCGCGGTCCTGCTCAAGCTGGTGGAGACCGGACAATGAGCGGCCCGGCGCTGCCGGTTTTCGAACGGCCGCGCAATTTTCTTGAATCCTTTGTGATTAAGGTAAAATGGTTCCTACATGTTATCCGAGTTATCCGAGTTATCTGAGCCCGTCTCAAGAAAAACCGCTGCAGCCCGTCCGCCGCTGGATCTTGCCGCGCTGGTCAAGGAAAATGCCGGCCGCAACTATGAACTGCACGCGGCCCACATCAATCCGGCCAATGTTCGCACCCTGAGAACCATCGGCTTCGACCGCTGCTACACCCGCGCCTTGGGAGCGCATCTGTGGGATGTCAAAGGCGTGAAGTACCTCGATATGCTTTCGGGTTATGGCGTCTTCGGCCTCGGCCGGAACCATCCGGAAGTGCGCCGGGTGCTCAGGGAATTTCTCGATACCGAATACCCGAGTCTGGTGAAGATGGAAGCGCCCCTGCTTTCGGGCTTGCTGGCCGCCGAATTGAAGAAGCGCATGCCCAACGACCTGGACATGGTGTTTTTCACCAACTCCGGCGCCGAAGGCGTCGAGACGGCCATCAAATACGCCAAGTGCGCCACCGGCAAACCCGCCATCATCCATTGCAAAAAGTCCTTTCACGGCCTCAGCAGCGGCGCGCTCTCGGTGAATGGCGACGACAGTTTCCGCGAGGGCTTCGCGCCGTTCCTGCCGGATTGCCGGATGGTGCCGTTCAATGACCTTGCGGCGCTGGAAAAGGAATTGGATAAGGGCGATGTCGCCGGCTTCATCGTGGAGCCGATTCAAGGCAAGGGCGTGAATCTGCCCGTGCCGAATTACCTCCTCGAAGCGCAACAGCTTTGCCGCAAACACGGCGCGCTGTTCATTGCCGACGAGGTGCAGTCGGGCATGGGGCGGACCGGCAAATTCCTCGCCATCGAGCACGAGGGCCCCGTGGATCCGGACATCGTCGTGCTGGCGAAGACACTTTCCGGCGGATTTGTGCCGGTGGGCGCGGTGCTTTCCAAAAAGTGGATTCACGAGAAGGTTTTTTCCTCCATGCAGCGGTCAGTCGTCCATAGTTCCACCTTCAGCCAGGGCAGCTTTGCCATGGCGGCGGGCTTGGCTTCATTGGACGTGCTCGACCGCGAAAACCTGCTGGCCAACGCCACGAAAATGGGCGATCTCATCGGCCGCGGCCTCTCCGCCCTGGTCCCGCGCTTTGAATTCATGAAGGAGGTGCGCTGGCGCGGCCTGATGGTGGGCATCGAATTCGGGGCGCCCAAGTCCCTTTCGCTCAAGCTGGCGTGGACCACGTGTCATACGCTGGACAAGAGTCTGTTTCCCCAGGCCGCCGTGATTCCCCTGATGGACAAGCATCACATTATCACCCAGGTGGCCGGGCATGGGGTGGACGTGGTGAAGCTGCTGCCGCCCCTCGTCATCCGCGAGGCGGATGTGAAGTGGTTCCTGACCGCCTTCGAGGACGTCATGGTGCAGATGCACAAGTTCCCCGGCCCGGCTTGGGATGTGTTGACCAAGATCGGCAAGCTGGCCCTCACCCAGCGCGCCCGCTGAGCCTGGCGGCTCGGGGAGAGAGTTCCCCGAAAGCGTTCGCGCATTGAACCCCTGAACCGCAAAAGGAACATTCAACATTCCACATTCAACGCCCAATATCGAAGGGGCTTCGTTCAGGGTTGGAAGTTGAATGTCGAATGTTTTCTGGGTTCGTGGGAATGGAGGCGCGCTCCCTGCCCGGCAAGAGAACCTGCGACGGGATTGGTGAGAGCCGCTTTCGCTTTCCACGCTGGCCACAACCCGCGTTCCTTCTCCCCGAGGGAGAAGGCCAGGATGAGGGGGAAGGCGGTCTCCAACGGCCCAGCCGCGATCTGCTCTTTGAGAACCCACTGCCTTCGCTTTACCCATTTAAAACGCCGAGTAACCTTGTTTTTTTAGGCCTACCACGGTTTGGTTGCGGGGACGAGCCGTCCCCGCCCCGGCCTGGCTACGGTCCGCCGTTGTGACAGTCCACGCAGGTTGGGTTCGGGTCGAGATCGCCGCCGGGATGGATGAACTTCTGGCCGCCGGGCGCCAGCTTGTTCAGTTCGTCGCCGGCGCCTTGGGCCAGAATGGTGTGGCACGTATTGCAGTCATTCGCTTTGATCGTCCGCTGCTTGTCCCCGGTTCTGTGCAGGCCATCGTGGCAGCGAAAACATCCCGGCCAGATCATGTGCCCGACATTGTCCGGGTAGCTCGCCCAGCTCGCGTTCATGTCCGGAAAGAAATTGTCCGCATAAATCTGCTGGAGCACGGCGGTGGCGGCCTTCACGCGCGAATCCTGCGGGTACCGCGCCAGCAACGCGGCCGCGATGCCGTCCCGCGCCTCGTCGTCGGTCTTGTAGGGCCGCGTCAGCACGTACATGGCGTTGGTCTTGATCCACGGCATCGCCGGGTCAATCTTGTTCAGCGCCATGGCCTGATTCACCGCGCGCTCGGGCGAGAGATACCGGTGGGACGGCCGGGTGTGACAATCCATGCAATCCATCGTGCGCACTGGCATCCGGGAAATGTCGTTGGTGAAGTTCTTCGTCTGGAACACCGTCACGTGGCCTTGGGCGTCCGTGACGCGCACCCAGGGAATCTTCTGGCGCTCGTTATCGGTGGCCACATATTCCACCTTGTTGCCGGGCAGATTGTGCCAGTGAATCCCGCCCACCGGGCCCTGGCGCGGGTCGCTGCCGCCGATCTTCAGCAGCAGGCGGATGGAGTAGGGCGAGTTGGAGGCGTCGCTCTGGAAATAATTGAAGGTGCGGTCCAGGTTGCCCACGAAGGACTGCGGCCAGTGGCATTCCTCGCAGGTGTCGCGCGCCGGGCGCAGGTTTTTGATCGGCGTCGGAATCGGCCGCGAATACTTGTTGAAGGCGACGGAGTAAAGCTGATAGGAACCGGAGATTTTGGATTTTACAAACCACGAGACCCCTTTGCCCACATGGCACTCCACGCAGGCGACGCGCGCGTGCGGACCGTGGTCGTGGGTGACTTTCTCGGGACGCATGACCTGGTGGCAGGTTTCACCGCAAAAGGTGACCGATTCGGTGAAGTTGAAGGCGTTGTACGATCCGATCGCCGTGAGCAGGAGAAACACCACGCTGCCGGTGATGAACGTCACGAGCACCCGGCGGTCATGCGCGTTGTTCAGGTCAATCTTCAGCGACGTGGGTTCGCTGCCGCGCGCGCGGCGGCGGCGCTCCCGCCAGGCGCCGATGAACGCCAGGCTCATGCCGCCAATGAGGAACGCCGGCACCCCCAGGTACGTGAGAATGCTCACGTAGGGGTTGGCGAACTTGGCGAGCGCGTCGAGGGTGAAAAGGAGGAGGAAGGAAAACAACGCACCCATGGCGACGACCGCCCCCACAAAACTGATCCAGTTGCGGAACAGCGAGGGCGTTTTGGCCGGGGCAAATTCGGGTTTCATGGGCTGGGATGTGCCAATGGTTCACCGCGTTAGGTTGCAAAAAACTGGCTGCCGGATGTAACCATGAAAAAAACCACCCGGCAGCCAGAACCAAACCAATTACTTCTTCAAACCGCGAACGTAGGCGACGAGCGCCTTCACCTCATCATCGGACAAAGTGTCGAACGGCTTCATCAAAGTTTTGCCGTCATCGGATTTCAGGCCTTCCTTGATCGCCTTGGTGGCGGCATCGTCCTTCATGGCCGCCTGCACCGCGGGGTCGGTGAAATCCTTGGCGCCCAGCTTCTGGCCCATCTTGGTGTCGCCCTTGCCTTCGGCGCCATGGCATTTGGCGCAAAGGCTGTCCCAGTTATCTTTGGCCTCGGCAGCCTTCGCAGACAGCGCGGCGGAGAGGCCCAACAGCGTGACTAGCAGGATTATATTTTTCATCGTTTTATGATTGTTGGTTTGTTCATGTTGGCCGATGCAACGCACCGGGGTTCGCACCCATCATCAACTACCGCGGGAATTTCGACTAGCCATTTTTTGAGTTATAATTGACATTTGTTGATGAGTGGTGCGGCCTTGCTTCTGAAGACCATTAGCCCCTTCGCGCAATGTCGCGGCTTCCGGGGGCGCATGGCGCGGCGGCAAATAGAGTTGTTTTCATCCGGGCCACCGTCTTTACTGTATTTCGTGGCTGAAACCATCGTGCAAATCCGGGAGTTGACCAAGATTTACGCCCAAGGCGAAATCCAGGTGACGGCCTTGGACCGCATTTCGCTCGAAATCGCCGCCGGCGAATTCCTCGCCCTGATGGGGCCTTCCGGTTCCGGCAAATCCACCCTGCTGCATATCATCGCCGGCGTGGACCGCCCCACCAGCGGGGAATGCCGGGTGCAGGGCGTCAACGTCACCCGGCTGAACGAGTCCGAGCTGGCCGACTGGCGCAACCACAACGTCGGCTTCATTTTTCAGACTTTCAACCTCATCCCGGTGCTGACGGCGGCGGAGAATGTGGAGTTGCCGCTGCTGCTGACGCGGTTGGGACGGAGGGAGCGCCACCGGCAGGTGGAGACGGCGTTGGCGCTCGTGGGGCTGGGTGATCGCGCGAAACATCTGCCGCGCCAGTTGTCCGGCGGACAGGAGCAACGCGTGGCCATCGCCCGCGCGCTGGTCACGGATCCGGCGCTCATCGTGGCGGACGAGCCCACGGGCAATCTGGATTCGCACAGCGCCCAGGAAGTGCTGGCCGTGCTGCAATCGCTCCGGAGCGACGCCGGCAAGACCGTCATCATGGTGACGCACGACCCGAAAGCGGCGGCGTTTGGCACGCGGCAGATTCACTTGGAAAAAGGAGAGCTGTCGCCGTGACCATCTCCACCTTTGTCTTTAAGAACGCCCTGCGCAACAAGCGCCGCGCCGTGCTGTCGGTGTCCAGCGTCGCTGTCAGCCTCTTTCTTCTGGTCACGTTGCAGGTGGCCCTGCGGGAGCTCACGCTGCCGCCGCCGAGCGCGGGGGCGGAGCTGCGCGTGGCGGTGCGGAACAAGATTTCCCTGACCAATCCGTTGCCGGCGCGCCAGCGGGGCATCATCGAGCGGATTTCCGGCGTGCAGGCGGTGTCGCCGTTCACCTGGTTCGGGGGACGCTATAAAAACGAGGAGGGCATGAGCTTCGCCCAGTTCGCCATGGACCCGGTTGAGCTGCGCCCCCTCTTCGGCGAGGCCCGGATGAGCCGGGAGGGCTATGAGAAATTTGCGGCGGACCGGGACGCGTGCGTGCTGGGGAAGATCACGGCCGAAAAGTACCATTTGAAAGTGGGCGATGCCATGAGGCTCGACAGCACGATTTACCCCGGCTCGCTGACGTTTCACATTGCGGGGATTTATTCCGGCACGCCGGACGATCGGAACATGTTTTTTCGGCAGGATTATCTGGATGAATCCATCGGCACGCCGGGCTACGTGGGCATGTGGTGGCTCAAGGTGAAAACGGCCGACGACATGGCGCCCGTCATCAAGGCCGTCAACGCCGCCTTTCAAAACACGTCCGCGGAAGTGCGCGCCGAGAGCGAGCGCAATTTCCAGCTCGGCTTCATCTCCATGCTGGGCAACGTCAAGAAGCTCATTGCTTCCATCAGCACGGTGGTGGTGTTCACGCTGGTGCTGGTCAGCGCGAGCACCATGAGCATGGCGGTGCGCGAGCGGTTTCGCGAACTGGCCGTGCTCAAGGCACTCGGCTTCCGGCGGCGGGAGCTGTTCGCGTTCATCCTGGCCGAAAGCTTCGGCCTGGCGGCGGCCGGCGGGCTGCTGGGAATCGGCGGGGCGTATGCGATTTTCACGTTTGGCGACGTCGGCAAAATGACCCAGGGAATCTTCGTTTCGTTCGAAGTCACGCCCCGCATCATGGGGCTGGCCGCGTTGGTGGCCGCCGTGCTCGGAATTGTGTCCGCCTTGGCGCCGGCGTTGTCCGTCGCCCGCATGAGCGTGGTCAATGGCTTGAAAACATTGGATTAAATCGCATCCGCCATGGCCCTGCCGCTGACATACAATTTCCGCAACGTCCTGGTGCGCTGGCGCTCCACCCTGGCCACGATCGTCGGCATCGCCCTGGTGGTGGCCGTCTTTGTGCTGGTGCAGTCGCTGGCCGTGGGATTGGAAAAGTCGGCGGCCAATACGGGCGACCCGCGCAACCTCATGCTGGTGCGCAAGGGCTCCACCGCCGAGTCCACCAGCCTGGTTTCGCTGGAGCAGTTGAGAATCCTCCACTACTGGCCGCAGATTGCGCGCGATGCCGCGGGCCAGCCGGTCATCTCGGCGGACTTGATATGCCTCATCAGCCAGCCGCGCATTGACGGACATGGGGAAGCGAACGTGTCGGTGCGGGGAGTGTCGCCCCTGGGCGTGGCGCTGCGGCCGCAGGTGAAATTGGTTTCCGGCCGGTGGTTCACGCCGGGCCGGCGCGAGGTGACCGTGAGCCACAAACTCGCGAGCCGCTTTGCCGGCTTCGCCGTGGGCGACACTTTTCGCACGGCGGGGAAAGCCGTGACCGTGGTGGGGAAGTTTGACGGCGGCAACAGCGCTTTCGATTCCGAGGTGTGGATGGATGCCGACGAGGCGCGGGCGCTGTTCGACCGGGACGAGTACTCCAGCTTCCTGGTGCGGACGACGAGTCCGGAGGCGGGGCAGGCGTTGATTTCGCGCATCGAGGCGGACCGGCGCCTGACGCTGCTGGCCGAACCCGAGGTGAAGTATTACGGGGACCAGACGGCCACGGCGCTGCCCATCCGGATGCTGGGCAACTTTCTGGCCACCGCGATGTCCATCGGCGCCGTGTTTGCCGCCATGAACACCATGTACGCCAGCGTGGGCGCGCGCACGCGGGAGATCGGGACCCTGCGCGTGCTGGGCTTCCGGCGGCGGACGATCCTGGCCGGCTTTGTCGTGGAGGGGGCGCTGCTGGCGGCCATTGGCGGTGCGCTGGGCTGCCTGCTGGCGCTGCCGATGCATGGCGTATCCACCGGCACGATGAGTTTCAATTCGTTCAGCGAAACCGTGTTTCAGTTTCGCATCACGCCGTGGCTGGCGGCCAAGGGAATGATTTTTGCCGTGGTGGTCGGCGTGATTGGCAGCCTGCTGCCGGCCATCCGGGCGGCGCGGCTGCCCGTCATCACCGCCTTGAAATCCGTCTGAGAATCGGCTAACCCATACCTTGCCATGAACACCGAACAGTTGCGGTCCCTGCGGATCAGCCCGGAAGCCAAGCGCCGCCCGCAGCGGGCGTATTGGGGCATTCTACTGACGGTGGCCGCGGTGCTGCTGGGCACGGTGGCGTTCATCCAGCCGTGGGCGAAGGATAAACGGGAACTCGCGGCCGTGGCCGCGGCGGGCGCGGAGACTTCCACCAATGCGGCGGCGCAACCGGCCAAAAACGGATCGCTGGACCCGGTGGCGCCCGGCGCGGCGGCAACCAAGGCCGCCTCGGCCGCCGGCGGCGGGGACAGCGTGCTGACCGTCAGCGGCTACATCGTCGCCCGCGAGCGGATTGAAATCAGCCCGCGCTTTCTGGGCGTGGTGAAATGGATCAGCGTGAAGAAGGGCGATGCCGTGACCAATGGCCAGGTGGTGGTGCAACTGGACGACGCGGAGTATCGCGCGCGGATGCTCCAGGCGGAAGGCCAGTTGAACAGCGCCAAGGCGGACGTCGAGCGCGACCGTTTGAGTTACGAGCGCATCACGAATTTGATCCGGACGGCCGTGGAATCGAAGCAGACGGAGGACAACGCCCGCCTGGCGCTGGAGGCCGACCGCGCGGCCGTGCAGGCGGCGCAGGGCAACTACGATCTGGCGCGGACCTACGTGGACTGGTGCGTCATCCGCTCGCCGATCAACGGCGTGGTGCTGGAGAAGCTGGTGAACCCGGACGAACTGGTGATGCCGCAAAGCTTCGGTGGCGGACGCGGGCCGAGCACGGCCCTGCTGGCCGTGGCCGACCTCACCGATTTGCAGGTGGAGATTGACGTGAACGAAGCCGACTTGTCGAAGATCCACCTTGGTCAGAAATGCCGCGTGAGCCCGGAGGCCTACCCGGACAAGACCTATGCGGGCGACGTGGCGGAAGTGGCGCCCGAAGCTGATCGGGCCAAAGGCACGCTGCAGATCAAGGTGCAAGTGCTCAATCCGGACAAGTACCTCACGCCCCAGTTGAGCGCCAAGGTGGACTTCCTGAAGGACTGAGGATCCGATTTAACCACAGATGGACACAGATAAGATTCAGGGTTGCTCTGTTTTCTGAAACACGACGATCTGTGCCGCCCTATCCTCGTGAAACCAGATCAGGATGCCTTTGGAGGTCCAGAGCAGTTTCTTCGCGCTCCCGACCGTCTTCTGCGAATCCGGTTCGCCATAGGCGGCCAGCGCGTCTTTGAGGGGAGAGCCAATGGCAATCCCCGCGGTGGTGACTCCTGAAAAGCCTTCGTCGAACCGCAGCTCAAAGGCGCCGTGGGCATCGTCAATGAGGCAATGCACGTGGGCCTGATTCCACTTCATCCAGCGATTATCCGAATCGCTGTCGGGCTGGCCCAGGGCTTGGATGAGTTCCGCGCGCGTGGCGCCCACTTTGAACCCGTTCCAGCCTTTCCCCTCGGCGATCTGGCCTTGCCCCGAACGGGCCGGCGTTCCCGATATGCCGGCGGGCGGGTTGGTGGCGCCGCTTCCGGTCTGAGCCGACGAGGTGCAACCGGTCCCGGCCGTCCAGGCCAGGCACAGGATGCCGATGGTTCTGACTGTGATGGCTTTTGTCTTCATAATTTTACCTTTCTTCAGTGTTGTTCTGTTTTCTGGAATATGACGATCTGTGCCGCCCTATCCTCGTGAAACCAGATCAGGATGCCTTTGGAAGCCCAGAGCAGTTTCTTCGTGCCCCCGACAGTCTCCTGCGAACTCGGTTCGCCGTAGGCGGCCAGGGCGTCCTTGAGGGAAGAACCAATCCCGATCCCCGCGGCGGTAAGTCCCGGAAAGCCTTCGTCGAACCTCAGTTCGAAGGCGCCGTGGGCCTCATCAATGAGGCAATGCATGTGGGCTTGATTCCACTTCATCCAGCGATTATCCGAATCGCTGTCGGGCTGGCCGAGAGCTTTGATGAGTTCCGCGCGCGTGGCGCCAAGCCTGAAGCCTCCCCATCCCTTGCCTTCGACGATGACTCGGTCGTCGGCGGGACCCGTCAGCATCCGGACGAGGTTGGTGGCGCCGAATCTTCTCACGTTTTCATCCGGGTCATCCAGGAGCTTTTGGATCTCGGGCAGCGAAGGCTTGAGCTTGTCGCGGAAGCACGGGCACGCCAGCGCATAAGCCGCGTGGGCGCGTGCGTAGGAATATTTGTCGTGCAGAAGTTCCAGCAATGGCGGCAGCAAAAAGTCCGGCACGGGCAGATGCTGATCGCCTTGGTGGTGCGTGAAAAGCATCAACGCTGAGGCGGCATCGGCGCGCACGTAATCGGCGGGATCCTTGAGATTGCGGACCAGCATGGGCAGGGCCGACGTGGCGAAATCGTTCGGATAAAACGAAAGACACCAGCCCATACCGTGAATGGCTGCATCGCGAACGCCCACCGCGGGGTCCGCCAGTGCGTTGGTGAGAATGGCGAACGCCTCCGGCACGATGGGGGCGCTAACTGCGAGCGCTCTGGCGCCCGAATAGGCTCTTTCTTGCTGCCCGGAACGAAGCAGCGCTTCAAACGCAGGCAGAGCCGACTTTGCGGCAGGCCCCATGTACGCCACAGCCTCGGCCACCGCCGCCCGCCGATTGTCGGCTTCCGGTGCCGGTTCGGTGGAGTCGTTCAGAATCTTGAGAATTCCCGGCAGTGTGTTGGTGCCTAGTTGAGTCAGCGCCAGCTCGGCCATCTTCTTGATTTTCGGATCTGAACTTTGCGCGTCCGTAATCCATGTCTCCAAGGGTTGAATAGTCAACCACTCGGGCTGCGCGGCGGTTTCCTGGCCTTGGCGCCCGGCAGTAACGAGTACCGGCTTGGCCGGAGAATCAGTTGGCGGCTTGCGCTCCCCGTGCATGCCCCCTATGCGCGGATAAAAAATGACTGCCAGCACCAGCATTATGAGGAGCGTGACTGCGGCGAAGGCAAAACGCCTCCGGCGACGCCTGTCAGGCCCCATGGGTGCGTGGAATGTGGCCGTCTCCTTTCCTGCCGCAGCTTCGCTTCTGCGATCATTGGTTGTGGTATGGATGATTGTTTCAACCGCCGTTTTTACCTCGCTGACGTGCTGATAGCGGCGGCTGGGTTCCTTTTCCAACGCTCGCAGCACCACCTCGTCGAGCCGCACGTCAATTTGAACTTTCTTCGAAGGCAAATCGAGTGATTGCCCCGGCAGTTGGCCGGTGAGCATTTGATAAAACACCGTCCCCAGCGCGTAAATGTCCGCGCGGTGATCCACCGCCTCAGGATGCTCCACCTGTTCCGGGGCCATGTAAGCGGGCGTGCCCAGCACTTTGCCGGATTCGGTCAAATCCGGGGGCGCGCCCGTCCCGGAAGCCGCCACGCCGCTGGCCGGGGGGATTCCCGAATCTTCCGCGCCACCGTCACCGGTCTCACTGCTGCGGCCGGGACCGCCGCGCTCCAGTCCCACAATCTTGGCCAGGCCAAAATCCGCCACCTTCACCCGCCCGCGCCGATCCAGCAGGATATTCTCCGGCTTGATGTCGCGATGAACAATCCCCTGGTCATGGGCAAACTGCAGGGCATCACAAATCTGCGGCACAATCGCCAGCGCTTCCCGCGGGCTGATGCGGCCCCGGTCCAGCAACTGCTTCAGATTGACCCCGTCCACCAGTTCCATCAGAAAGAAATAGAGCCCGTCCGCCCGGCCAAAATCATGAATGGTGACAATGCCCGGATGGTTCAACTTCGCCAGGGCTTTGGCTTCGCGCGCAAAGCGTTCGGCAAATCCGCTGTCCTGCCCAATGCCGGGAGGCAAAATCTTCAGCGCCACCATGCGGTCCAGTCCCTTCTGACGCGCCTGGTAAACCGCACCCATGCCACCCCGCCCGATCAGCTCGATAATGTCCAACTGCGGAAACAGCCGCGCCAGGTCCTCCGGTCGCGGTGGTGAAAACGAATGCGCTTCGCCGGAAATTTCGGTTTGCCCGCCCTGCAAGAAATCCGCCGCACACCGCGGGCACCAGCCCCCGGCTGACAAGGCCCCGTGACATTTCGGGCATTTGGCTGCTTCGCTCATTGCCTTCTAAATACGGATCGGAACGCGTTGGTTACAAAATCAGCCCTCGCTCAAGACTGCCAGGACCTCGCGTATTTCATTTTCCGCCTCGGCCGCCGAGCAGACCGTGTCCGCGACCGTCTCCCGGAACACCTCACGGAACCGTTTGCGCAAGCGGTGCAGGGTGACGCGCGCGGTGCTTTCGCTCATGTCCAGCGCGGTGGCGATCTCGCCATAAGGAATGGAACCCCGTTCGGCGGTAAGCTGGGGTCGGAGCGCGGCAAACAGTCTGGCTTTTCCGGCGGCCTCGTATTCGCGGGCCAGCCGGGCGGCCGCATCCTGGAGCAGGGACAAGGCCCACTGCCGGTCATAGCTCTGCTCGGGCGACAGCGTCTTGGCGCATTCGGCGGCGAACCGCTCCTCGGCCAGCGCCGTATCAAAAGGAATCGGCCGTTGTCCACCGCCACGTTTGGCGGCTCCCCGGCGTTCCCATTCATTGGCCAGAAAGCGCTTGAGCGCAAAGCGCAGGAAGGTGCGGAACCGGCCCTTTTGCGGCTCGACCACCCGCAGATAATTCTTCTCCAGCAGGCGCGCAAAAAACTCCTGCGTCAAATCCTCCGCATCGGCCGGCGCCCAGCCCGAACTGCGCACGAATACATAAAGCGGATACCAATAATTCCGGCAAAGTGTTTCCAAGGCCTGGGCAGATTCGGGCTGCTCCCGCTGCTTGGCCGCGAGCACTACCGACCAGCGCGTGGTTGGGAAAGCCGCTCGTGGCAGCGCGTCAGAACTTGCCTCATCGCTCATGTTCTTTCATCACAAAGAATACGGGAACGCCCTGGCTTGTTACAGATTATAAACTCGGGTGTTTGCGATTGGCTGCCACACAGACAACCACGGACGGACACGGACGGACACGGCTTTTCAGAGGCGTTGCCGGTGGAATCCGTCTCGGCGGATTATTTTCCAATGCAAAACGTGCTGAAGATGGAGTCGAGCAGATCTTCGGTGGTGGTCTTGCCCACGATTTCGCCGACGGCGTTGGCGGCGATGCGCAGGTCCATGGCCACCAGTTCCAGCGTGGCGTTAGCGGCTAACGCAGCGGCGGCCCGGCGCGCGGCCTCGCGGGCGCGATGCAGCGCGTCCTGATGGCGCGCATTGATGGCCACCTGCAAGGATTCGGCCGTGATTTCGCCGGACCAGACCAGGTGCTTGATCTGGTCCTTCAACGATTCGATCCCGGCTCCGCTCAGGCAGCAAACGTCCACCGCCGGCAGCAGTTGGGCCGCGAGCGCGTCCGGGGGCAGTTCCAGTTTCGCCGGCAAATCGGCTTTGTTGCGGACCAGGATGCGTTTCTTGGCGGCGAACTCGGCCAGGTATCTCCGGTCCGCCTCGCCGAGCGGTGCGCTGGCGTCGAGCACGTGCAAAATCAATTCCGCCCGTTCGAGCGATTCGCGGCTGCGGCGGACGCCCTCGCGCTCAATGACGTCATTCGATTCGCGGAGGCCGGCGGTGTCAATGAAGACAATCGGCAGGCCGCGCACGTTGGCGGTCTCCTCGATGGTGTCGCGCGTGGTGCCGGGAATGGGCGAAACGATGGCGCGGTCGCGGCCGAGCAATTGGTTCAGCAGACTTGATTTTCCCACATTGGGACGTCCCACAATCGCCGCACGAATGCCGCGCCGGAGGATTTGTCCCTCGGCTGCGGTTTGGAGCAGTTCGTCCATGAAGGCGAGGCCGTCGGTCAGGCGCCGCAGCAGCCCGTCGCGGGTGTCCGGGGCGATGTCTTCGTCCGGAAAGTCTATGTGCGCCTCCACATGGGCGAGCGTGTGCATCAAGTCGTCGCGCAGGCGGTTGATGCGCTGGGAAAGCTTGCCGGCGAGCTGCTCGTTGGCGGCGGCCAGGGCGAGTTCCGTGCGCGACTGGATGAGATCGGCGACGGCTTCGGCCTGGGCGAGGTCAATGCGGCCGTTGAGGAAGGCGCGCTTGGTGAATTCGCCGGGGCCGGCGGGCCGGGCGCCGGCGGCGAGCAGGGCGTCGAGCACCAGCTTGGCGGGGAGCAGTCCCCCGTGGCAGGAAATTTCCACGGTGTCCTCGCGGGTGAAGGTGCGCGGCGCACGCAGGACCGCCAGCAGGACCTCGTCAATGACCTGCCCGCCGCGGACAATTTTTCCAAACTGGAGGGTGTGGGTGGGGGCGGCGGAGGGCTTCAGCGAGTGTTTGCCGGCGGGCTGGAAACACCGGTCGGCGATGGCCAGGGCTTGGGCGCCCGAAACGCGCACGACCGCCAAGCCGCCTTCCCCGAGCGGCGTGGCGATGGCGGCGATGGTGTCATCCGGGGCCATGCGGTTCACAGGGGCGGATTCATGGCGGCGCGGTTATTGGCCCAAGAGGTGGATCAGTTTGTGGGAGAGCCAAGAGTGCCGGTAATCCATGTACCCGAGCAGGTACATGCCGGTGATGAGCCGGGCCAGGCCGGAGGTGAGCAGAACCACAAACATGGTCGAAAGATACACCCCAAAAGCGTGGGTGGGATCCGGCTGCATCACGCGGGGGATGCCCTGGTAGAGGACCCACATGGCCAATCCCATCCCGAGGAGCCAAGGCACCAAGGGATTAACCGCCGCACTGGCGTCGAGGAAATGGATCAGGAACATGGGAGTGAAACCGTAGGCCATGGTGGTGAACACCTGCAAAAAGGTCAGGCGATATTGAAAGGGCTGGGTAATCTTAAAGACCAGCAAGGCGCTGATGAAGACGACAGCCAGGAACAGCAGGAATTCGATGACTTCAAAGCAGAGGATTTCATGCCCGCTAAAGCCCGTGTAGTACATTTGGAACTTGGGCTGCCATTTGCCGTGGCGATTCAGGCCCCAAGCTTCAAGCAAGGAGGTCAACAGAAGCAGGGGAAACAGATGGATCGCGACGATGTGGAGGAAACCACGTTTCGCCTGCGCGATCTTGTCCCAAGTCACATCCGGCTCAAGAATCAAAAAAAAGACCTTTATCATTCAGTTGCAATGATTAGCAATTTTTCGGCCGGAGACAACAAAATCCGCTTTCACTGCCGTGGCACGCGGCGTTAGACTCGGGGGGTGAAAGTAGATCTCGGCATTTGGAGTTGGCTTACGCAGGCGGTGGTCGCGCTGGTGGCCATCGCGGTGTTGCTGCTCATTGGCATGACTTACCTGCCGTTGATCCAGCAAAACGAGCAGATGCGCCGGCGCATTGACGTCTTGAGCACGGAACTGGACAAGCAGCGGCAAACCTCCAAGCAGTTGCAGACCGAGTTCGACGCGTTGCGCAGCGATGCCAAGACGGTTGAGCGGCTGGCGCGGGAGAAACTCGGTTACGCCAAGGCCGATGAAACGGTGATCCATTTTGAGGCATCCACGAACGCAACGGGACATTGATACACGAAAACGCGCCCGGCAGCGCCCGCGCGCCGGTGATGGATGGACCAGGAAAAACTCCCGCACAGTGCCTCTCAAATTAGCAGGCGACTCCCAAAATCCCGCACAACCTATACGGTCATGATTTCTTTTTCTTTGACGGCGACGAGACCGTCAATTTTGGCGGTGTAATCGTCGGTAAGCTTTTGCAAATCCTTTTCGGCCTGTTTGGCATCGTCCTCGGTGTTGCCGCTGTCGTGGCCATGTTTCTTCAAAAGGTCCATGGCGTCGCGGCGGATGCGGCGCACGGAGACGCGGCCGTCCTCGGCCATTTTTTTGACCAATTTTACAAATTCCTGGCGGCGCTCGGTGCTGAGTTCGGGGAAGGAGAGGCGGATCAGCTTGCCTTGGACGGCGGGGGACAGACCGATGTTGGCCTTCTGAATGGCCTTCTCGATGGGCTGGATGGAGGCCATGTCCCAAGGCTGGATGACCAGCATGCGCGGCTCGGGGGTGCTGATATTGGCCAGTTCACGGATGCGCATTTGCGAACCGTAAACCTCCACGGTGAGATTCTCGACCAGCCCGGCGGAGGCCCGGCCGGTGCGCACATTGGCGAACTCATTGACGACCGACTGCTCGGTCTTGATCATTTTTTCCTCTGCTTCCAGTAGAATGTCATCGAGTTTCATAGTGTAAACATGGTAACAAAACTCTCACCGGGGTCGAACGAAAAGTCCAAGTCTGCCGGCCTTGCGCTGAAAAAATCGAAGCGCGCGGGCCGTGCATTGCCTGGCTCAACGCCGGTTTTCGGGAGAATTTTTTTTGGTTTGATTAGGTTTGATTAGGCTGGACGCAAAGGACTTGCAAACTGGATTCGAAAGCGAAGCGCGGGAGGGAATTGACGGTGCCCGGATGATTTGGCCAATACCCCGCACGCGGCTGGCAAACGCACGCCGGGCGAAGAGGCTGACCGACTATGGCATGACTTTCAATCATCATGACCCGATTTGGCATCGGACAAACGGAGTGTAGGATAAAGGATGTCTTTTGTCCAGTAGAAATACAACTGAGTGGTATTTTTTTACGATAAAGATTGTGTGCATTGGCCACAGTCGCAACCGAAGTCATGGCGCCGTCTGCCAAAAGTGACTGTTACCCGAGAGCATGGCTGGATGGCGCGACATTTGGCTGGCGCTGAGGAGACAAACCCGGTTGAATGTGCCAGAATTGCTGTTGTGGCGGCAAGACGAGAAAAGAGAGCTTAACTGAGTGAACTCCAATCAAGAAAATTACGGTTCGCGGGCCGTGGCCTCCAATGGCAACGGCGATAAATTGTCGGAGTCGGTGCGGTCGGTGTTTGAGCTGGCGGTCGAGAGCCAGGGCACGGAGCGCACGGCGCAGTTGCTGGAAAAACTCGCGCAGGAACTGCGTTCGGCGCCGCGTCCGGCGGGCGGCGGGCAGACCACGCCGTATTTGAACACGATCCCGGTGGAGCAGCAGCCGGCCTATCCCGGCGACCGTGCGGTGGAGCGGCGCATCAAGAGCATCATCCGCTGGAACGCGATGGCCATGGTGGTGAAGGCCAATTCCACCACGAACGTCGGCGGCCACATCGCGTCGTTCGCCTCCTCGGCCACGCTGTACGAGGTGGCCCAGAACCATTTTTTCCGCGGGCGGACGGCGGATTTTCCCGGCGACGAGGTCTATTTCCAAGGCCACGCCGCGCCGGGCATGTATGCGCGCGCATTTCTGGAGGGGCGGCTGGATGAGGCGCGGCTGCAAAATTTCCGGCAGGAGCTCGCCGCGGGCGGCGGCCTGCCGTCGTATCCGCACCCGTATTTGCTGCCGGAGTTTTGGCAGTTTCCGACGGTCTCGATGGGCTTGGGACCGATCATGTCCCTGTATCAGGCGCGGTTCAATCGCTACCTGCAGGCGCGGGGCCTGACGCACTGGAAAGAGGAACCGAAGATCTGGGCTTTCCTCGGGGACGGCGAAGTGGACGAACCTGAGTCGCTCGGGGCGATTTCATTGGCCGCGCGCGAGAACCTGGACAACATTCTCTGGGTGGTGAACTGCAATTTGCAGCGCCTGGACGGCCCGGTGCGCGGCAACGGCAAGATCATCCAGGAACTGGAAGGCATTTTCCGGGGGGCAGGCTGGAACGTCATCAAGGTGATCTGGGGCAGCGACTGGGACGACATTATCCGGCGGGACCACTCGGGCCTGCTGCTCAAGCGCATGGAGGAATGCGTGGACGGCGACTACCAGAAATACGTGGTGGAACCGGGCAGCTACACGCGCAAACATTTCTTCGGCAAGTATCCGGAACTGCTGGAGCTGGTGAACCATCTCACGGACGAGCAGATCAGCAAGCTGCTCCGCGGCGGCCACGATGTGCGGAAGATGTACGCCGCCTACCAGGCGGCTATGAACCACAAGGGCCGGCCGACGGTGGTGCTGGCCAAGACGGTCAAGGGCTACGGCCTGGGCGAGGCGGGCGAGGGCAAGAACATTTCGCACCAGCAGAAAAAGATGAACGAGAAGGAACTTCGCGAGTTCCGGAAACGGTTCAACATCCCCATTGACGACGACGTGATTGCCGAGACGCCGTTTTTCCGTCCGGCTCCGGACAGCGCGGAGATGAAATACCTGCTGGAGCGACGCCAGGCGCTGGGCGGGTTTGTGCCGGCGCGCGTGGTGGAACCGGTCACGCTCGAGATCCCCAAGCGGGAGGCGTTCACGGAATTTTTCGGGGCCGGCAAGACGGAGATTTCCACCACGACGGCGTTTGTGAGCATCCTGCGGTTTTTGCTCAAGGACAAGACCATCGGGCGCCACGTGGTGCCGATCATTCCCGACGAGGCGCGGACCTTTGGCGTGGACGCGCTGTTCAAGGACATCGGGATTTACTCGCCCAAGGGCCAGCTTTACGAGCCGGTGGACAACAAGTCGCTGCTCTATTATCGGGAAACCACCGATGGGCAGATCCTGGAGGAAGGCATCAGCGAGGCCGGGGCCATGTCGTCGTTTTTGGCGGCCGGCACCAGCTATGCCACGCACGGCGTGCCCACGATTCCGTTTTACGCGTACTACTCCATGTTCGGTCCGCAGCGCGTGGGCGACCTGTTCTGGCTGGCGGGCGACATCCGGGCGCGGGGCTTTCTGCTGGGCGCCACCTCCGGCCGCACCTCGCTCAACGGCGAGGGTCTGCAACACCAGGACGGCCACAGTCTGCTGCACGCCAGCACCATTCCCACGTGTTTGTCCTACGACCCGGCGTTTGGGTTTGAGCTGGCGGTGATCATTGCCGACGGCTTGCGGCGCATGTTCGTGGAGCACGAGGATATTTTCTATTACCTGGCGCTCTACAACGAAACCTACGCGATGCTTCCCATGCCCGAAGGCGTGGCGGATGGCATCGTGAAGGGACTGTACCGGTTCCAGCCCGGTCCGGAGAAGGGCGTGAAGGCGCACATTTTTGGCAGCGGATCCATCCTGCAATCCGCGTTGAAGGCGCAGGCCATCCTGGCCGAAAAATACGGCGTGAGCGCGGATGTGTGGAGCGCCACCAGCTACAAGTTGCTGCGCACCGACGCCATCCGCTGCCAGCGCTGGAACATGCTGCACCCCACCGAGCCGGCGAAGAAATCCTACCTGGAACAACTGCTGGCGAAGGAGCAGGGCGCGTTTGTGGCGGTGTCCGACAACCTCCGCACGGTGTCCGACCAGATTGCGCCGTGGGTGCCGGGCGGTTTGCTCTCGCTGGGCACGGACGGCTTCGGCCGGAGCGACACGCGCGCCCGGCTGCGGAGATTTTTCGGCGTGGACGCGGAAACCACGGTCATCGGCGTGCTATACGCGCTGGCGGAAAAGAAGCTCATCGAGCGCAAGGTGGTGGCGCAGGCCATCAAAGACCTGGGCGTGGATCCCGAGATGGCGCAGCCGCAGATTGTGTGAAGGCGGACGGGGGCCGGTGAACATGCATGGCAACGATTGAGATTCTTGGCTGGAAAGAAAACGTCGTCGGGTTAACCGCCTGGCACGATCACGCAAAGTCAGAACTCAAAAAACGTCTTCGTCGCGGCGTCAATGCGTCCCCCGGCGAAATAAAGCGCCTGACTCGAGAGATTCTGGCGCGACAGCCTCTAACCCTGCAAGATGTTCATGACGAGTTTGTTGTCAGCGTGACACAAATTCTTGAGGCAATCGGCGCCGAGGTTCGCGTTTCGATCAATCAGAGCAATCTTTCTACATGGCGGCGGATTCCGAATCGGGGTATCCGTTAATTCACAATAGCGGCCCACCGCCATGTCATGGATCATTATCAGCTTCAAAACGAACCAATTTAGGGCAGGCCATTCCCAGCGCTTCTGGCACCACCTGCCGGGGTGCGGGGAAACGGGGGGCGTTTTCCGGGGGGTATCGCTCCCTGGTCGCTCAACCCCCGGCTACTTTCTTCCAACCCTCCGGGTTGGCGAGGCGGAACAAACTGGAGGGTTGCCAGAGAGTAGCCGGAGGTCGCAGTCGGCGAAGACCTCCGGGAATCATGCGTAAAATTGACACGCACCCCGAAGGCGGTGCCAGAATGCGAACGATCATCATGTATTCTCCGGTTTCACCAGCACGCGCTCAATGCGGCGGTCAGGAACAAGCCAGATGAGGGCGACGAGCACAAACCCATGATGGTGATGATAATGGCGAGCACTCCGTCGCTGAAAGCTTCAAGGCGATTCTTCTCCATGCGCCGAGGTTAATGGACTTCCATTTTGGAATCCACCCACAAAGCGTGCGACTGGGTCAACCCATAGCACGGTGGGTTTTGAAGCCGATGATGAACCATGCTATGGCTGCCCCCTGCTATGGGGTGAGCATTCCCAGCGGGCACTTCTGGCACCACCTGCCGGGGTGCGGGAAAACCGGGGGTGCTTTCCGGGGGTATCGCTCCCTGGTCGCTCAACCCCCGGCTACTGTCTTCCAAACCATTCGGGTTGGCGAGACCGAGCAAACCCTGCGGGCTCCCCTTGCTTCCGTGAATAACTCTGGGATAGCTATAAGCCGGAGGTCGCAGCCTGCGAAGACCTCCGGTATTTATGCGCGAAATTGACGCGCACCCCGCCGCCCTATTCCCGGCCGCCTTCCGTCAGCCCGGGATCGCTGATGATGGTGATCAGCGGCAGAAACATGGCGATGACGATGCTGCCGACGACGACGGCCAGAAAGATAATCATCACCGGCTCCAGCAGCGAGGTCATGGCCGTCACGGAGTTGTCCACCTCCTCATCACTGGTATCGGCGATTTTCATGAGCATGTCCGGCAGGGCGCCGGTTTGCTCGCCCACGTCCACCATGCCGCCGATCATGGGCGGGAAAATGGCGGCGGCCCGGAACGGATCGGCCAGCGTGCCGCCTTCCTTCACGTTGTCATGGATGCGGGAAATCATGCCGCTCACCACCACGTTGCCGGCGGTTTCCTTGACGATGTTGAGCGCCTGCAAGATCGGCACGCCGCTGCCCAGGAGGGTTCCCAGCGTGCGGGTGAAGCGGGCCAGCGAAAGTTTGCGGCAGACCTGGCCGACGACGGGCATGATGAGTTTGAAATGGTCCCACCAGCGGCGGCCCGTGCGGGTATGGATAAACCATTGGAAGCCGAGGAACAGCCCGACTACGGCCGCCGCGACCAGGAGGAAATGATCCTTGAATGTTTTGCTGATGTGCAGCACGGCGAGCGTGAAGGCGGGCATGGATTTGCCGGGGAGCAGGCCCTCGAAGACCGATTGGAACTTGGGGATGACATACACCAGCAGCAGGGTCAGGATCGCCGCGGCGACGAACATGACGGCGGCCGGATAAAACATCGCGGCCTTGATCTTGCCTTTGATCTTGAGCGCCTTTTCCATGAAGTCGGCCTGGCGGCGGAGCACTTCCTCCAGCACGCCGCCCAATTCGCCGGCCCGGACCATGTTGACGTACAGCGGGCTGAACACCTTGGGCTGCGCGGCGAGCGCTTCGGACATGGTGCCGCCATTTTCCACGTTCTGGGCGATCTCGGAGATGACGTGCTTGAGGACCGCGTTGTCCGCCTGTTCGTGCAACAGGCGCAGGCCGCGCAGCAGCGGCATGCCCACGCCCACCAAGGTGGCCAATTGGCGGGTGAACACGGTCAGGGCGGCCGGCTTCACGCCGCCGAACAGGATCGGTGAACCGTGCCGTTTGCGGCCGGCTTCCGGGCGCGTGCGGGCTGGCAACGGGAGGGTCGGCCGGACCAGCGTGGGGAACAGGCCCATTTCCTTGATGCGCCGCAGGGCTTCGTTTTGGTCAATCACATCCAGCGAGCCCTTGCTCTTCAGCCCGCCGGCATCCACCGCTTCGTAGAGGTAATTAGACATGGGAACCTCGTGATTTTGGGTGTTTGGTTAATTTGGTTAGTCAGGCATCCATTGCATTCTGTCAGGTTGGACAGGGCAGGGGGCAAGTCGTGTCGCGGAGGGTGGAAAAATTGACACCCGACGAATGTTACCAGCGGGCTCTCCTGACTCCGCGTAATGATGATGCGCCCGGCAATACCGTTCGCGTCTTGGACTGCGCCGGCAGCGCCAGCGGCGCCGGCGCTTTCGCACGCACGCGCGAGCCGCAAGCTTTTGCGGACCGTCGCCCGCACGAAAGCGGCGTGGCGCTCCGCTTCCCGCCGCAGTCCATGACGCCTCGCGCAATTACGACACGTCCCGGCTTATGGGTTTCTGTAGTCGGCTGCCGTCAGCTCGAATGATTGCCGCCGCGGCCTTTGAAGGTCAGTTCGGCGATGCCGGATTTGTCCAACTCGCCCAGGCCGGCCTTGACCATGCGGTCGTACTGCTTCTTCGCGGCGGTGGCAACAGGCAGGTTTAGCTCCTGCTCCTTGGCCAGGTTGAGGGCGATGCCGGAATCCTTGGCGGCGTGGGCGGCGGAGAAAAAGCAGGAGTGTTCCCGATTTTGCATGTCTTCGCCATCGGTCTGGAGCACGCCGGAACGGGCGCCGGTCTGGGCAAAGACTTCGCGCAGCATGCTCAGGTCCAGGCCCAGGGCTTCGCCGAGTCCGAGGCCCTCCGCGAGGGCGGCGGTATTGGCGTTCATGACCATGTTGACGAGCGCCTTCACCTGCGCGGCCCTGCCCGCGGGGCCGATGTAGCGCACCGTTTCGCCGAGCCTTTCCAGGATGGGCCGGGCGCGCTCGAAGGCTTCCGGCTTGCCGCCGCACATCAGGTAAAGCGTGCCCTGCCGCGCCTGGGTGATGCTGGATGCCATGCAGGCTTCCAAGGACTGGGCCCCTTCGGCTTCGCAGGTCTCCTCCACCCAGGCGTGGACGGAGGGGGTGACGGTGGCGCAATTGATGAACAGCTTGCCCTTGGCCTCCGTGAGCAGACCGCCCATGAAAATCTGTTTCATGGCGCGATCGTCGGTGACGACCGTGATGATGACATCGGCGCGCACGGTCACGTTCTCAAGTTCGTTGGCGGCGAGACAGCCCAGTTCCTTCGCCAGCGCCCGGGCGGTGGCGGCGTTGCGGTCGAATACTGCGACCACGGGGATGTTACATTCCCGGAGGCGCCGCGCCATGTTTGCCCCCATGCGCCCGACGCCCACGAATCCGATTTTTTCAGCCATAGCGATTCAATCTGGCCCGGAACCGGCAAATGTGCAAAGGACATATTGATTTCTTTGCGGCCGGCAGTGAATTTTTCAATTCACGCTGTTGCCGCCGGCCGGGCTATAACTGGAGCCATGAAAACAAACCTCAATTCGGAAAACCGTCAACTTAAAATCATCAATCCCCGGGTGATTGCCTTGGGCCTGCTGGCGGGGACGCTGCTGGCCATGTGCCTCACCGGCTGCAAGGGCTCGTCCACGGCTGATCCGGGGACCGCGGCCGTCGCCCCGGCCAACCTCACCGGCAGCTATACGCTGCTGAGTGTGGACGGCAAACCGGTGCCGTGTGTGGTCTCACACGAGGGCCACGACGTCACGGTGAAATCGGGAACTTTCAGCATCAATGCCGACGGCACCTGCCGGAGTGAATCGGTCTTTGCGGTGGAGCATTACGCGGACGTGCATCGCGTGGTGGACGCCACCTACACGGCGTCCGGCACGGCGTTGACGATGCGCTGGAAGGGCGCGGGAATGACCACGGGCAGCGTGGACGGAAACACGTTTACGATGAACAACGAGGGGATGATCTTCGCGTATCGCAAGTGAGCACGCCTTCGCGGTCCAGCAGCCGGCGCTTCCAGTCCAGGCCGCCGGAGAAGCCGCCGAGCTGTTGGTGCGCGGCGAGGATGCGATGGCAGGGAACCAGCATGGGGATGGGGTTGGCGCCGCACGCGCCGCCCACGGCGCGGCTGGCCCGCGGGTTGCCAATGGCGCGGGCCACTTCGCCGTAGCTCTTGGTTTCGCCCGGTCCCAGTTTCAGCATTTCGCGCCAAACAGATTGTTGGAATTCCGGCCGGCCGGACCAATCGAGCGGCGGAAGTTTTTTGGCGGGGCGGCCGGCCAGCACCTGCTTGAGCGCGGCGGTGGTGGCGCGGTGCCAGCGCAGAATTGGGGCGGGCACGTCTTTGGCGGCCGCCGCGGGAAGGGATTTGCCGGCGCGGGGAAAATTGAGTTCGGCCAGGCCGCGTTCCGAGTAGCGGGCTTGGAACGTTCCTTCGTCGGTGGCAATGGGCAGCGCAATGAGCGGGTTCATGGCGGGAGCCGTTTTAATGGTGTTTCAGGTAAATCAACAGGGTGCCGAGCAAAAGGCCGAAGAGGAGCAGGGTGAAAACGAGAAAGCGGTTGCGGGCGACGCGTTTCTCGTAGCGCAGCGGCCGCAGGCCCTGGACGCCGCCGGCGGCGAGGTAACTGACCAGGCGCGGATTGCTGGTGGGCGGACCGTGAAAATGATTACGGAGGCGGTTCCAGAGGCCGGGCAAATCGTAGCGCCGCACGCCGAGCTCGTTATAAATCTCTGGCGCTTCGGCCTCGGCGGTGGCCATGAGCGGCCCGCGTTTGACCTCCTCAAAGACGGGATCGCTCCGCTGGGGCGGAGGCGGGGCGGACTTCTCGGGGGCACGGGCGGCGCCCGGCGGCAGGGCGGTGGAACGGAATTTCGGGCCGGGCGAGCGCGCCAACTGGGTGTCCAGCCGTTTGATCTCCGCTTCCAAGGCGGCGATTTCCTGGTTCAGCGCCCGGGCTTTGTCCGAGATGGGATCTGGCTTTTTCTGGGCCATGCGGATTTTATTTTCGCGCGAGGAGGACCAGGAAGAGGGCGAGCCCCACGACGAGCAGCGGCCAGGTGAAAGCCAGGCCGAGCTGGCACAGCCGGCCAAAGCCCAGGTCGGCCAGCGTGGGTGCCGCGGAAGCGGCGGCCACGGGGCTCTTGCCTGCGGCGGCGGTCCCGGCTTCGCCGGCCAGCACGGGGAGCTTGAGCCGCGCGGCATTCCATTCCATGCGGGCGTTTTCCACGGTGGTCAGGGCGCGGGTGAGCTCGGTTTGAAAATTCTCCTTGGTCCACGTCTCGTCGTGGATGGCCTGCACCTTGGTGAGGGCCTCGCGGAAATTCACGAGCGTCTTGGCCATCAGCTCGGCGTCCCGGCGGGCGGCAAATTCGGCTTCCTCCAGCAGGCCCGTGGCGCGGGTGAGCTGCTGGACAATCTCCTCGCGGCCGGTGACGAATTCGGCCTGGCGGCGGCGGAGTTCCTCCAAGCCGGAGCGTTCGCGTTCCAGATCCTCCTGCACGCGCTTGAGTTCCACGAGTTTTTGCTGCGCTTCCACCAGCTTGCGGTCCGTGTCGTCGCGCGTGGGCGCGGCGGCAAAGGGCGATTTTTGCGCCGTAAAGTCGGTGTCAATAAATTCGGACGGGTCTTGTGAGCCTGCCATAAAACGACTTTAGTCCCATGCCGCCGAACTGTAAAGCGGGTTTGCGTTTGCGCAGCCGCCGGGGATGGCGGAAATACGGGCGATGAATGAGCCGGGAAAACTGATTCCGCTGCATGGCGGCTACCGGAAGTGGAAGAGCTTTCAAATGGCGCAACTGGCCTACGACGTGACGGTGCGCTTCTGTGACTGCTACATTGAGAAGCGCAGCCGCACGCACGACCAGATGGTGCAGGCGGCGCGGTCGGGCGTGCAGAACATCGCGGAGGGCAGCCAGGCGAGCGGCACGTCCAAGAAAACGGAACTCAAGCTCACGAAGGTGGCGCGGGCCAGCCTGGAGGAGCTGCGGTTGGACTATGAGGACTACCTGCGGCAACGCGGGTTGGCGCAGTGGCCACCGGAGCATCCGGCACTGATGCGCTTCAAGGCCAGGCGGTGCGCCACGCTGGAGCAGGTGCGGACTTGGGTGGAGGAGGAGCGTCGTGGACTGACACGGACTAACACGGACACGCAAGGACGGGGAAGAGTGGCAAAGGAGTCCGTGCCGGTCAGTGAACGTCCGTGCTCGTCCGTGACTTCCGCCCAACTTGTGGCCAATGCCGCTCTCTCGCTGCTAAATCTCGCGTGCCACCTGCTCGACAAACAAATAGCCGCCCGGGGAAAGGCCTTCGTTGAAGAAGGCGGTTTCACGGAGCGGCTCTACCGGGTGCGGGCCGAAAGGAGAATGCACGGCTAAAATGGCGGAGTCCAACCTGTCATAGGCCCCCTTTGTGGGCTATTCCTTAACCCGGTCGGCTTCCCAATCTTGGGGGCCGAATTTTCTGCCGCCCGCGTCTGTCTCTACCGTGCCCTTGATTTTGTCACCACTGATTTTGCCGGTGTAGGTGGTGGTCGTCTGTCCAGCTTTCTTCTGGCGGATCGTCTGGAATGTGACTTCATCGCTCTTGACCACGCCGTTGGTGATGGTCTCTGCGCCAGCGGTCTTGTTGACTGTGCCGGTTAAAGCCTCGCCTTGGAACTTCAAGGTAAAGGTGATGGCTGGTATCTGGCCATCCGGGTTGGCCGGCGCGACCCATTTCCAAGTGCCGGTGAGGTTGGCTGACTCTTCAGCTTTGATGGTCGTGACGTTGATCGCGAACAACAATGCTGCGCTTGCTAGACAGATGCTTCGATGCGTTTTCATATTTCCTTTGGTTGCGGTTTAATCTTCAGACCGTCCTGCGAACCAATCGTCACGCTCGATGCAGGCTAGACCTTGAAGTGAGACACGCCGGGCTGATGATTTCAACCGCGAAGGCGGAAAAGCGGCGGCCAATGGCCCCAGAGAATGTTGAGCCGATGGTTAATCATGTATTTCCGAGCCGAATTCCTTGAAAATCATGACTGTTCCTGATTCAGCGATTACCCGGTATAGGCCGACGTCCGGGCCCAATCCCAAATGGATTGTGCCTCAAAGCCCAAGGTCGCGAGGAACGAGCCACCCTGGGTAAACGACGCACAGAATTCATTTCCCAACCGCAACGCGGTTGCGGCCGTCCTGCCCGACCATCATACAATCTCGCCGCAACCGCGTTGCGGTTGGCAACACCTCCCGACCGGAGACCCAAGGTAGCCGCTGCGGCTACCTTGGGCTTTGAGCCAGAATCCCGTTGGGATTCACAAAGGCGGCGCGGACGCTCGGTTCTCCTCCCCAGACCGCTCCGACCCCGTCAACCCTAAATTTTTTTTTGGCGCCCGCCCGCACCTTCAACGGACCGCGGCTGTGTCCCGCGCGGCGTGGGATCAGCTGCAGCGCGTCGGGATCTCAAGCCGTGTTGAATACTTCCAACGCGGTCATTCCTGCGAAGCTGCTGCGGCTGGTCTGCAACACAGCCGCGGTCCGGGCGTTGCAGTGCGGCGACATGTCGCCAGCGGTCGTGCCACCGAATTCCAATTCGACCCGGCGCCGGGGGCGTGGCATGCTGTTCGAGGGGATATGACATCGCCAACCACAACCGAACTGAGGGTCTCGGGGATGACGTGCAATAATTGTGCGCGCCACGTGACGGAAGCCATCCAAGGCGTCGCGAATGTGCGCAGCGCCTCCGTGTCGCTGGAACGCAAGCGGGCCACCGTGCAATGGGCGTCGCCGGAAAATCGGAGCGTGCCGGCGGTGGTGGCGGCGGTGGCGCAGGCGGGTTATGCGGCTGCGGAAATTCCGGCCGCGGACGGTGTCGGCGCCGCTCCCGCGCTGAACCGCTGGCAGTGGAACTTGATCATCGGCCTGGGCGTCACCGGCGTGCTGATGCTGGGCGAGTGGGTTTTGGGCTTGGGGATGGCGCCATGGTTCCAGTGGCTTTCGCTGGCGCTGGCCGGCGTGGTGCAGGTCTTCTGCGGCGCGCAATTTTACGCGGGCGCCTGGCGGCAACTCAAGGTGGGCCAGTCCAACATGGACGCGCTGGTGGCGCTGGGGTCCACCACGGCGTTTGGCTACAGCACGTGGGCGCTGCTGGCCGGCGCGGGCGGACATCTTTATTTCATGGAGGCGGCGGCGATCATTTCGCTCATCAGCTTCGGTCACTGGCTGGAAGCCCGCGTGAGCGAACGCGCCAGCGGGGCGTTGCAGGCGCTGCTCAATTTGGCGCCGCAGACGGCGCGCCGGCTGGCCGCGCCGACGGAACCCAAGGAAAATGGAGCCGCGCTTGGGCTGCGCCAATTCTCGCCCGCCGATGCCTCGCCGGCAGCCGGACCGATGGTTGCGGCCAGCCTCAAGGCGTTTTCCTTTTCGCCGGCGACCTCCGTCAACCAGCCGCCGGAACGGGAAGAGGAGGTGCCCGTGGCGGAATTGGAAATTGGCGACCGCGTGGCGCTGCGGGCCGGGGACCGCGTGCCGGTGGATGGCGTGGTGCTGGCCGGCGAATCGGCCGTGGACGAAGCGATGCTCACGGGTGAATCGGCGCCGGCGGAAAAGCAGGCCGGCGGCGAATTGTTTGCTGGCACGGTGAATTTGAACGGCCGTCTCGTCATGCGCGTGACGGCGACCGGGGAAGCCACGGCGCTGGCGCACATCGTCGCCGCCGTGCAGCGCGCGCAGACCAGCCGGGCGGACATCCAGCGTTTGGGCGACCGCATCAGCAGCGTGTTTGTGCCCGTGATCGTGACGGTGGCGCTGGCGGCGGGGTTATGGTGGGGCCTGGCGCCGGGCGCGGCGGGCCGGGTGCACGAATTTTTGCTGCCCTGGCTTTGGCAGGTGCACGCACCCGCGGGCGCGGCGGCGGGTTTCATCATCGCCGCCGCGGTTTTGATCATTGCCTGTCCCTGCGCGATGGGGCTGGCCACGCCGGCCGCGATCATGGCCAGCGCCAATGCCGCCGCGCGCCTCGGCATCCTGATTCGCGATGGCGTGGCGTTGGAAAAAGCCGGGCGGATCACGGCGGTGATTTTTGACAAGACGGGCACGCTCACGGCGGGGCGGCCGGAAGTGGCGGAGGTGTGGCTAGCGGCCGGAGCCGACGATTCGGCGCTGGGCCTGGCGGGCGCGCTGGCGCGGCACTCCACGCACCCGGTCAGCCGCGCGGTGGCCGTGCATTGCGAAAAGGCTGGCGGCGGGTCGCCCGTGAACCTGGCGGCGGATGGCTGGCGGGAAATTCGCGGCTGCGGGCTGGAGGCGAACCTGCCGGCGCCGACATCCGGCGGGACGGCGATAAAACTGCGGCTGGGTTCGTGGCGCTGGCTGCGAGAGAGCGGCGTGGCGCTGGCGCCCGGAAGCAAATTTGCCGGTGAATGGTCGGGGCAGGGAGCCACCGTCGTGGGCCTGGCCACCGGCGGGGAGCTGCGCGCCGTGTTTGCGGTGCGCGATGCCGTGAAGCCGGGGGCAGTCGCCGTGGTGGCGCGCTTGCAGCGGGAGGGGCTGAAGACGTATTTGCTGACCGGCGACAACGCGCAGACGGCCGCGGCCATCGCGAAGCTGGCGGGCATTCCGGCGGCGAATGTTTTTGCCGAAGTGCGCCCGGAGCAGAAGGCCGAATTCGTGAAAAAGCTGCAAGGGCAGGGCGGCCGTGTGGCGTTCGTGGGCGACGGCATCAATGACGCGCCGGCGCTGACGCAGGCGGACTTGGGCATTGCGGTGAGCCGCGCCAGCGATGTGGCGCGCGAGGCGGCGGACGTGATTTTGCTGAAGTCGGAAATCGAAGCGGTGCCGGAAGCGCTCGGGCTGGCGCGGGCCACGCTGCGAACCATCAAACAGAATTTATTCTGGGCGTTCTTCTACAACGCCCTCGGCGTGCCGCTGGCGGCGCTGGGCTTCATCAGCCCCATCTTTTGCGCGGCGGCGATGGCCGGCTCCGATTTGATCGTCATCGGCAACGCGCTGCGGCTGCTGCGCTGGCGGCAGGCGAAACTTATTCCACTTCCACGGCAATGATCGCGAGAATCTTGGTCTCGCGTCGCTGGAGCAGCCGGCCCAGTGGCGTGAGCGCCTGCCAGTAAACGAAGACCGTGAGTGCCAGCAGCAGTGCCGAGACCAGGAAATTGAGCGGCAGGAAGTCCGGCCAGCCCGCCCAGTGCCCGAGCAGCTCCAGCGCCGGCCCGGCAAAAAACGGCACCATCGTCAGGGGAAAGAACAGGTGCGAGAGGATCAGCACCAGCATGGCCAGGCCGGGCATCTTGGTGGGTTTCATCGAGCCCGGCTGGATGCGGTAGGGGACGAGGAGGGAAAACAGGTTGCCGACCATGGCGGACATGAGCAGCACGGCGGCCAGTTGACACAGGGTCGCCAGGATCGCAAACGGCGGCAGATGGAGCCGCAGGGCGGTGAGCCCCAGCAGCAGGCCCCCAAAAATGGCGCCCACCGGCAATGCAGCCAGATTTTTGCCGAGCAAAATCAGCCGGCGGTCAGCCGGCGAGAGGATCAGGGAGCGGAAGCCGTCGCGGTCGAAGCCGAACTGGTTGACGAAAAACTGGCCCAGAAAGAGGGTGGGCAAAACCACCGAAACCGTGGCCAGAAACGGCTTGGCGGCGTCGGACACATCGGCCGTGGCGTGCAGTCCCACCGAGGCGGCCAGGACGAGCGTCACGATGAACGCGCTGGCCCAGGCCATTTTAATCTCGGGCGCGCGCAACATGGACCGGAACGTGGCGAGCGCCAGGGCGGCGGATTGTTCCGGGGCGAAGGGGATGGCGTATTCAAGAAAACTCGTGCCCGCGCGCCCGCGGGCGGCGGGGGCTTTTGCGCCCGGTGCGGGAAGGGGCTTGGGCGCCGCCTTGCTGTTGGTCTGGCCCCGGTAAAAGCGGATGGTGTTGCGATACGCGCGCCGCAACCCCAGCGCCGCCAGGCCCGCGCAGCCGAGTGTGGCGGCCAGGGCCGGCAGGGGATTGCCTGCCGCCAGTTCCCGCGCACCCAGCGGCAGCCACAGCGGCGGTACGAACGCTTCGATGCTGGTCAGTGTTTGCAGCCATTGCCGCCCGTCCCGAATTTGGACCCCGCTGGACCGGGAGGACCCGGAGTGAAACACGTTGAAATAAAGATTGGGCCCCTGGCCCAGCAGCACGAAGAAGAGCGTGATGAACACGATGATGGTGCGCCGGCGCCGCGGGTTGCTCATCAGGGCCGCCAGCCAGCCGCGCAGGCAATACGTCCAGGCCGTGATCATGAATACCATGCTCCAGGCGAGCGGCAGCAGCAGAAGCATCAGCGCCCCGTGCCCCAGCGCCAAGCCCAGGGCCAGCCCGGCCGTGGCGGGCAGGATGATGATGATGCTTATGGCGAAGTGCGAGGCGAGATAGTTGATGACAAACATCTGGCCCAGCCCCACGGGCAGATGCATCAGTTTTTGCAGATCAATCGTTTCGGAGCGTTGCAGCTCCGTCAGCAAACCAGCCAGCCAGGTGAACAGGAAAATGACCGTGATGACCAGCCACACCAACATGATCATTTCCGGCGGTTCCTTTGACAGGCCGAAAATGCCGCCCAGCAGCGCGATGATGAAGCTCCCCGCCGCCCCCACGATGGCGAGCATCAGCGCGAGGACGGTTAACACCGCTCCCAGCCCGCCACTCCGTTTCCACTGATGGCACATCAGCCGCCAGCGCAGCCACAGGATCGTTTGGAGCTGGTTCCAGTTCATTCCAGCCAGCTCAGCTTCTGCGTTTCCTGCCCGTCGGCTCCCACCACGGAAATGAATTTGTCCTCCAGCGTCGCGCCGTCGCGCCGCAGTTCCTCCATGGGTCCCTGGTGGACGAGCTTGCCCTGCGAAATGATGCCCACGTCGGTGCAAAGCTTCTCGACGATTTCCAGCACATGCGAGGTGAGAAACACCGTGGCGCCACGCCCCACGCATTGCTTTAGCGTGTCGCGCAGCACGCGCGAGGCCACCGCGTCCACCCCCTCGAACGGTTCGTCCAGGAACAGCAGGTCCGGATTGGGAATCAGCGCGGCGGCCAGGGAGAGCTTCTTTTTCATGCCGTGCGAGAATTCCAGCGTGAGCTTCTTTTCCGTGTCGGCCAGCTCCATCATGGTTAGCAGCTCATCCGTCCGCGTCCGCACCGTCTCCCGCGGCAGCAGATACATGCGGCCGATGAAGGTGAGATATTCGCGGGCGGTGAGGTTGTCGAATAGCGCGAGATTTTCGGGCACCACGCCAACGCGCCGTTTGACGGCCAGGGCGCGCGCCGGGTCGGCCAGGTCTTCGTCCAAGATGCGCATGGCGCCGCCGCTGGGCGCCAGCAGGCCGGTGAGCATTTTGATGGTGGTGGACTTGCCCGCGCCGTTGGGGCCCAGAAAGCCGTAAAACCGCCCGGCTTCAACGCGCAGGTTCAATTGGTTGACGGCACGAAATTTCCCGAAATCGCGCGTCAAATTCGTCGTTTCGATGGCGGCCTTCATGAATGTGCGGCCAAGCTATCTTGGCCGGGTGCGGCCCGCAACGTCAAAACCGCGTCCGCGCCACGCGGAATGATTTTTCCATTGATGGTCGGCCGCC
>CAZHIM010000035.1:0-47492 GCA_964532525.1 uncultured Bifidobacteriaceae bacterium
GCCGCGCATCGAGGGACACCGGCGCGGCGCCGATTCCGCGCGCGAGATCATCCGCTCGGCGGGCGAGCTGGGCATCAAGTATCTCACTCTCTACGCCTTTTCCGCCGAGAACTGGAACCGCCCCAAGGACGAGGTGGACGCGCTGATGAAATATCTCGTCCACTACCTCAAGTCCGAGACCAAGGACCTGAACCGGAACAACGTCCGCCTGGAAGTGATCGGCCAGATTCATCGCCTGCCCGACCACGTGCAGGAGCATTTGCAGCGGAGCATGGCCACGCTGTCCAAGAACAACGGCCTGACCCTCATCATGGCCTTGAGCTACGGCAGCCGCATCGAGATCGTGGAGGCCGTGCGGCAGATCGCCCAAAAGGTAAAATCCGGCAAGCTCGATCCCGCCGACATCACCGAGAACGTGATCTCCGACCATCTGTGGACGCGCAACGTGCCGGACCCGGACCTGCTCATTCGCACCAGCGGCGAAATGCGCGTGAGCAATTTTCTGCTCTGGCAGATCAGCTACGCGGAACTGGTCATCACGCCCACGCTTTGGCCCGATTTCCGCAAGCCGCAGTTCCTTGCCGCGCTGGACGAATACGCCCGCCGTCACCGCCGCTTCGGCGGCATTTGAAGCGCCGGCGCGCATCGAATCCCTGAACCGCAAAAGAAACATTCAACAATCAACATTCAACGCCCAATATCGAGTTGAATGTCGAATGTTGAATGTTTTGGAGAGGGCCGGGGTGAGGTGCTCGTTCATCCATCTTCGGGTTTAAGCGGCTGGTGTGGATGTGCCGTTCCAGACTTGCATTTCCCCCGCACTTGTTGCAAGTTGGCGCTCAGGAAAGGTAAATAACTAATATCACTAATTATTATGGCACATGAACTACCCCCCCTGCCCTACGACAAGGCAGCCTTGGAACCACACTTCGACACCCTCACCATGGAAATCCACCACGACCGCCATCACAAGGCCTACGTGGACAATCTGAACAAGGCCATCGCGGGCAACTCCGCGCTGGAGGCCAAGTCCCTCGATCAACTGGTCAAGGATTTAGCCTCCGTGCCCGACGCCATCCGCACCCCGGTGCGCAACAACGCGGGCGGCCATTGGAACCACTCCTTCTGGTGGAAAATGCTCGGACCCAACGCCGGCGGCGCGCCCACCGGCAAGCTGGCCGACGACATCAAGTCCACGTTCGGCAGCTTCGATGAATTCAAGGCCAAGTTTGAAGCCGGGGGCATCGGCCGTTTCGGCAGCGGCTGGGTCTGGCTGGTGAATAACCACGGCAAGCTCGAAATCGTCTCCACCGCCAACCAGGACTCGCCCCTCATGGGCAAGGCCGTGGCCGGCTGCGAAGGCACGCCCGTCATCGGCTGCGACGTTTGGGAACACGCCTATTACCTCAAGTACCAAAACAAGCGCGCCGACTACCTCAAGGCGTTCTGGAACGTGGTCAACTGGAAGGCCGTCCAGTACTGAACGGTTTGGATAACGCAAAACGCGCCGGCATCCCCGGCGCGTTTTTTTTGGCCGGCAAAATGGAGCATTGACAGAAAATGCAGCGCTGAGCCGCGAGGAACCACCGTAGCGCAGGTTTGACTATGAAATATCGGGGCTAAATGCCCCGCTCGTCCACGATCTTGTTCCCCTTGCCCAGCACGATGACCTGCGGGTGCCATTTCTTGGCGGCCTTTTTGCCGAACATGGCGAAGTTCATGATGGTCAGCACGTCGCCCTTCTTGCCCAGGTGCGCCACCGCGCCGTTCATGATGATCTCGCCCGCGCCGCGCTTGCCGGCGATGGCGTAGGTCTCAAAGCGCTCGCCGTTGGCCATGTTGCCGCACAGGATTTTTTCGTACTCCTGCAGGCCGCACCGCTCCATGAGGTCGGCGGAGATCGTCAAACTGCCTTCGTATTTCAGATCGCCGCCGGTCACGGTGGCCCGATGGATTTTCGATTTAAGCAAAAATATTTGCATGCTATTTAAGACTCAAAAAATTTTTCAGGATGGTCCGGCCGTGCTCGGTCAAAATGCTTTCGGGATGGAACTGCACGCCCCAGATGGGCAGCGTGCGGTGCCGCACCCCCATGATTTCCCCCTCCTCCGTCTCGGCCGTCACCTCCAGCACGTCCGGCAGCGTGTCCCGCTGGATCACCAGGGAATGATAACGCGTGGCCTGGAACGGATTCGGCATGCCCACAAAGAGGTCCTTTCCGTTGTGTTTGATGGGCGAGGTCTTGCCGTGCATCATGCGGTAATTCACCACCACCTGCGCGCCGAACGTGTGGCCGATGCACTGGTGCCCCAGGCACACCCCGAACACCGGCACTCCCTCGCCCGCAAACGTGCGGATGACGTCGTTGGACAAACCGGCCTCGCGCGGCGAGCACGGGCCGGGCGACACCAGGATGCGCTCGGGCTTCAGCGCGCGAATCTGCTCGAGGGAAATCTCGTCATTCCGCTTCACCAACAGGTCCGCCCCCAGCTCGCCCAGGTATTGCACCAGGTTGTAGGTGAACGAATCGTAGTTGTCCAACACCAGAATCATGAATGCTCAAGATAACTTTTGCCGCCGCTCTTGGCAAATCCGGAATCAGGCCGCGCCGGCGCCAGGCGCAGTTCCGCTTACTTCCTATCCCGCCAATAAAAACGGGGGGAGAGACCGTCGAGACGCTGGGAGCGTTTCCCCCTCTCCGCGTCGGCGGAGTCTGCGGAGCCGATGGGGAGAGGGCCGGGGTGAGGTGCTCGTTTTACCATCTTTTTCGCCATGAATTATAACAGGGTCCTGCCCCGCCAAAAAATAGTTGACTGGTTATATAACTTGAATTATTTTCCTGACGCTGTCGCACCGGGCCGGTTGGCTTGGTTTCGCGGCGGCAGAAAAGTTTAACGATGGGCCGAACCAGCAATGCACGCGAGAGGCTTCTGTCCGTGGCGTTTGATCTCATTCATGAGAGCAGCTACGGCTCAGTGAGCGTGGACCAGATTTGCCGCCGGGCCCGGGTGAACAAGGGCAGCTTTTACTACTTTTTCAAGACCAAGACGGACCTGGTGGTGGCGGCCTACGAGGAACACTGGCTGCTCAAGGAACCGGACTACGAGCGGATTTTTTCAAAACACAACCGGCCGCTGCACCGCCTGGCCTTGTGGTGCGAATACGTGCGCGGAGTCCAAAAGGAGCGGCGGGCCAAGTACGGCCACGCCTGCGGCTGCCCCTACACGAGCGTGGGCGGCGAGCTCGCCACGCGCGACCCGAAGATCCAGCACGAGACGCAGGACTTGGTGGAGCGCCACGTCCGGTACCTGGTGGGCGCCATTGAAGATGCGCAGCGCGAAGGCGAGGCGCAACCGGGCGACGCCCGCGTGAAGGCCGAACTGGTCCATTCGCTGGTGATCGGCCTCTCGCTGCGCGCCAAGATTTACAACGATTTGAAAGTGCTGCGACACGCCGAATCCGCGGTTTTCGCCGTCATCGGAGCCGTTCAACCGTAATCAGGAGGCCAGGCATCCCCCAAACGTCCGGGAAGAGTTGTACCGACTTAAGATACTATGTGGATCGTTCGTTTAGCGCTGCGCCGGCCTTACACCTTTGTGGTGGCGGCCCTCCTGTTGGTGTTGCTCACGCCGTTCATTCTGCTGCGCACGCCCACGGATATCTTCCCCGCCATCAACATCCCGGTCATCAGCATCATCTGGCAATACACCGGCCTGGACGCCAGCGAATTTGAGAAGCGCATCACCTACACCCACGAGCGCAGCCTCAACGTCACCGTCGGCAACATCCAGCACATCGAGTCCACCTCCTACAGCGGCATCAGCGTCGTCAAAGTGTTCCTGCAGCCCGGCGCCTCCGTGGACGCCGCCATCGCGCAGATCACCGCCACCGCGCAGGCGGTGTTGCGGCAGATGCCCCCGGGCATGACGCCCCCGCTGATCATCCAATACAACGCCTCCTCCGTGCCCATCCTCCAATACAGCTTCAGCAGCCCGAAAATGTCCGAGCAGCAGTTGTTCGACATGACCGCCAACCAGGTGCGCGTGAACCTGGCCAACACCCGCGGCTCCATGATCCCCTGGCCCTACGGCGGCAAAACCCGCGTCGTCTCCGTGGACCTCAACCTGCCCGCGCTCAAGGCCAAAAACCTCGCCCCGCAGGACGTCATCAGCGCCATCAACGCCCAAAACCTCATCCTCCCCAGCGGCACCGCCAAAATCGGCCCCACCGAATACGACGTCACCGTGGACGCCAACACCCGCCTCATTGATGACCTCAACCAACTGCCCATCAAGGTGGTCAACGGCGCAACCATTTACCTCGGCGACGTCTCGCAGGTGCACGACGGCTACACGCCGCAGCAGAACGCCGTGCGCCAGGACGGCGTGCGCGGCGCCCTCCTGACCGTGATGAAGTCGGGCTCAGCCTCCACGCTGGACGTGGTGCGGGCCGTCAAAAGCGCCCTGCCCCGGGTGATGGCCACCGTCTCCCCGGACCTCCACGTCAAGGAATTCGCCGACCAGTCCCTGTTCGTGCGCGCCGCCATCCAGGGCGTGCTCCGCGAAGGCCTGATCGCCGCCGCCCTCACCGCGCTGATGATCCTGCTCTTCCTGGGCTCCTGGCGCAGCACCTTCATCATCGCCCTGTCCATCCCCCTTTCGGTGCTCTGCTCGCTGGCCGTGTTGAGCGCGCTCGGCGAGACCATCAACCTGATGACGCTCGGCGGCCTGGCGCTGGCCGTGGGCATCCTGGTGGACGACGCCACGGTGGCCATCGAAAACATCCACCGCCACATGACCCTGGGCAAGCCCCTGGAGGACGCCATCCTGGTGGGCTCGCAGGAAATCGCCCTGCCGGCGTTCGTCTCCACGCTCTGCATTTGCATCGTCTTCGTGCCGATGTTCTTTCTCACCGGCGTGGCGCGGTACTTGTTTGTGCCGCTGGCGGAGGCGGTGGTGTTCGCCATGCTCGCCAGCTATGTCCTCTCCCGCACGCTCGTGCCCACCATGGTGATGTGGTTTTACCGGAACGTGCAAATCCACGGCGAACCGGCGGCGCCCGCCCGCGCCCCCGGCTGGCTGGCCCCCTTCCTCGCCTGCCAGCGCGCCTTTGAAACCGGCTTCGACCGTTTTCGCGCCGGCTATCGCGCGCTGCTCACCAGTTGCTTCGCGCATCGCCGGCCGTTTGCGCTGGCTTTCCTCTCCTTCTGCGTGGTCTCGTCGGCGCTGGTTCTGGCGCTCGGCCAGGACTTTTTCCCGAACGTGGATGCCGGCCAGTTCCTCCTCCACCTCCGCGCCGCCACCGGCACGCGCATCGAGGAAACCGCCCGCCTCTCCGACCTCGTGGCCCGCAAGATCGAAAGCCAGATCCCGGACGATGAACTCGGCGGCACGCTGGAAAACATCGGCATTCCCAATTCCTCCATCAATTTGAGCTACAACACCAGCGGCGTCATCGGCCCCGCGGACGCGGATATCCTCGTTACGCTCAAGCCCGGACACGCCCCGACGGCCGGCTATGTCCACCGCCTCCGCCAAGAGCTGAACCGCGATTTCCCCGGCACGCTGTTTTATTTCCTGCCGGCCGACATCGTCAGCCAGACCCTCAACTTCGGCCTGCCCGCGCCGTTTGACATCCAGCTCGTCGGCCGCGACCAAGTGGCCAACCGCGCCCTCGCCACCCGGCTCGTAAACCAGATCAAGACCATCCCCGGCGCCGTGGACGTCCATATCCATCAGCCGGACAACTGGCCCCAACTCCGCATCGCCGTGGACCGCGTGAAATCCGCCGAGCTGGGCATCACCGAATTCGCGGTGGCCAACTCCGTGCTGCTCAGCCTGAGCGGCAGCAGCCAGGTCCAGCCGGCCTACTGGCTCGACCCCAGGCTCGGCATCCAGTACCTCATCAACGTCCGCGCCCCCGAATACGCCATGGACTCGGTCCAGCAGCTCAACGCCATGCCCATCAGCGCCGGCCGCACGGACGACGGCGGCGCCCAAATCCTGGCCAATCTCGCCACGGTCTCCCGCGTCAATGTGCCGCCGGTGATTTCCCATTACGACGTCATGCCGGTCATTGACATCTATGGCGGCGTGGACGGACGCGATCTGGGCGGCGTGCTCAGCCAGATCCAGCCGCTGGTGGAACACCTCAAAAAAGATTTGCCGCGCGGCAGCAGCGTCGTCATCCGCGGCCAGGCTGAAACCATGCGCTCGAGCTATTTCAACCTCAGCGTGGGCCTGGTCGGCGCGGTCGTCCTGATTTATTTCCTGCTGGTGGTCAATTTCCAGAGCTGGCTGGACCCGTTCATCATCATCACCGCCCTCCCCGGGGCGCTGGCCGGCGTGGTCTGGGGCCTGTTCGTCTCGCAAACCACCCTGAGCGTGCCCGCCCTGATGGGCGCCATCATGTGCATCGGCGTCGCCACGGCCAACTCCGTGCTCGTCGTCACGTTCGCGCGCGAAAATTTGCAGCGCGGCCTCGATCCCCTCACCGCCGCGCTGGAAGCCGGCGTGGGACGCATCCGGCCGGTGCTCATGACCGCCCTGGCGATGGTCATCGGCATGCTGCCCATGAGCCTCGGCTTGGGCGAAGGCGGCGAACAGAACGCCCCGCTCGGCCGCGCCGTCATCGGCGGGCTGGTCTTTGCCACCGTGGCCACCCTGTTCTTTGTCCCCGTTGTTTTCAGCTTTATGCACCGGAAACATCTTCCGGTCCAAACCCATTGATCCCATGAATACTCCGTCACCCGCCTCCGTGCCGCCCGTCCAGTGGCGGCGGATCCTTCAAGTCGTCATTGTGCTGGCCGCCGCCGGCCTCGCCGCCGGCTTCGTCCCGCGCTGGTTTGCGCGCCAAAAACTCCTGGCCGAGACCCGCGCCGAAGTTGTGCCCACCGTGGATACCGTCCGGCCCGCCCGGGCCGAGGCGTCCGCGGGCACGCCGCTCCCCGCCGATGTGCAGCCCTTTTTCGAGGCCGCCATCCACGCCCGCGCCAGCGGCTACCTCAAAAACTGGTTCGTGGACATCGGCGAAGTGGTGACCAACAACCAGCCGCTCGCCGAAATTGACACGCCCGAGCTGGACGAGCAACTGGCCCAGTCCAGGGCCGAGCTCGACCAGGCCCTCGCCACCCGCGACCTGGCCAAGATCACCGCCGACCGCTGGATCGAGCTGCTCAAGACCGCCAGCGTGAGCGAACAGGAGACCGAGGAGAAAAAATCCGATTACGTCCTCAAGCAGGCCAACGTCGAGGCCGCGCGCGCCGCCTTGCAGCGGCTCGAGGATTTGAAGAAATTCGACCGCGTGACGGCGCCGTTCGCCGGCGTGGTGACCGCCCGCAATACGGACATCGGCCAGTTGATCGCCGCCGGCAGCGGCGCCGAACTGTTCCGCGTGGCCCAGATCAATCCCTTGCGCGTCTATGTGCGCGTGCCGCAGTCCCTCACCCATTCGGTGGTGGTGGGGCAAAAGGCCAGGCTGACCTTCCAGGAGCTGCCCGGCCGCGAATTCGACGCCACCGTCACCCGCACCGCCGGCGCCGTGGACCCCATGTCCCGCACGTTGCAGGTGGAATTGCAGGTGCCCAATCCCCGCGGCGAAATCCTGGCCGGCAGCTATGCCCAGGTGCGCTTCACCGAATCCGCCCTCGCCAACGTGCTCATCCTCTCCGATAACGCGCTCATCTTCCGCGCCCAAGGCCTGCAGGTCGCCTTGGTGGGATCCGACAACAAGGTGCAATTGCGCTCCATCCAGCTCGGGCGCGACTTTGGCAGCACGGTGGAAGTGCTGGCCGGCCTCAGCCCCACCGACCATGTCATTCTCAACCCGCCGGATGGCATCGCCGAAGGCATGCCCGTGCGGACGCTCAAACCCACGGAGACTTTTTCCGCCAAATGAAAACCTCTTTTACTCCGCCCCTGGCCGCTCTGACCGCCAGCGCGGCCCTGGCCCTGGCCGGCTGTTCGGTGGGGCCGGATTATCATCGTCCGGCCGCCCTGCCCGCCCAGACCATCGCCGCCGCCTACACCACCGGCGAATCCAATGGCGTCGTGTGGAAGATCGCTGAACCCGCCGCCGCGTTTCCCCGCGGCGCTTGGTGGCGGATTTTCTCGGACCGGGAGTTGAACCGGCTCGAAACCCTGGCTGCCACCAACAACCAGGACATCGTTGCCGCCGTCGCCAGGCTGCAACAGGCCCGCGATGTCCTCGCCGGCGCCCGGTCGGAATTTTATCCCCAAGTCGCCGCCGGCGGCACCCCCGGCGGCGATTTCAGCCGCCAGCGCACCAGCGCCAACCAACCCCAGGCCGGCCTGCCCGCGGGCGCTTCGCACGTTTACAACACTTACACCGCCCCCGTTTACCTGGGCTGGGAAGTGGATTTATGGGGCCGCGTGCGCCGTCTCTCGGAAGCGGCGCACGCGCGTTATGTCGCCAGCGCCGACGACCTGGAGTCCGGGAAACTCGACGTGGCCGCCGAGGTGGCCGCCGATTATTTCTCGCTCCAAAGCCTGAACGATGAATACGCGCTCATCGCCAACACCATCGAGACTTACCGCCGCTCGCTCGAACTGACGGAGAACCGGCGGCGCGGCGGCGTGGTTTCGGACCTCGACGTGGCCCAGGCGGCCACGCAGCTCCACAGCGCCGAGGCGCAACTGCCGGACATCGAGCTGCGCCGCGAGCAGACCCGGCACGCCCTGGCCATCCTGTGCGGCCGGTCGCCCATTGATTTCACCGTGTCCACCAACCAGCCGGAAATCGCCACCGTGCCGGACATCCCCCCCGGCGTGCCCGCCGAATTGCTGGAGCACCGGCCGGACGTGGCCGCCGCCGAGCGCCGCATGGCCGCCGCCAACGCAGACGTGGGCGTGGCCAAGGCCGCCTTCTTCCCGGCGGTCAAAATCAACGGCGCCGCCGGGGTCCAATCCATCAGTGCCGGCACCTTGTTCGACTGGCCCAGCCGGTTTTGGTCCGTCGGTCCCACCTTGGAGTTGCCGCTGTTCACCGGCGGCTTCAATACGGCCAATCTGAACCGCACGCGGGCCGCCTACGACGAAGTGGTGGCCGGTTACCGCCAGACCGTGCTCGGCGCCATTGGGGACGTGGAGGATTCGCTCGCCGCCCAGCGCTGGCTGGCCGACGAATGGGGCGCGGAAAATCAGGCCGTGGTGGCCGCGTCGCACGCCCTGGACATCGCCAATAACCGCTACCGCGCCGGGCTCGTGACCTATCTGGATGTGGCCACCGCGCAGACGGCCGCCCTCGTCCAGGAACAAGCCGCCGTGCAACTCCAAGGCGCCCGCCTGACCGCCTGCGTCAATCTCATCAAGGCCCTCGGCGGCGGCTGGGACGTTACCAGCCAGCAGGCCATGGCCGGGCGCAATTCACCGGGCCCGGTCCAGCGCTGACAGCACGATGCCGGGCGTCAGCAGGGACGGCAGGACGAGCGCCTCGGCCGCGGCGTCTTTGGGATAAACCAGGACGAGCGGCACACCGGCGGCGTGATACCGGTTGAGCTCGGCCGTGATGGCCGCCGGGAAATGGGTGTAATCCCCCACCAGCGCCACGGCATCCACGGCCTTGAGTTTTTCGCGCACGGAGGAAATTTCCAGGCTCGTCTTCCGGTTGAACTGGCAGGTCACGCACCAGTCGGCCGTAAAATCCACCAGCACCGGCCGGCCGGCCGCCCGCGCGGCGGCCACGGCTTCCGGCGTCCACGGCTGCCAGTCTATGCCCTGGGCCGATTCCTTGAGCGAACCGCCCGGAGTGACTTCCACCGGCACACGCCAGTTCAGTTCCTTTTCCAACACCAGGGCGTAGGCGCCCAGGAGCACCAATAAAGTGGCGGCCACAGCCAGCCCCCGATGCCGCCGGCCGCGTTGGACAAACTCGCCGAAAATCCAGACCGCAAACGCCGCCAGCACCAGAAACACGCCCAGCCACAGCACATTCTTGCCGTAGCTGCTCGCCGCCACATTGAAGAGCCACACCACCGTGGCGAGCATGGGAAAACCCATGGCGATTTTGAATCGTTGCATCCACAGGCCCGGCCGCGGCACAAACTTCAGCCAGGCCGGCTGCCAGCTCAATAGCACATACGGCGCGGCCAGCCCCAGGCCCACCGTCAGAAAAACAAGCAGGATGACCGCCGCGCTCTCCTGGAAAGCGAATCCGAGCGCGTAGGCCAGGTATGGCGCGGTGCAGGGCGTGGCGAGCGTCGTCGCCAGCACGCCGTTGAAGAAGGCCCCGGCGGCGCCGCCCCGCGCGGCCAGGCTGCCGGCGGCGTCCCAGGCGCGTCCGCCCGGCGCCACCTCAAAAACGCCGAACAGGTTGAGCGCCACCAGCAAAACCAGCGTGGTGAGGCACACCACGAAAACCGGACTGCTGAATTGCATCCCCCAGCCGGCTTGATGCCCGGCCGCCTTGACACTGATCACCAGGCCCGCCAGCGCCAGGAAGGACACCAGCACCCCCAGCCCATAGACCAGCCCCAGCTTCCGCACCCGGCCCGGTTCGCTGTGGGCCTCGCTCACGAAACCGAGGATCTTCAGCGCAATCACCGGCAGCACGCACGGCATCAGGTTCAAAATGAGCCCGCCCAGAAAGGCGTAGAGGAGAATCTGCCCAAGGCCCGGCGGAGCCGCACCGGCGGAGACGGTCGCGCCCGCTTGGCCGGCGGGAGCCTGCGCGCCAATCGGCGAATTGAACTCGAAGCCGGCCCGCTGCCCATGGTTCTCCACCACAATCAAACCGCTCACGCTGCGCGGCCAGTCGCCGGAAAATTTCTTCACGATCTTGCGCAGCTCAAAGCCCGCCGCCGCCGGGACTTTTTCCGTGGCCGCCTGTACTTCAAATTGGTCGCTGGTGTCGGGAAAGAAATCCACGTGCTCCACCGCCGGCGCCGCCGGGGCCGCCGCCAAACCGGCGACGATCAGCGGCCGGGTATCGTCGGCCGCCGGTTTTTCCCACCACGCTTGAAAGGCAAAAGGCCGGTCGGGTCGCGGCGTCTTATCCATCCAGGCGGCGAGCTTGGCCGCCTCCGGCGACGCCTGGGACTCCGGCCCCACCGTGATTTCCGCCGTCACCTCCGCGTCGGCGGGAAGACAGACGTTCTGGCACTCCAGCCACGAAACCTTGGCCGCCAGCGGCACGCGGCCGGGCGCCAGGTTGCTCGCCAGCGTGAGCGGCACCAGCAGGACCGTCTCATCTTCGTAACCGTAGGTGGTCACTTCGGCGGGCGGCAGCTTTTGCGGCACCGGCCAGCGAATGTCGCCGGCCGAAATCCCCGGCGGCAGCGTCCACTCAATCTTGGTGGGCGAACCCGCATCGCCGGCATTTTTCCAGTAGGTGTGCCACCCCGGGTCCATCTTCAAATCCACTCCGGCCCAGACGGTTTCGCCGGGTTGCGCGCTGACGGAAGAAAGCAGCAACTGCGCCTGCGTGTGGTGCCGGGTAAACATCCCGTCGGCGGACGGCGCCTCCGGTTGCGCGGCGGCCCGGCTCACGCCCAGCCACGCCGCGCACGCGACGGCTACCATGATGGCAACGCTGCGGCACACAAACGTTAGATACCCAAGGCGGCGTTTCATTTGAACAAATTTCACGCCTTAGCCGGAACAATCCAGTCAAAAGGGCTTTTAACCACAGATGGACACAGATGAACACCGATTTTCAAAGACGTTGCCAATGGCATCCGTCTCGGCGTGGTGGAAACCATTTGGCGTGGCATTTCGCGGGTCGCCCCAATGGCTTTTTTATCGGCGTTTATCTGAAGTTGTCCGTGTGATTTACAAAACCAGTTGGAGCAGGCCGATGCGCACGAAACTTTCATGGGGCGCCGCTTCGCCCCCCTTCTCCCCGGGGGAGAAGGTGTCCGAAGGACGGATGAGGGGAAAGGAGACTTGGCAGATCCAGGTGCACCAGGTCGCCGCCATCCTCCATCTTCAATCTTCCATCCTCGGTTTTTATCTGTACTACAATAGTGAAAGTTCACGCAATCTCGGCAAAGATTTTTGTGCGAACGCAAAACGCCTTTTTTTCTATCCTCCATCCTCCATCTTCCCCGCTCTGTGGTTGCGGCGCCAGCCGCGCTAGGTCCATCTGTGTTCATCTGTGGTTAAGCCTCGTTCGTTCCGGCTCACCGCCGCGGGCGCTTCGGCTTTTCCCCGAAAACCTGGTCAATCACCTTGCGGAATTTGCTCTCCGCCTCCGGCGGGCGGGCCGGCGTCGGGGCGATTTCGTCCTCGAGTTCGAGCACAAACCGCTTCATCCGCTCGCACTTGGCGTGGAGCTTGGTGATGGCCACTTCCAGTTCGCCCACCTCCTTGCGCAGGGTCTCGGCAATTTCGGCTTTATTCATGATGGGGAGAAGCAAATATAAACATGGATCTTATTTTTCGGGCAAATCGCCGTCAATGCAAGCCTGACCGTGACTATTTTTAACCCGCGGCTTGTGTTGACCGTTAAATTCCCAACAATGAAGCCATGCGCTATCGCACTCTCGGGAATTCGGGCCTGCGCCCGTCGGTCATCGGCCTCGGCACCTGGCAGTTCGGCGGCGAATGGGGCGGCGCGGTCTCGCAAACGGCGGCGGACGCCATCCTCGACACCGCGGCGGAATGCGGCATCAACTTCGTGGACACCGCCGAATGCTACGGGCCGGATCATCTGTCCGAACGGTTGGTCGGGGACTACCTGTCGCGCCACGACCGTTCGCGCTGGCTGGTGGCGACCAAGTTCGGGCACCATTTCAACCGGTTCATGGACCGGACGGACGATTTTTCACCGGCGGGCGTGCAGGCGCAACTGGAGGCCTCGCTGCGGGCGCTGCGCGTGGAGGCCATTGACCTCTATCAATTTCATTCCGGTTCGGACGCGCTCTTTGACCAGGAGCCATTGTGGGCCATGCTGGCCGAACAAAAGCGGGCGGGCAAAATCCGTCACCTCGGCGTCTCCATCCTGCAAAAAGGGAGCGAGCTCCAGGCGCGCGCCGCGGCCCGGTTCGGCGTGGAGACATTGCAGGTGTTTTACAACCGGCTGGACCGCCGGCCCGAACAGCTTTACTTCCCCCCCGCCCGCCGCGACCACCTCGGCATCATCGGCCGCGTGCCGCTGGCCAGCGGCCTGCTCACGGGCAAGTACCGGCCGGGCGCCACCTTCGCCGCCAACGACGTGCGCTCGCAATTCGACCCCGCACGCATCCAGCGGGAACTGGCGGAAGTGGAGCGGATACACGAGCAGGAAGTGCCGCCGGGCGTGCCGCTCGCCCGTTGGGCGCTGGCCTGGTGCCTGCGCGACCCGGTCGTGTCCACCGTCATTTGCGGCTGCAAGAGCCCGGAACAGGTCCGGACCAACGCGGGCGCCACGGAATTGCTGCCGCCCTGACTACTTGGCCGCCAGCGCGGTTTCGATCGCCTGCGTCACCTCCGGCGAATCCGGCTTCACCTTGGAATCAAAGCGCGCCACGATCTTGCCGTCGCGGCCGATCACGAACTTGGTGAAATTCCACCGGATGTCGCCCGGATACGGCGAGTCCTTGCCCGCCAGGGCCACGTACAACGGATGGCGGTTCTCCCCGTTGACCTCCAGCTTGTCGAACAGCGGAAAGGTGACGTTGTATTTGGCGCTGCAAAACTGCTTGATCTCGGCGTCCGTGCCCGGTTCCTGGGCGTGGAACTGGTTGCACGGAAAGCCGCAGACCACGAGTCCCTGGGCGGCGTATTTTTGGTAGGCCGCCTCGAGCGCGGCGTATTGCGGCGTGAAACCGCACTTGGAAGCGACGTTGACCACGAGGATCACCTTGCCCGCGTAGGGCTTGAGCGAAGTGTCCTTGCCGTCAATGTCCTTGAGGGGAATGTCATACAGGGAGGAAGCCGCGGCGGACAGGGAAACGGACCCCATCAGCAGGGCGGCCAGGGCAAACCAGGTTGTATTCATGGTGCCAACCATGCCCTAATTTGCTTCATCAGTCAAACGCATGGCTGGCCGTCCGCCACCGGCCCGCAGTCGGCCGGGACGCCGCCGGGGGCCGTGCCCTTGCCGTGGCGGGCCAGCACGCGGTGGATGACGTCGGCGAGGGTGATGCGGGAAATCGGTTTTTCCAGCAGCTCACATACCCCGGCCGCCGCGAGGGTTTCCTGGTTGATGTCGGCGCTGAAGCCGCTCGTCAGAATCACCGGCAAATCCGGCCGCAGCGCCCGGAGCTGGCGCGCCACCTCCAGGCCGGTCATCTCCGGCATGGTCAGATCGGTAATGACGAGATCGAACTGCGCGGGGTCCCGCCGGCACCACTGGAGGCTTTCGCGCGCGCTGTTGGTGGTGGTCACCTGGTAGTTCAGCCGCGCGAGCACGCGTTGCAGCGCCGAGGTCAGGGCCGGCTCGTCGTCCAGCAGGAGGATTCTCTGGCCCGCCCCGGCTGGCGCCTGCCGGCCCCGGTCGGCCGGGGGCGCCGCCTTCTGCTTCTGGCCGGGAAAGTACAGGCGGAAGGTGGAACCGCGGTCCACTTCACTTTCCACCGTGATGGCTCCATTGTGGGTCTGGACAATCCCATGCACCACGGCCAGGCCCAGCCCGGTGCCCTTGCCGACCGGCTTGGTGGTGAAAAAGGGTTCAAAAATCCGCTCCAGGGTTTTGGCATCCATCCCCTGCCCGGTGTCGGCCACGGTCAGCCGCGCATAGGGCAGGGGCTTGAATTCCGGGTGCGAATGGATGAATTTGGCATCCGGTTCAAAGCCTTCGAGCGCTACCGTCAGCCGGCCCGGCCGCCCTTCCATGGCGTGCAGGGCGTTGGTGGCCAGGTTGATGGTCACTTGGTAAATCTGCGTCGGATCGGCCAGCACGGCGGGCGCATCCGCCGCCAGGTTCATTTCAATCTTGATCTGCGCCGGCATCGAAGCCCGGAGGAATTTGATGGCTTCCTTGACGACCGTGTCCAGATGAACCACCTCCGGCTTCTGCTCCCGCTGCTGGCTGAAAGTGAGGATCTGTTGCACCAGGTCCTTGGCCCGGCCGGTGGCTTTGAGAATCTCCTCCACGTTTTCCTGCGCTCCCGAATTGCCCTCCGTATCCTGCTGCAGCAGGTACGCGTACCCGAACATCGCGGCCAGAATGTTGTTGAAGTCATGCGCGATGCCCCCCGCCAGTGTGCCGATGGCCTCCATTTTCTGCGCCTGCAACATCCGCTTTTCCATCGCCCGCTGTTCCGTCACGTCCTGCTTGACCGCCACAAAGTGCGTGATCTGGCCATCCGCGCCCCGCACGGGCGTGATGGTCATGTCCTCGGTGTAGCACTCTCCGTTCTTGCGCCGGTTCACCAGTTCCCCGTGCCAGACATTGCCCGTCAGGATCGTCACCCACAGGTTGGCGTAAAACGCCGGCGGCTGCCGGTGGGAATTCAGCAGGCGCGGGGTGTTGCCCACCGCCTCCTCGGCGCTGTAGCCGGTCAGCTTGGTGAAGGCGGGATTCACCCACTCGATCTTCCCGTCGCGATTGGTGATCACAATGACATTGGCGGCGGCCGTCAGCGCACTGAGGTGCACATTCATCCGCTCCTGGTCCCGCTTGCGCTCGGTGATGTCCTGAATCACGCCCACCAACCGCGTCACCTCCCCGCGCTCATTCAACACCAGCCGGCCCAGTCCGTGCACCCACCGTTCCTCCCGGTCATTCGCCCGCACGATCCGAAAGCCCCGATCAAACGGCTGCCGGCTCTTCAGCACTTCCTCGAACAGATGGCGGCGCAGCGCCGCCCGGTCCTCCGGGTGGACAATTCCCAGCCAGGCGTCGGTGTCATAGGACAATCCCGGCTCCGCCAGCCCCAGAATCTCGCCCAAAACTTCGGAGCCCTTCCAGCGGCCGTTGGCCACGTCAAACTCGTAGGACCCCAGGCCGGCCAGGCGCTGCGCCTCCAGCAACTGGTCTGTGGCCTCGGCCAGCATGTCCATCACCTGCTGCCGCACCGTGATGTCCCGGAGCGTGGCCAGTTCCATCCGGCGCCCCTGGTGGATGATCACATTGGCGGTGATTTCCACCGCAAACCGCTCCCCATTCCTCCGCCGGTGCCATCGCAGTGGCGTGAAGGCCTTTTCCGCCGCCACCGTGGAGTCCGTCACCTCGGGCTCCGCCGACACCGATTCCACCTTCATCTGAAGAAATTCTTCGCGCGTGTAGCCATAGAGCCGCAGCGCCGACTGGTTGACGTCCACCAACCGGTGCGTCTCCCAGTCAATCAGCATCACGGCGTCGGACTCCAGTTCAAAAAGCTGACGGTAGCGCTCCTCGCTCTCGCGGAGATTTTCTTCCGCCTCCTTGCGGTCCGTGATGTCCAGCGCCGTGCCCAGCAGGCAATTCTCCCCCCCAATCACCACCGCTTCCGCCGACCACAATACCTGCCGCACCTGCCCGGCGCCCGTGTGGACGGCCAGCTCGATATTCCGTGCCGACCCGAATTCCCGGGCCTGCTCAAGCGTCGCGTTCCGCTGCGCGGTGCTCTCCCAAATCTGGATTTCGAGGGCCGTATGGCCGATCACTTCCTCCCGCGGCCGCTGCACCATCCGCAAAAACTCGTCATTCACGTCCAGGTAACGCCCCTCGATCATCGTGGACACCGACACCGCGATGGGACTGGACTGAAAGATCTTCAAAAACTTTTCCTGGTTCTCGCGCACGACGCTCTCCGCCCGCTTCCGCTCGGTGATGTCCCGGGAAGCGGAGTAAAGGCAGCCCTGTCCGTTGAGCTCAATCCGGCGCGTATTCACCTCCACGTCAATCAGCCGCCCGTCCCGCCGGCGGTGAACCGTTTCAAATAATTCCGGTTCCTGGAGGTGGCGCTTGACCCGCGCCTGCATCTCCTCCGCCGACCACTTCGCCTCCCAATCCGACACCTTCAACTTGGGGGGATTCTCCGGCGGATAGCCCAGCAGTTTGTAAAAAGCCGCATTGGCCTCCAATAATTCCCCGGTCTCGCTGAGCACATGGATGCCATCGCTGGAGGTCTCCAGCAACTTCTGGTAATACGCCCGAACCTTGACCATTTCCGCTTCCGTCTGCTGGAGCCGCGCCAGTTCCTGCTTCCAACGCCGCAGCCAGCTTCGCAGAGCCAGATAGACGGCGACGCCGCTGACCAGGACGAACGCCAGGCCCTTGATCACCCAAAACGCCACGCGCAGGTGGGCAGTGCCGACGAAGCGTTCCCACAGCGCATCCCACAACACCATCCAGCCCGCCGCCACGCAGACAGAGATCAACGCGACTCGCAGCACGCGTCGGTTGCCATTTCGAAGCATGGATAAAGTAATAAGTCTCAATGAGTTACAAACGCAATAAAAAAACACAGCCGCCCGCGCCGCAACCCTTCTTTTATCTATCGGCAAGCTGGCAGCCTCACTTAAGTGGCTTCCCGGCAAAGCGTTTGCCCTGCGGGCCAACGCCTCATTCCAGTCTGGCGCTGCCACCGATTGAAATCCATCCGGATAAAGTCACGTTTCTTGCGAAAGGCCGGCGATTTTTTGCGCAGACTCCGATACTACACGCTCTGGTGCCACACCGGCGGCGGTCTTTGGAATCGCAAAGTCACGCGCTTTTCCGTTCAGCCGGGCCTTTTTCAGCCCAATCTGAATCAATGCGCCTGCCTCCCGCGGCGCCCACGAGATGTCAGTGATGAAGAAAGCTTTGGCGAGAGATGTCCGGACTTCGCCGCCGCCGTCACTGTTTTCCCCTCACCAGCGCGTCCACCACGCCCGGGTCCGCCAGCGTCGTCGTGTCTCCGATCTGGTCCGGCTGGTTCTCGGCAATCTTCCGCAAAATGCGCCGCATGATCTTGCCCGAGCGCGTCTTGGGCAGCCCCGACGCAAATTGAATCTTGTCCGGCACCGCAATGGCCCCAATCTCCCGGCGCACGTGCGCCGCCAGCTCCTGTTTCAGTTCCTCGCTCTCCGCCACCCCTTCCTTCAGCGTCACAAACGCATACAGCGCCTGGCCCTTGATGTCGTGCGGCATGGGCGCCACCGCCGCCTCCGCCACCTGCGGATGGCTCACCAGCGCGCTCTCCACTTCCGCCGTGCCAATCCGGTGCCCCGACACGTTCACCACGTCGTCCACCCGCCCCAGCAGCCAATAGTCGCCCTCCTCATCCACCCGGCAGCCGTCCCCCGTGAAATACACGTCCTTGAACGTGGAAAAATACGTGTTCACAAACCGCTGATGGTCGCCCCACGTCGTCCGCATGATCCCCGGCCACGGCCGCTTGATGCACAGTTTGCCGCCCTCGTTGGGCGCGCATTCCGTCCCGTCGTCGCGCAGCACCACCGGTTCCACCCCGAAAAACGGCCGGTTCGCGCTGCCCGGTTTCAACGTGCTCACCCCCGGCAGGGGCGTGATCAGATGCCCGCCCGTCTCCGTCTGCCACCACGTGTCCATGATCGGACACCGCTCCCGCCCCACGTGCCGGTGATACCACAGCCACGCCTCCGGATTGATCGGCTCCCCCACCGTGCCCAGCACCCGCAGCGAACTTAAATCGTGCTTGGCCGGCCATTCGTCCCCCAGCCGGATCAGCGCCCGAATGGCCGTCGGCGCCGTGTAAAAGGCCGTCACCTGGAATTTCTCCACGATCCGCCAGAACCGCCCCGCGTCTGGATACGTCGGCACCCCCTCGAACATCAGCGTCGTCGCCCCGTTGCACAGCGGCCCGTACACCCCGTAGCTGTGCCCCGTCACCCAGCCAATGTCCGCCGTGCAGAAATAAACGTCCCCGTCGTGAATGTCGAAAACGTACCGGTGCGTCAGGGCGCTCCACAGCAGGTAGCCCGCCGTGCTGTGCACCACGCCCTTTGGCTTGCCCGTGGAGCCGGACGTGTACAGGATGAACAGATAATCCTCCGCCTTCAGCTTCGCCGGCGCGCACTCCGGCGCCGCCTGCGCCATCAATTCGTGATACCACTCGTCGCGCCCCGCCGTCAGCGGGCACGGCTCCGCGTTGCGCTTCACCACCACCACTTTTTCCACGCCCGGCGCATGTTGCAGCGCCGCGTCCGCCAGCGCCTTCAGCGGCACCGATTTCCCCGCCCGCAGCGATACGTTCGCCGTCACCAGCAGCTTGCACTCCGCATCCAGCATCCGCCCCGCCAGCGCGTCCGCGCTGAACCCGCCAAACACCACCGAGTGGATCGCCCCGATGCGCGCGCACGCCAGCATCACCACCGCCGCCTCCGGAATCATCGGCAGGTAAACCGCCACCCGGTCCCCTTTCCGGATGCCCAGCCCCTTCAACACGTTCGCAAATTTGCACACCTCCGCGTGCAGCTCCGCATAGCTGAGCCGCCGCACGTCCTCCTCCGGCTCCCCTTGCCAGATGATGGCCGTCTGCCGGCCCCGCGCCGCCAGATGCCGGTCCAGGCAGTTGCTCGCCGCGTTCAGCCGCCCGTCCGCAAACCATGTGTGCTCCACCTTCCGGGCCTCGGTGTCCCATGTGAATTTTCCCGCCTCCCGCGGCGCCTGAAACCAGTCCAGCGTCCGCGCCTGCTCCAGCCAGAACGCGTCCGGCTCCCGCAGCGACCGCTCATACATCGCCGCATACCCCGCCGCGTCCAGATGCGCCCGCCGCACCACCTCCGCCGGCGGCGCAAACGTCCGGCCCTCGTGCTGCAATGAATCCGTGGAAATGGCTTTGTTGAACATCTGATGATTGGGATTAATTTTTCCCATTTCCGCAAAATTCCTCCCGTCTGTCAATGGCCGTGCACGGCAAAATCATGCCCGCCAAACCGCCGCTCAATTGGCCCAGAGGAGCCCTGTGGAACCCACCGGCATGAACTGGCCGTTGCCAAGGTATTGCAATTCCACCGCCGAGCCCTGGCTCCCGCAAATGCTGCTGGTCGTGGAAGTGTTCGGCAGTGCGCTCACACTGGCGCTGAAGACGCCGCCCCCGATTACGCCGCTCGTAAAGGCGGTCCCCGCAAGTTTGCTTCCGTCCGGCGACATCCAAACACCGGTCCAATACAGGTTGGTCGTCGTCAGCGCGGTCCACGTGGCCCCCTGGTTGGACGAGGCCCACAGCAATCCGCCGCTCACCCCGGCCACCATCTTCGTGCAATCGCTGGACACCGCCACGCAAGTGACGCCGCTGGGCCCCCCCGTGACGGTGTTAAAACTCCCGCCCGAATTTATGGAGTAGGCAACTTTCCCGCCCGAAACCTCGCCCAAATACGTCCCGTTCCCGGAGCAAGCCACACCGCTCGTGAACACCTTGCTCCCGTCCGCCGAACAGGCAATCGAAACCCCGCTGCTCCCGGTGTATGTACTGGCCGCCCACGTCACACCGCCATTCACGGACTTCTGAATCGTCCCGCCCCCATACGGCATCGCATAAACGATCTGCCCATTTTGCGAGCAGGCCACGGAAAAATAATCTCCGCTGAGGTGCGTGCCGCTTACCTGCGCCCAAGTGTTCCCGGAATCGGAAGAGGCATAAACCCCGGTGAGGTTTTGGCCCACCATGTACATTTGCCCGCCGTCGGCCGAGGCGGCCACGCCATAACCCAACTGCGTCAGCGCCGGCAGCGTCACCAAATAGGCGTTCGTATAGGCCGCAAAATTACCCAAAATGGACTGCCCGCTGTTCGGCTTCACCAGCCACCCGCCCGTGCCCCCGCCCGACACGCGCACGATGTCGCCCACAAACAGATTGGCCGTCGCCGGCAGCGTCACCGTCGTCAGCCCCGCGTTCAGGGTCAGGTAGCCCGCGTCCCGCATCGCGTTCGTAGTTTGCCCGGGCGTCGCCAGCCAGCCCACCAAACCGTTGCCGAAAAAGCTGCCGATGAAATAATTGGCGTTGTTGGTGAACGTGTTCACCCCGTTGAAATTGTTGGCACTGGTGAACGTGTTGGTGCCCGTGAATGCATTTGGCCCCCGGAACAAATTGGTGCCGGTAAACGAGTTGCTACCCGTAAACGCGTCCGTCCCCGCAAACAAATTGGTGCCCGTAAACGTGTTCGGTCCCGTAAACGTGTCCGCCGCTGTAAACAAGTTCGTCCCCGTGAACGTATTTCCGCTCGTGAACGTCTCCGCCCCCGTAAACAAATTGGTGCCCGTGAAAGTATTCCCGCCCGTAAACGTGTTCGCCGCCGTAAAGGTCTGGTTCGAGTCCAGGAACGCCACGTCCGCCGCCAACCGCGCGTCCGCCAGCGTGCCGCTGGTGATCTGCGACGCGTTCAAATTGCTCAGGCTCGCGCCATTGCCGATGAACATGCCCGTGAAGCTGTTCGTGGCGTTGGCAAAATTCACGGTGTTGGAATACGCCCCGGAAATCAGCGTGGACGAAATCGTGCCCACAATCTGCGTGGCCCCCACCGTGCCCAGCAGGTTGCTGGCGCTCACGGCAAACAGCGCGTACGGCACCGGCAAAATCGGCTGCCGCGGCGCCAGCGTCGTGAAACTCGTCGTCCCCGCCGGCCGCACGCTCACGTCCAGCCAGTCGTTCGACCCGCTGGCCGTGCCGTTGAAAACGCCCGCCCCGAAATTCGGCGCCACGGTGAACAACCCGTTGCTCACCGGCACATCAAAATTGGTCACCCAGCCGCTCACCGGCGTCCCATTCGTCACCACGCTGAAAACCGCAAACCGAAAATCATAATTCGTGTTCGCCGCCATCCCCGACACCTGCAGTTGCCCCTGGTACGATATGGCCGTGCCCTGCGCCGAAAGTTTCGGCGCCGCCGACAGAATCAGCATCACCGCCAGCACCTGGCCAAAGAGGTTGCGTTGCACATTCCTACAATGCCGGTTCACCCGCCCGATTTCAAATCCCAAATCCGCAACCCGCTTGCTTCCGCCCCCACCGGTCTTTAAACTCAGCCCGATGAATTCGCTGCTCCTCACCGGCGGCCGGGTTGTGGATCCCGCCAACCATTTTGATGCCATCGCCGACGTCTTGCTGCTCGATGGCAAAATCGCGGCCGTGGGCCAAAAGCTCTCCGCCCCGCCCGGCGTGGAAACCTTCGACGTCCGCGGCAAAGTCGTCGCCCCAGGCCTCATTGACCTCCATGTCCATCTGCGCGAGCCCGGCCAGACCGCCAAGGAAACCGTCGCCACCGGCACCGCCGCCGCCGCCCGCGGCGGCTTCACCTCCATCGTCTGCATGCCCAACACCTCCCCGGCCATTGACCACGCCGGCAACGTCGCCCTCATCCGCGAGCGCGCCAAGTCCGACGCCCGCGTCAACGTCTTCGTCGCCGGCGCCATCTCCAAGGGCATCGCCGGCGAGGAACTCGCCCCCCTCGGCGGCTTGAAAAAAGCCGGCGTCATCGCCATCACCGACGACGGCCACTGCGTGCAGAACAACGACCTCATGCGCCGCGCCTGCGAATACGCCAAAATGTTCGACCTCCCCGTCATGGACCATTGCCAGGATTACTCGCTGGTCACCGATGGCGTCATGCACGAGGGCTATTGGAACCTCGCCCTGGGCCTGCGCGGCTGGCCCTCCGCCGGCGAGGAAATGATCGTCGCCCGCAACATCCTGCTCGCCGAGCTCACCGGCGCCAAGATCCATTGCCAGCACCTCAGCGCCGCCGGCAGCGTGGCCCTGGTCCGCGATGCCAAAAAACGCGGCCTGCCCATCTCCGCCGAGGCCTGCCCCCATCACTTCACCCTCACCGACGCCGCCATCGCCGGCAGCGAAAAATTCTGGGCCGGCGACGGCAAATCCCTTTACGCCGCCACGCTCGCGCCCGCCGCCCCGCTGCCGGTTTGGCCCGCTTACGACACCCATTTCAAGATGAACCCCCCGTTGGGCTCCGCCCGCGACCGCGAGGCCATCCTCGCCGGCCTGGCCGACGGCACCATCGAAATCCTGGCCAGCGACCACGCCCCGCACTGCGATTACGAAAAGGACGTCGAGTTCGATTACGCCCCCTTTGGCATCATCGGCCTCGAAACCGAGCTGGCCCTCGCCCTCATGCAACTGGTTCACACCGGCCGCATTTCGCTCCCCGACCTCGTCGCCAAGTACACCGTCAACCCCGCGCGCCTGCTCAATCTGAACAAGGGCACCCTCACCCCCGGCGCGGACGCCGACGTCACCGTCTTCGATCCCGACTACGAATGGACCTATCAGCGCGAGCAGTCCGCCAGCAAATCCCGGAACAGCCCCTTCTTCGGCTGGCGGCTCAAGGGCAAAACGCTGGTCACCATCGTCGGCGGCCGGCGGGTGCCCCTTGAACAAGCCGAGCCCGCCGTTGTCTGATGGCTCTGTGAAGAAACAATTATTGCTGACCGCCCTGCTCGCCGCCGCGTTTTGGCGGGTCAACGCGGCCGATGCCCCGTGGCTCACGGATCTGCCCGCCGCCCAGGCCGAAGCCCGCGCCGAAAACAAACTCATCCTCGCGGATTTTACCGGCTCGGATTGGTGCCCCGCCTGCATCCAGTTCGAGAAACAGGTCCTGGACTCCCCGGAATTCCAAACCTACGCCGCGAAAAACCTGGTGGTCCTGGAGTTGGATTTTCCCGACAAAAAGCCCCAGACCGGCGCCCTGAAAAAGGCCAACGCCGCGCTGAAGGACAAATATAATATCGAAGGCTACCCCACCCTGCTCGTGCTGGATCAGAACGGCAAGGAAATCGGCCGGCAACTCGGCTATGATGCCAGCGGCCCCGCCGCCTTCATCGCCACCCTGGAAAAAATCAAGGCGCGCAAATAAGCTGATAAAACTCCGCCGTGGTTCCGCTGCACGCCAAAGGCGTCCCCGGAAGTTTGGTCCTGACCAGACAAACGCGGGGTTTTCGGAGTTGTAATGAGAAAGGGAGTTGGGTCGCAAAGCGACCGTGGATATTAGAGCATTGACAGAAAGAGATGTGGCGATGAGCCGCAAGGATTTTTGGCTCTTGGCAAGGCTTCGGCGAAGGCGCAGGTTACAAATAACCCTCTAACTGAGCCGAAACGCAGCCAAAAGCCAAAAAGACCGCGGCCTTCACGGTGTCAACTCAGCGCTACATATTTGATGGAAATGCTCTAGCCGGCTGCGAAGTGGCTGGACTGATCACGCGCCCCACGAATTCATGCGTCCTGAAAGGAAGCCGGATTTCCCCCATTCCGCCAGCCGCTCATCCGGCTTGACACCGCGCAACGCGAGGCACGCTCCACACCGCCCGAGGCGGGCAGGTTCAAGCCGGCTTACTTCCGCTGGCGACGGAGCCATAGCAGGCACAAACCGCCCAGACCCGCCAGAGCCAGCGTAGTCGGCTCGGGGGTCGCCGTGACGGTGTAACTGTCGAGGATATTCTCGTCGAATTGGTATGAGCCGCTGAAAGGAGCGGCTCCGGAGCCAGCCGCGACTCCGGGTTGAATCAGGCTGGTATCCGCCAGCGAACCATACGCGGTCGTATTGGCGCTGGTGCCCGTGCTGTCAATGTCGAAATCGAAAGTTGTTCCAGGCGTGAGCGCAAAACCGGTCGCGAAGTCACTCAACGGGACCGTGAGGGTGATCTCATTCGGAATGCTGGTCGAGGGCTGATCGGACATCGGCTCGCCACTGGCCACCGTGTTGATTTTCGTCCAGGCCGTGCCATTCCACACGTAATCGTTGAACCCGTAGCTGGTATAGGGATGGGCGGCACTTCCGTTGGCACCGGTCGGGCCGGCCCCGAATATTCCGATGAAATCCTGCATTCCCCCGAAAGAACTTGCGAAGGAAATATCGCGGCCATACGCGTTGCCGTGGGTCGTGGCATTGGCGGAGGTATCGCCACCGGCCAAAGGATTGCCGGAGGTAATGCCCATCACATAATTAAATGCACCGCCAGTGGCCAGGTTGCCTGCTGGATTGACTGCGAGTGTGATGTAGAGATTGTCCGCGTCATTGGCGATGTTTGCGAAATTAATGGCCCGCAGGGCGTTGGCACTTCCTTGCGCCTGATCGATGCCGGTAAAAGTTGTGCCCGATCCGCCTGACTGATTTATAGTTTGGCCCGGCGCCGAATAAACGGCAAAGCCCAGCACGCCTAATCCGACTGCCACCCCTTTAAACTGTTTCCCGATTCTCGTAAAATTGTGAGCTTGGGGGTTCATTAGGGGAATAATCATCCACTGATGATACATGAGTTGTTGAATTTGCCAGCCCCCCAAAACTGGTGGGGGAAATCAGTCCTGCAAAAATCACGCCCTTGGCCCGCCGTCAAGCGAACGCCCCCCTTGGCGCCCGTGCGAAAAAGTCGTTCCGGCCCTCTTTTGCACCCGGCACCGGCACCGCCGTCTCGCCAATGACACAAAAATTTTTCAATGTGTTTATTGATTTCTGCGCCCGGCTTTTCATAATGCGATGGTTTGAATCACACTGATGAACAGTCCGACTGACGAGACGCGGCCGTGGACGATTGACTCGGCCCGAGCTCTTTACAATATCCGCCGCTGGGGAGCAAAGTACTTTGACATCAACGATGCCGGCCACGTGGTGGCGCACCCGTTGCAGGGCGCCGGCGCCTCCGTGGAAATCACCGACGTGGTCGAGGAGGCCAAAAGCCGCGGCCTGAAATTCCCCCTGCTCATCCGCTTTCAGGACATCCTGCGGCACCGCGTGGAAGCCATCAACACCGCCTTCCGCAATTCCATCGCCGAATTCAATTACCAGGCGAAATACCGCGGCGTCTTCCCCATCAAGGTCAACCAGCTCCGCGAAGTCGTGGAGGAAATCCTGGACGCCGGCAAGCCCTACGACTTCGGCCTCGAAGTCGGCAGCAAGCCCGAACTCTTCGCCGGCCTGGCCCTGCAAAATCACCAGGGCTGCCTCATCGTCTGCAACGGCTACAAGGACGCTGAATACATCCGCATTGCCCTGCTGGGCACCAAGCTCGGCAAGCGCGTCGTCCTGGTCGTCGAAAAACTCGAGGAACTCCGGCAGATCATCGCCATTTCCAAATCCCTCGGCGTGGAGCCCTGCGTGGGCCTCCGCGCCCGCCTGCTCAGCAAGGGCGCCGGCCGCTGGGCCGAAAGCGGCGGCGAAAACGCCAAGTTTGGCCTCAGCACCGCCGAAATCCTCGCCGCCACCGAAATGCTCCAGGCCGAAAACCTCGCCCCCTGCCTCAAGCTCCTCCACTTCCACATCGGCTCGCAGGTGCCGGACATTCTCACCATCAAAAAAGCCGTCCAGGAAGCCACCCGCCTCTACGCCAAACTCCAAAAAATGGGCTTCGCCATCGAATACCTCGACGTCGGCGGCGGCCTGGGCGTGGATTACGACGGCTCCCGCACCGCCTTCGACAGCTCCACCAATTACTCACTGCAGGAATACACCAACGACGTCGTCTATTACATCGCCGAAGTCTGCAACGCCGAAAGCGTGCCCCATCCCGAAATCATCAGCGAAAGCGGCCGCGCCATCGTCGCCCACCACAGCGTGCTCATCGTCGAGGTCTTCGGCACCATCGAGAAAATCCGCCCCCGCGAACTCCTGAAGTTTGGCGACCACGAGCATCCGCTCGTGCGCGAACTGCTGGACATCCGCAAAAACCTCTGCAAGCTCAACAAGGTCGAAGCCTACCACGACGCCCAGGAACGCCGCGACGACGCGCAGCACATGTTCGCGCTGGGCCTGATGGATCTGCCCGACAAGGCCAAAATCGAGGAGCTGTACTGGGAGATCAGCCGCGAGGTCGTCAATTGCTTCAAGGGCCAGGCCTACACCCCCGAGGAAATCCGCCAGCTCGAAGACAGCCTGGGCGACCAGTACCTCTGCAATTTCTCCGTCTTCCAGTCGCTCCTCGACCACTGGGCCCTCGGCCAGCTCTTCCCCATCATGCCCATCGCCCGCCTCGACGAGCGCCCCACCCGCGAAGCCACGCTCGTGGACATCACCTGCGATTCCGACGGCCAGGTCAACAAGTTCATTGACCTCCGCGACGTCCGCGACACCCTCCCGCTCCACGCCCTCAACACCAACGACAACGGCCTGCCCGAACCCTACTACCTCGGCTTCTTCCTCATGGGCGCCTATCAGGACATCATGGGCGACCTCCACAACCTCTTCGGCCGCGTCAACGAAGTCCACGTCTTCCTGGAACCCGACGAACCCTCCGGCTACTACATCGAGGAAATCATCGAAGGCGCCACCATCGTCCAGTCTCTCGCCGACGTTCAATACGACGAAAACGAGTTGAAGCGCCTCATGAAAGCGCAGGTGGACGAAGCCATCAAATCCGACCGCATGAAGCCCAACGAAGCCATGCGTCTCTTGGACGATTACGAACGCGGCCTGAGAGCTTACACCTATTTGAGTTTCTAAAGGCTGGCCACCCCGGCTCGGGCCACCCCGCCCGCCGCCATCTGCCTTGTCCCAATGATGGGCAGCGTTTGTGATATTTTAAGGCGCTCCCCCGTGGAAATTCGCCTGCTAGAAACTTGGCCTGATATCTGCTTATATTCGGGTCCGGTAAGGAATCGAGAGACGCGGCTCCTATTCTTCTGGTGTATGCAAAAGTTTGAAATCAACGACTGGGTGCCGAAACAGCGGCACGCGCTGACGCTGGGTGTGACCCATTTGATTGCGGGAACGAAAATCGGCGGCCCTTCCCGAAAGGTCGTCCGCGGCACCATTACCAAACACGTGGACTGCGCCAATTGCGGCCGCAGTTACGAATATGAAATGTCCCGCGCCGCCGTCGGCACTTCGGCCCGCACGGCCGCCAGCCAGGTGGCAGCGGACGCCCAGGCGCTCGCAGACGCCAACGCCAAATTGAAGGCCGCCCTGGCCAGCGAGTGCGACCCGGTCTGCTGTCCCTCGTGCGGCGCGCTGACCCCGCAGATGAACCGTTACCGGCGCAAACGCCTCGGGGCCGCCTTTGCCTGCATGGGCTCGGGCCTGCTCATCCTGATCGGCGCCTATTTGCTGATGCTCCTGATGCAGCGGGTGCTGCTGGTCGTCACGCTGCTGGGAGTCCTCTGTCTGCTGCTGGGGTTGGCCATCTTGCTGGTGGGAGCCCCCGGGGTCCTCATTCCCAAACGGGGACGGCCGTGATCGCGGTGCGCCGCCGCCTCCGGCGATGCCCACCGGTGAACGGCTCGAGCATTGACAGATGTAGCGATGAGCCGCGAGGATTTTTGGCTTTTGGCAAGGCTTCGGCGAAGGCGCAGGTTACAAAGTACCCTGTAACTGAGCCGAAACGCAGCCAAAAGCCAAAAAGACCGCGGCCTTCATGGTTTCAACTCAGCGCTACATATTTGATGGAAATGCTCTCGCCCCGGCCCGGCCGGCGGCGCATTCATCCGCATTGCCAATGCCCTCCTTCCTCTTCTATCCTTCCGTTTTGCTTTTGATGGACAAACCGATCCCCGATCCCCATTTGCTCCGCTCGCTTGGCAAACTCGCGCGCGGTCTCTCCGCCTTGTTCTGGGGTCTGCCGGCCACCCTGCTCATCTCGGCCGAAACCGCCAGTGCCGACTTTCTCAAACCGCTCGGCCTGCTGCCCCTCCTGGCCATCAACTCCCTGTTGCTCTATGGCCTCTGGCAAATGGGCTCTTTCCAGAGGCAGGAGCGCCCCTGGCGCTTGGCGCTTGACCGCGCCCTCTTGCTGGCGCTCGTCAATCTCGGTCTCTGCCCGTTCATCTACTGGCATAACCGGATGCCCGGCGACGACTATTTCGCCTACGCCGTCGTGCTGCTCGAAATCTCCGCCGTGTCGTTCCTTTTTAACCTGAACCTCGTGCTCCGCCGCTTGGCGGCCATGTTGCCGGACGAAACCTTGCGCCAGGAAACCAGGCAGTTCACCGCCCTCAATCAGTGGCTGCTCGTCCTGCTGCTGTTCTTTGTCATCGGCTTTCTCTGGCTCACCGGCATGCCCCATTCCAATCCGCCGGTGGATAAGTCGGCCTTCCTGGCCAAACATCTCAGCAGCCTGCTCCTCATTTTCTTCATTCTCCTCCCCTTGGCCATGACCATGGCGCTCATCTGGAAGACCAAGGAGGTCATTCTGGATGCCGTGTTTGGGATGCGAAACTGAAATCGGTTGGCCAACTCGGGATTGCATTTCGCCGCCCTTTGGACGAGCATCGGTCCCATTGCCTATGAAAACCGTTTTGGCCTCCGCAATTCTATCCGGCTCCCTCCTCCTCGCCCGCGCCGAAATACAGGCGCCCGTCCCCCTGTGGCCGCAGGGCGCGCCGGGAGCCTTGGGCACTGCCTCCAATGACGTCCCCACCCTCACCGCCTATCTGCCGCCGGCCACCAACGCCACCGGCGCCGCCATGGTCATCTGCCCCGGCGGCGGTTATGTCTGGTTGGCGCCCCACGAAGGCAACGACTACGCCCTGTGGCTGAACCAGCATGGCGTCACCTGCTTTGTCCTGAAATACCGTCTCGGCCGCCACGGCTATCGCCACCCCGCCATGCTCAACGACGCCGCCCGCGCCGTCCGCTGGGTGCGCGCCCACGCCCAGGACTTTCCGGTGGACCCGCATCGCCTCGGCATCATGGGGTCCTCCGCCGGCGGGCATCTGGCCGCCACCCTGCTCACCCATTTTGATGCCGGTAACCCGGACGCAACCGATCTCGTGGACCGGGAAAGCTCCCGGCCGGATTTGGGCGTCTTGTGCTACCCCGTCATCTCCATGGGGCCCATCACGCATCCCGGATCGCGAGACAACTTGTTGGGTCCCCAGCCTTCGCCGGACCTCGTGCGCCTGCTGTCAAACGAATTGCAGGTGACAACCAATACGCCGCCGTGTTTCTTGTGGACCACCTTCGAGGATAAAACCGTGCCCCCTGAAAACACGCTGCTGTTTGCCGAGGCGCTGCAGAAGAACCATGTGCGTTACGATCTGCACATCTACGAAAAGGGCCCGCACGGCATGGGCTTGCACGACAAATCGCCGTTTGCCCATCCGCACCCTTGGGCCGCCGATTGCCTGTTCTGGTTGAAAGAACGGAATTTTGCCAATTAGAGCATTGACAGAATAGATATTTGATGGAAAGGCCCTGAATCGGCGCGCTTGAGCAACGAAAAGCCGGACTTGGCCGACTGGCTGTTTCTGGGAAGACTTCTCCACCAGACCGAAGATGCGTCTGGTGATTTCCGGCCCTGCGGGCCGGCCGGCGGCCGGAAAATCGAAACGCCGGACGCGGATCAGCGTTTGCGCCAGCAGTTGAACGCCATCAACACACCCACACCCCCGGCCAGCAAAACCCACGTTGACGGTTCCGGCACCGTGACCACCGTCAGCCCCCAGTTCACGATCGTGCCATCACCAGCGCCGCTGGACATGTCGGTTATGAACAAGGTCCACTGGCCGTTGGCCGAGGTGTTGTCGAAAACGCTAAAATCGGCCGTCGGAGCGGTTTGATCATAGACAGTGCCCGGAGTGTTGCCGGGATCAACATTGCGTCCATCCGGAGCCCAAGTGCCCGTCACCTGCTCTTGGCCGTCACCTGAATAGGAGGGATCAGACTGATAATAGTGAATGTTGGGACTGCCATCGCTCAAAGTAACATCAAAACCGGGATCCGCGTAGCCGAAGGGATTGCTGCCGCTCAGGCCCGGGCGATTCAGCAAGACGGCCATCTGTCCTCCCGGCCCCACCAGGTACGCATACAGATCGCCGTTAAATCCCCCCGTAATGTCGAGCGTCACACTGACACTGGAGATCACCCCCGAGACATCCGAGAAGCTGGCCGGAAAGGTCAGTCCCACCTGCCCCACTGGCAGCTCGCTGTTGAGCGATGTGGAGCTGGAATTGGTGACCAACTGTCCTTGAGCCGCCTCCGCCGCAAACAGAATTGTGACCGCACCGGTCAGGATCTTCGACATTATTGTATTCATTACGTCAAGCTCTCAAATTTCATTGCATCCCTCAAAAACTCCCGGTCCCATGGATTCGACCGGTCCCAGACTGCCCGAAAGACTTATGTAGTTGTAATCTTTGAGTTTACTTCACCGAGAATAGAACCGACCCGCTTGAAGCATCAAGCAAAAAAAAAGAAAATCCCGGCAAATCGCGGGATGCGGAAACATAAGAACAAAAAGGAGTTACGCAAGAATTCGGCGGTGGAAAAGTCGTTCTTTGCGGTTTGGAGTGCCAGCTCTTGCGCCGAATGCGCTCAGGTTCTGGCATCACACAGGTTCCCCGGCCGGCCAAGACCGGCCGGGGAAACGAGCAGAGAAGATCAGCCAATACCAACGCGCTTGCCGGCCTTCCGCGCCTTATATTGGGTCTCAATCCACTTGTACGTCGCCGCCAAACCCTTGTCCAGAGTCGTGGACGGTTCCCATTTCAACATTTTCTGGATGAAGGTGTTGTCGGAATTGCGGCCGCCCACACCCTTGGGGGCGCTCGGATCATATTTGCGGTTCAACTTGATGCCCGCGATCTTTTCGATCTTGGACAACAACTCGTTGATGGAGACGAGTTCGCTGGACCCCAGATTGATCGGCGTGGCGATCAATTCATCGCAATGCGTGATCATGTCAATGCCCTTCACGCAGTCATCAATGTACATGAAGCTGCGGGTCTGGCTGCCGTCGCCCCAGATCATGATGTCCTTGTCGCCATTATCAATGGCCTGGATGACCTTGCGGCAAAGGGCGGCCGGGGCCTTTTCGCGGCCGCCGTCCCACGTGCCGTTGGGGCCATAGACGTTGTGAAAACGGGCGATGGCCGTCTTCATGCCGCGTTCCACCCAGTATTCCTGGCAGAACATTTCGGAAACGAGCTTTTCCCACCCATAGCCGCGCTCGGCCATGGCCGGATAGGCATCAGATTCCTTCAAGGCGCGGACATTGGGATCTTTTTGGAGGAGCGTGTTGTAGGCGCAGGCGGAAGACGAGTAGAAATACCGGCGGACACCCGCCCGGTAGGCGGCTTCAACCATGTGGGTGTTGATGAGGATGGAGCGCAGACATTCCACGCGGAAGCGTTCGATGAAACCCATGCCGCCCATGTCCGCGGCGAGATTATAAACCTCCACCGCACCTTCGGTAACGCGTCTGCAATTCTGCTCGATGCTGACGTCCAGACAGAGATTCTGGGCCCCCGGCACATGCTGATACCATTCATAAAGCGGCTTTTTGTCCACCGCACGGATGTTCGTAAAACCCTTCTTCGTGAAATACTTGGCGAGATTGCCCCCGATAAATCCGCCACCGCCAGTGATGACGATCAAGTCATCTTTTTTCAAAGGAGCGTCTTTTTCAACAACACGTTTTGTTTGTTCCATATTTATTCTTGGTTTCTAGGGACGGCTACATGGCCATCGTTTATTGGATCTGCGCTTTGATTCTAGCCTTCCGTCGGCGTTTGGAAACCCAAATCCGTCCCCGCCAAAGCACCGGGGTGTGGCACGGAATTCTTCACCGGCATCCGCCTGGCCCTGGAAGGGCACCGTTGCTGGGAAGAAGGAACGCGGGTGGTGGCCGGCGTGGAAATCGAAAGCGGTTCTCCCCCATCCCGGCGCAGGTTTTCTTGCCCAGCGGGGAGCGCGCCTCCCGCTCCCCGAGGAAAAGAATTCCCCGAAACCGTTCGCGCATTGAACCCCTGAACCGCAAAAGAACTCCCCCAACTGCAACAGCTCCCACAGTCGGCAGCCGAGCCGGCCGTCGCCCCAAAAAGAAGGGCACCGGCGCGATGCCGGTGCCCTCTTGTTGGTTATGACCAGTTTCTGAGGTTATTTGCTCAGGCGGAAGAACAGGTCGTTGCCCGCCGGTATGGCGGTCGCGGGAACCGCCCCAAGGGTGTTGGTGCCCGTGTTGTCAATGTAGCTGTAAGTGACCCCGGCATTGCTCCAACCGCTCAGGAGGTTCGTGGTGGATTGCAGGGTCCAGCCGGCTGCCGCCGTATTCCAGCCGACCATATAAGCGGCGCCGTACGGCTGCCAGATGACGCGGGTGGAGGCATCCAGATAATACTCGGCGACCTGCCACTTATAATTGGCATCGAGGCCAGGACCGCTGAAGTTTTCGTTGTAGATCGTGCCATCCGTCGCGTTGCTTACCTGGACCTGGGTAAAGACGGTGCTCTTGTTATTATTCACGCCGGTGTTATTGCCGTCGTTTTTGGCGACGCCGAATTGGACCATCGAATCACCGGGGCTGAAGTTGGCAGTGTAATTCGGGTCGGTGCCAAAGTTCGGGAGGGTGAAACTTCCCACGAGCCCGTTCGGACCGGTAATGGTGCCATCGTAGGCATCACTGAAGCTCAGGGTCCACGTGCCGTTGGCGGTCACATAATTGGGCAGGGGGAACGCGTTGATGGCGCCATTGGTGGCAGACACGTTGGCGTTGGGAGCATTGGTCTTCCATTCAAAGATTGCCTGCACGCCGCCGTTGGTGCCGTTCTGGATGCGCATGGCGGCATAATCGTTGACATTGTACGGAACTCCGCTGTAGGTCTGATTGTAGGTATAGCCGGCCCCGCCGATCGTGTCCCCGTTGACGATGTAAACATGGGCCTCAAATCCCGGGGCCGAGGCGGGCGATGGAAAATTGGTCAGGGTGAAGGAATAGCTGGCCGGCGTCTGGCCGATCCAGAAAAAGTCGGTCCCGGTGTTGTTGGTGACCGGCGAAGAGATGCCCTCCTGGTCGTATTGATTGTTGGTGCCATCGGCATCCACGGTCATCAGTGCGCCACCAGGTCCGGCAGGTTTGAAAGCATTGATCTTGGGAGTTATTTGGGGAGTCCAGAACTCCAGGTTGTCAACGTGGAAAGTAGTGGTATCGGTACCCTTGTCGCTGCCGGGGGTGCCTTGAAACACCAGCGCCGGAGAGGCGGTCTGGCCAAGGGGGCCGCAAGGAAAGTCAAAGTGAGTCCATTTGCCCACCATGCTGGAATTGAAAGAGAGGCCGCCGATATAAAGTTGGTTTCCAGACCAACCGTTTTGGAAGAATAAGACCTGCACGCCGCCGTAGGTGGAACCACTGCTGCCGTCCAGGAATATGTCAAAGCCGAAGTATTGGAACCGGGTGGTATCCATGGTGCCCGACAGCGGCTGGTATTGATTCCAACCATTATAGCCGCCTGGATCACTGATGGACAGCTTCCAAGAGCCAGCGGGAGTAAAATTGGTAGTGGTTCCGTTAATGGGATTCTTAAACGGCGCGTCCTCGGTCGTATCCACCGTGCCAACACCGCCTTGGAGCTTGGTTTGGGTAAACGCGTCAACCACCCACGGATCAGGGAGCGGATTGATGGTGACATTGTCAATATAGACCGTGATGGGGGCGGTGTAACCAGCCGATCCCTGGAGCTGGAATTGCAGGTATTTTTCGGCGGGTTGATAGGGCGGGGCAAGGACGAACGTATAGGTCACCCAGCTATCGTCGTCCGCCGAATAAAGGGGTCCGTACCAAATACTGTCCCAGCTCTGGCTGGCGTTGCGGAAGACGGCTTGGAGATTGCCAGATTGCGGCGGCACGACGTTGAGGACGGTGCCGGAACTGGGGTCAACCTTCATTTCCACCGAAACGCTGATGTACTGCGACTCATTCAGGGTGGAAGGCAAGGTGACCCACGGGTCAATTTCCGTGTTGGTGGCATTGCCGGTGACGATTTGCAGGCAGCCGCCGCCGGTGCTGCCGCCGGTGGCATTCCACGAGTAAGTCGTACTGGAGGCCAGGGCGGCCGGTTCATTTCCCGACCAGCCTTCCACGCCAGTGGCGAAGTTATAGACCACGGGCTGGGCCTGGCACAGGCCGGCGACTCCGGCCACGCCCAGAGTCGTAATCGTGGAACAAATCCAACGACCTAGGTTCGAGTGTTTTTTCATATTTGGTTTGGGGTTTAGATGGAACGGCAACTTTACACTACATTAGGCTTCGTGAGACGATTGAAATCTCCACGTCTTCCGAAATCCGGAACGGGAAGCCGGAATTCCATCCGATTTCTCCTTCGTGCTTTGGAAAAACAGGGCTTTCCTGTCGCATAAACTGGGTGATGCTTTCAAGGTTAACATATCTCGGGTTAATTGCATGTCACTTAAACTGACGACAAGACCAGCCGGGTACGACTGGATGGCGCACGATTTCAGTCGCCGGGCATCACGGTCCACATGCCCTTGGGCGTAGCTAACGTGCCGGTGCCGATGGTATCTTCCTGCTTGAGCGACTCGACATGGCCGTCGTGAAAAACGTAATTGAATCGGTTCTTGTGGGCCTTGTACAACAGGCCTCCTTGGTTCACGCTGGTTTGGGAGTTGGGATCCTGCTGCGCGGTGGTGGAATCCGTCTGGCGGGTTTCGTCACTGCTGGTGAGCTGCTTGGGTCCAGTGCAAACACAGGTCCAGATATTGCCGGCGCACTGCTGGCCGGAGGTGTTCTCGACGAGCATGATGGTACCGGCGGGATCTCGCACCACCGAGGTGTTGTATCCGCTGGCTTCCCAATCGGGGACGGTGGCGCTGGAGGCAACCCAGTAGATGCCGACACCCATTTTCCCGGGCTGATTCAGGTTCTCCAAGCCGTATTTCGGATCCCGCTGCCAATCCCCCTGCACGCCCTGCTGCTGGCCGCAGGCAACCATGGCATACGATCTCATCCCAAAATAAATTGGAGAGTTGCCGCCCAACCAGTTTACTTTCGGGAACACATCCGCCGGGCAAGTCAGAACTGCGGAGGTATACTCCGAATAAACTATACCGCCATCCAAATCAGCGTCGCTGGCATGGCAACCGAAATATCGGTTGAGGAGGCTGTCCCATGAGATTTGAATCGTTGAATTCTGATCGGAACCACTCGCCCACCCTCCCGGCGGATACGTCTCATTATGGTCGGAGGCAAACATTGGGAAACCTAGTCCGCACTGGCGCATTGAGTTCATGCACTGCATGCGCCGGGCGCGTGCTTTGGCGTTGGCCAAGGCCGGCAGCAACATGGCCGCCAAGATGGCGATGATGGCGATCACCACCAGTAGTTCGATCAACGTGAAACCAGCCTGCAACTTGGCGCCCGACTTCCAGCTGGTGGGGGTGGGGATTGTATAAGGAGCGAGCGTTTTCATGGGCGATGACAGATTTGGACTGATTATTTATTGGCCAACTCGATGTGCATGTTTTTCGCGATAACATACTTTTTGCCGGGCGGCGGCGGCGGAATGGTGACACCCGCAGTGGCGGCAAAATCATTAAAATTGGCCGGGAGACGCCGATTAGAAGCGACCCAATGAAGCAAGACGCGATTGAGCGCGCCGAAATCCGGCTGGCCATTGTCCTGCACCAGCGGCGGCTGGTTCGGCGATGGGGCGGGCGCCGGCTGCGGCGCGGCGCCGGCTGAGGCATCGGCCTGCACTTGCTGGGTGTCCGCCGGCGGCGGAGCTTGGGCGGCGGGCGTCTTTTTTCTGCAACCGGTGATGATAACCGCCAGGGCCACGGTTAAGGCGACGACGCCCAAGAGTTTGAGAAAGGTTGCCAAGGGCAGGGGTTTCATGGACACGGTCTGATTTCGTGTGGTCAAAACGTTATTTCGTTGTTGGCTCATCATGGCTAGGGCTGATGACTTGACCTTAATTCACCAAATGCAATTTGTAATGTCCTCAAAAGTAGGGACAGGTGCTTGTTTGGTGCTTGCCCCTATTTAGTTCAAGATCACTACAAATTCAAGTCTCAAAGTGATTTTTTTGCATTTTTTGAAAAAGCCGGCGCCGAATTGCGGGCCAGGCGGGCCTCCGGCAAAGAGTGGAATGGCGTCCAAAAGCCATCTGCAGGCCGGGCGTAATTTTCACGTAACCACTTGAATAAGTGATAGAAACGCAATACAACATCGGACTTTTGAAGCCGGTTCATGGGGTTCCCAACGGTGCGGGCCGGCTCGCGCCGGCCGGCGGCGGGGGCGGGGCGGCCATTTTGTTTTCCAGCAGTTGTGGGCGACCGGTTCGGCCAATGGGTTTTGGACGCCGCGAGCGACCGCGACGGAAACCGCGGCGTCGGTTTAATTAGCCGAAGGAAAGAGACTGGAGCGCTGGAACCGGGCCGGCTCGATCTCGCAGAGAGCGTTGGTGGCGGAGATGCGGACGTTTTTTTCCGGGTCATGCAGCAGCGGTTCAATCGTCGGAACCGCTTGGATCGCAGAAACTTGAAACCTGCCAAGCGAGCTAAGGGCCAGGCACCGCGCCGCCAGGCTGGCATCGCCCAAAAGGTTGGTGAGGGCGGGAACGACGACCTCGGGTTGCAGGCGCAGGTTGCCCAAGGCATCCGCCGCCCGCTCGCGGACGAGATGATCGGAATCGGAGAGGTCGCGCACGAAGACCGGGATGGCGGGGGCGGCATTGGTGCCGAGTTGAACAATAGCGATGGAGGCGAGCGTGGACACGTTAAACTGATGGTTGGTAAGCGCTTCCATCAGGGCCGGCAAGGCGGGCGCCCCGATGGCACCGAGGGAGTTGGCCGCCAGCACGGTCGTCACCGGGTCCGAACCGTTCAAAAGGCTGGTCAAGGCGGGAATGGCCGGCGCCCCGAGCGGCCCGAGAACCGCGAAGGCTGTGGCTGCGGACTGCTCGCTGCGGGCATCGCCGCTGCTAAGCATTTGGACGACGTACGGGACGGCGTTGGTGCCCAAGGCACAAATGGCCTTGGCGGACTGCGCTTGCTGGGAACTGCCGGGCTTGGCGTCCTGGTATAACTCCAGCCAGCGGGTGAGGCTATTATGTTTGAACGTGGGTTCAGCGGCTTCAACTTTGGCCACAAGGGCGGCGGTGAAGGCGCACAGGTATAGAAGAGGTAGGATTCGAGGCTTCTGCATACAAGCAGTTTAGCCGAACCCATCTGCGGTTGCGAGCAAATTGAATTGACAAGCGCCAGCAATTTCCATCGGAGCAGTTTCGGGTTTCCGGCGGGGCGGGCGTATGGCTAACTGAGCCAATGAAAACAAGAATCGCATTGAGCTTGCCGCTGTTGTGCATGCTTGTGCTGACCGGCTGCGCCAGCAACCGCTATCGGCTGGTGTGGCATGATGAATTCAACCATGACGGTCCGCCGGATCCAGCCAACTGGACATACGAGCACGGCTTTGTCCGCAATCAGGAACTGCAATGGTATCAGCCCGGGAACGCCTATTGCACCAACGGGCTGCTGGTGATCGAGGCGCGCCGCACGCGCCAGCAAAATCCCGCTTACGCCGCCGGCAGCACCAACTGGCAGACGGACCGGCCGTGGATCGAATACACCTCGGCCAGCGTCACCACGCGCCACCTGCACGAGTTCACTTACGGCAAATTCGAGATGCGCGCGCGGATTGACCCGCGGCTGGGGAGCTGGCCGGCTTTTTGGACGCTCGGCGCCACGCCCGGCATCCACTGGCCCGCCTGCGGCGAGGTGGACATCATGGAATATTACACTGGGCAGGTGCTGGCCAATGTGGGGTACGGGCTCGACGGAAAGATGAAATGGTCCAGCCTCCGCAAGCCGCTCACCGCCCTGGGCGGCGAGGCCTGGGCGAAGCAATTCCATGTGTGGACCATGGAATGGGACCCGCAGAAGATTGACCTGCGCCTGGACGGCGAGTTGATGAATCATTACGACCTGGCCACCGCCGACAACGGCGACCAGGGCAATCCCTTTCACCGCCCGGTCTATTTCATCCTGAACCAGGCCATCGGCGGCGGGTGCGGCGGCGATCCTTCGGGGACGGAATTTCCGATGCGGTACGAGATTGACTGGGTGCGGGTGTATCAACGGCCCCATCCGTAGGCGGCGGAATCAATGGCGAGGCAAAGCCGGCATCGGCAACTGGGGATTTAACGGCACGGGATTTGTCTGCCAAGCGTGAATCTCACGCGAAATGCGTGAGATTCACGCCGCCGTGCCTTTCCATCACGTCACAACGTGACTATTATCGCTGGCTTGATTTATGCTAAAATCAATTGGATCTAACCAGAGCGCCAACGTCCGTAGAATGAAGGAAAACTATGGGCTCGCAGGATTATCAACCGATTGATGGCATGATAGCGGCCGGCCTGGATGCGGCCTCTGACGAAGTAGTGGCTATGAGAAACGCCAGGATGATCTTGTCGGCCAGCGAACGGGCGGGATTTGCGGACAATTATCCGGCTCCGGAAAGGGCTTGCTGGCGGTCAGAAGCGGGGCTATTCTCAGGTAATTCCCAGTCAAGATTCGGTAACTGGAAAATCAAATCATGAAAACCTCGGGCATGCTTGCGGCGGCACTTCTTTTCGTAATTCCATGCACCATGACGGCCGTCGCCGGGCCCGGCACGTGGGACCAAACCTATAATCCCGTTGTCTCCGGCAACGGCGTGTATGCCATGGCGCTGCAGCCCAACGGTGAGTTGGTGGTGGGCGGCGCCTTCTATTCGGTGGGCGGTTCCCAATACGGTGATCGCCTGGCCCGATTGTTCCCCGACGGCACGCTGGATACGGGCTTTTCGGGCAGCAGCAGCTACGGCGTTTCCGGCACGGTGTGGACCCTCGCCTTGGACTCCGACGGACGGGTGGTCATCGGCGGCGATTTCACCTCGGTCGGAGGTGTAACCCGCATGCATGTCGCCCGCCTGAACTCCAACGGCGCCGTGGATGGGAGCTTTCTGCCCACCAATACGCTCAATGGCAGCGTGCTGGCCCTGGCGGTGCAGACGAACAATGCGGTGGTGATCGGCGGCACTTTCAACGGCGGCAACTACGGCCCGAGCTGGAACGCCCGCTTGAACCCGGACGGGACGACGGACACTTCGTTTGCCTCCATCCCCAATGGATCCGTGAATGCGGTGGCGGTTCAACCGGACGGAAGGATTCTTATTGGCGGGACCTTCACTACGGTGAACGGGGCCACCCGAAACCGCATCGCCCGCCTGAACGGCGACGGTTCGCTGGACACCTCATTTCAAAACGGCATGGCCGGCTGCTCGAGCACGGTGCGGTGCATCACGATTCAGACCGACGGGAAAATCCTCATCGGGGGGGATTTCACCTCCGTCAATAACACGTCCCGGTATTACGTGGCGCGGCTAAATACCGACGGGTCGCTGGACAGCGGCTTCAACGCTTATTCTAATTCAGGCCTCAGCGGCCCCAACAGCTCCGTTTATGCGGTGGCCGAGCAGTCGAACAGTTGCGTGCTGATCGGGGGCAGTTTTTCCAGCATCGGGGGAACCTCGATGTACCGGGTGGCCCGGCTCTATTCCGACGGCACGCGCGATACGACGTTCACCAACTCCGTCATCAACAACACGATCGAATCCCTGGCCATTCAGAACGACGGGCGGATTCTGGTCGGCGGGATATTTACGACGGTCAATTTCACGAATAATGTTTCCTCCTTGGCGCGGCTGTACGGCGATCTTTATCCGCCGCAATTTGTCACCGAACCCGCCAGTCGCGCCACGAACGTGGGCGCCAGCGTGACCTTCAGCGCCGACGTGAACAACCCGACGTGGGTCAACTTTCAATGGCTCAAGGATGGAATCGAAATCCCGGGGGCGACGGATACCAGCTACAGCATTTTCAATGTTCAGCTTGCCGATGCGGGGACCTACTCGGTGTTTGCAACGGATGCCATCGGCAGCACCACGAGCAGCAATGCGGTGCTGCAAGTGGGCATCGCGCCCGCCATCGTCAGCCAGACGGGCAACTTGACGGTGACCCAGGGCCAAAGCGCCAGCTTCAGCGTCACGGCCACCGGAACCCCGCTCAATTACTATTGGCGGGAAAATGGCAAATTCATGGCCGGCCAAACCAATTCGTCGCTGAATTTCGCCAGTGTCGTGCTCACCAACTTCGGGACCTATTCGTGCCAGGTGAGCAATTTTCTCGGCAGCGTCACCAGCACGGGCGCCCTTTTGACCGTTGATTATCCGCCCACCATCTCCGTTCAACCTTTGAGCCAAACGGTTGCGGTGGGATCGAATTTCACCGTCAGTGTCATGGCCACCGGCAATCCGCTGCTGAGTTACCAATGGCGGACCAACGGAGCGCCGATCGCCTTTGCCACGCAGCCGAGTTACAGCATAACCACTGCGCAGACCGCTAATTCCGCCGCGTATGATGTGGTGATCACCAATGTGGTGGGCAGCGTCACGAGCACGGTGGCCAACATCAACGTGATTTATTATCCGCCCGACATCGCCGTGCAACCGGCGGGTGGAAACATTGCGGTGGGCAGCAATTTCACCCTCAACGTCACGGCGGGTGGCAGCCCTCCGTTTTGGTGGCAATGGCGCACGAATGGCACGCCGATCCCGGGGGCCAATGCCGCCAGCTACACGATCACTTCCGCGCAGTTGACCGATGCCGGCCTATACGACGTGGTGATCACCAATATAACGGGCAGCGTGACCAGCAGCATAGCGGTGGTGAACGTGGGCTACCCTCCCGAAATCGTGCAACAGCCGTTTTTCCTGACGAACTGCCTGGGCGGCACCGCAAACCTGAGTTGCGTCGTGACCGGCACGGCGCCGATAAACCTGCAATGGACGTTCGCCGGCGCGGCCCTGGCCGACGCCACCAATGCCACCTTGACCGTGAGCAATCTGGAGCCGGCGGACATCGGATACTATGCCCTGACCGCGACCAACCTGTTTGGGGACACGGAGAGCTCCAATATTGTGCTGGATCTGGCGGGATACGATTTCGCCCTGTGGAACGGCTTGGTGGCCTATTACCCGTTCAACGGAAATGCCAACGACGTGACGGGCAACGGAAACAACGGCACGAATTTTGGCGCGGTGCTGACGAGCGACCGTTTTGGCAGCGCGAATGCCGCGTATGCGTTCGACGGTGCAACCGCGTATCTGGATTTCGGAATGCCGGCGGACTTGGCGTTCACCAACAACTTCACGGTGACGGCCTGGTGCCTGTTCAATAACGCCAGCACGAATCCCACGGTGGTCAGCTACGGAGAGGATGAAGGCTACGCGATTCAAGCTGTGCCATCCAATACCGGCTTGGCATTTGAACTGTTGGTGGGCGGCACAGTGATTGAAACGGCGACGGCTTATTCGTCAAACACCTGGTATGCGTTGGCGGCAACCGTGCAGAATGGGTACGGTTTCCTGTATGTCAACGGTTCGCCGGCCGCGGGCGGTCCGGTGGGGGCGCCCACCTTTGCGACGGATCTGCAAATGGGCGAAGCAGCGTCGGAAACGGGTTTCTGGGGCGGGACGATTGATGACGTGCGGTTTTACAACCGCGCGCTGGGCACAAATGATGTGGCGTACTTGTATGGCAAGGAGTCGCAACCCACCCCGTCGCCGATGCTGGCCACGAGTCTGGTTCCGGGATCCGGCTTGCAACTGAATCTGACCGGCGCCGCCAACCAAGGCTATGTGCTCCTGTCCACCACGAATCTTGTGCCTCCGATTCAATGGACACCCATCTTGACCAACGCCGCCGATGCCAGCGGGGCCTGGCAGTTCACGGTGACCAACCTCAATGGCGCCGGGCAGTTTTACCGGCTCACGGTCATGCCACAGTAAGCTTCGCCGAAGATTTCGGGCGGAGGCCGGCGCCGAACCGCCACGCCCGGGAGAAATTCAAACCCGTTGTCTAACCGGCCATGGGCACGGTTAGACCCCCACCGCCCACCTTGGCTCAAGCCAAAAACCGTTTTCGCAACAGCGTCAGGCCGGAAAGACTGATGCCCAGCAGCATCACGGTGGCACCGCCATCGGGAACGTTCGTGTCCGCCCGGGCTCCAAACGTCCAACTGTCCGGATTCGTCCCGGCCTTCGGATCCTGGCTGGTGAAATTCCAGACCATCGTCGTGGGTCCCAAGCCGTTGCCGCTCACCGTGCCCGTGCCGTCCACCACCACGTAACCGGCTGGAGTGGTCCCCTGCGAAGCGATCATCGAACTCATCAGGTTGAAGGTGAACCCTCCCACCGTCCAAAAGCTCGAAATCGCCCCCGAGTTGAAACTCCATGGGCTGCTGATGGACACCGACGTTCCGAGCGCTATTCCCGCAAACGAGCCGGCATCCAGCGTCACCACCGGGCTGATCCACCCGGTCACTTCCGTAGCCGTACCCACGGAAGAACTGTTGATGGTTGCACCGCCGGTGAACCCGATGTTGCCCGTCGCCGGAACCGCCGACACGGTTTGCACCAGCGCGAACACCAGCGCGACGACACCTCCTGTTTGAATTATTTTTTTCATACGCATCCTTTCGTTGCTGGACCATAGCAGGAATATTGCCACCCACCGCCGCCCGGTCATCGGCATTCATAACTTGCACATACAACATGACTTACATCCATTCACCCCAAAAAAATGAAGGCCGCGCTAACGGAAAACTGTAAATTCATCCGACACAATTGTTATCCTATTCATAAACTTCATTGATAATCTTTGCCAGTCCACCCGCAATCTGTTTCCACGAACGCATGGTGGCGCCCGCCCATTTTCATCGTCCCCTGCCGGCCCAATCGCACCGGCCTTTCCCGCCGACAGCTCGTCACCACCCCCCGCGGAAACGCTCTCGCCCATCAATGCCGCCAACCTCCGCCAGACCCACGCCCGCCTGGAATCCGGCCGCACCATCGGCAAGCTCGCGCTGGCCGGCCGGCAGTGAGCTGCAGCGCCGCGGCGGGAACGGCTCGTCGCCGCGAATCAAAGCCCCCTGCCCCGCCGTCGCCCGGGTTCGCCGCCGGTTCAAAAATCCGTGTCCCTCCCGCCGCTCTGTGGTTAAATTGCCCCCGTGAATTTTACCGAGAACCTGGATTCCATCCGCCAACGCATCGCCGCCGCCTGCGCCCGCGCCGGACGCGACACCGCGGCCGTCACCCTCCTCGCCGTATCCAAAACGCATCCGCCGGAGGCCATCCGCGAGGCCGTGGAGGCCGGCCAATTGCTCTTCGGCGAAAACAAAATCCAGGAGGCCAAGGCCAAAATCCCGCTCTGCCCCGGCCGCGCCCGCTGGCAGTTCATCGGCCATTTGCAATCCAACAAGGTCCGCGACGCCGTGGAATTGTTTGAACTGATCCAGGGCGTGGATACGCTGGCCATTGCGCGCGAAATTTCCAAGCGCGCCGTGCAGGCCGCCAAAACCATGCCCATTCTCCTGGAGGTCAACGTGGCCGGTGAGAGCAGCAAATTCGGCTACCCGCCCGACCAGTTGCTCGCCGAACTGAAGGAACTCAACGCCCTGCCCAAGATCGAGATTCAAGGTCTCATGGCCATTCCGCCGTACGTCGCCGTCCCGGAAAAAGCGCGTCCCTATTTCCAAAAACTCCGCGAGGTCAAGACCCGCGCCGAAGACGTTCTGGGCGCTCCCCTGCCCCAGTTGAGCATGGGCATGAGCGGCGATTTCGAGGTGGCCGTGGAGGAAGGCGCCACCATCGTGCGCGTCGGCACCGCCCTCTTCGGCGAACGCCGGGGCATCGCCCGGCCCGCCAATTAAATGGCCCCGGGACCACTGCCGGCGCAGTCCAAGACGCGAATGGACTTGCCGGGTCGTCGTAATTGCGCGGGGCGTCATGGACTGCACTTGCCCTAAATGTTTTCCCAATTCCACCGATATCGAATAGGCTCAAGTATGACCGTGGACACATTTCAACCGGAAATTGACGACGCCGTGAAGAATTACGACCGCTATGTCGTCTGCCTGCAAAAGTCCCCTGAAGAATTCGCCGCCTCGATTGCGTCGTTGATGCAAAAGGCGATCCGCGCCTTTGACACCCGCGGCGCCGGCCTGCGCCACGGCATTGCCCTCGACAAGGATGTCACCATTATCCTGAGCCAGAGCGACGACGAGCGTCCGCTCTGCGGAATCTATTTCAACCTCCATTCTCCCTACCGGCGCGACGCCTTGCCCAAGACGGTCCATCCCCTCACCGACCGCCTGCCCCGGCACGGCGAATAAATTCAGTTTATTTCCGGCTCCTTTATTGATCCCGCACGGTATCGCCCGTCTGGGCCTCGCCGGAAATAATATCCGCCACAATGCTGTTTTCGTCCTGCGGTCCCACTACTTTCACCTCCGCCGTTTTCAGCCCGCCCCGGTACAGAAACAGGTGTTGCTCCAGCTTGGGCACCTTGCCCTCCGGAAAATTCAGCACCACAAAGCGCGCCACCGTGTTCACGTCCAACACCTTCGCCACCAGCGAGTTGTCCACCGTCACAATCGTCTTCTGTGACCGCGCGGCCGGTGTCGGCTTGCTGGCCGTGGAATTGGCATCATGGTGCCACGGCATGTGCCGCTCCGTCCATGCGCAACCGCCCAGCGCGAGGCCCAGAACGAGCAACGAAATCGGCAAAATTCTTTTTATCATGGTCGGATTAATTTGGGTGCTTATTAATTAAACTGGTTTTGATTGTAGAATGTCCGCCCGCCCGCTCAACCAAAATCTGCTTTGAGTGACGGTCATTCCCGCCCTGTGGCTGCGGACGTGAGTCCGCGGCTCGGGGTTTTTAATCTGTGTCCATCTGTGTTCATCTGTGGTTAAGTTTGAATCGCCCCGTCACTCCGATTTGACTCCGGCAAATTCAGTGCGATTTTGCCACCCTATGAATTTACAACTCACTGATAAACTCGCCCTCGTCTCCGGTTCCACCAAAGGCATCGGCTTGGCCATCGCCACCGGTCTCGCCCGCGAAGGCGCCCGGGTCATCATCAATGGCCGCACCGAAAAATCCGTCAGCGCCGCCCTCGCCAAAATCCGCGAGACCCTGCCCCAGGCCAAACTCGAAGACTTTGTGGGCGACCTCTCGGATGCCACCGCCACCGAACTCCTCACCCGGCAGTTCCCCGCCGTGGACATTCTCGTCAATAACCTCGGCATCTTTGAGCCCAAGCCCTTTGAGCAGATTTCCGACAGCGACTGGCGGCGCTTCTTTGAAACCAACGTCCTCAGCGGCGTCCGTTTAAGCCGCGCCTACCTGCCCGCCATGAAGCAAAAAAACTGGGGCCGTATCGTCTTCATCAGCAGCGAGAGCGGCATCCACACCCCCGTCGAAATGATTCACTATGGCATGACCAAAACCGCCCAGCTCGCCGTCTCCCGCGGCCTGGCCGAAACCTGCGCCGGCACGGGTGTGACCGTCAACGCCGTGCTCCCCGGCCCCACGCGCTCCGACGGCGTGGATGAATTCGTAAAGCAACTGAGCGGAGGCAAGCCCTTTGCCGAGTTTGAGAAGGAGTTTTTCACCAGCATCCGCCCCACCTCCCTGTTAAAGCGCTTCGCCACCACCGGGGAAGTGGCCAACCTGGTCGTCTATGTATGCAGCCCCCTTTCCGCCGCCACCAACGGCGCCGCCCTGCGCGTGGACGGCGGCGTCGTCCAGACTTGTTTCTGACCAGATGGAAATGCGCTACACACATTCCGGGGTGGGGACGGCTCGTCCCCACTTTTTCAGGATTTGATTTGCGGGGGACGGCCGTCCCCGCCCCGATGCCAAGAAGCCGGCCAATTCGCAGCTTTTTAATTGCCCCGGCCATGCTTTCTCCTACGATGCCTGCCTAAACACTTCCGGCCAATGGCGCCCAAACCCAACGCTCCGGGGTGGGGACGGCTCGTCCCCACATGCTCACAATTTGATTCGCGGGGACGAGCCGTCCCCGCCCCGATACCGTGAAGCCTGACCATCTCAAACAGCTCATCACCGGCAAGCGTGCGTGGACGGAACCGCTTTCAGCGCAGCAAACCGCGCCAGGTTTCAAGGGCTGGTACGCTTCCAAACACCTGCCGCACTTTGATTCGCCCGGCGCTCGCCAATTCATCACTTATCGTCTCGCGGACGCCCTGCCAGCCGCGCGCCGGAGCGAATGGGAGATGTTTCTGGCGTTGGCAGATGACCTGGAGAAACAGCGCAAGATTGAAGCGTATCTGGACCGTGGTTACGGCGAATGTCACCTGCGTGACTCGCGCATTGCGGACTTGGTGCAGGAAAATCTCTGGCATCACGATGGCGTAAAGTATCGGTTGCTCGCGTGGGCCATCATGCCGAACCACGTTCATGTTTTGGTTGAAATTTGGAACGTGCCCATGGGCGAAATCCTGAAAAGCTGGAAGGGCTATACTGCTAAGGGCGCCCTCAAGATTCTTCGGGGTGGGGACGGCTCGTCCCCAAGCTTCGAATCAAAAGCACGCGGGGACGAGCCGTCCCCACCCCGGACGTTTTGGGAGGAAGATTACTTTGACCGCTACGTGCGCGATGATGAGCATTATCGTCGCGTGGTGCGTTACATCGAAAACAATCCCGCCAAAGCCGGCCTGGTGAAAGCGCCGGAGGAATGGCCTTGGAGCAGTGCGCGTTACCGGGGTGAACCCGGCCCGGTAACACCGGTCTTGACGCATCCCACGGCCAAGCGCCCGTCGGCACCAAACTCTTGAAGCTGGCGAAAGATTTCTTTGCCGGGGCTCCTCCCAAGCCGGGGTGGGGACGGCTCGTCCCCACTTCTTCCCTATTTGATTTGCGGGGACAAGCTGTTCCCGCCCCGATGCCATGAAGTCTGACCATCTACGTCAACAGTCATCACTGGCTCATTTTAGAAGTGCTCCGCGTGATGCTTGCCTTCCTTTTAAGGGCAGTCGGTGTAAATTCGTTTCTGTAAATTGTCTTTCTTCCGTCCGCCTTGGCCCCT
>CAZHIM010000036.1:0-47224 GCA_964532525.1 uncultured Bifidobacteriaceae bacterium
CGGTGGGGCGCTTGGCGCAGCGGTAGCGCAGCTCCTTTACACGGAGAAGGTCACAGGTTCGAATCCTGTAGCGCCCACCATCTAAAAGCAGAGGAAAACTCGCGATTTTGCGCGGTATTTTCGAGCACATGGGGCCCAATCTTTTTTTGCGCCTCATGATCAAACGATTGCCTCGTCTTCAAAGGTGTTGCTTTCCGCGCCAGCCAATGATAAACGGAGGCAGAATCAGTTAAAAAACGCTTCGGTAAAACGAAGGAAATCAATCAGTATGCGAAACTTGGTCAAAATCATCCCATGCTTTGTGGGAATTCTGTTCGCGCCTCAAGCAAAATGCCAACACGTTGACGGACCGGGAGAGCAGCTTCAGGCGGCAGCCCAAGCGGCGGCGGCGCAAAGCGCTCAATTCGCACAGCAGGCCTACATGAGAGCTGCCATGCAAAATGAATTGAAAATAATTTATTCCAAAGATCCCTGGCGCAATATCGGTGGTGTCACAAATTTGGCACGCGGAGACGGCTGGTTTGAATTTCAAGGCCGCGTTGATGAAATCCTGCCCGGCGGAATTCTTTTCAAGGGGAAATTTGGCCAGATCTTGACCATCCACACCGACAAGGAAGATTCTCTTCACTTGGTTACATCGACCGACGCAAACGGCGCGGCTCAAAGATCCACAACGGTATCGGCCTCGTCATCCACCTCGTCCTCGACGCGCTCCGCGTCTTCCGTTCAAGACACCAGCTACCAAAACAAGTTAATCTATGGCGACGACGTTTTTTTTGTCGAAGGGTTTCCTTATCCCGCCAACATCGGACAAGGCTTTGAACAAATGTTAGCCTTCAACGGAAGCTACTTCACATACACAAACGGCGTACAGACAGTCACCGTTCCAAGGTTCATCTATGGAACCCCCTGTCAAAAAATCCTCTCGGCGGAAGAAATCGCGGCAATGAAATCCAAGGCCGACGCCGCCAAGAAATCCGTATCAGACCGCGTCTTAAAAGCAAATCAAGATGCCGCCGGCCGAGGAGACGCCTACGGTTTGCTTCGCATGGGCGAGCGGTATCGGGATGGGGAAGGCGTGGACAAGGATTTGGCTAAGGCCAGGGACTATCTGCAACGGGCCGCCGACGCCGGATCGCCCACCGCGGCCGACGATTTGAAGAAACTTTGACCCTGAGTTCTGTACGCGAAATACGCACAGCCCTGTCTCTTGCCAAAAATTCGCCGCGCGACCGTTTTGCCTTGCGTCGCCGGGCCGCGCCGGGTTAAGACATGCCTGCCCGGTAAACGAGTTCCCCAATTTATGAAACGCCTGTTTTGGGTCTGCCTGTGCGCGCTGGTTACGTTCGGCGCCGCCGGCCAAAGCGACATTGACCTCGGCGGGAAGGTGATGACCTTCACCAACCTGCAAGGCCGCGCCTTCCAGAACGTGCGGCTGGAGCGGGCCACCCTGGACGGCGTCATCTATTCGCTCACCAACACCATCGGCGGCGGCATGGTGAAATACAAGGACCTCTCCCCAGACTTTCTGGCGGACTTGAACATCCCGACGAACCGCCTGCAAATCGCCCAGCAGCGCGACAAGGTCCGCGCGGCGCAAAAGCAGCGCTACGACGCGGAGGTGCAGGCGCTGGCATTGAAACAGCAGCAGGACGCCGCCCGGGCGCTATCCAACGCCCTGGCGCAGGCCTCCAATTCGGCCGCCAAACCGACCGCCACCTCCACCGCCAAGCCGAAACCCGCTCCCGCCCGCACCCGCTGATGGCGCCCCCTCGTGGCGGAGAAAAAGCGGCACGTAAACTTGGGATTCGGCACCAAGCAGGCGCGGTCGTAAATCCGGGTGGGGAGGAAGAAGCTGGTGGGTTACCCGTGGCCGACCGGGCGCGAGACCGCTTCCAAGCCGCCGAAAACCGCCCGTGGAACCAGCAGCATCGCTGCAAGGCGAAAGAACCATAGGCGGGTTTGGAAAACACGCAGTTGGGCGGCGTTTCCGGGCAAATCGTGCCGCCCTCAAAGCGGGAGGTCTTTGCCCGGGCGATGCGTTCACAGCTTCAAGACGCCCTGTCATAATAGAAATGAATTTTCAAAGAAAGAGACTTGATTGGTTATAGCTTGTTTATTGGCAGCCTATTGTGAAAGTAAAGCCAAAAAGTGAAAATATTATCTTGCAGTCTTTAGGTGATTTGTGATACAAAATCGTAGTTAGAGGAGGCAGGTAATGTCACAACAAATAAATCAATCAGTGCATTAAAGCTCTATGAAAAAATCACTCGCATTCGGAGTCTGCCTAGTTGCAGCGCTTACCCTTAACACCCAGGCACAAAATCTCCTGACTGATCCCGGGTTCGAGAATCAGACGGCAGCACCGAATCCGAACCCAACAGGTGTGCCTGGTTGGGCGACCTTTGGCGGGGCGAACTTTTTTCAAACGCCCTTGGCGCACAGCGGGAATTGGGTTCTCGACACCCCGGATAACGGTGGCGGATACAGCGTGCCCGGAGCGTATCAGGTCTTTGCGGCCACGCCGGGTGAGACATTTACATTATCTGGCTGGATCTATACGCCCAACGTGCTGCCAGTTGCCGGCAACGACTTTGCGATATTGCAGCTCTCCTTTTTCGCGGGTACTCCGCCCAATAACTATGGAGGAGGCGCCGGCACTGGGCCGGCGGTAGGCGTGAACGTGGGCCAGCCGGCGGGCGGCGGCGGAGTCGCGCTTCCGGAGGGAACTTGGACGTTTGCCAGTGTCACCGCAACGGCGCCAGCAGGGACCGGCTCGGTGGGGGCGTATGCTTTGGACATCAATGCGGATGCAAACGCAGACTTCTATTTTGACGACTTGAGCCTTACGGCCGTTCCTGAACCCACCACCTTTGCGCTGTTGGGCTTGGGCGCTACGGCAATGCTGGCGGCCCGGCGGCGGCAATAAAGTTTGGCTTTCAACGGTTCCACAGGGTGAACCGCAAAGGGCCGGTCATTTGACCGGCCCTTTTGTTTTTTTAACCACCGACCCGGCGGTTCTGTCCGCCAGCGATCCCGCCTCGCTCCTTCGGGACAAAGATCAGGTCGAATCAAGGGCGGCGATTGGCGCCCAGACGGCCGGGCAGCCACGCCGAGTAATCGGGCCGATAGCGAAGCACTTCCGAAAATTGGGTTTGAGCTTCGTCGTTATTTCCTGCGGCCGCCAGTTCCAGGCCGAGCAGATAACGGGCCTGCCAGAACGCAGGCACTTGCTGAATCAGCGTCCGAAAGCACTCGATGGCTTCGGCCGGGCGGTCGGACGCGGCCAGCTTGACCGCGCGCGCGAAGTAATCCGGCGGGCCTTGGGGCTGGATGCGGGCCGCCTTCCCATAGTCCTCCAGCGCTTGTTCCCGCCGGCCCTGGCGCTGCTCCAGAAAGCCGAGGTTGACGCAGGCGTCGGCAAAATCCGGGTTTGCTTTCAGCGCCCGATGGAAAGCGGCGATCGCTTCCGACCGCCGCATCCACCAACAATCCGCCCCACCACTACACCCACTGAAGGCGATTCGGCTTGGCCCTCGTAGCGGCGAACTCGCCCAACCTCCGCAGTGCTGCTACGCAGGACGGGTGTCCGACGCCATGTCAGCGACCTCCGGCAAAGCCGGAGGGTTTCCTTTTGGACTAAAAAAAGATTAAAAATCACCACCATGACTTGATTCATGACTTGAGCGAAACCCCCGCGCCACCTTGTACTACAAATTGGCATACTATCAATCTTCGCGTAGTACGCACCCCTTCGTTCTGTCCAAAAAAACGCCAAAAAACCGACATCTCTTGCCGACAGTTAAACTGTTCACGCATAATTAGATGCGACAATATGCTGAATTGTTTGTTGACAATATGATATATTTTATTACACTTTTCTTGAATCAAGACAACAAATCAGCACATACGGAGAATTCAAATGAAAACTCAGTTCACGAAACTTACTCTCTTGACCGGGATGGCCCTAACCGCTGCGGTCAGCCAAGCAAATGCCCAAGTGACCGTGGGAGTAGATCCGACCCAGGATTGGATCGGCTACATGAATGTTTTCGACCTGCCCACGGCTGGCGGCGGCTATGAGTTCGGCAGCGTTTGGGGGACGACCGACCTGCAGGCCAATTTTTCCCCCGGAATACTGACCTTGGCACCGTGCGTGAATGTGTGGGAAACTTCCGACACCTATTGGGTGCAGGCCGACGGCGTGAGTCCGAACAAGACAATGGACGCAAGCATGTACGTGCAAAACGACGCCTTGGCGGGAGACACGGTGATGTTCGACGGCAGCGCGCTGCTTAATACGCTGCAAGCCCCATACACGGACGTCGCTTTCATCAAGGATTTTACGCCGAACTATGGGGCATCCACCTCGGTGACGGCGCAGCTCATCCCGGGGCAGGGTTTCAGCCTCACGCTGGCGACCACAGCCGGCGACCACATCCAATATGGTTTCGAGACCATCGGGCCGGATGCGAACCCGGCGACAGTGGCTGGCTTAGGGATCGTGGAAATTGCGACCGTTCCTGAACCCACCACGTTGGCGCTGATTGGCTTGGGCTCGGTGGCCATGCTGGCGGCCCGCCGGCGGCAATAAAGTTTTGCCTTTCAGAGGTTTCAGAAGGAATAGCGAAGGGGCCGGTCATTTGACCGGCCCCTTGTTTTTTTAACCGCTAACCCGGCGGTTTCTGTCCGCCCTCGGGTTTTCTAATCGTTGTCCGGCGCCGGTTTCACGGCCCACTCCGGGTACGGCTTGGCGCCCATGGTGGCCCGCCAGAGGATGCGGTTCAGTACGTCCTCGTTACACTGGTCGGGCTGGGCCAGCGGCAGATGCGCGGACACATAGGCGTCGCGGCGAAGTTGCGAATCCGTGAACCGCGCCGGGTTCATTTCGTCCAGGGGAATGTTGTTGCTGACGGCGTCAAACGCCGTGAAGTCCGGCGTGTTGGTGAAGCAATCGAACATGGGCGTGGCGGTGGCGTCGAACTGGTTCATCGGGGGCAGTCCGAGCATCAGTTCCATGGTGCGCAACAGGCTGGTGGAGTTGTACTGGGTGTGCACCACGGCGCCGTGCCGGACAAAGGGGCTTACGACATAAGCCGTTGTGCGGTAGCCGCTGACGTGGTCCCAGCCGTTCTGCGGATCATCCTCGATGGCGAAAATGCAGGTCTCCTTCCAGAATTTTGAATGGCTGACGGCGGCGATGACTTGCCCCACGGCCAGGTCGTTGTCGGCCGCCTGCGCGCGGGGCGTGGGGGAGCCGGGCTTGGTGCCGCTGGTGTGGTCGTTCGGCAGCCAGAGAATGGTCAGGGCCGGAAAGGTGCCGCCCTGCTCGCAGGCCTTCAGCCGCTGGATGAATTTGCCCGCGCGCACGACGTCCGGCACGTCCAGGTCCCAACTGATCCAGTTCGTTTCCATGAAGGGGCGGAGCGACTCGATGTCCGGCTGGCAGGTGTATTCGATGGCGTTGGCGCCGTTGGTGTAGTCCTGCCAGACGTCGGCGAAGGTGATTTTACTGGTGTGCGCGGGGTCTTTCCAATGCTTGCTGGCGGTGGTGAATTCGCCGAAGTCATGCACAGTCCAGCCGTGGGCCAGCGCGTTGTCCCAGATGAACCCGGCGGGGGAGAAGGCGAGCGCGTCGGCGCCTTCATCACCCGCGCCGCCGGCGGGATAGCTCCGCACCCAGCCCGCGAACGAACGCTCGATGTAATCCGAGGCCAGGCCGCTGTCGGTCCATTGGTGGCCGTCGGCGCTCAGGATGCCGGAGCAGTAGGTGTTGTCCAGCAGCACAAAGTCATGTACGAGCTTGTGCTCGTTGGGCGTCACCTGCCGGCCGAAGCTGCACAGGTCGGCATCGCCGTTGCCCTCGGCCACGTCGCCAAAGACCTGATCGTAGCTGCGGTTTTCCTTGATGATGTAGATGACATGCTTGATGACGCTCGCCTCGCCGCTGCGCTCGGGCACGGGGACGGGCGGGCGCTTCAGGCGCGGGGGCAGCGTGACCTGGGCGAACAGCGGATACCGGAGATTGGCGAGCGCCGTCTGGGTGAACGCGCCCAGCTCGGGCCTGGACGGCACGGGTACCAGCGACAGCGATCCGCCGTATTGCTTGCTGTTGAAGCCAAAGCCGTGCGCGCCCACGACGCGGGCCTTTTCGGTTTTGGCGGCGATTTGCTTCAGGTTGGCCACGCAGATCCGTCTATCCCGCGCGTCGTACACCACCGCGCCCGGGAACCAACCCACGGGAATCAGGCCCAGGAGCGTGGTTTGGCGGGGCCGGAATTGAAAGACGGCCACGGCATTCTGGGAACCGTTGGCACAATAAAGCGTCTTGCCCGAAGCGTCGAAGGCGAGGGCATCCGGCTGCGCGCCGAAGGGGTCGCCGGGATTTTGGCGGGCGGTGACGGTTTCCACCACCTCGTCGCTGCGCGTGTCAATGACGCTCAGCAAATCAGTGCCGGCGCAGGCCACCACGAGCCAGCGGCCGTTGGGCGCCAGCGCCAGCGCGCAGGCGTGCGGGCCCAGATTGATTTCCCGCAGGGGAGCCGAGGCCGCCCCCGGCGCCAGATTGAGCACCGTCACCGACCCTTCGCTGGCCACCCCGCGCGCGTCCACGCGCACGCGCGCGCCCAGTCCCCCTGGTCCCGTGAGGCTGCCCGCCTCCGGCTGCCGGCCGCCCCAATTGCTCACGTAGGCTTTGTGGCCCGCCACCGCCACGTCGAAGGGCGCCACGCCCACGGCCCATGACCGCAACACCTTGCCGGTGGCGGCATCGAGCTCGAAAAGCCGGTTGGAGAGGTTGCCGACCACGTACAGGGTTCTCCCGTCCCCCGAGACGGCGATGCCCGCGGCGATGTCTTCCTTTCGCTTGGCCAGGTTGACGGGGGGCAGCGGGAAGGCGTAGAGCGGGGAAATTTTCTTGTCATGCCCCACACCGAAGACTTTGACGTCGCCATTGATGTTCGCGAGATAAATTCGCGAACCGTCGGGTGAAAACTTCAAACCCGCGTAGCTCATCTGCGCCTTTTCATCGGGGTTCAGAATGGTGGCCACGAGCGCACCGGACTCCGGCGCCAAGTCCTTGGGCAGGGCGACGCGCTGAAGGATGTTGCCCGTCGCGGGATCAATGGCCACGAGTTCATGCGTGAGTCCGGCGGTGACGAGGGTTCTTTCATCCGGGCTCAAGGCCAGCGCCTGCGGCCGCATGCCGGGAAGGTCCACCAAGATCCCGGCGGGGGTGACGACCTGGTTGACCGGCGTGATCACCGCGTCGCCGGCGCGGCCCACGGGCGTGTTGGTTTCGGGGAAATCATCCGCGCGCGCCGGCGAAACGGCCAGCCCGGCGCAGGCAATCATGGCAACAGAGGCAAGGCGTCTCACTTTCATGGCCCGGATGATGAAAGGTCGCCGCGAAAACGGCAAGCCGGCTTGTGCGGAATTTTCACAGGAAGAGTGCGCCACGCAATTCCGACGCGCCCGGCAACCCCGTTGGCGTCATGGACTGCGCCGGCAAAGCGCAGCGGCGACGGCGCTTTCGCCCGCACGCGCGAGCCACAAACGTTTGAGGACCGTCGCCCGCACGAAAGCGGCTTGGCGCTTCCCGCCGCAGTCCATGACGCCCCGTGGAATGACGACGCCCCGCCGCTGTTATCCATGGCCGGGAGGGTTTGGTGGCCGGCCCGGGAGGGGGGATGGGCGACAAAAAAATTGGCGTTGACGAGGGTTGACGATGTGGGGTTTTGCTGGGGTTTTCGCAGATTTTGGCGAGCGAAATCGCAGGGTTTTTCATGGGTTTTACGGGGATCGGTCCGCCAGCCTTGCGGGCGATGGAAAACCACGAGGGAACGCTGGCGGGGAGGGCCGCCCTGCCGATTTCGACGATGGAATGATGGATTCTCATCGCAACGGGACGCAATCCCGCCAAGGAGAAGTTTAACCGGTTTTGAGTCTCGTCAAGGGCCGCCCGGGACGAAAAAAGCGCGTTTTGTACGATTTTTCGTTAGCCGCTAACAGTGGGAGCGGTTGGGGGGAGGCAATCCGAGAGTCCAGCGTCGTTTTCCAGGCTCCTGTCTGGCCACCCCTCCAGGTGAATGGCGCTTACTTAACGCGTAAAACTCTGACAGGAAACAAGATGGAACCATAGGGCTGAAAGCCCGCAATGTGATAACCTGGGCTGAAGGCCCAGGAACCGCGTCTCCCCAAATTTAAATTTTCAGGCCTGTAGGGCCGGCACAGATCTCAACAAGCTCTGAAATAACACGTTACACCTAAGTAAGTGCCATTCCCCCTCCAGGTTGCATTGCATCCCCATGGGACATTGGACAGTCGCCCTCGACTCACACCCCGCGCCCCCGCGTCCCGCTCACTCAAAATCGTACACCACCACCTTCTTCACCAACGGCTTCACGCATTTCTCCACGAATTCCAAGTGCCGCGGATGCACTTGGTAATCATCCTGCGCCTGCTTGCTGGTAAACCCCGTATTCAAAGCCACTTGATAGCTCTGCTCCACCACCGGCCGGTGGCTCGGCACCATCTTGCCGATATGAAAATGCGTCTGGCCCGGCAGCCCCTTCAGATATTTCTTCCCGCCCGCCAGCACCGCCTCCACCGCCTCCGGCTTCGCCGGGTCCGTCCAAAAAATGACAACGTGTGAAAACATAGTGCCGGGATTTTCCGAGGAATCAGGCGCAAGGCAAGCCGGGAATTGGGGGAAGTTGGCGGAGTACGGACTGCGGAGTGTCGTAGCGGAGAACTGGTATTCGCCGCCATCTGGACGAGCCTTTCTTGCGCTCCAGTCCGGACGTCTGCCCCGTCCAGCCCTGCCGCCATGCAATAGGACCGTAGGCCCGCGATATAATAGCCTGGGCTGAAGCGAGTCGGACGAGCGCAGGCCCAGGTAACTGGCCGCACAAAAACCTCAAGGCCTGAAAGGCCGAAACATGGACGTCTTTTAGGGCTTGAGGTTAATATATCAAAGTCCCGCTTGACCGATGCTAATGGGTGACCCCTTTGTCGAATTTTCCACTCCTCCTAGCCACCGATGTAGAACTCATGATGATCGTTCGCTTTCTGGCACCACCTGCCGGGGTGCGGGGAAATTCTGCGCATGAATACCGGAGGTCTTCGCAAGCTGCGACCTCCGGCTACTCTCTGGCAACCCTCCAGGTTGCTCTGCCTCGCCAACCCGAAGGGTTGGAAGCGAGTAGCCGGGGGTTGAGCGACCAGGGAGCGATACCCCCGGGAAACATTCCCCCAGTTCTCCCGCACCCCGGCAGGCGGTGCCAGAAGCGCCCGCTGGGAATGTTTTACCATACACGCGGGACAGCATTTCGGCGGTCGCGGAGCGACGCTGGAAATTAGCCTGGCACAACGTGCCAGGGGCTGGGCCCAAAAATAAAACCGTCCTGACGGGACGGCGGAAATCCAACGTCCCTTCAGGACGCATGAATTCGTTTGGCGCGAGACCAGCCACTTCGTAGCTGGCTAATATCCGCCGTCGCTCCGCGACAATTCCCTTTGCCCATTACAAACGTCGAGGAACCTCTTTGGTTCCTCTCATAAATCATCGAATATGAAGCCAGCGATCACCACGCGAATCTATCAAATCGGAGCCTTCGATTTTGAAAATTACTCCGCCAACTGTGATGGTGTCGCCGTCCGTTGTCCATTTTGAACTTCCAAACTTCTGACCAGACGAATCATTAAGCCAAACCGCTGAACCATCGCTGCGCAAATCAAGCTCGTTTTTGTTTATCGCCTGCTGACAATAATAAATCCCTGAAAGAGCCTGCCGACCTTCGGCAGCCAGTTGGGAAACATTATCCTTCGCCACAGCTACTTCCGCTTGAACATTGCTTCTCAATTCGGCTTCTGATTTCGCGGTGGTAACAAGGGCTGTCTGCGTTCTTTGAAGTGCGTGTCTTTCAGACAAATAAAGGCCGGCAAATAAAACGCTAGTCGTGAAAAACACAACCACTAAAATCCAAGCTGTCGTGGCATTTTTCATATCAGGCAAAAATATCCCGTCATGCGCTCTTTTTTTCTTGCAGCTTATTATATGCTAACTGGCTCTCGCCTGCCAGCAGCCTCACATGGGATGCCTGCCGCAACGACAATCTCAAGTCTCGCTCGCCGCACACAATGTCATCAAGCAGGATACCAGAAGCTACTGGCAAATTCGTGAGGTAGCGCACAGATAGCCGCCACCGGCAACTTCCGTGCTCGTTCGGTTTGTAATTCGGGTCGCGTTCGGGGTCGCTGACCACCTCTGCTAACGCAAATATGCGTCTGGAACCTCCCGGCGCGTAGAGAAACAAGTGGTCTCCTATCCGAATACTGGGCTTGCCCGCCCTGCGAAATCCAATGTGCTCATCTGTTAGGCTGCCATGCCACGGAGCTTCAGTAATCGGGTGTTCTTGCGAGCCAACAAGTTTCAACCAAGTCTTCATAGTTTTGGGGCGCTTCTCATTTCGCTTAACAGTGCTGATTAGACCAACGTGCATGCACGACGCCGTGCTCCATTGATTTTGCCTCGGCCTTGCTGAACATGACCTTATAAAAGCCGACTCGCCGATTTCTGTCAAAGATTATTCGCGAAGTGAAAATCTCAAGAGCGCATTTCAGTTTTTAAACGCCAGACGATTGGCTCTTTTGTTCCGGAGGAACAGTCGAAAATAGCCCGGCAATTTATTGCCGGGGGACGACAATCGTGTGTCGCGTCCCAGCGGGACGGCTGAGGGAATAGTCCGTTTTCAACCGTCCCGCTGGGACGGTTTTTCGTTTAACGCCTATACCCGCAGCTAAAGCAGCGGGCTATTTTCAAAAAGTCCCTGCGGGACTCCATCAATTCGTTCCGCTGCCCTGATCAAAAACTTCCAAGTAACCATCAGTTACTTTCTTCTCCCGTCGCCAAAGGCGACCGATTTGCTGAGATGCGCCCAGATCTCAATTTCCCCCCTCCCCCAAAAAATCCGCGCTTTCACTCGCCCGAAACCCCATGCTACCATCCGCCCCTTTATGAGCAAAACCGCCATCCTGTTCGCCGGGCAGGGCGCCCAAGTCGTCGGCATGGGCCGCGACCTCGCCGAAACCTCCCCCGCCGCCAAAGCCTGGTTCGACCGCGCCAACGCCGCCCTGGGCTATGATCTCGCCAACGTCTGCTTTGCCGGCCCGGAAGCCGAATTGACCAAGACCGAAAACGCCCAGCCCGCCATCTTCCTCGTCAGTTGGATCTGCCTCGAATTGCTCAAGGCCCGCGCACCGCGGTTCGAGTTTCACGCCGCCGCCGGCCTCTCCCTCGGCGAATTCACCGCCCTCGCGGCCGCCGGCGCCCTGAGTTTCGAGGACGGCCTGCGCGTCGTGCGCCGGCGCGGCCAGTTCATGCAGGAAGCCTGTGAAGCCACCCGCGGCGGCATGGCCGCCATCATCGGCCTGCCCGAAGCCCCCACGCGCGAGGTCTGCGCCGAGGCGGGCGTGGTCCTGGCCAATCTCAACTGCCCCGGCCAGCTCGTCATTTCCGGCGCCGCCGAAAACATCGCCCGCGCCTGCGAACTCGCCAAGGCCAAGGGCGCCAAGCGCGCCATCCCGCTCCCCGTCGCCGGCGCGTACCATTCGCCGCTCATGGCCTCTGCCCAGCCGAAGCTGCGCGACGAGCTCGCGACCATCAAGATCGCCGCCCCCGCCGTGCCCGTCATTTCCAACGTCACCGCCCTGCCCCACGGCGCCGACATTTCGGCCCGCCTCGTCGAACAGGTGTGCGCCTCCGTGCGCTGGGAGGAATCCATGCGTTATCTCCTCGCCCAAGGCTTCACCCGCTTCATCGAACTCGGCCCCGGCACCGCCCTGAGCGGGTTTATGAAACGCATTGATAAATCCGCGCAGCTCCTCAACGTGTCGGACGCCGCCAGCCTGGAAGCCACGATACAGGCGCTGGGGTGAGTGTCCGCGGCGAGATGCGGCTGAACGCCAAAGCGCCGGGGTGGGGACGGCTCGTCCCCACCAACCAAATAGTGAAAGTGGGGACGAGCCGTCCCCACCCCGGCTTCGTATGGCGGCAAACTGGTTTGCCGCTACGGGCCGTGCCATCCGCCATCCTCAACCTTCCATCCTCGTTTTAATCCCTCCGTCATTTTCGTATGGATTTACAGGCCGCGCTGGTTAAACATGCGGCACTTTATGAGTTCACTCGCCAATCAAATCGCCGTTGTCACCGGGGCCGGCCGCGGCATCGGCCGCGCCATCGCCCTTAAATTCGCCACCGAAGGCGCGGACGTCGCCGTCATTTCCCGCACCCGGGAGAATTCCGAGAAGGTCGCCGCCGAAATCCGCGCTTTGGGCCGCAAGGCCTGGGCTCATGCCGTGGATGTCTCGGATTCCGCCGCCGTCGCCGCCGCCGCCGCCCAAATCCTCGCCGAGTGCGGCAAGGTGGATATCCTCGTCAACAACGCCGGCGTTACCCGCGACGGACTCCTCATGCGCATGCCCGACGCTGATTGGGACACCGTCCTCAACACCAACTTGAAAGGCGCCTTCCTGGTCACCAAGGCCTTCAGCCGCGCCATGCTCAAGGCCCGCACCGGCCGCATCATCAACCTCGCCTCCGTCATCGGCCTCATCGGCAACGCCGGCCAGTGCAACTACGCCGCCAGCAAGGCCGGCCTGATAGGCTTCACCCGGTCCTGCGCCCGCGAAGTCGCCTCCCGCGGCATCACCGTCAACGCCATCGCCCCCGGCTTCATCGAGACGGACATGACCGCCGCGCTGAACGACGCCACCCGCGCCGAGATCCTCAAAACCATCCCCCTCGGCACCTTGGGCCAGGCCGAGGACATCGCCGCCGCCGCGCTGTACCTCGCCGGCCCCTCCGGCCGCTACGTCACCGGCCAGGTCCTGACCGTGGACGGCGGCATGGTCATGTGAGCTTTCCGGGGCCCCGGCTCGCTTTCGCCCGGTCCCGCGCGCCGGGGGATTCGCCGGATTTCCCCGGGAATTCCGTCCGGAGGCCTGTCCGGGCCCGGCAAAAAGTTTGGATTCCATGCTTGACGCGCAAGGTGATTCTACGATAGAAAGCAGGACTATTATTTATGCCAGACAAACCAATTGACCAACGTGTTAAAGACATCGTCGTGGAGCAACTCGGCGTGAAGCCCGAGCAAGTCACGCCCCAAGCGAAGTTTATCGAAGACCTCGGCGCCGACTCCCTCGACACCGTCGAACTCGTTATGGCGCTGGAAGAGGAGTTCGGCATTGAGGTGCCGGATGAACAGGCCGAAAAACTGCAAAGTGTCGGCGACGTCATCAAGTACGTCGAAGAAAACGCCAAGTAATCTAAATTTGCACCCGCGGGGCAGTTTAGGCTCGACACAGCCCGGACTGCCCCGTTTGATTTTGTCATGGCTAATCATCCTTCGGACCGCCGCGTGGTTGTCACCGGCATGGGCGTCGTCACCCCTGTGGGGCACGACCTCAACACCTTCTGGCAAAACCTCACGGCCGGCGCCTGCGGTATTGATAGAATTACCAACTTCGACACCTCCGCCTTCGATACCCAGATCGCCGGCGAAGTGAAGAACTTCGATCCCGCCCCGGCCTTTCCCTCACCCAAGGAAATCCGCCGCACCGACCGCTATTCCCAGTTCGGCGTCTATGCCGCCTGGAGCGCCTTGAAGGATTCCGGCCTGGACCTCGACCGGGAAAACCGCGACGAAATCGGCGTCATCCTCGGCTCGGGCATTGGCGGCCTGACCACCACCACCGAACAGTTGAGCATCCTGCTCGCCCGCGGCCCCGGTCGCGTCTCCCCCTTCACCATTCCCATGCTCATCGGCAACATGGCGTCCGGGCTGGTCTCCATGTACTTCAATTTGCGCGGCCCCAATTTTGCCACCTGCTCCGCCTGCGCCACCGCCAATCACGCCATCGGCGAGGCCTGGCGCACCATCAAGATGAACGACGCCCAGATCATGTTCACCGGCGGCTCCGAAGCCGCCGTCATCCCCATCGGCATCGCCGGCTTCTGCGCCATGCGCGCCATGAGCACCCGCAACGACGATCCCAAACACGCGTCCCGTCCCTTCGACCGCGACCGCGATGGCTTCGTCATGGGCGAAGGCGCCGGCGTGCTGGTCCTTGAGGAGCTCGAACACGCCAAAAAGCGCGGCGCCCCCATCTATTGCGAAATCGCCGGCTATGGCAACACCGCCGACGCCCACCATCTCACCGCCCCCGCCCCCGGCGGCGAAGGCGCCGTCCGTTGCATGAAGATGTCCCTCAAAACCGGCGGCCTCAATCTGACCGACGTCACCTACATCAACGCCCACGGCACCTCCACGCCCCAGGGCGACGCCTGCGAAACCCAGGCCATCAAGACCGTTTTCGGCGACCACGCGCACAAGCTCGCCGTCAGCTCCACCAAGGGTGCCACCGGCCACATGCTGGGCGCCGCCGGCGCCGTCGAAATGGCCGTCTGCGCCCTGGCCATCAAAAACAGCGTGGTCCCCCCCACCATCAATTACCAAAACCCGGACCCCGCCTGCGACCTGGATTACGTGCCGAACACCGCGCGCGAAATGCCCGTCAACGCCATCATCAACAACTCCTTCGGCTTCGGCGGCCACAACGCCTCCATCGCCGCGAAGAAGTTCAACGGATAAGGTTTACCTAGGCTTGAAACATGAGCCAGGCGCCACCAACAAACGGGAAGTCAAAGAAGCATCTTCTCGTCATCGTGTTGGTGGTTTTTGTGTTGGTTCTCACTTGTCTCTCTCCGTTTGGGTGGATTCTGTTTCAAATCCACAAGGGCGTTAAGCAGAGTATTGTTTTGGCAGATTCCGGGTTTAGAAAAGCAACAAATACGATTAATCCTGAAGATTTGAGGGCGTGGGCCTTGAAAATGGCTCAAGAAAAGGCCTCCGGGAATCAAACACCCGAGTCAATGCCCGGATATATTCGGAATCTCTATTCCAAACCGCCGGATATCGAGGTTGAAGGATCAGGCGTAACGTTGATGTGGGGCGGTGGTTTTTTTCATTGGGGGTTTTACATCGGCTCAACCAATGAAATGATGCCTTTCATTTCCGAAAATACGGAATACCCGTATAATTTTGAGTGGGTGCCGGGAATTTATTACACTCGTGAAGCAAAGTGGAATCTGCAATGAACTTCCTCCCCCTTATTGAGTCCAAGCGCGAGGGCCAATCCCTCGCACCGGATCAAATCCGGGCCTTCATCCGCCAATTCACCGCCGGCCAGATCCCCGACTACCAGATGGCCGCCATGCTCATGGCCATCTTTTTCCGCGGCCTGGACACCGCCGAAACCACCGCCCTCACCCTCGCCATGCGCGACTCCGGCGACGTGCTGCGCTTTCCCAAGGACCGCCGCCCACTCGTGGACAAACATTCCACCGGCGGCATCGGCGACAAGGTCTCCCTCCCGCTCGCCCCGCTCCTGGCCTGTCTCGGTTTCCGCGTGCCCATGATTTCCGGCCGCGGCCTGGGCATCACCGGCGGCACCCTGGACAAGCTCGATTCCATTCCCGGTTTCCAAACCCTCCTGCCCGCCGATAAAATCATCGCCCAAGTCCAGCGCGTGGGCTGCGTCATCTGCGGCCAGACCGACAAGATGGTTCCCGCCGACAAAAAAATTTACGCCCTGCGCGACGCCAGCGGCACCGTGCCCAGCATCCCCCTCATCACCGCCTCCATCCTGTCCAAAAAGCTCGCCGAAAACCTCGACGCCCTCATCCTCGATGTGAAGTTCGGCTGCGCCGCCTTCATGCAAACCCGCGCCGACGCCCGCCGGCTGGCCCGCGCCATGGTCGCCCTCGGCAACCGCTGCGGCACCCACACCCGCGCCCTGCTCACGGACATGGACACCCCCCTCGGCCGCGCCGCCGGCAACTGGCTGGAAGTCCGGGAAAGTGTGGCCTGCCTCGACCCGCTGGCTCCGGAGGCATCGGGGCTCGCCGATCTGCGCACGCTGGTGCGCGAATCCGCCGCCCAGTTGCTCGTCCAGACCCGAAAATCCCGGTCGCTCGCCGCCGCCCGCAAAGCCGCGGAAGAGTGCCTCCGCTCCGGCGCCCCGCGCCGCAAGTGGGATGAAATGCTCGCCGCCCAGGGCGCCAATCTGCCGGCCTGCAACGAAAAGCTGCGCCGCGATTCCACCGCCCCAGTCGTCTCTCCTGTGACCGCCCCCAAGGCCGGCTTCGTCTCCCAATGCAACGCGCGGATCATCGGCGAAGTCATCCGCGACCTCGGCGGCGGCCGGCTCACCCGGGAAGCGTCCGTGAATTACGACGTCGGCGTGGATCAACTGGCCAAACCCGGCGAGCGTGTGGCCCGGGGCGGCGTCTTGTGCCGCGTCCATGCCGCCGACCCGGCGCAGGCCGCCGCGGCCGCCGCGCGTCTGCAAACGGCTTTTCACCTCTCCGCCAAACGCGTCCAGCCCGCCCCGCTTGTCGTGGAAATTATTTCCTAAACGAGCTTTTCCCAAAGGCTGATTACCGGCTCCGTCGCCGACAGCTTCTTTATCTGCGGGAAGGCCGCCGCCATGTGCTTCGATTTCAAATGCGCGTCCAGCAGCGCCTTGCTTTCCCAGTTTTCGTAAAAGAGGAATTTCCCCGGCTGCTCCGGATTCTCATGCAGGTCATAACTGATGCAGCCCCGCTCCTTGCGCGTGGGCGTCAGCAGGCCCCGCAGCAGTTCCTTCATTTCCCCTTCCTTGCCCGGCTTCGCATTCATGGTTGCAACGACAGTTACGGTCTTCATAGGTGTTCTTTCCTTTATCTGTGTCCATCTGGGTTCATCTGTGGTTGATTCTTCATTCCACTGTCTGGTTCCGGCTAACCGAGCGACGCCAAAATCTTCTCCGCCGCCGCCCGCGGATTTTCCGCCGCGTAAATCGGCCGGCCAATCACCAGCCAGCTCGCCCCCGCCTGGATCGCCTCGCGCGGCGACAGCGTCCGCTTCTGGTCGTCCGCTTTCTCCGCGCCGGTGCGGATGCCCGGCGTCACCAACTGCACTTCCGCGGGCAAAACCTTCCGCAGCGCCGTGAGCTCCAGCGGTGAACACACCAGCCCGCGCAAGCCGGACTTCACCGCCAGCCGCGCCAGCCGCAGCACCTGCTTCTGCGTGTCGGCTTCGCAGCCGATTTCCGCGAGCGCTTCGTTGGTCAAGCTCGTCAGCACGGTCACCCCCAGCACCAGCGGCGCCGGCCGTCCCTGCGCCTGGGCCGTATCGCGCGCGGATTTTTCCGCCGCCCGCATCATTTCCCCGCCGCCGCTCGTGTGCACCGTCAGCATCTGCACATCCAGCCGCACCGCCGAAGCCACGGCCTTGGCGACCGTGTTCGGGATGTCGTGAAATTTCAGGTCCAAAAACACGCTCGCGCCCGTCGCCCGGACCCGCTTCACAATGTCCGGCCCCGCCGCCACAAACAGCTCCTTGCCAATCTTGAACGCCCCCACCGCGGGCGCAATCTGTTCGGCCAGCTTCCAAGCCTGTTCCGCGGAAGGCACATCCAACGCCGCAATAATCGGATTTTGCATGCGATGGAAGATAACAAACGACCCCGCGGAAATAAATAAAATCGCCGCCTGCAGGGCTGAAAGCCCGCAATGTTACAGCCTGGGCTGAAGGCCCAGGAAGCCCTCACCAATGAAATCCTCAGGCCTGAAAGGCCGACACAGATCACCATCTACGCCGCCGGCTCGAAGCGTTTGACATCTTTGAATTTGTCGAAATCGCGATCAAAAGAGACGACCGGCACATTTTCATCCGCACCGCCGGCGGCAAGGTAGGCATCCGCAAACCCGACATTCGTGGCCCGCAGCCGTTCCAACGCTGAGAAAACCTGGGCGCCATCCCGGACCTTCACCCCGCGCTGTTGCAGCAGCGTGCGGAGATTTTCCACCGCCTCCTTGCGCTCCAACTCATAAAAAGACAGCAACGTGTAGATGGTTTCAGCAACAATGACCGGCGACACGTCGAGGATGATTTCCCCGGCGGCCGCCGCGGCAAAAAGCTTTTTGACCGCCAAGGCCTGCTTGACGGGTTCCCCGGTAAGAAAACGCAGCAGGCTATTGGTGTCCACCAAGTACCGCGTGCTCACGACCGGCCCTCTTTGGCAGCCTCACGCGCCATGGCCTCGCGGGCAGCGCGTTTTTCGTCATGGATTGAGGCCACCGGCTTCTTGAGTTTCAGGCTGCCGAAAAGTTCCTCCAGCCCCGGCTCCGGCCGCAGGACGGCCGTGCCATCCGGCTTGACTTCATAGGACACCCGCTGCCGGGGTTTGAGTTTCAAGGCCAGACGCACCTTCAGCGGAATGGTGGTCTGAAACTTTTCCGTGATGGTTGATTGCACCATGCCCTGACTCTACCACAATTCACCCATTGTTGCAATTGGCTCGCATTGTTTGTATTGCTCCCATTGTTTCTTATGCCTGCATTGCAACGGCCATTCTATAAGGCTAAATGCTAAACGCTAAAGGCTAAAAAAATCATGAAAACATCGCGCGCGATTTCCTTTTTCAGCCTTCAGCCTTTAGCTTTTAGCCTTTAGCATTGCCACTGTTTTGACTTGCCCCCGTTTTTCTCCTAACCTCTCACCATGAAAATTGCCCGGCATACCGACAAAGATTTCTCCGCCAAGCTCAGCAGCCTCGCCGCCAACGCCAGCCTCTTTGACGCCGAAATCGAGCAGCGCACCAAGGCCATCCTCCACGCGGTCGCCACCCGCGGCGACGCCGCGCTCCTGGAACTGACGGAGAAATTCGACGGCGCCAAGCTCACGGCCGAACAACTCGCCGTCACCCAGGCCGAATTCTTCAACGCCTCCCTCACCGCCCCGGAATCCCTCCGCTCGGCCGTCGCCGAGGCCGAGAAGAACATCGCCGGTTTCGCCAAAAAATCCCTGCGCCGCGGCTGGCAGTCCAAAAATTCCCACGGCGCCGCCGTGGGCGAGAAGTTCGACCCCTTCCATCGCGTCGGCATTTACATCCCCGGTGGCACCGCCCCGCTGGTTTCCACCGCGCTCATGACCATCACCCTCGCCCGGGTCGCCGGTTGCGAAGAAATCGTCGTCACCACCCCCTGCGGCCGCGATGGCTCCGTCAATCCCGCCATCCTGTTCGCCGCCCGCACCGCCGGCGCCACCGAGATTTACCGCCTCGGCGGAGCCCAGGCCATCGCCGCCCTGGCCTGCGGCACCCCCACCATTCGCCGGGTCCAAAAAGTCTTCGGCCCCGGCAACGCCTACGTCAGCATGGCCAAGCGCCTCCTCGTCGGCCATGTCGCCATTGACCTCCTCGCCGGCCCCAGCGACCTCCTGGTGCTCGCCGACGACACCGCCAATCCCCGCTTCGCCGCCGCCGACATGCTCGCCCAGGCGGAGCACGGCTCCGGTCACGAACGCGTCTGGCTCGTTACTACCTCCGCGAAGGTCCTCACCGCCGTCCAAAAGGAAATCGCCCGCCAGTTGCCCAAGCTCTCCCGCCGCGACCTCATCAGCCGCGTCCTGGACCGCAACGTCTGGCTCATCCAGGTCAAATCCGTCGCCGACGGCGTCGCCCTGGCCAATCGCATTTCTCCCGAGCACTGCGAGGTCATCACCCGCGACGCGCGCAAGGTCAGCGCCGGCATCCGCACGGCCGGCGCCCTCTTCCTCGGCAACTGGTCGCCCACCGTCCTCGGCGATTACATTGCCGGCCCCAGCCACGTCCTGCCCACCGACGGCGCCGGCGCCTCCTTCGCCGGCCTCACCGTGGACCAATTCCAGCGCCGCACCAGTGTCGTCGAATACAATCGCGCCGCTCTCAAAAAAGCGCTCAAAGGCGTGCGGGCATTCGCCGAAATGGAAGGCCTCACCGCCCACGGCCAATCCGCCGAAATTCGACAATAAATGTTGGATGGGAATTGTCAGATCGTTGGGTGCTTGCAAATGCCCGGCGGGGAAACTAGATTGCAATCACTGAATTGAGACAGCCATGTTGACCATCGAAGGCACATATAAAGACGGCAAAATCGAACTGCCGGAAAAACCCGCGCAACTGAGTCAGTCGCGGGTGCTGGTAACTTTCCTGGACGCCAGAAAGCGCAGCCGCCGGCCGGCGGTTGGACTCGGTCATAATGACGGACAATTTGGCAACGGTGCCGGATTCTGAAATAGATTCCGTGCTGGGCAATTTCCCGGAAATGCCAACAGTGGATGCGGCGCTGGGTTACACCGTGGGATTGGATGCACGGGGGAAATCGGCAGAAGTGCGAATTAAATAGGACACTATCGTGGCAAACACGCCCCCAAAACCGCCAACCCAATCATGCCGGAAGGATGGTCCCATGAACGATAAGCAAAATTTGCCCGCAGCCTGTCTCAGCACGTGCAAATGGCTCGGCATCGCCCCCACCAAACACGTCCTGGCGGTCAACGTCGCCACGCAATCCGTCTCGCTGTTCGCCGACGGCAAGTTCGTCAGAAAAATGCCCGCTTCCACCTCGCGCTTCGGCATCGGCCAGATCGAGGGCTCCAATTGCACGCCCCTGGGCCTGCACCGCATCGCCGAAAAAATTGGCGCCGGCGAACCCCCGGGCACCGTTTTCAAATCCCGCCAGGCCGTCGGCCACACCTCCCTGCCCGAATTCGCCCACGCCAAAATCACCACCCGCATCCTCTGGCTCGAAGGCCTCGAACTCGGCTTCAACCAGGGCGGCAACGTGGATTCCCATGCCCGCTATATCTACATCCACGGCACCGGCGACCAGAAAACCATCGGCAAACCCGCCTCCCACGGCTGCATCCATCTCACCGATGACGACCTGGTCCCGCTCTTCGACCTGCTGGCCAGCGGCACCCTCGTCTGGATCGCCGAAAAATGACCGCCGCATGGAATCCCTGAACCATTCCACGTTGGGCCTTGTCGAGACGCTGGGAGCGTTTTCCCCTCTCCGCGTCGGCGGAGTCTGCGGAGCCGATGGGGAGAGAATTTCCCGAAAGCGTTCGCGCATTGAACCCCTGAACCGCAAAAGAAACATTCAACATTTCACATTCAACGCCCAATATCGAAGGGGCTCGCGCTGCCGCCTTCGTTCAGGGTTGGAAGTTGATTGTCGAATGTTGAGTGTTTTCTGGGTTCATGGAAAGGGCCGGGGTGAGGTGTTCGTCCATCCATCTTGGGGTTCAGGGGGATTTCATCTTGTCTTCCTCCACACCCCCGCCGCGCCGCGCCGCCGGGACCAGTTGATTCTTCAAACTCCCCGCGCTATGCATTTTGAACATGGATTCGCCTTCCTCTGAAAAAATGGCCCGGCGCCGCCAGGAACGGCGCTTTCAGCTCATCGTCCTGCTCCTCGCGGCCATCGCCGGCTTCGGTTGCTGGTTCGCCACCGCCGCCCTCGCCCATCACGATCGCGTGCGGGGGATTGCCCCGGATCAACCCCGCCGGCTCGCCGATTTTTCGCTCACCGACAGCACCGGCCGCCCCGTCACCCGCGCCGAGCTGGATGGCAAGATCCTGGTCGTCAGTTTCCTCTTCACAGGCTGCGCCCTGACCTGCCCCGAGGTCAGCCGGCACATGGCCCAAATCCAGCAGCTCACCGCCGGTCAACCGGACGTCCGCCTCGTTTCCCTCACCGTGGACCCGCGCTCGGACACCCCGCCCGTGCTCGCCCAATGGGGCGCGCGTTTCGGCGCGGATACCAACCGCTGGCTCCTCCTCACCGGCCCCCAACCGGCGGTCCATCAGCTCATCGGCACCAGCTTCCTCGCCACCGACGCCGGCGATCCCTTTAATTCCATGCCCGGCAACTTCGCCGGCACCGACCGCATCGCCGTCGTGGACAAACATGGCCGCGTCCGCCTTTACTTCGACGGCTTGCGCGTCGAAACGCCCGCCGCCGTCGCCGCCGAAATCGCGCAACTGCGCAAGGAAGATTGAAACTGTCCGATGAACCCGCCGCAAAATCCGCGCTCCCTCATTTCCCGGTCCGCCGCATGAACGCCGGCATCCTTGCGTCGTTTTTGTTGCTCGCGCTCGCCGGCTGCAAACCCGCCGCCTCCCTCGCGCCGGCGCCGGCTGCTGGCGCCAAAACGTATCCCGCCCGCGGCATTGTCCAAAGCATCGCCCCCGACCGCCGGGACGCCGTCATCAAACATGAGGCCATCCCCGGCTTCATGCCGGCCATGACCATGGATTTCTCCGCGCGCGATGCCAATACCCTCGCCGGCATTGCCCCCGGCGATGAAATCGCGTTCACCCTCGCCGTCACCGACACGAATTCCTGGATTGAAAACGTCCAGCCGCTCGGCCACACCAATGCCTTCGGCCTCTCCGGCCCGCCCGGCTGGCACATCGCCGAGCCGCCGCTCGAAGTCGGCGACCCTCTCCCGGACTACGGATTCACCGACGAAAACGACCGGCCCGTGCGCTTCTCGGACTTTCGCGGACGCGTCTTGGCCTTCACCTTCTTCTTCACCTCCTGCCCCCTGCCGGACTATTGCCCGCGCATGAACCGCAATTTCTCCGAGACCCGCGCCCTCCTCTCCGCCACCAACGTCCCGGCCAACTGGCAATTCCTCTCCCTCTCCTTCGACTCCGCGCTCGACACCCCGCAAGTGTTATCCAGCTACGCCCGGTTCTATCGCGGCGACGACACCAACCGCTGGCTCTTTGCCGTGGCCTCCTCCAACACCCTCGCCAGCCTCGCGCCCAAGCTGGACCTCAACGTCTGGCGGGAACGCGGCACCCTCTCGCACAACCTGCGCACCGTCGTCCTGGCTCCCGATGGCAAAATCGCCTGCCAGCTCGACGGCAACCAATGGACTCCGCAAGAACTGGCCGACGCCATCCTCGCCGCCGCCAAAAAATAGGATCCCTTAAGCCGCCCCTCCCTTTCCCCCCGGAAACCGGATCACGTTCACCACGGCGTGGCCGGAGCTCCAAAGATCATCCAGCATCTTATCCACGTTCGCCCCCGCCACCCGCACCAGGCACACGGGCAGTTGATCGTGCCGCGTCCAAATCAGGCTGAGCACCCGCATCTGGTGCTTGCGCGACAGTGCGCCCATGATCTCAAAAACATCCTCGCCGTGCGTCGCATCAAACGTGATCCGCGCGCCCGCCTCGGTCGAGCCAAACAGGCTCACAAACGCGCGAAAAATGTCCGATTCCGTGATGATCCCCGCCAGCGTCTTCTCGCGCAACACCGGCAGCGCGCCGATTTTGTGCTCGCACAGCAGCGTGGCCGCGATCTCGATCGCCGTGTCCGGCGACACCGTCAGCGGCGGCGCCGTCATGATCTCGCCCACCTTGGTCGGCGTCAGCCGCGCATCCGGCCCCTCGATGGCAAACGGGTTCACGTGCGGCGGAAACGCATGGATCACGTCTCTGGCCGAGATGATCCCCAGCACGCGCGCGCCGTCCGGCCAGTGCTCCACCACCGGCAACCGCCGGATATGTTCCGCCGCCATGAGCTGCGCCGCCTCGGTCACCGGCGTCTCCGGCCCCACCGTCCGCACGTCCCGCGTCATCCACATGCTCACGTTCATAAATGTCTGCATTGTTTCTAAGTGGCCTGCTTCTTAAATACAAGCACGTTCGCGGCGAGGAATTTTGGTGTCGGCGAGCCGCGAGCAACGCCCCGTCATGGCTGGCGCCGGCGCCAGTCATCACCCTTGGCCGCGGGCGTGGCAACGCAACGCCATGAATCTGGCGACCTGCGGTGCGCGTTTTGAGCCACGCCTGGGGCGCCCAAAACGTGTATAACATATCTTGACACATCGGATTAGCTATGGTACACGTATGCGTTCCGGCAGCCAAAAATAAATACGCCAGAATCGAGCAGGATTTCATGGTTGTATTGTTGTGGGCCGCCTTTGTGGCGCGGGAACGCGGAGAAGATTTTCACCGGACGGCCCAGCGGAGGAGGCGGTATGTCTATGAAGTTCGATCGCGAATCGTCGTGCCCGGATTTTAAAAGTCATGTGCTCATCCGGTTCGGTGGCCCATTGATGGCGAGGTTCGTGGCGGCACGCTGGGCCGTAATTCTCTGCCTGCTGGCCGGGAAAGCGGCGCAAGCGTCCACCGGCACCAATACGGATTTGGCCATTGGCGTGAACGCCAGCGCGACGAGTTCCTTCGTCGGCGACGTCGTCCAGTTCAACATCGGGCTGACCAATTTGGGATTCTTTACCGCCAATAACATCACCGGCACCGAGGTTGTGCCCAGCGGGTTTGTGCTCACCGGCTGGAACAGCGCCGGGGCGCCAACCGCCCCAATCTACGATCCGACCAATGGAACCTGGACGCTGGCTTCCATCGCGCCGGGCAGCACCGCGTCGCTGACCATTACCACGCTGGCCACCAATGCCGGCACCTATACGAATACCACCCTTATCACCGGGGCGAGCATTCCGGATCCAAATCCCCTCAACAACGTGTCCAGCGTGGTGGTCACTCTGGCCACGCAACCGGCCGATTTGATGGTCAGCCAGACGGTGGGACTCACGAATGGAACCATGACGAGCGACTTCAACGTGGGCGACGCCGCGGTGTTTAGCATCACGATCGAGAACCTGGGGCCGGGCATCCCCTTCAACATTACCGGCACGGATTTGGTGCCGCCGGGATTCACCGTTTACGCGTGGTCGAGTTCGGCTCCGGGGGTGGCGCCCTTCTACGATCCCTACTCGGGAATTTGGACGCTCGGTTATCTGTACCCCAACGGCATCGCGACCCTGGCCATCTACGCCACGGCCAGCGGCGGTGGCTCGTTTACCAACACGGCGGCGATCACCGGCGCCACCGTGGCAGACCCGAATACCAACAATAATTCGGCCAGCGTGTTCGTGGATGTGGCATCCTCCTCCACAACCACGTTGGCGGTGAGCAAAACCGTCAGCCCGCCGGCGGCGGACGTGGGGCAATTCGTGCAATTTGACATTACCGTGACCAATTTTGGCAGCGCTGACGTCACCAACGTCCTGTTGCAGGAAGCGCTGCCGCCGGGCCTGACCGAGGTGGGCGTGGGCAATTTTGACCCCGGCAGCTATTACGACGCGATCAGCGGCTTCTGGTCTGTGACCAATTTGGCGGCCGGATCGGCGGCGCAATTAAGCATCACCGCCCAGGTAAGCGGCGGCGGGCCATTGACCAACACCGCCACCCTCATCACCGGCGGCGGATCCGCCAGTGCGGTGGTCACGGCGGTATCGCCGGGGCCGGCCGACCTGGCCATGAGCGTCAGTGCCAGCGCAGACTGCGCGCCGGTGGGCTCGCCGGTGAATCTTTTCCTCACGGTGTCGCACCTGGGCTGGGTGGCGGCGAGCAACATCGTGGTCCAGGAAGTTTTGCCCGCGGGCGCCGCCCTGGCGGGCGCGAGCGTGCCGCCGGGCACATTCTTGAATTCGGGCAATCTCCAGTGGTCCATCCCGAGTTTGCCGGCGGGAGGCATCATCACGCTCACGCTGACAGTCGTCAATAACTCTGCCGGCACGGAAACGAATACCGCCTCTATCGTGACCTCGAGCCCGGACGATACCAATCCCGCGAATAATTCGGCGAGCGTGGTGGTGCCGTGGACCGTGGATACCACGCCGCCCGTGATCAACTGCCCGGACGACATGACGGTGGCGGCGCACGGTCCGGCGGGCGGTTACGTGTTTTACGGTGTGAGCGCCATTGACGATTGCGATCCGGCTCCGGCGCTCACTTGTTCGATCCCCTCGGGATCGCTGCTGCCGGTCGGCCAATACACAGCGGTTTGCGTGGCCACCGATGCCAGCGGCAATTCCAACAGTTGCTCATTTTCCATCACCGTGACGCCCTTGACGCCGATGGTCATCCAACCGACCCTTTCCGGCGGGAACCTGGTCTTGCAATGGGGCGGCGGCAGCCCGCCCTACACGGTGCAGATGGCCGACGACCTGTTGAACCCCAACTGGCAGGAGGTGGTGACGAGCATGGACACGAACCTGCTGGTGCAGGTGCTGGAAACCAATGCCTTCTATCGGATCGTCTTGGCCGACGTGCCCGAGGATACGACCGATTACAGTGCGGACCGGCCGGATATGACCGGGTTTTACACGAACGACCCCGTGGGCTATTGGGCGACCAACGGCATTCCCGCCTTGGCGCGCCTGGCGGACATCAATCAAGATTTGGGCAACAGTCCCATGCCGGCGTTTGAAGGATTGCAACCAGCGTATTCCGAGGTCCTGTTCACCAACGCCTTGATGCAGGGCCTTTTGCCGCCGGACTTCGAGAACTTGATTGCCATGCAATTGGCGGAGGGCATGACGCCCTGGCAGGCGCTGGTGAGTTCCCTGCGCACGAACGTCATGCAATTGGATGAGATCATCCAGCAATCCGGCACCAATGCCGCGGCGACCGGCCCTATTTACCAGACCCTCACGGCGGTATTCCAAACCGCGTTCAATCCGGCAGGCCTTTCGGCGCTGATCCCTGAGCCGGGAAAGACGTATCCATTCCCGCCAACGACGAACGGGCCGGACTTGATAGATATTTTCGGGTCCGACGCTCATGACGAAATGCTGGTGAGCAGCGCTCCCAACAATAACAACACGAATGTGCTGACCACTTGGGACCGGGTTACCACGGCTCCCACGGGAACGACCTACAATGCGTCATGCGTGGCGCAGGCGGTGGGTCCCTGTTCTGCCAAGTTGGGCATCCTTGGCAACAACGTCAGCCCGAAGATCTGGAACGATCTTTCCAAAGACGTCGGGGCCAAGCCGGGGCAGGCCAGCGGGAAAATCTCTGGCGTGGCGTCTTATTATGACAGCAAAGGATACAGTGCCACGCGGGCTTGGAACGGTTTGTTCGGCCTTTCAAAAGAGTCAGCTTTGGAAGAAGCCAAAGCGGCCTTGGATCGCGGATGTGACGTCCTGGTCTGTTATTCAAAAGGTGGGAAAAGCCACATGGAAATGGTGACGGGGATTGAAATTGAGGCCGGCAGCAAGGGTTACAAAGGCACTGTTAACACGCTTTCTTGGGGCACCGCCGCGCATTTCAGCTATGACAACGGCTCCTATTCCGGCAAGAGCGATGGCAGCGAATACCGCAAGCAGGGCGAGCAGAAATCCTATCTGGAAGGCACCGGCACCGCCGACCTTTACTATTATTGCAAGAAGTAACCGCGGCGGGGCCGCCGCTTCCGCCCGTGAGGCTCCGGCAACATCACGGCATCCATAATTCGGGATGCGGCTGATAAAAAGCCATCCGCTATCCACCAAGAATTTCAGCCTTGCCAAGGCCGCGCGCAACAGTGGAGGCGATCCCAACGGGAAGCTGCGGAACCGTTTTGAAACGGAGTTCCACCCCGCCTTGAGCCATGCCTGCGCCGAAACCAATCACGGCGGCTGGCTCTTTTTTCAGATGGCGGCGAACACCAGTTCGCCGCTGCGCAAAAAGGGTTCCGCGTTCCGCCGGTCAACCCTGGTCAACCTTGGTCAACCCCAAAGACCTGCCCTTCCTTGGCTTCGACACCGACCGCTCCCACGGTTCCCTCCTGCGCTTTTACTCCGACTATGCCTCCTCCATCGCTTTGAAATCTTCAACCAGTCCGGCGAGCGCAAGCGCGCCCTGGCCCTCAACGCCCGCATCATCACGCTCAAACGCCTGCACAAGCCGGTCATGAGCAAGATTGACGCCGCCAGCTCCAGTTTCTGGGCCGCCAAGAACCGCGCCGCCAACAACCCCGGCGGCCTCGGCCTCCTGGAGCGCCAGCGCGTCAAGTTCTGGCTCCGCGACGCGTTCGTACAACTCGACACCGTGGAAATCCAGACTCCAGCCAGCCCGCCCCGTCCATTCCAGCTTTTGACGAATCCGCCCAATTCGTTTAGCTTGGGGTCTGGCTTTCAACGCATGAACCTCACCGAACAGATGACGCAATTGGCCCGGCAGGCCAAAGCCGCCTCGCGAGAACTCGCCCGGCTCACCACCGGCGAGAAAAACGCCTGTTTGCTCGCCATGGCCACCGCCCTGGAGCAAAACGCCGCCGCCATCAAGAAGGCCAACGCCCTCGATCTCGATTTCGGCGCCCAGCAGGGCCTCTCCTCCGCCATGCTCGACCGCCTCAAGCTCGACGACAAACGCATCGCCGGCATGGCCCGCGGTTTGCGCGAAGTCGCTGTCCTGCCCGATCCCGTCGGCCGGATCCTCGACGAGCGCATCCGCCCCAACGGCCTCAAGCTCCAGAAAATTTCCACCCCCATCGGCGTCATCGTCATCATTTACGAGTCCCGGCCCAACGTCACCGCCGACGCCGCCAGCCTGTGCTTCAAGTCCGGCAACGCCACCATCCTCCGCGGCGGCCGGGAGGCCCTGAACTCCAACCAGCTCATTGCCAAAATCATGATCGCAGCCGGCAAGATCGCCCACGCAGCCTTCCCCGAGCACGCCATCCAGGTCGTCCCCACCCCGGATCGCGAGGCCATCCCCATCCTGCTTTCCCTCACGCAGTACGTTGACCTCTGCATGCCCCGCGGCGGCGAAGGCCTCATCCGCGCCGTCACCGCGTGCAGCAAGGTTCCCGTCATCAAACATTACAAGGGCGTCTGCCACGTCTTCGTGGACGCCGAAGCCGATCTCCACATGGCCGGTGAAATCGCCATGAACGCCAAGGTTCAGCGCCCCGCCGTCTGCAATGCCATGGAAACCCTGCTGGTGGACAAGCCGGTCGCCGGCCAGTTCCTCCCCGCCATCGCCGCCCGCCTGTTCGATAAACATGTGGAAATCCGCGGCGACGAGACGACCCTCAAGCTGCTGGAGGCCTCCCGCGCCGCGCATCCCGCCGCCCGGCTTCGCTCCATCAGCGAGCAGGACTATTTCACCGAGTACAACGACTACATCCTGAATGTCCGCGTGGTGGACGGCGTGCAGGCCGCCGTGGACCACATCAATTATTACGGCTCCGCGCACTCGGACAGCATCGTCACCGCCAACGAAGCGCACGCCCGGCAATTCCTCGCCCAGGTGGATTCCGCGGCCGTGTACTGGAACGCCAGCACCCGCTTCACCGATGGCGGCGAATTCGGCATGGGCGCCGAAATCGGCATCAGCACGGATAAGATCGGCGCCCGCGGGCCCATGGGCTTGGACGAGCTGACCAGCTACAAATGGCTCGGCATCGGCACCGGCCAGGTCCGGTCGTGAAGCCTCGTTTTCATTCGCCCGCGCCGCAGCCGGCTGCTACTCTGGCTGGCTGAAGAATGTCTGCGCCGCCGAACAATCATCCGCCCGCCTCCCCTGAGGTGCGGGCCGCCCTTGAGTTGCTGGAACGGGCCGTCAAGGATCGCGCCCTCCTGGCCGGCTTGACCGATGCCGAACACACCCGCCTGATGAACGCCGCCGGCGACCTCTATTGCCCGGACGTGGACCAGCGCCGCCGCCTGGTCAAGGCCAAGGTGAAACAGCGCAAAACCGCCCGCCAGCAGCGGGACGATTCCAAACTCAACGGCACCGGCATCCGCAAATTGCGCCGCGAAAAAGTCTTCACCACGCCCAACGTCTATCCCCCGCTCAACTTTCAGCAGCAGGAGGTCGCGGACAATCCGGATTTCCACGAGGCCATCGAACCCCAGAATTGTTACGTCTGCAAACAGGATTACACGCAAATCCACCATTTCTATGACCAGCTTTGCCCGGCCTGCGCCGAATTGAACTGGCGCAAGCGCAGCGAACTGGCCGACCTCCGCGGACGCGTGGCGCTCCTGACCGGCGGGCGCGTGAAGATCGGCTACCAGGCCGGCATCAAGCTCCTGCGCTGCGGCGCCCAACTGATCGTCACCACCCGTTTCCCGCACGATTCGGCCATGCGCTACGCCGCCGAGCCTGATTTCAAGGAGTGGGGCCAGCGCTTGGAGATTTTTGGCCTGGACCTCCGCCACACCCCCAGCGTCGAGGCCTTTTGCCGGCACCTGCTCGCCAAATACCCGCGCCTGGATTTCATCATCAACAACGCCTGCCAGACCGTCCGCCGGCCGCCGGATTTCTACGCCCACATGCTGGAGCGCGAGCACGGCGCGTTGCACGACCTGCCGCCCGAGGTCAAGCCGTTGCTGGGCGCGTACGAGGGTTTGCGCGGCTATCACCTGTTGCCGGAAGGCCAGGCCGCGCGGGCCGGCCACGGTCTGTCCCCCGTCGCCGGGCTCACACAGGCCGCCGACCTTTCACAGCTTCCCCTGCTGCCCGAGGAACTGGCGGCGCAGCAGGCCCTGTTCCCACAAGGCCAGTTGGACCAGGATTTGCAACAGGTGGACCTGCGCGACCGCAACTCCTGGCGCCTGCTCATGGCCGAGGTGCCCACCGTGGAGTTGCTCGAAGTCCAACTGGTCAACGCCATCGCCCCCTTCATCCTGAACGCCCGCCTCAAGCCCCTCATGCTCCGCGTGCCCGGGCGCGACAAGCACATCGTGAACGTCTCCGCCGTCGAGGGACAATTCTATCGCAAGTTTAAAACCACCCGGCACCCGCACACCAACATGGCCAAGGCCGCCCTCAACATGATGACGCGCACCGCCGCGGCCGATTACCACGCCGACGGCATCCACATGAACGCCGTGGACACCGGCTGGGTGACCGACGAGGACCCCGTGCAGATCGCCGCGCGCAAACAGGCCGAGCACCGGTTCCACCCGCCGCTCGATATCGTGGACGGCGCGGCGCGGATCGTGGACCCCATCATCTCCGGGTTTAACACCGGCGAGCACATTTGGGGAAAGTTCCTGAAGGACTACAAGCCGACGGACTGGTAGAGCGCCCCGGCCCTCAAGCCACCGCCGACGCCTTCGCCTCCGAATACTCGTCTATCACCAGCACGCCGTGCGGCTGCAGGTCGTAGTTGCCCACGATGTTGGCGCCCGTCAGAAAATCGTGCATGGGCTTGTAGAACTGGATGCGGATGGCCGAGCTCTGGTGGTTGAGCAGAAAATAGATGCGCGAATTTCCCCGCTCCCGCATCGAAACCTCGATGTTCTCCGGCACTTTCAAAAGGGGATGCAGCCCGCCCATGTTCCGCAACCACGCGATCAGGTCGTGATAAAAATGCTGGTGGCTCAGGGTGCCGATGTAAATCGCCTTGCCCAGCCCAAACGTGTTCATGGTGATGGCGGGTTTGCCCGCGTAGAAATCCTTGGCATACGTCGCCACCACCTGGCAGTCCTTTGGCTCGATGAAGTCGCACCACAATCTGGCCGGGTGCAGATGGCTCGTGGGGAAAATGCCCTTGAACGTCAGATGATTCTCTTCGCCGGGCGGCAGCATGTCGAACTCCTGCACCTCCAGCCCAAACAGGTCCGTGAGGTTGTGGGGCAGGCCGGAATCGGGCACGATCCCGTGCTCATCCAAAAGGCCGGTGTTGAACGTGCCCACCAGGGTGCCGCCGTTCTGCACGTAGAGCTTCAGGCGGTCCGCGTCGCCGGCCGAACAGAGATGCAGCGAGGGCACAAAGACGATCTTGTATTTCGCCAGGTCTTCGTTGGGCCGGGCGAAGTCCACCAGCACGTTGCGGTCGTGCAGCGCGTTATAGATGAGCTGGATGTGTTCGCGCAGGTTGAAATATTTGTTCGGCGGATTGGGCTGCTGCAACATCCAGTCGTTGTCGTGCGTGTAGATGATGCAGGCCTCGGCCGCCACCTGCGTGCCCTTCAGCGCGGGCGCCAGGATTTTCAGTTCTTCCCCGATTTGCGAAACCTCGTTGAACACCCGCCGGCTGCCCTCGAAATTATGCGGCAGAATGGCGCCCTGAAATTTCTCCGGACCAAACCGCGGCTGCCGCCAGCGGGAAAACAGCACCGCCGTCGCCCCGCGCGAGATCAGTTGGTACGTGAACATCCGCAGGACGCCCGGACGCACCAGCGAATTCACGTCCTGCCAGTTCACGTTCCCGGCCCGCTGCTCCATCACCCAGAAACCCACGTCCCCATCCGGCGTCTTGATGCCGGACTTCTTGAGCGACCGCAGCATGTCAATCTCGCACGCGATCTCCGCCGGCTTGCCGTTGAACACGGCCGTGCTTTCGACGGAAACAAAATCCAGCACGTCCGCCAGGTCAAAATGGTCAAAGCGGTTCCGGAGGGCGCGCAGATTGGTGGTGATCGGGCGCTCCGGCGTGATCCGGTGGAGGATCTCGGCTTGCATCCCCACAAACTGCACAATCGTGTCGCTGCAAAAACGGTTCCAGTCCAGCACCAGCGCCGGATTGTGCACGGCCGGGGCCGTCATGGGCATCGGCACCTGGTTCCAGGCCGAAACCACCTGTCCCCAGTAGCGCAACCCGAGCTGCTCGTTGAGCCGCTCCACCGTCTCGTATTTCGCCTCCAGCCAGAGATGCCAGTCGCGCCGCGTGTCTTCGTTGAAGGAGGCTTCCGTGGAATTTCCCCCGAGACTGTTGTCGATCTGCCAGGCAATCAACTGCGGATGGGATCCGAGGGCATTGGCGAGATTTTCGACGATGCGTTTGGAGTAGGTCCAGAAAGTGTCACTGTTGAGACAGACGGCGCGGCGGGTGCCCTCGTGTTTGGTGAGTCCGTGCTCGTTCACCGGCAGAATCTCCGGATGTTCGCGCGTCAGCCAGATGGGCGGCGCCGCCGTGGGCGTACAGAGCACCACCTGGATTCCATGCTCCCCCATGATGTCCATCACGCGCTTGAGCCAGTCGAAACCGAATTTGCCATCCTCCTTCTCGCAGAGGCCCCAGCAAAATTCCCCGATGCGAACGACGTTGATCCCGGCGGCGCGCATGAGCTGCGCATCTTGAACCCATTGTGCTTCAGGATTTTCGGCGGAACCGCCATAAGGAAACACCCATTGTTCCGGGTAGTAATCAACACCGAAATACATAGTTTTTTCTCGGGTTAAGATTTTGTACCGACACTAAAAGCAAACCGCCGCGCTGGCAATAAAAATCGTCCCCGCTGCGGCAAAAAGTCGGAACGCCCGGTTTATTTTCCCAGCAGCCCGCCCAAACCCTTCTTCAACCCCTCGATGCCGCCCGCTCCGTTGGTGGAGTTGCCCAACACTCCCTGGACGGCATTCTTCGCGGCGCCGGTCACGTCCTTGCCCAAGTCGCTGGCGTGGCTGGCCAGCGTCTTGATCGTGCCCGTCGTGATTTGCGCCAACACCTGCTGCGTCAGGTCCGCCGCCGTGATCCCGTTGGTGCCTTGGCCCAGGTCGGTCAGATGAATGTCCGCGATCGGCAGCGTGATGGCATGGTCCAGGCCCGGCAGGCTCGCATGCACCTGCGCGCCGATGATGGCCAGTTCATCCACTTCAAATCTCCGCGCGGGCTTCCCGCCGGACGCCGGAGCCTTGGCCCCCGCCTGGTTGGCCGGACCGGTCATCGCATTCACGTTGGCCATGATCTTCGTGAGATTATTCGCCCCGAATGGATTGCCTTCAAAGGTGATCTCCGGCGCCTGCAATTCAATGGAACGAATCACGATCTTTTGCGACAGCACCGACTTGGAAACCAGGCTCACGGCCGCATTGCTGATGCTGATGGATTGCGGCGCCTGGTAACCCTCCGGATTGCCCAACACCAGCCCTTTGACGCTCGCCGATCCCCCCAGCAGGGAGATATGCACCGCGTCCACCGTCAGCGTGGTCTGCGTCACTTTGGGCGCCACCGTTTCCAAGCCGGCCTTCACCAGGGTGTCCAAGCGAAGGCCGATCACCACCACGGCCGCCACCAGCAGCACCCCCAACCCGAGCAGGATCCCCAATGTAATCTTTAGCTTCATAAGGAGTATCTAATAAAGAGTGACGGCGCCCTCGCCGGCCTCTCTGACCCTCAAGTGACAATGAGCGAGCGGACGCGTTCGGCGAGTTCCTGGATTTGGTACGGTTTGGTGAGAAACTGGTCGGGCTTTACCGGGGCGTCCGCAAACACGTGTTCATCCACCGTGCCGCTCAGGAGAATCATCTTCTGGTGCGGGTTGAGGCGGCGGCATTCACGGATCAGGTCCATGCCGCTCATGCGCCCCATGGCATAATCCGTGATGACCACCTCCGGGTGCGCGGCGGGAAATTCGCGCAGGGCCAGTTCGGGATCGCGGAACGTGCGCACATGATAGCCCAGGGGCTTGAGTATGGCCTCGGCCAATTCCAGCAGCATCGGTTCGTCGTCCACCACGAAGATTGTGGCTTGACCGGGGTTTGCGCTCTTGGCGGCGTTCATGATTATAGGCGGAACCTCGTTTCAATTTAACATTGGCCCATGGATCGGGGCAAGTGTGAATCGCAGCCAAATAAATTTGCGCAAACCCAGTTGCTTCCCGCGCGGTGCCAGCGTAACATGGGCGTCGGCACTGTACTCGCCAAACAAGGAACTGCTGCTATGAAGAAAAATCCAGCGTCCGCACACGAAAATGCTGAATCTGCTGGCAAATCCGGGCGGCCCCGCACGGGTCGAGCCACTGAACCAGCCGTCCCGTCCGCCCCGTCAGAGTCCCCCAAACCCAGATCCCCCCGTCCTTCCCGCAAACCGCTCCTTGATGTCGCCATCGAATCCGTAAAGAAGATGCTCAAGTCCAAATCCTCCCCCACCCCGGCCCCCGCTCCCACCGAACCCGCCGCCCCCCAGCCTGAACCCGTCACCCCCGTTCGCCCCAAAAATGGCGTGGAACCGCCCAAGTATCCCAAGGTGGAAAAAGTGGAAGTGGACGCCGCCACACTCGTTCGCCGCACTTATACCCGCAAAAAGAAGGTCGAAGTCCCCCCCATCCTCCTCGAAGGCGATGCCCCTTCCGCCTCGCCGGTCAGCGGCCCCGGCGAAAAATACTCCCTGGGCGCCACGCCGCCCGCCCAAAGTTTCTCCGGGGGCGAACTGCCCGAAAGCTACGGCACCAAAAAACTTTTTCTCACCGCTCGCGATCCCCACTGGCTCTATGCCAACTGGGACCTGACGCCCGAACAGCAAAAAGAACTCAACGCCGCTTCCAGCGACGGACACCTGGTCCTCCGCATCTACGCCGGCAAAGTTGAAGGCCACCCCACCTACGAAATCCACGTCCATCCCGAGTCCCGCCACTGGTTCGCCCATGTGGAACGCGCCGGCAATTCCTACGCCGCCGAGCTCGGTTACTATTCCGCCCTCGGCAAGTGGATCCGCGTTGCCGTTTCCAGCGGCACCCTCACCCCGCCCGACGCCGCCTCCGCCGAAAGTGAGGCCGAATTCGCCACGATCCCCTTTGAATTTCCCTTCGCCAAATTGATGCAGATCATCGAGGAAGCCGTCCGCGATAACGTGCCGCTGGCCGTGGCCATCGAGGAATTGCGCCGGCATGGCCACCCCGAGCTCCCCCGTTTTTCCTCCTCCGGTTTCTCCTCCGTCGCTCCCTCGCCCTCCGGCCAGCCCGGCCAGGCCCGCGTCTGGACGCCCGAACAGGAGCGCGCCCTCGCCCGCGTCATCAACATTGACCAGACGCGCCGCATCTGGATGGGCTCCCTCGAAATCACCGAGTTGATCCGCCGCCGCGTCGCCCAGGAGGTCTCCTCGCCCGTCACGCCCTTTGGCTTGGGCGCGCCCGGCCCCAGCCCCGCCCCCTCCGGCATCTCCAGCGTCAGCAGCCCCTTCGGCGGACAGCCCGAGCGGGCCAAAAGCTTCTGGTTCAATGTCAATGCCGAGCTCGTCATTTACGGCGCCACCGAGCCCAACGCCAAGGTCACCCTCGGCGGCCACGAAATCAAACTCCGCCCCGACGGCACTTTCAGTTTCCGCTTCTCCCTGCCGGACGGCAAATACGAACTCCCCGCCGTGGCCGTCTCCGCCGACGGCACCGACGGGCGCGCGGCCGAGTTGAAGTTCAGCCGCTCCACCGAATACCTGGGCGAAGTCGGCGCCTCCGCCCAAGACCCCTCCCTCAAGCCCCCGTTGCCACAACACCTCTGACCTTTTCCATGGATCCCTCCCAACGCGGAGCGTTGCTGCTGGTGTGGCTGGTTGGCGGGCTGTTCGTGGTCGCCACGATTCTGGGATTGGGGCTTTATTGGGCCAAATGCGCCTTTTCCCAGCCACCCCTGCCTGTACAAATCCTCCCGTGCTTGCTAAGATTGATTCCCGCCGCCATCGGTATTGGGATTTTGGTCAAAGCCAGAGCCTTGGCGGAATGGATTTCAAACATTTTGGACCAATAAGCAGCCCAACCCGACATGCCCGGCTATCTCTCACTCGTCCTGCACGCGCACCTGCCCTTTGTCCGGCATCCGGAGCATGAAAAATTCCTGGAGGAAAGCTGGCTCTTCGAAGGCATCACCGAAACCTACCTGCCCCTCCTCCAGATCCTGAACGGCTGGGTGCGCGATGGCCTCCCCGCCCACCTCACCGTCTCGCTCTCCCCCACCCTCTGCGCCATGCTCCGCGACCCGCTCCTGCGCCAGCGTTACGCGCGGCACCTCGACGGCCTCGTGGACCTCGCCGAAAAGGAAATCCATCGCACCCACTGGGACCGCGCCTTCCGCGACCTGGCGTGGATGTACCACAACAAATTCTTCCTCGCCCGCGATCTCTGGCGCCAATACGACGGCGACCTCGTGCGCGCCTTCAAGCAGTTTCAGGATGCCGGCCTGCTCGAAATTGTCACCACCGCCGCCACCCACGGCCTGCTGCCACTGCTCAACAGCCATCCGCCCTCCATCCGCGCCCAGATCCTCACCGCCCGCGACCATTACCGGAGCTGTTTCGGCTGCGACCCCTGCGGCATCTGGCTCCCGGAATGCGCCTACGCGGTCGGCGTCGAAGACTATTTGCAGGAAGCCAACATCCGCTGGTTCATCCTCGACACCCACGGCCTCCTCCACGCCACCCCGCGCCCCCGCTACAGCACTTTTGCCCCCATCTACGCCCCCAACGGCGTCGCCGCCTTCGGCCGCGATTTCGATTCCTCCCGCCAGGTCTGGAGCAAGCAGGAAGGCTACCCGGGCGACCCCCGCTACCGTGATTTCTACCGCGACATCGGCTTCGATCTCGACTTCGATTACGTCAAGCCGCACCTGCCTTCGCCGGACAACCGCGGCTTCACCGGCATCAAGTATTACCGCATCACCGGCTCGGGCGAGAAACGGATTTACGAGCGCGACCATGCCCTGGCCGCCGCCAGCGAACATGCCCGCCACTTCCTCGACGAACGCGTCGGCCAGGTCCGCAAACTCGAAGGCATCCTCGACCGCCCCCCCATCATCGTGGCGCCCTACGACGCCGAATTGTTCGGCCATTGGTGGTATGAGGGCCCCGAGTTCCTTGATTTCCTGGTGCGCAAACTCTGCCAGGAACAGCAGGGCAACCTCTCCCTCATCACGCCCGGCGGCTACCTGCGCCTGCATCCCACCAACCAAATCGCCACGCCCGGCGCCTCATCGTGGGGGGAGGAGGGTTATTGGCGCGTCTGGCTCAACGAATCCAACGAGTGGATTTATCCGCATCTCCAAGTGGCCCAGGAGCGCATGACCGAGCTGGCCCGCCAGTTTTCCGGCCCGGATGGTTCCAGCGTGGACGGCCTCGCCGCCCGCGCCCTCAAGCAGGCCGGCCGCGAACTCCTGCTCGCCCAGGCCAGCGACTGGCCCTTCATCCTGCGCGCCAAGACCAGCCCCGAATACGCCCGCCGCCGCATCAAAGACCATCTGCTCCGCTTCATCGCCCTGCACGAGCAGCTCACCGCCACCGGCGTCAACGAACCCTGGCTCACCGAAATCGAGTCCCGCGACAACCTGTTCCCCGATCTGGACTGGACCTATTGGAAATGAAATGCTCTAAGCCAGCACCCAGCCCGGCCGGTTCTCGCGCTTGATGAACGGCGCGGCCTCCGGACAGTTCTTGGCCACCATGTTCGGGCCGTCCCACTCGATCTTCTTGCCCGCCCGCAGCGCCACGCAGCCCAGCAGCATGATCTCCGTCAGTTGCGCCGCAATCTCAAACCGCGAGTAGCATTTCTGCGGATTGTTTTCCTTGATCGCCGCGATCCACTCCAAATGCTGCTTGTGGTCGCTGTCCCCGTGCTTGCCCCCGCCGAATTCGTTGCGCGGAATCGTCTGCGGAATGCTCTCCACCGCCGGCGATTTCTTGTAGTGGACGAATTTTTTGTCGTCCTTGCCTTTCACGAAGAAATCCTCGCCGTAGTCGTCCGGTGAAAAGATCTTGCCCTTGTCGCCGATCAGCAGGCAGGCGCTGTTGGGCACCTCGCCCAGCAAATCCTCGATGTCCGTCAGCAGCTCCCGCGGCGGCTTGTTGCTGAAATCGTGCCCGTGCGGCGCCGTGGGATCCGGCCGGCCGCCGTCATACCACGTCAGCTCGACCTGCCGGTGGCCGAATAGGTGATGCCCCGCCGCCGGGAATTTGAAGACGATCTTCGAGCCCACCGGATAGGTCTCCTGGTTCATCCCGCCCAGCGCGGTCGCCTCGATTTCCGTCGGGTAGCCCAACTGCAACGCGCGGAACGGCATGTTGACCGTGTGGCACGCCATGTCGCCGAGCGCACCCGTGCCAAAGTCCAGCCAGCCCCGCCAGACGAACGGTTGATAAACCCCGTCCTTGAACGGCCGCAGCGGCGCCGCCCCAATCCACAAATCCCAATCCAGCCCGGACGGCACCGCATCCGCCCCGGCGGGCCGGTCCAACCCCTGCGGCCACACCGGCCGGTTGGTCCAAATGTGCACCTCGCGCACCTGGCCGATGATGCCCGCCTGGATGCATTCCACCGCCCGGCGCAAACCGTCCGCCGAACTGCCCTGGTTGCCCATCTGCGTCACCAAGCCCGAGGTCTTCGCCAGGTCGCGCAGGTAGCGCGCCTCGTAAATCGTCTGCACCAGCGGCTTCTGGCAATAAACATGTTTGCCCTCCTTCATCGCCCGCGCCGCGATCAGCCCGTGCATGTGGTCGGGCGTGGACACCGTCACGGCGTCAATGCTTCCCGCCATTTCATCAAACAGCTTGCGGTAGTCCTGGTAGAATTTCGCGTCCGGATATTTGCTCCGCTGCGGCCCGCAGCGCCCGGCATCCACGTCGCACAACGCCACGATGTTTTCGCTGTTGCAGTGGTCGGTGTCGCTCTGCCCCTTGCCCATCACCCCGATGGCCGCGATGTTGAGCTTGCTGTTCAAGTTGGCCGCCCGCAGCAGGGAGGGCACGCCAAAAACCACGGCGCCGGCGGCCAGCGCGGATGTCTGCAAAAAACGGCGGCGATTCAAAGTGCCGGACGCATAGGGGCGGTTGGATTTCATGGCGGGAATGTTAGAAGCTTGGCGCAATATCGAAAACAAAAATCAGTTTGTTGTCTCGTGTTTATCGGGAACGGCAGCACCCGCCCGGGGGCACGCTGGTTCCGGCCGGGGATGTCATCCACCGCGAATGCAGACGCCGCCCCCCGCCAAAAGGTAACATCCGGGTTTACAATTCCCCCCGTTCGGCCACACTGGAGCCGCACAGCAAATCCCATGAAAAAAACACTCTTGTATCTCGCCGTGGCCGCCTGCGGCTGCTGGCTTTCGCCCGCGCCCCTGTTGGCCGACCCCATCCCGGATGACTGCAAAACCGGCGGCTTCGCCATCGGTTGCCAGGCCTGGACCTTCAATCACTACTCGGTGATGGAAGCCATTGACAAAACCGCCGCCGCCGGTGGCAAGATCATTGAATTCTACGCCGGCCAGAAATTCAGCCCCGACCAGCCGGACCTGAAGTTTGATCCCAACGCCACGGACGAGATGATCGCCGCCGTGCAGGCCCGCCTGAAAAAGGATGGCGTCCGCGCCGTCAATTACGGCGTGGTGGGCATCCCCAACAACGAGGCCCAAGCCCGGATAATCTTCGCCTTCGCCAAAAAACTGGGCCTCTATGGCATCACCACCGAGTCCGTCGAGTCCATTGACGTCATTGAGAAGCTGGTCAAGGAATACGATCTCCACGTGGGCTTTCACGATCATCCCCGGCGCCCGAACGATCCGTCCTACCGCATGTGGGATCCGCATTACGTCCTGAGCGTCGTCAAGGACCGCGATGCGCGCATCGGCGCTTGTGCGGACACCGGCCACTGGGTGCGCTCGGGCCTGAACCCCGTGGACTGCCTGAAAATTTTGGACGGCCGCATCATCAGCGCGCACCTGAAGGACCTCAACGAGAAGTCGCCCGAGGCGCATGATGTGCCCTACGGCACCGGCGTGTCGGATATCCCGGCCATCCTGGACGAACTCAAGCGCCAGCATTTCAACGGCAACGTGTCCATCGAATACGAATACGACTGGACCACCAGCCTGCCGGAAGTGGCGCAATGCATCGGCTTCGTCCGCGGCTACGGCGCCCAAAAATAGCGCCCGCCCGCTTTAAGGCGCCTTTCGCGGCAACGCGCGGTTCCCCAGGGGCCGCGCGTCGCCGTTTTCTTCCAGGAACACCAGCCACGATTTTTCCGCCGCCAGGATTTCCCTAATTTCCGCCTCGGGCAACACCATGCACGCCGTGGACAACGCGTCCGATTCCGCCGCGGTGTCGCACAGCGCCCAAGCGCGCTCCCGCCGCGGCGCGGCCTGGCCGGTGCGGGGATCCAGGATGTGCGCCCCCTTCACCGCCAGCCCGGAGCCGCTCAGCGAAACATTGCTCAGCCAATAGCGCCGTTGCGCATTGTCATCCCCCAGGCCGCACGACCAGCCGGGCAAACGCCCCGGCGCGTCGCCGGCCAGGATGCTGCTGCCGCCCGCCACCAGCAAGAACACCGGACAACTCCACTCGCGCAATACCTCCGCCATGCGGTCCAGCGCAAAACCCTTCCCGATCGCGCCTGGATCCAATTCCACCCGCCCGCTCTCGCAGCGCACCGAGAAATTCTCCAGCGTCCATTGGGGGGCCGCGGATTGCGATTGCCGCGCCGCCGCCGTCAGGGAAAACGCGCCGCGCGTGGCCCGTTCCATCTTTTTGGCCAGCTCCAGGCAGGCGAAAACCGGCCCGCTCACCCGCACCGTCTCGCCCGGCGCCAACTGCGCAATCTGCGAAATGTCGCTGTTCGCCTGGAACCGGCTCAGCCGCGACTCGATCTCGTCCACCAGCGCAAACGCCGCCTGCGCGGTCTGCCCCGCATACTCCTTGGCCTCGTCCGCTATGCGCACCTGAAAGTGCGTCGCCATGGCGTGATGGTTGAAAACGTGAATCTCGCTCATGGCGCGATTTTGAAGCCGGGCGGAATCCACAGCGTCGCCAGCACGCCGGGCCGCACGCCAAAAAATTCCCCCCGATATTCCGCCAGCCGCGCCTTCAACGGATCCGGCAGGTCGCCCGTGGTGATCCAAAAATCCGCCGGCCCGGCCTCCTGCCCGGCCTGCCAGTAGCCCACGTTCGCAAACTTCCGCAGATACCACGGCAACGGCCACGCATCCGCCGCCACGACGGCAATCCGCGGCTGCGCCAGGTGATTTTCCGCCGCCAGTTGGGCCAGCCGCGGCGGCAGCCCCAGAATATCTTCGCTGGTGTGCGCGTAGGCGTACGGGTTCTTTTCGTCCGCCGGCCGGTCAAAGGCCAGCACCTTCGTCTGCACGGCCAGCACCGCCAGCAAAAACGCGCCCGCAACGCCCACGAGCCAGCGGCCGGAAACGTTGTGGATCTGATCGCAAAACGCGGCCACGCCCAAGCCGCACACCAGCGCCAACGGCAGCCACAGGTTCAGCGCCAGCCACGGGGTTTTGTACGGGATGGCGGAATAAGTTACGAGGCTGAGGATCCCGTAAATCACCAGCAACAATTGCGGTTTGCGAATGGCGTTCACCGCGTCGCAAATCGCCGCATACGCCCCGCCAACCGCCACCAGAAACAACACCAGCGTCGGGTCCAAAAGATGCCAATAGTAGCCGAAGGGCTTGGCATGCCCCTCGCCGCCGGCCCGGGCGACGAAATGCGGCACGGCGTTCAGCAGGTCGGCGAACACGCCCAGGTTCTGTCCAAACCAGGTGAACAGCATCACCGCGACGACCAGGAGCGTCGCCAAGGCCACCGCCACCACGCGCGGGGCGGGCGCTTTTTCGCGCGGCGCCAGAAACCAGGCGCAGACCGCCGCCAGCGCCAGCGCAAACAGGTGGATGACCGCCGTTTCCTTGCACGCCAGCATCAGCGCCGCGCAGCCGCCCGCCAGCCCGGCCGCCCAAACCGAGTTTTTCTGCCACGCCCGCCAGCCCGTCAGGATCAGGCCAAACGTCGCCGCCACAAACAGGGTTTCGTGGATGAAATAGCGGTTGTAGTAAACCGGCAGCGGCGCGAAGGCGAACAGGATGGCCGCCACCAGGCACGCAACGAAGCCGAACATCTCCACGCCCGCGCCAAACATCAAGACCGTGGCGCTCCCCACCAGCACCGGCCCCAGCCGCAGTTGCGCCTCGGTCAGGTCGGCAAACCGCCGTGCGCCGAGCAATTTGGCCAGCGGCTCGGCCGCCGCAAACAGGGCCGGGCCGTGCCGGTCCCGCGGATCGTAATGGAAGCTTTCCCCCGCGAGCAGTTCCCCGGTGATATACGCGTTCACGGATTCATCCGTGTGCATCGGCCGGGAGCCCAGTTGCGGCAGGCGCACCGCCAGGGCGAGCAAGGAGAGAAGGATGAAAATCGCCCAGCGGATTGGCGATGAAACCCCGCGAGCACCGGTTTGGTCTGCGCTGTTCATCGCGTGGGTCAGACCCCCGGCCCGGCCCGACTCAGCCGGAACGATTCAGTTGAAAAATGAATTAACCACAGATGAACACAGATGAACACAGATTCGAAACTGGAACTGGTGGGGCCAGAGCGGTGCACCAATTGGTGAGTGGTCCTCATGCTCCAAGCAGACACCGCCCAGCCCGTTTTCATCTGGGTTTATCTGTGTTCATCTGTGGTTTAAATAAATTGTTCCGCCTCAGGCCGCGGGTTTGCCCCACACTTCCACCTCGATGTAGTGGTTCATCTTGTTGGTGGTGTTGCCGTTGCTGGACAGCCGCACATAGCGGCCTTTGACGCCCTTGGCGTCTATCAGCTTGCCTTGATAGCTCTCGATGTAAGGCCGATCCGAGCCCGCCGATGAATTGTCATAAATCGTCGTCACGTCCTTGGCAAAGGTCGGATCGTCCGATACCTGCACCACCACGTCGCGATAAACCCGCTCCTGCGAATGGTAATGCCAGACAATCACCGCGTAGATCTCCGCCGGCTTCGCCAAGTCAATTTGCACCCACTGTTTGCCCGGCGCCAGTTCCACCCAGGATCCCTCGTCGCCTTCCTTGTCCCCATCGGTCACCAAGTCCAGCGTCCCCACCACCGGTTCGCTGTCGCTGGCCGTCACCTTCATTCCCTTGGCCAAGTTGGTCGTGCCCAGCGGCACCAGGAAGTCCGGCCGCTTGCCCGCCAGTTTCGGCTCCAGGTTCGGCACGTTGATCGGCACGGGCGTGCCCACAAACTGCGGCTTGGGCAAATCGGTCTTCAGCGGCACCTTGTCCTGGGCCAAAGCGGCGCCCGCCGCGAGCAGCGCGGCAATCATCAATGGGGCAAATAATCTATTCATGTAAAAATATGACTCTGGGGCTTTCGGTTCGTTCAAACAATGACCTCAAGCTTGGGTCTCTTCCGCCGTTATGGCCAGCACTTTTTGCGCGGGAATCGCCTCGTTCGCCTTGTGGATGATGTATTCGCTGGTAAACGCCTCGTCACCCGGGCAATTCAACTTGGCCTTCCCCAAAATGGCATTGAAGAAGTTCTCCAAGTGCGGCATGTGCGGCGGCTTGTTGAACGACACCGGAATCTCAAACTCCGCCAACTGCGCCGTCTCCCGCACGTCCACCTTGGCCGCGTCCGCCGGCACCGCTGGCGCCGCCTTGGCCCGGAGGTAACCTTTCTGGATCAGGTCGTCCCACGACGGCGCCCGCGCCTCGCGGTAAATGGCCGACAAAATCGGGTTCTCCGACATTTTGATCGCCGCTTCGTCGCCCATGAAATATTCAAAATACCCGCCGCCGGCGCTCGTCGTGGTCTGCACCTGGTAAAATGCCCGCACCACCCCCAGGGGCAGCTGGTACTCGTAAATCACCATTGCGTTGTCGTACCAATCGTGATTCTTGTAGTAATCCACGCCACCGCTGGCCATCACCGATTTCGCCGTGCAGCCAAACCACCAGGTGAAGATGTCTATCTGGTGCGCCCCCAGGTCGGACAGCGGGCCGCCGCCGAGTCCCTTGAACCAGCGCCAGTTGCGGAATTGGTGCATGTCGCGGTATCCGTATTTCGCCAGTTGGGCCGGCTTCATGTCCGAATGCTTCGGCCAGCCGAAATCGTCCGTCACCGCCCGGTTCCATTGCGCCTGCGCCGCCGTCAGCCGCCCGCACAGCTTCGCGTCATGCAGCAGCCGGTTCAGGGCGAACAGATACCGCGGATTGCTCCGGCGCTGGTGGCCGATCTGCAACAGCTTGCCCGTCTGGCGCATGGTCGCCACCATCGAGCGCGCCCCGTCAATCGTATTGCTCATCATCTTCTCGCAATACACGTGCAGCCCCGCCTTCAGGCAGGTGTTCGTGATGGGCGCATGCCAGAAATCCGGCGCCGCCACCACCACCGCCTGCAAATCCTTTTCCTGCGCCAGCAGGTCCTCATAATTCTCGTAGGCGTTCACCTTCACCCCCAGCGTCTTCAGGTAACGCTCCCCGTACGTCCGCGCGTAATCCCAGATGTCGCAAATCGCCACCAGCCGGATGGTCTGGATCTTCAGCAGCGATTCCAGCAGCACGCGGCCCTGCGCGCCAAAGCCGATCAGCGCCACGTTCAGCTTGCCGTTGACCGAGGCCGGGGCCGAAGCCGGGGCGTTCGTCTGGCCGAAAACTTTCGCGCCGGATGCCAGCACCAGACCCGCGCCGGCCGCCGCCGTGGTGCCAATGAACTCGCGCCGCGTCAGCTCGCGGCCGGAAGAGGAGGGATTTACCATTTTTTCAGAAGCGCAAACTTGTTGTACTTGGCCAGCATCAGCGCCATCGCCACCAGCGCCACGTGGATGCCCAGCCAGGAGATGCCATCGTCCTGCCGGATCAAAATGAAGCCCGCCGTCAGCATGATGTAGATCAGGCCCTGCAGGAACAGCGACAACCGCGTGCCCAGCCCCAGCAGCAGCATGATGCCCGTCGCCATCAGCACCGGGCCCAGCAGGTGGTCGAACACCGTGAACACCGGATGCGGCAGCAGCGGCTCGTGGGCGAACTTGTCCTTGAACACCGGCGGCACGCCCGCGTAATTCGTCAGCGCGTACGTCTTGATCTTCACGTCAATCATCGCCCCGCTCGGATCTTCCATGCCCGTGACCGGGTCAATCAGCGGCTTTTGGATGGTTTGGTACACGCCGAATTTTTCAATGCCCGTCAGGATGGCGCGCAAGGCCAGCCAGCCCCGCAGCACCAGGAAGGCGAGCGTATAGTCGCAGTTGCAGGCCTCGCAGCCCTTATTTTCGTTGGAAGCGTTCATGTTTCACAGATTTCAACCGACTCGCCAACCAATGGCAATTTCAAAATCCTCACATTTATTCAATAAATGTAACGATCCCGCATGTACAATGTAAACTGATTTGGACGCGCCGGCCGACCGGTTGGTTTCATAATTCCTCCGCTCACGCCCGCGGAGGGCACGCCTCGGCATTGTTCTTATCCCGCCAACAAAAACGGGGCAGACTTCGTCGAGACGCTGGGAACGTTTCCCCCTCTCCGCGTCGGCGGAGTCTGCGGAGCCGATGGGGGGAGAATTCCCCGAAAGCGTTCGCGCATTGAACCCCTGAACCGCAAAAGAAACATTCAACATTTCACATTCAACGCCCAATATCGAAGGGGCTCGCGCTGCCGCCTTCGTTCAGGGTTGGAAGTTGATTGTCGAAGGTTGAATGTTTTCCAGGTTCAGGGGGAGGGCCGGGGCGAGGTGCCCGTCCATCCATCTTCCCGTTCAGGGTGGGTATCATGAAAAAGAACAGTGTTAAGATGCCCCCGCCCGCGGATGAAACCGCCGGTGGACGTCCCGCAGCCGGTTCCCGGCCACGTGGGTGTAGATCTCCGTCGTCCCGATGTTCGCGTGCCCCAACATCTCTTGGATCACCCGCAAATCCGCCCCGTGCTCCAGCAGATGCGTCGCAAAGCTGTGCCGCAACATGTGCGGCGTGATGTTCCGCGCCACTCCCGCCCGCGCCACCCGCTGCTTGATGTGCAGCCACAGCGTCACCGCCGCAAACGGCGTGCCCCGCCTCGTCAAAAACACGTTCCCCGGCGACTTCGCCGTCACCAGCTTCGGCCGCCCGGTTTCGAGATACCGATTCAACGCCGCCACCGCCTTCCGTCCCACCGGCACCACGCGCTCCTTGTTGCCCTTGCCGATCACGTTGATGAACCCCGCCTCCAAATGCAATTGCTCCAGCCGCAGATTCCGCAATTCCGACAGCCGCAGTCCCGACGCGTAGGCCAGCTCCAGCACCGCCTGATCGCACAGGCCCTGTGGCGTCTCCGGCTCCGCCGGCCCCGCCGGCTCCAGCAACTGCTTGATCTCCTCGTCGGACAGCGCCTTCGGCAGCCGCTTCCACCGGCGCGGCAGCGAAAGGTTCTCCGCCATATTCAGAGGCAGGATTTTCTCGTTCTCGGCAAATTTGTAAAACGCCCGCAGCGCCGCGATCTCCAGATACACGCTCTCGCTGCTCAACCGCTTCGTCGTCTCCTTTGGCTCGTCCGCCGGCGGCCGCGTGCGCTCATGCTGCAAAAACGCCATCAGATGTTTCAGCTCCACCGCTTTCCAGTCTGTCAGCCCCTGCCCCTCCGCCCAAGTCACGAACCCGCCGAGCAACGCGGCGTAAGTCTTGGCCGTGTTCTCGGACTGTCCGCGTTCGTGCCGCAGAAATTGCAGGAAATCTCCGACGAGGTTTTGCACAATCAACCGGCGCTGCCGCCGCTTCCACCGGAACGATTCAGTTCAACCACAGATGAACACAGATAGACACAAATGAAGACGGGAGAAAGGGTGGTTTTAACTGGTTGACGTCGGTCACAAATTGGCAGGCCAGGTTTTCCGGGTCCGGAAGTCTTTCCGAATCTGTGTCCATCTGTGTTCATCTGTGGTTAATTCTTCGTTCAACTGCTTGGTTCCGGCTTAGCGACGGGCCGTTCTAAAATCCGATTTCCCCGGCCCCTTGGCAAAACAAAACGGCGCCCCGCCATTTCCAGCGAATTGAGCCAAAAGTTTTGTTACCCGGGCCGGGGGCCGGGGTGGTAGAAA
>CAZHIM010000037.1:0-46933 GCA_964532525.1 uncultured Bifidobacteriaceae bacterium
GATTGGTCATATCGCATAAAGAAGGATTTGGGCGAGAAGTTGAGATGGCGCTCAGAGTCTGTTTTAGCAGCCTGTTGAAATAAACGTCTTTTGAAAAATTGACCTGCGAAATCATTGGGGTTTTCGCCGCAAAATGTTGTGGAAAATGAGTATTTCAACAGGCTGTTAGTGCACCTTTCCACGGCGCACTAAAACAAACTCTAAGAGTCTGTTTTAAAAATCGGCATGGATAAGAAATCAGGCCAGACGGCGGAGTTGAATTCTGATCATCGCGATATAAACCCAGGCTTCGGCGCTGGAAATTGTACGTTCGTAGTCGCGCACCAAGCGGCGCTGATACATCAACCAACCGAAGGTACGTTCGACCACCCAACGATGAGGCAGCACTTTAAAGCCCCGCACATCGTCGGAGCGTTTGACGACTTCGACGTCCAGTTTGGCGCGCAAGGCTTTAACCCACTTGGCGAAGGTCTCTCCGGCGTAACCGCCGTCCACCCACAAGAGACGCAGCGAGGCCAGCCAAACCAACACCCGGCCCAAGACGGCCTTGCCACCGTCGCGTTCGGTGGTGTCGGCTGGGGTAATCACCACGCCGAGCAACAAGCCCAGCGTGTCCACCAACAGATGACGCTTGCGACCTTTGATGCGTTTGCCGGCATCATAGCCGACCGGGCCACCATGCCCGGCGGATTTGACGCTTTGGCTATCCAACACGGCGGCGGTGGGTTGGGATCGTCGGCCTTGGTCTTTACGGACCAAAATCCGCAGGGCGTCGTTGAGGGCATCCCAAAAGTGATTCAGTTTCCAGCGGCGGAAGAGGCCATAGACGGTCTGCCAGGGCGGAAAGCCAGCGGGCAGATACCGCCAAGAGATGCCGCCTTTGACCACATAGAAGATCGCGTCGAGCACTGGACGCAGATCGGTGCGTGGCCGGCCGCGTTTGAAAGATTTGGGCAGCATGGGTTTGAGATATTCCCATTGGGCGTCGGTCAGACTGGATCCGTATTTGGCGTTTTTCATCGCCTCAACGGAAGCTCCGCTTAAAATTGGCCAGACTAAGCCAACGCCATTGTCAATAACTTATTTCGCTTTTATGCGCTTTTTTGTCAGCCGATCCAATCAAATCCCCAAGAAAATCAGCCTATTTTTGATTTTTAAAACAGACTCTAAGGCGCATGGTCGAACTCCTTTAGTATGGACGCATTCGGTCCGGCTGACGCGCGAGTGAGCCGGATCACGATGATTCGCGCGAAGACAAATCCGAGCAGGCAGGCCACGAGCCGTTTCCAATCCCCGCGCCCCGCAAAATAGAATCCCACCAGCACCAGCGCCATGCGCAGCAACAAACTGCCGAGGAACCATAGCGCCGGTTGGCGCGAGGAAAGGCCCCGGCGCACCGTCCACCACAGGCCGCCGAAAGAGATGGCGCCCAGCACCACACCGACAGCGAGGGCAAACACCAGCATCAGAAATTCATTCATGGTCATCCTCCGTGTCGTCGTGCATGGCCTTGTCCTCCTTGGCGACCCAATGCCAGGCGTTCAAACAACCGATGGCGAGCCCGACCACCAGGAGGGCCAGCGTCCACGGATGTTTGCCGGGATGATGTTTGTCCAGCCAGATGCCGAGCGCCGTGCCGAGGAGCGTTGGCACCACTACAGACCAACCGACCAACCCCATCATGCCCAATCCGAACCAGACCCCTTGGGAGGATTTTCGGGCCTTGAGCTTGCGTGCCGCCTTTGCGCCGATTTCATCGGCGAAGGCCGGTTTGCCGGTGGTGGCTTTGTTGGACTGGTCACTCATGTTGCAGGTTCACAAAGCGGCGTATGAATCCGGTTTCCAATTTAGCCACCGCCGAGCGCACGCTCTGCTCGTTATCGTCCAGGGTGAGAAATTCCTTTTCCACTGCCCCCCGCAACTGGCCGAGCTCCCCGCCGCCAATCGCGCGCCGGACGGAGATAAGGACGTCGGGGCCGGTCTTGACGAGGACGCCTTCATCCACGGCCACCAGAACCTCGCCATCCGCTTCGGTGTGATAAATCAAAATTCCCGGCTCCAATGCCGCCACGCAGTCGAGACGGTGTGGGAGGATTCCGAACGACCCTCCGCGCGTCTCCGCCACGATGCGCGTCACCCCGGTCTTCTGGGCGAAAACCTGGAATGGCAGGAGTACGGTAAGGTTAATATTGGTCTCTTGGCTGCGCGCGCACGGCCTCTTCGGCTGGCAAAATTGATGCCTGGGAAACTGTAGCTTTTGGACGGGCAGAAATGAATGGGGTGAACACCCCATTCGCCGCCTGGTTGGTTCAACCGGTCATTGGACCGGGGCTTTCCCGGCCGTTTCAGTTTTCTTTTCCGGCGGCGGGGGTGCAGGGGCGGATGCAACGTCCGGCTTCCGTTTCACCGCGGCAGGAGCTTTCGAACCCGGTTTCGCGGGAGCGGCGGGCGGAACGGGCGCCGGTTTCCCCTTCGCTTCGCTGATGGCGCCGATCATGTAGAGGCCGCTCTCGGGATAATCCTTGAATTCGTCGTGCAGGATTCGCTCGCAACCGTCCAGCGCGTCCTTAAGGCTGACCAGTTTGCCAGTCAGGCCGGTGAACTGCTCGGTCGTAAAAAAGGGCTGCGTGAGAAAACGCTCCAGCAAACGCGCCCGGGCCACCACCTTCCGATCCTCCGGCGAGAGCTGCTCCAAGCCCAACATGGCAATAATGTCCTTGAGGTCACTGTATTGCGCGAGTGTCCGCCGGATTTCCTGCGCAAGCGTATAATGGCGTTCGCCGACGATGCCGGGCGTGGTCATCCGGGAACTGGATTGCAGGGGGTCAATGGCCGGGAAAAGTCCTTCTCCCGCGCGCTTGCGCGAAAGCACGATGGACGCGGAAAGGTGCGAGAAGGTGTGCACCGCGGCCGGATCGGTGAAATCATCCGCCGGCACATACACCGCCTGAATGGAAGTGATGGCGCCGGTGTCCGTATTGGCAATGCGCTCTTCCAAGCCCGACAGTTCGGTGCCCATGGTTGGCTGGTAACCGAGGCGCGACGGCATCTGGCCCATCAAGCCGGAGACTTCCATGCCGGCCTGAATGAAACGGAAAATATTATCAATGAGGAGCAAGACATCGCGATGCTCGTCGTCGCGAAAATACTCGGCCATCGTGAGGGCGGTATGGCCCACGCGGAAGCGGCTGCCCGGCGGCTCGTTCATCTGGCCAAAGATCATCACCATGTTCGGCAGCACGCCCGCCGCCTTCATCTGGCGGTAGAGTTCCTCGCCCTCGCGGCAGCGCTCGCCGATACCGCAAAAAATGCTGACGCCCTGCTGGTGCCCGATCATGTTGTGGATCATTTCGGTGAGCAATACCGTTTTGCCCACCCCCGCCCCGCCGAAAAGTCCCGCCTTGCCGCCGCGCTCCAACGGCACAAGCACGTCGATGACCTTGATGCCGGTTTCGAAGATTTCCGATTTGGTGGAACGCCGTTCCAATGGCGGCGGGGCATGATGCACCGAGCGCCACTGAACATCCACCGGCTCCGATTGCCGGTCGATCGCCGTCCCGAACACGTCGAACATCCGTGAGAGGATCGCCTTGCCCACCGGGGCTTTCAACGGTCCCTCCGTGTCCGTGACCACCATGCCGCGCGCCAGCCCCTGCGTGGGCGTCAAGGCGATTCCCCGCACATGCCGGGCGTCGCGCTGCGCCAGCACTTCAATGACCATCTCGCTCTTCACTTCCGCGCGCAGCACCGAATTGATCGGGGGCAACGGTCCGTCAAACCGCACGTCCACGACGCTGCCGCGGACGGCGGCGACCACGCCGTGATTACTAAAGGAGACTAAGGTTTCCATGGGAGCTTTGGCTTCAAGCGCAGTGAACGGGAGTTTGGCAGGATGTAAAAATTCATTTGGGCGTGCCCCATTTCCAATTGCGGATTTCCGGCATGTCCTCGCCATGCTTATCAATGTACTGCTTGTGTTCGACCAGCTTGTCCCGAAGCTGCTGCTTTAGATAAACGCCCGGGTCACCCGTCTGCGGCAGGCGGTCAATGGCGTCCATCACCAAATGAAAACGGTCGAGATCGTTCAGCACGGTCATATCGAAGGGCGTCGTGATGGTGCCCTCCTCCTTGTAACCGCGGACGTGGATGTTGTCGTGGTTCGTGCGGCGGTAGGTGAGCCGGTGGACCAACCAGGGATAGGCATGAAAGGCAAAGATCACCGGCTTGTCCCGGGTGAAAAGCTCATCAAAATCGCGGTCGCTCAACCCGTGCGGATGCTCGGTTTGCGGCTGGAGCCGCATGAGGTCAACAACGTTGACCACGCGGATTTTCAGGGCGGGAAGATGTTCGCGCAAAATCGACACCGCGGCGAGCGTCTCCAGCGTGGGCACGTCGCCACAACAGGCCATGACCACGTCGGGCGCCGCGCCCTGGTCGTTGCTCGCCCATTGCCAGATGCCGATGCCCTCCGTGCAATGCTTGACGGCGGCGCCCATGGTCAGCCATTGCGGAGACGGGTGTTTGCCGGCGATGACAACATTGACGTAATGGCGGCTGCGCAGGCAATGATCCATCACCGACAGCAGGCAATTCGCATCCGGCGGAAGATAAACGCGCACGATCTCGGCCTTCTTGTTAACGATGTGATCAATGAAACCGGGGTCTTGGTGCGTGAAGCCGTTGTGATCCTGGCGCCAGACATGCGATGACAGCAGATAGTTCAACGAAGAGATTTTCCGCCGCCAAGGCAGGCGCGAGGTGACCTTCAGCCACTTGGCGTGCTGGTTAAACATCGAGTCCACGATATGAATGAAAGCCTCATAACAATTGAACACCCCGTGCCGGCCGGTGAGGAGATAACCTTCGAGCCAGCCTTCACATTGATGTTCGCTCAGCATCTCCATCACGCGCCCGGCGGGCGCCAGGAATTCATCATTGGGCACCGTCGCAGCGTCCCATTGGCGTTTGGTCACTTCAAACAGGGCTTCCAGACCGTTGGAGAGGGTTTCATCCGGGCCAAAGACGCGAAAATTCCTTTGCGTTTGATTTAGCTTGGCGACATCGCGCAAGAAAGGACCGAGCACATGCACGTCGCCAATGCCGGGCGCCCCCGGTGTGGCCACCGCTTCGGCATAGTCCCGAAAATCCGGCATCTGGAGGTCGCGCAGCAAAATACCGCCGTTGGCATGTGGATTCGCGCCCATGCGCCGTTCGCCTTTGGGAGCCAAGCCAGCCAGTTCCGGTTTCAGCCGGCCCCGCTCGTCAAAAAGTTCGCCGGGCCGGTAACTCTTGAGCCAGTCTTCCAACTGTTTGAGATGTTCGGGATGGAAGGCCGGGTCGGAGAGCGGCACTTGGTGCGCGCGAAATGTGCCTTCCACCGGCAGGCCGTCCACGACCTTGGGCCCCGTCCAACCCTTTGGCGAAATGAGGACGATCATTGGCCAGCGCGGGCGCGTGAGATTGCCGTCCACGCGGGCGGCGTGCTGGATTTTCTCGATCTGTTCCACCGCCTGGTCAAGTGTCGCGGCCATGGCCTCGTGCATCAGCGCCGGGTCGTGACCCTCCACAAAGTAAGGCGTCCAACCGTAACCCTGAAACAACTGCACCAATTCCTCCCGGGTAATGCGGGCGAGGACGGTGGGATTGGAAATCTTGTAGCCATTGAGATGCAGGATCGGCAGCACCGCCCCATCAGTGGCCGGATCAAGGAACTTGTTGGAATGCCACGCCGTCGCCAGCGGCCCGGTTTCGGCTTCGCCGTCGCCGACGACGCAGGCGACCACCAGGCCGGGATTGTCGAATACAGCCCCGAAGGAGTGGCTGAGCGAATAGCCCAGCTCGCCGCCCTCGTGAATCGAACCGGGACATTCCGGCGAGGCGTGGCTGGGAATTCCGCCCGGAAATGAAAACTGAATGAAGAGCTTCCGCAATCCGGCTTCATCCTGGCTGATGTCGGGATAGATCTCGCTATAAGTGCCTTCGAGATACGTATTGCCCACAACCGCCGGGCCGCCATGGCCGGGACCCGAAACATAGATCATGTCGAGGTCGTATTTTTTGATGACCCGGTTCAAGTGCGCGTAAATGAAGTTCTGCCCGGGGGTGGTGCCCCAATGCCCCAGCAGCATGTGCTTCACATCCGGCAGCGCCAGCGGACGTTTCAGGAGTGGATTGTCGCAGAGATAGATCTGGCCGACTGACAGGTAATTGGCGGCGCGCCAATAAGCATCCACCTTTTGCAGCAGCTCTGGCGTAAGTGTGTTGACTCCCATAAATTCGATTCTTTTGGATCCGGGATTAAGTTCCGACGCAATCCGCTGTCAACAATGACACTAAAGGTTGCTGCTAAAAATGGGGTGAACACCCCATGCAAGTCACCGGCCGGCTACGGCGGCGGCGGAATCGCCGCTGACAAAGCAACCGTCTAGATGATTTTCAGACGAACAAACACGGGCACCTTCACCATATCCAAAACGAAGGCGAAAGCGAAAGCCGCCGCTAATACGCCACCCAGCACCCCGAAAGGCAATGGGCTCATTAGCCAACCGCAGCGAGCCAAGGTCGTGGCGATCACCAGATCAGCGACGGAAGACAAGGCCAGCCAGTGGCTGGGATGGGGAGATGACCAAATTCGCCCACGTGCGCGCACCGTGTACATGGTCGCTTGGTTTCCACAGACCAGGACAAAAAACGCCAGTGTTTGCAAGGCGGAGAGGTCCAGCCCCAGGCGGAAGTGTCCCCAGGCAATCGCGCCACCGCAGAACACCAACTCAGCCATGCCCATGAGGAGCCCGGCGACCGTCAGGGTGCCGATGCGCCAGTTATTTGGCAGCAAGGAAGGCCGCACGTTGTCGGTGGTCAAAGACATCCCGAGCAAATCACCCGCCATCATCACAATGATCATCAGCATGGGAGTGAGGATGGCATGCCCGGTCATGATCAGGCCGGCCCCAAGAAACAGCACCTGCACCATCTTCTTGGTCACAGAATTCAGCATGTAGGTGAGAATGCGCTGGAAAGTGATCCGTCCCTCCTTGACGGCGGCCACGATGCCGCCCAAACCGGAATTGGTAAGGACCATGCCGGCGGCAGATTTGGCGACGTCGGTAGCCGTAGAGACCGCGATCCCCATTTGCGCCTGCCGCAGGGCGGGCGCATCGTTGGCGCCATCGCCGCACATGCCAACGATGTTGCCGGTTTTCTGAAACGCCTTGACCAGTTTGAATTTGTCTTCCGGCAGAACATCCGCAAAGACGGCAAAAGCCTCCGGGCGAACGTCCGCTGAGATTGGCCCGGGAGGACAGATTGCGCCCGTGAGACCGACGGCGCGGGCGACAACGGCCGCCGTGGCGGGCGCATCGCCCGTCACCATCACGGTACGCACGCCGAGTAATTTCAGTTCCGCAATCAGCGCGGCGGAATCTTCGCGGGCCGGATCGCTGAGGGCGATTAATCCCATGAGTTGCAACCCGGCCGGCAGTCCCGCCGCCACCGCCAAGACGCGAAAGCCTTTCGCCTCGAGTTCGTTTGCCGACGCTGCCGCCGTCGGTGACGGAGCCGCAAGCGCGCTGACCACGGCAAAAGCGCCCTTGATGATGCGCACGGCGCCAAGGCTGGGATCCATGGCTACCGCCTCGGATATCTTCGTCGCCGGGTCAAAAGGAGTGAAGTGACTTAGTTTGGGCGGATTTGGAGAAATCTTCAGTGCGGCGGCCGAACGGATTGCCTGATCCACCGGGTCCTGACCACCGTCAGAGCTGGCCAGCGCCGCCAGCGTCAGAAGGTGCGGCTCGTCAAAGCCCGGCAGTGGATGGACGGAGGTCACGGAAAGCTGATTGCGCGTGAGCGTCCCGGTTTTGTCGGCGCAGAGGACGTCGATTGAGGCGGCCTCGTCCACGGCGGAGAGGCGGGTGGGCAAGACGCCTTGACGGGCCAAGGCTCGGGCGCCCAGCGCACCGGCCAGCGTGAACGTGGCCGGCAACGCGACGGGAATCGAAGCCAGAACCGCCGTCAATACCAGCGGAATGATCTCGCTCACCGGCAGGGCGTGAGCCAGCGCGTACCCCACCAGCAAGACAATTAGCAAGCCGTTGAAGACAGCGAGATTACGCACGACGCGCAACACGGCCTTTTGCTGTGAACTGACCACATGGGCGGTGCGAACCAGCTCGGCGGTGCGACCGAACTTGGTGTGGACTCCGGTCGCCGTGACCTGCGCGACCGCTTCGCCCCGGCGCACGAGCGCCCCGGCAAAAGTCTGGAACCCCGGCCCGGCTTCCGTGCCGATTGACTCGCCGGTGAGCATGGATTGATCGAGCAGAACGTTGCCCTCGGTCAACTTCACGTCCGCGGCCACGATGCGACCGAGAGAGAGCTTCACCACGTCGCCCGGCACCAATTCGGCGGCCGGGGAGTTCTTCCACACGCCGTCGCGGCGCACGGAGGCCATCACCGCCAGCCGCGATTTCAGGGCGGCGAGAGTGGCTTGGGCGCGCCCTTCCTGAAAAAAGCCCAGCCCGGCGTTAAACAGCAAGAGCACGGCGATGATCCCGGCTTCGACATACCGTCCGAGCACAAGTTCCAGCACAATGGCAGCTTCCAGCATCCAAGGAATTGGCGCCCATAATTTCTTGAAAGCCCTGCGTGCCGGATGCGACGACGTGTCCGGCATGGAATTGGGCCCGGACTCCTTCAAGCGAACGGCGGCCTCGACACTGGTAAGCCCGGCAGACGGAGTGCTGACGGGTGAAACGACCGCAACTGTTGCAGCGGGGGGCGGAGCGAGGATCATGGGAGAGCGCGGGGTTGACGCCTGGGCTGATTTGGAACGTTAACTGTTCACCATTTCATCAATCCAGTATCCCTTGCGATTGTAGTGTCCATGCAGTCCAATCTCATAATCCCGGGTCACCAATGAGTCATCCGTGTATTCCGGTGATTCCTTGATGGTTTGGCGGGACAGATTGACAAAGACGCTCGCTTCGTTCCAACTGACGCGCTCGATCCACTGCGGAGAAACCAGGACTTTTTTGCCCGGCCACCAGGTTCCCGTGTTGATGATCAGATAACGGATAGCCCACGTCTCATCATCAATGATGAAATCCTCGACATGCCCCAGTTCCCCGTCCAGAGCCTGGATGCTGTGGCCGGTCACCGCCCGCGTGCTGCGCAGATGGTGATCCCACGCTTTTCCCCCCGGGTTTAACTGTCCCCATTTGACACGGTCGCGCTCAATCCAAGGAGAATCTCCCCAACTGCTCGGACCATTCCAATACGCCGGCCAGCCATAATAGCCATAATAGTCCTGTTCGAACTGGCGGGAGACGGGCTGGTCGGTATCCAGGGAGGGACTGTCCTTGATCTGGTCCTTGGTTAGATTGACGGAGATGTTTCGGTCGGCATTGCTGATGGCCGCGAGCGCGTACGGTGAAATCAGCACCTGCCGCCCGATGAGCCAGGTTCCCGAATTGGCGACGAGATAACGGATGGTCCAGTGCCGGTCATCGAAGTAGAATTCCTTGACCTTGCCGAGATCTCCATCGGTGGCTTCCAACTGGTAACCTTTTAGTGTTTTTACTTTGCTTAACATGATGTGCCTTGTTTTTTTTGTTTTGTATTCGCGGGTGGCGCCGGCGGGCGGCAAGATTAAGAAATGAATCTCGCCGCCAGCAGCCGCCCTGCCGCAATCACATTGCGGCGGCGGCCGCAATTTCGCCATGGGGTGTAACCCGACAGGGGACTAAAGCCAGAGGGCCGCCCACGATACGATTCCAATCTGGAGCGGTGGGAATGATGATGCCGGCGAGGGCGAAGCGTTTCGCCGCCTGTTCCAGCAAATCGCATCGGAACCCAATGGCGTCCAGCGAATTGCCGCACCACGCATCGAGGGAAAGCACGATCCCGGCTTGGTCCCACTGCGTCACCGGGCACCCAGAAACCCGCCGGGCCAGCGGATGATGGCCGGCCAGATCGAGCAGAATGGCCCGCGCCTGATCAATGTCCGCATCGCGACTGATGCGGATCAACACGGAGCAGATTATACGCGGATCGGTCGCGGTGAGATTGATGGCGGTCTGGCTGGCCATGAGACTGTTGGGAACCACTATGCGGCGGTTGTCATCCGTTTTCAGCAGGGTGTAGCCGAGGGTGAGGCCCTCCACGACGCCGGTTTCCAGCCCGGTCGGGGCGGCCACTTGCAACCGGTCGCCGAGTTTGAAGGGCCGGTAGAGCAGCAGGGAAATTCCCGCGATAAGATTGCCCAGCGTGTTTTGCGCCGCGAAACCGACAATCAACGAGAGCATGCCGATGCTGGTCAGCGAGGCCGCGCCCAAACCGGACAAGGCCGGGACAAAATGCGCGTAAGCGGCAAGCGCGAAAGCATAGACCCCATAGCGGACGAGTTTGGCGATGAACTTGACCGCCATTCGGTCCAGGTGGTCATGCTTGTCGTGCGCCAGCAGCCGTTGGACGGTTTCTTTTAAGAGCGTGCCCAGGAGCCAGGCAAAGAACGCGAAGACCGCGGCAAACAGGACGGCCCCTTGCAGGGTGGACGGATCGGAGAACCCGCCGGTTTTGATTTGATCAAAGAAATGCATGATTGATTCACCGCTGCCAGAGGATTCGCGCGTCTTCCAGCGGAATGGCCACGCCATCACCTCGTGGCATGACACGTGCCGTATAGTCGGAGGGGGGGCGGCCGACTGCCACGGTGGCGCTATAGTCGTGGCCGCCGGATTCGTCCGCCAGGGGGTGCAAGCTGGTCATCTCCTGGCGCACGGCAGGGCCGCCGTTGATTCCATCGGCGTAGAGTTCCACCCTCACCAGCTTGGGATCCAGGCCCTGGAGACCCACTTGAACCTCAATGACGTGATGCCCATCGCGGGTCTCCACCTTCACGCCGCCAAAGTGCAGCGTGGCCCATTTCTGTTTCAGGCTGTTTTGCCAGTCAATTATTTGCCTTCCCGGAGCACCTTTGGCGGTGCCGCGTGCGTGGAAGGCCAGGGTGGCCGGCAGGTAGTGTTGTTCAGTGTATTCGCGCACCGCACGGTCGGCGGAGAAGCGCGGGGCCAGTTCCGCCATGCTCGCCCGCATTCGCGCGACCCAACGCGCGGGCAGGCCCTGCGCGTTACGATCGTAAAATTCCGGAATGACCTCGCATTCGAGCCGTTCGTACAGCGCCTGGGCATCGGCGGCGTCCGCAAGCGGATCATTTTCATGTTCCTGACCGTCCCCCAAAGCCCAGCCCACTTCCGGCGTGTAGGCCTCCGCCCACCAGCCGTCCAATTCCGAAAGGTTCATGCCCCCGTTGACCAGAACTTTCATGCCGCTCGTGCCACAGGCTTCCCATGGCCGCCGCGGGGTGTTGAGCCAGACATCCACGCCGTGCACGAACCGCTCGGTCAGTTGCATATCGTAGTCGCTCAGGAAAATCGCGTGCGGACGGACCTCCGGGCGGCGAATGAACTGGATCCATTTCTGGATGAGGGCTTGACCCGCCGCATCCGCCGGGTGAGCCTTGCCGGCGAGAATGAGCTGCACGGGGCGCACCGGATCGGTCAGCAGACGCAGCAATCGCTCCGGATCGTGCAGCAGGAGATCGGGGCGCTTATAGGTGGCAAAACGCCGCGCAAAACCCAGCGTCAACACGTTGGGATCAAAGAGATGCCGGGCGGCCTCAACCGTCTCCGGCGCGGCCCCGGCCGAGGCATAGTGCCGGGCCAGACGGTCGCGGGCATAATCAACCAGCGACTTGCGGGCGGCGAGGCGAAATTGCCAAAGGCTGTCGTCGGAGACCTTGCGAATATCCTGCGGCAAGGTTGCCGCGGTTCCCAGCCAGCGGTCCTTGCCACAAGCCCTCGTCCACAGCTCGTCGGCGGCCGCCGAATCCCAGGTGGGCATGTGCACGCCATTGGTGATCTGGCCGATGGGAACTTCGTTCACGGGCCAGTTCGGGAAAAGCGGCGCAAACAGGCGCCGGCTGACTTGGCCGTGCAAACGACTCACCCCGTTCACCGCCCCGCTGCCGCGAATGGCCAGATACGCCAGGTTGAAGCTCTCGGCCGGATCGTCGGCATTCTGGCGGCCCAGCGCCAACAACTCGCGCACCGTCAGGCCCAGCTTTTCCGCGGCATACCGGCCGAGGTATTGCTCGATCAGGGCCGGGGGGAAACGGTCAAACCCGGCGGCCACGGCCGTGTGGGTGGTGAACAGGTTTCCCGCCCGGGTGGCGGCCAGCGCCACGGCAAAAGGCTGGGCATTTTCCTCCATGAAACCGCGGGCTCGCTCCAGCACGGCAAAGGCGGCATGACCTTCGTTGAGGTGGCAGACATCGGGCTGGATGCCGAGCGCCGTCAGCAGCCGCCAACCGCCAATCCCCAGCAGCAGTTCCTGCTTGAGGCGCAACTCCGGACCGCCGCCATACAATTCGCTGGTAATTCCGCGATGCGCCGGGAAGTTGGCCGCGTCATTGCTGTCCAGCAAGTAAAGCTTCACCCGGCCCACTTGCACCTGCCAGGTCCGGAGCCAAACCGAGCAGCCGGGCAAAACGATCTCCAATCGCAACCACTCGCCGTTGGGCTGGCGCAACGGGGTGATCGGCAGTTGTCCGGGGTCGTTATAGGGATAGAGAGCTTGTTGGGCTCCGTCCTTGTCAATCACCTGGCGAAAGTAGCCCTGCTGGTAGAGCAGTCCCACACCCACCACGGGCACGCCCAAGTCGCTGGCGGCCTTGAGTTGATCGCCCGCCACGTTGCCCAGACCTCCGGAATAGATTGGCAGCGCTTCGCTTAACATATATTCCAGGCTGAAATACGCGACGCACTTCAACGGCGATTGCGGATGCTGCTTTTGAAACCAGGCGGGCGTCTCCGCCGCCTGGCGCTTGGTGCGCACCAGTTCGTCAATGTTCCTGCGGAAGCCCGGATCCGCCAAAACCTGTTTGAGCTTGTCCTTGGAGACGGTCTGCAGCACCGCCCAGGGGTTTCGCGTGAACTCCCAAAGCGCGGAATCGAGCGTGCGCCACACATCGTCGGTCGCGTGGTTCCATGACCAGCGCAGATCCAGCGCCAGTTCCGCCAGGGACTCAAAGCCTTCGACATCCGCATTGAATGGCGTGTGCACCGGCATGCTGATGGGTGATGGATCGTTCATATTTCGTGGACTTGTTTTGAATCAGAGCGGGCCGGTTTTAGTTTGGATCCCCTTCATTCCTCCACACCGCCACGGCCTCCTCCACCGTCATCGGCTGAAGCCCCAACACGGGTTGGTCTGCGGCTTGCCCCGACTCCGACACCACCGCCAGGGCATGGTTAATGATGACCTGTGCCTCAGCTTGGATTTGGTGCAGGTGATCCATTCCGCGAAAGCTCTCGGCATAAAGTTTGTAGATGTTTTCGGTTCCGGAAGGGCGCGCGACAAACCAGCCGTGTTCGGTCGTCACCTTCAATCCGCCGATGGGGGCATCGTTGCCGGGCGCGTGCGTCAGCATGGCCTCGATTTTTTCGCCCGCCAACTGGTCAACCGCGACCTGGTGCGGTGATAATTCCGCCAGGCGCTCTTTTTGTTCGGCCGTGGCCTGGGCATCCAGTCGTTCGTAGGCAGGCTGGCCGAACTCCTGCTGGAATTCACGATAGACGGCCGCGGGATCACGGCCCGTCCGCGCCATGCTCTCGGCGGCGAGCAAACAGGGGATGAACCCGTCCTTGTCCGTGGTCCAGACGCTGCCATCCCGGCGCAGGAAGACCGAACCCGCACTCTCTTCGCCGGCAAATCCCAATGAACCATCGAGCAAGCCGTCCACAAACCACTTGAAACCCACCGGCGTCTCGAAGAGCCGCCGGCCCAATTTGGCGGTGATTCGATCAATCATCTGGCTGCTCACGATGGTTTTCCCCACCCCGGCCGTTTTGGGCCACTCCGGCCGGTTCTGGAGCAGGTAGAAGATCGCCGTGCAAAGGTCGTGATTGGGCGGCAGCAAGCCTTCGCTCTTGGTGACAATCCCATGCCGGTCGTGGTCGGTGTCACAGGCAAACGAAAGATCGAAACGGTCCTTCACGGCGACCAACCGCCGCATCGCATAAGGCGAGGAGGGATCCATGCGGATCTGACCGTCCCAATCCACCGTCATGAAGCGGAAGGTGGAATCAACCGCCTCGTTGATGACCGTCAGATTCAACTTGAATTGCTCCGCAATCCGCGGCCAGTAATGGACGCCGGCTCCGCCCAGCGGATCGACGCCCAGATGGAGTTTCGCGTTGCCAATCATGTCGAGATCGATCACGCGGCCAAGGTTGTTTACATAAGCGGAGACATAGTCGTGCCGATGCGTCGTGGCGGCGCGCAGCGCCCGCGCATGGGGAATTCGGCTCACGTCCGCCAGCCGCGCCGCCAGCAATTCATTGGCCTTTGCCTCGATCCAACTGGTGACGAGCGTGTCCGCCGGACCGCCATTGGGAGTGTTGTATTTGAAACCGCCATCATGCGGCGGGTTATGCGAGGGGGTGATGACAATGCCGTCGGCCAGTCCGGTGGTGCGGCCGCGATTGTAGGTCAGGATCGCATGTGAGATCACCGGAGTGGGGGTGTATTCGTCTCTCTCGGCGAGCATCACTTGGACGGCATTGGCCGCCAGCACCTCCAGGGCGGTGGCGCAAGCCGGGACGGAGAGCGCATGGGTATCCAGGCCCAGAAACAAAGGGCCGGCAATTTGTTTGGAGAGGCGATAAAGGCAAATCGCCTGGGCAATGGCCAGGATGTGCCATTCGTTGAAGGAGAGATTGAAGGACGACCCGCGATGGCCCGAGGTGCCAAACGCCACCCGCTGGGCGGGCACCTTCGGATCGGGCACGCCGGTGTAGTAGGCGGTGACGAGCCGCGGCACATCCACCAAAATTCCCGATGGCGCCGGCTGGCCGGCCAGGGGACTGATCGTCACGGGAATTCCTTTTGCGGCTTGGCTTCAATTCCCGCCACCTCCGCCAACCGGCGACGATGGCGCTCCGCGCCCGTGAATTTTGCGGCGAGAAAGGTCCGCAGCAGTTCCCAGGCAAGCGCGTGACCGACCACCAGGCCGCCAAAGCAGATGAGGTTCAAATCGTCGTCCTCGACGCCCTGATGGGCCGAAAAGCTTTCATGGATCAAGCAGGCGCGAACCCCGGCGACCTTGTTTGCGCAGACGGACGCCCCGACTCCACTGCCGCAAACACCCACGCCGCGCTGAACCCTCCCGGCGGCCACGGCGCGAGCCAGGGGCACGATAAAAGTTGGATAGTCATCATCCTGATTGGAGCGCGCATCGCCAAAATCAACCACTGCAAAACCGGATTCGCGCAATTTACCGGCCAGATACTCCTTCAACTCGTAACCGCCGTGGTCGGCGGCGATCCCGATGTGCCGAAGCTTTCCCGACCATTCAGCCGGGTGTCCGTCGCCCGGGCTTTGGCTGAAGGTGGAAACAGCGCTCCGATCAGATGCGGTGAAGGATTTCTCCGACATGGTTGGTCTCCTCCGCGGGTTTCTTGAGATTGCCGCGCTGGTGTTCGTGGACATGTGCCTGGCCCGGGTCCGTGCTGTTGGGTTTCATCTTAGGTGGCCCGGTAAATGGTCCTTTGTATCATGGTGCAATTATGGCTTGCGGCCGATGCGCCAGCCATGGGGTGTAACCCTAACGCGCCGGTCCCCGGCGGGTTTGCGGGCTTGCGAATCCGTTTGCAGCGGCCTCATCGTTGACTCAGGCGGAGGCCAAGGGCCGGGTAGTCGGTGTAACCGTTTTCCGTTCCGCCGTATAAGGTCGATTCATTCAGCGGGTTCAGCGCCCCGTTCAGACGGAAGCGTTCCGGCAGATCGGGATTGGCGATGAACAACCGGCCAAACGCCACGGCATCGGCGAGGTCCTCCGCCAAAACCTGCGTTGCCGTGGCGCGCGTGAAACCATTGGCGACGATCAGCGCACCTTGGAATTCCTTTCGGAACGCCACCAGCGGCACGGGCACCGCGCCGTGCCGCAAATCGTCCTCGGTGGACACGATTAAATGCGCATAGGCCAGCTTAAAGCGATTCAGCTCGTGCAACACATGGCTGAACGTCTCCAGGGGATTGGAATCGTGCATATCATTGAAAACCCCGCCGGGCGAGAAGCGGATGCCCACACGGTCCGGGCCCCAGACTTTTGCGACGGCGATGGTCACTTCGAGGGTGAGCCGGGCGCGGTTGCGCGCGGGGCCGCCGTATTCATCGGTGCGGTGGTTGGTGCCATCGCGGAGGAATTGATCCAGCAAATATCCGTTGGCATTATGGATTTCCACGCCGTCAAAACCGGCGATTTTGGCGCGTTCGGCCGCGGCGGCATATTGAGCCACGATGCCCGGCAACTCCTCCATCTTCAAAGCGCGCGGTGTGACGTAAGGCTGCATGCCTTTTTCCGTGAGGATCTGGCCGGTTTGCGGGGCAAGGGCGCTGGGCGCCACCGGGAGCCCGCCCTTGGGTTGGAAACTCGGGTGCGAAATCCGGCCCATGTGCCAGAGCTGCAAAAAAATCCGGCCGCCGGCGTCATGCACGGCATCGTTCACCCGTTGCCAGCCCGCGACTTGTGCGGCCGTGTAGATGCCGGGCGTATGGGGGCAGCCGGTGCCCTGCTCGGAAATCGCCGTGGCTTCGCTGACAACGAGGCCCGCCGTGGCGCGCTGGGCGTAATATTCGGCCATCAACGGCGTCGGCACCCGGCCCGGCCCGGCGCGCATTCGCGTGAGCGGCGCCATGACAATGCGATTGGGCACGGCCAGAGCGCCCAGACGGACGGGAGTAAAAAGATCGGGTGTTTTCATAGATTAATCGGCAGCATAAAGACCGGCCTCAAGTGGTCTTCCGCGGATTGAACGCGGATTCAATTGAGAGTTGTTTCCATAACCGTTCCTCTTCTTTGCCGACGCGGGTGGGGACCTGGATGGAAACCACCACGTAAAGATCGCCGCGCTTGCCGGTGCCGGCGGGCAAGCCTTTGCCGCGGACCCGCAGTTGCTGTCCCTGCCGGGTGCCGGCGGGGATTTTCAAGGACACGCGGCCTTCCACGGTCGGCACGGGAACGGTCGCTCCCAAAACCGCCTCCCAAGGCGCCAAATCCAGGGAGCTTACCAGATCACTGCCGCGGACCTGCCAATCCAGGTGCTGCGCGTAGCGGACCCGTAGATAAATATCTCCGGCGCCACCACCGCCCAAGCCCTCGCCGCCTTTGCCGGGCACCCGGATGGATTGGCCGGCCCGGACCCCGACGGGAATCCGGACATGGTAGGTTTCCAGCTCCTCCTGGCCGGTGCGGGCGTTGGTTCGGCGCACCGAGATGTCGCGCATGGCGCCGGTGAGCACCTCCTCAAGCGTGATGAGAATATCCCCGCGGATATCCTGACCCCGCAGCGCGGCCTCGGGCTCCCCGGAGCCGGTCGCGTATTGATCGAAGGGTGAACCACCCCGAGACCGGCCGGCGCGGCCGCCAAAAAACTGTTCAAAGAAATCACTGAAACCCGTTCCTTCAAATTGAAACTCGTCTTCCGGGCTGCGGCCCGGCCGGCCGGTGGTTCGGCCTCCGCCATTACCCGGCGGCGGGCGCGACTCCGCCCCCGCTTTCCAGTCGGCGCCAAGCTGGTCATATTTCTCGCGGCTTGCCGGGTTGCTTAACACTTCGTTGGCCTCATTGACCTCCTTGAACTTCTCCTCGGCCGTCTTTTTATCCTTGGCCACATCGGGATGATACTTCCGGGCGAGCGCACGGAAGGCCTTCTTGATTTCTTCGTCCGTCGCCGTGCGCGGCACCCCCAGCACCCGGTAATAATCTTTGAATTCAACGGCCATGATGGCCTTGCTTGGAAGGTGGCAAGTCGTTGACGACCACTTTGGCCGGCCGGACAATCTTCTCGCCCCGGCGGTAACCGCGCTGGAGCACCGTGAGAATCGCGTGGTCGGGCTGGGCCGGATCATGGCCCTGCGACAGGGCTTCATGCCGGTGGGGGTCGAATGGCTTGCCGACGACTTCCTCGCTCTCGACACCGTGCTGGCGGAGCAGTTGTTGCAGTTGTTTCAAGGTCATCTCCACCCCTTGATGAAGCTGGGAGGAAGCCTGCGAGGCACCCGGGGCCAGCGCCCGTTCCAGGTTGTCAATGACCGGCAACAGTTCAACGATGAAGGCGATCTTTTGCGCGGCCGCTTGCGCTTCACTGTCCAGCCGGCTGCGCCGCTTGAAATTCTCAAAGTCGGCGGCCAAACGCAAATGCAGTTCCCGTTGTGCGGCCAGGTCCCTGAGGAGCGTGTCCGCCTCGGTGCCGATCGTTCCGGCGGCGATGGCGGGCTCCAGTTTGGTTGACGGGGTGTCTCGGGATTCAGTTTTCATGAGGAGCGTCCAATTAAGCGGCCACCGGGCCGGGGATGCGGACCGGCGTTTGCAAAGGCTGCGAAGCGGAATTTCTTTGGGCAATAACCGCAGTCAGAAATTGTTGGACGCGCGGATCGGGGCTGCGCCTGATTTCATCAGGGGTGCCGAGGGCGATGATGCAGCCTTCCTCAAGCACCGCGATGTGATTGGCAATGCCCAAAGCCAGAGCGCGATCATGCGAAACAATCACCGTGGTGGCGTGAGTCCGTTCGTTGAGTCTCACGATGTCCGCGACAATGTTCACCGATGAAATCGGGTCCAGCTCGCTGGTCGGCTCATCATAAAAGATCAATTGCGGCTCGACTGCCAGTGCCCGGGCAATCGCCACGCGCTTGCGCATTCCGCCCGAAAGTTCGTCCGGCATTTTGTCTTCACTGCCTTTCAAGCCCACTTGTTCGAGGTCTTGGGACACTATCTCCGCGATCTCACCGGGTGATTTCAGGTGATGCTCGGCGAGATAGAAACCGACGTTTTCGCCGACGGTCATGGAGGTCAGGAGGGCGCCGGATTGGAAGACCATGGCCACGCGATAGCGGGTGGTGAGCTCCGGCGATTGAATCGGTTGACCTTCGATTAGAACCTGCCCCTGGTCTGGCTGCTCCAGACCAATGAGCTGTCTAAGCAGGACCGATTTGCCGCTGCCGCTGGGGCCAATGATCACAAAGACCTCGCCGGGGCTGACTTCGAACGCAATGTCCGTAAGCACTGCGTGTCCGTGGTAGCTCTTACCGAGCCCGTGGACGGCCAAGCGGACGCCCGATTGCCTGGGGGAGTCGGCCTTCATTTGCGGGCGATGGTCCTGCATACACCATGGCCCGCCATTAAAACGAACGCAGCGACGGCCACCGCCAATATGCAGGCGACCACCGCCACTTCGACAAGCCATGGCTTATTGTCCATATACCGATTATTACCTGACGGGAACCCGAATGCCATGGGGTGAAACCCGACCAGACGTTCAACTTACCAGACGGCCAAACCATTTGGCGCTCAGGGAATGGCCGCGGTGGTTTCCTGCGGCATATCCCAGCCGCCACCCAACGCTTTGATCAACTGGACGCTCGCCGTCAGTTGCTCCATTTGCAGATTTTGCGCCGTCCGCTGATTGGTCAAGAGCGTGATTTGCGCGGTGATTACGTTGAGATAGTTGTCGAGACCGGATTGGTAACGGGCGGTGGCGGAGGTCAGGTAATGCCGCGACGATTCGACGGCGGCATTCTGTTGTTGGAGTTCCTGGGACAGGATTCGCAGGGTCGAAAGATTGTCTTCAACTTCCTGAAAGGCGGTCAGCACGGTTTGACGGTAGTTCGCCACCGTGCCCAGATAGACCGCCCGGGCCTGTTCGGTGACGGCCCGGCGTAATCCGCCGTCAAAAAGCGTTTGCGCCAGCGTTGCGCCCACGGCCCAAGCCAGCCCCGGCCCGGAAAAAAGGTTCTGCATGGAGGGGCCTTGCAATCCCGCTGCGCCGTTCAAAATCACGGTCGGATAATAAGCCGCGCGCGCCACCCCGATCTGCGCGTTTGCCTCCGCGACGCGGCGTTCGGCGGCGGCGATGTCCGGACGGCGTTCCAGCAATTGTGAAGGAACGCCAAACGGAACGGCGACGGGCGCCGCGAGCAGTGGCTGGGCCGTGATGGAAAATGAGGAAGCCGGACGGCCGAGAAGCATCGCGATGGCGTGTTGAAGCAGGCCGCGCTGAATGCCGAGGTCGGTGGCCTGCGCGCGGGTGATTTCAAGCAGCGTTTCCGCCTGCTCGCTGTCTTGGCCAGACGCGAGTCCAGCAACCTCCTGGACCCGGGTGAGTTTCAGCGACTCGAGATCGGCGATGGCGGACGCATCCAGAAGCTGCTTCTGCTCATCCAAAACGCGAAGCTCAAAATAATCCACCGCCACTTCCGCCTGAATGGTCAGCCGCACGTTTCCGAGATCCGCCAGGGCAGCCTGCGCTTCCAGCGAGTTGGCCTTGACGGAGTTGCGGACGCGGCCCCAGAAATCCGGCTCCCAGGAGGCGTCAAATGGCAGGGCATATTCGGTGCCGGTCACCGAAGTTGGCGACGAACTCAAGGGCGTTAGCGGTTGCCGGGATTCAGTGATCGAAGGGCTGGCCGTCACGGTGGGAAAATACTGGGAGCGGGCTTGTTTCACGACGGCCCTCGCGGCGAGGAAATTGGCGAGCGTGGCGGCGACACTCTGGTTGGAACCCGCCACCTGACTTTCCAAAGCGTTCAACCCGGGCTCTTGGAACACCTCCCACCACCGGCCGCGAATGACGGCGTCCTTTGGCTCGGCGATTTTCCAGCCGTCCGTTCCACTGAATTGTTCCGGGGTCAATTCGCTGAAAGCGGCCGCGGTGGGAACGGATGGCTTTGTATAAGTCGGCGCGAAGCTGCAGCCGGAGAGGAGAACCAGACCAGCCAGCAAAACCAGCGCGCTTCCGCCTGCGGTTTTTAGGTTCGAGATTATTGCTTTCATTGGATGAACCGTTGCTATCCCCGGAAAATGTCAAACGGCTCGATCTTAAGAACCTTGCGGATGCCGATATAGCTGGAGATGCCGGCGATCAGCAGGACCATGCCAAAGGCCAGCCCCAGGTTCCAGAACGTGATCGTCGCCGCATAATTGGGCAGCCTGGATTTGGCGATCGTGATCATCAGCGTCACCAAACCGATGCCCAAGCCATAGCCGATCATCGCCGTAAAGAATGCCATGAACAGGATCATGTAAATCAGCTCGCGGCCCTTGGCGCCAATGGCCTTCAGCGCCCCGAATTTCTCCAGGTTTTCAAGGATGAACGTATAAAACGTCTGGCCCGAGATGGAGAGTCCCACGATGAAGGCGATGATGGTCATCATCAGGATGTTGGTGCCAATCCCGGTTTGGTAGGTATAGTAATCGGTGATGCGATGGTTAAATTCCTCCTTGGTGAAAGCGACATAGCCTAGTTTGGCGACTTGCCGCTTGATGCCGGCCACGGCCGCCACGCTTTTGGGCTGCACCAGGACATAGGACATGGTGAAGCGCGTCGAGGGGAGGTATTCAATCGCGCGATGATAAGTGGTATAAAGCGTCGGGACGCCGTTCAAGCCGTTGGCGACGACCCGGGCGATGCCCACAATCGTGCCCCGGTGATCATTGAGTTCGAAGGCCGTGCCGATCCTCGGGTTTTCCATCTTGGAGAATTCAACGTCATCCACGACGAAGAAGGTGTTGTCGGCGTAGATGTCCAGAATATTGCCCTGCTCAAGGGTGGGGTGGCCAAAGAGGCTTTCGTCATCCAGCCCGACCACATTAACCCCTTGATAGTTGCCGCTGGCGAGCTTGACCAGCGCGCCACCCATAAAAAGCGGCACCGCATAGCTGACCCCGTCCATGCTGCGCGCCGCGTCCAACACATAATCCGGCATGGGAATCGGACTGGTGGCCGTATTGACCGCCGGGTCCATGATCCACATCGCGGCGCCGATGTTAGTGACGGGAGAAAAAGCGCGGTTGAGGATGCCGGCGAACATGGCGGTCATTTCCATCATCAGGAATACGGCGAAGGTAATGCCGATCAAGAGGGCAAAGAACTTGCCCCGGTCATTGACCAGCAGCTTGAAGCCGATCCGGAGGATGCCGCTGTATCTCATAAAATGTCATTTCTGCCCGATGAACACATCGACCATCTGGCCGGGATAAACCGGAGCATCCTTTTTCTCGAATCGGAAAATGACCGGCAGCACGCGCAGGTCCACCTGCTCCTGCTTCTGATTGGACAACTCGATCTTGGGCGAGATGTAAGGCTGCACGCGGACGAATTCCAGCGGCACCTTGATATCCGTCCCGGTGATTTGCATCTGGGCCTGGATATGCCAGTGGGAGGGCAGCCGCGAGACCAGTATTTCATCCACATAACAGCGGACATCCATATAGTCTTGCGGGCCGCTCATGATTACGAGCGGGTCGAACAACTCGGTGTAAGTGTCATAGTCGCCTTGCGGCGACACGTAGCCACCGACCGTGGCGTTGACGGCCAAGACCACTCCAGCAACCGGGGCTTTGACCGAATAATATTGCAGCAGCGCGTTTGCCGCTTTCAGTGCGGCGGCGGCCTGATGGACCGTGTCCTCTGCCGTATCCAACACGTCCTTGCTGACGGAATTTGCATCCGCAGCATGGGAGGCGCGGTCCTTGTCATACTGGTCGCGGGCGAGTTTCAGATTGGCGGCGGCCAGATCCGTGTTGGCTCGCTGCACGGAATCTTCAATGTCAAACAGGGGGGTGCCGGCCGACACCGTCTGGCCCTCCTGCACCAGCACCTGGGTGATCGGCCCTGAAACTTCCGGAAAGATATTGATATTTTCGCCGCTCGGCAGATCGCTCTCGATCATGCCATTGGCATAAATGGCGGATGCGTACGGGTTGCTGACCGGTTGAAATACGGGTGGCTGCGCCTTTCGCTGCATGCCAAAAACATAGGCGGCAACGAGCCCCGCTAGAATGCCAATGGCAGCAACGGTAAAGATGATTTTGTTCCCGACGGACGTCTTGGGCGCGGAGGCCTTGGTGGCGGGCTTGGCCGCATCCGCCTTGGGTGCTGGTTTAAGTTCGGCTTCGGCTTTGGGTTTGCTTCCGGCAATGGCCTTCGGTTTGGGCTCCGGCTTGGCTTCGGGTTTTGGTTCAACGTTGGGTTCGGGCTTGGGTTCGGCCGTTTGGGTATCATGGGTAAGCGCGAGTGCCTTGGGATCGGGTTTAAGCCCGGTTGCCTTGGCCTCCGGCGCGAGCGCGGCCGGCGCCGGCTTGGGCTCGGTGGCTGGCGCTTCCGGTTTGGGGTCGTCTGGATTCATTCGGTTCCTTTGTCCGTGGCGGTGAGGATGCCATCTTCCATGTGGAGGATGCGGTCCGCATATTCGTTGATTCGCGCATCATGGGTGACGATTAGGATGCAGCGCTTTTCATTCAGGATTTTTTCTTTGACGAAGGCGATGATCATTCTCCCGGTGTCGCCATCCAGGGAGGCGGTGGGTTCGTCGAGAATCAGGATTTCCGGCTGGCTGATGATTGCGCGGGCGATGGCCACGCGCTGTTGCTCGCCCCCCGACAGCTTCACGGGCAGGATTTCGCCCCGGTCTTTCAGACCGACGATTTCAAGGTATTGCATCGCCTCGATGATGGACTGGTCCCAGTTGCGCTGTTTGAGAATCAGGGGGATGGCGACATTTTCGGCGGTGGTCAGCCGGGGAAACAGATGATAATCCTGAAATACGAAGCCAATGGTGTTCAGGCGGAAATCCGCCAACTGATCGTTGTTCAGCGTCCAAATATCGGCCCCTTTGACCATCACCTGGCCGGCGTTGGGGCGCAGGATGCCGGAGATCATGCTCAACATCGTGGTCTTGCCGCTGCCGGAAGGGCCCACGATGAAGAGCATCTCGCCGAAATGAGCGACCAGCGTGACATCGTTCACGGCGATCTTTCTGGTGTCGCCTTCGCCAAACCATTTGGTCAGGCCGGTGGCGGCAATCGCCTCAGTTTCCACTGGCTTTGGAGCGTCTGAATTCATGGATAAAATGCAATGGACAATGAACATCCCAATCGTCCGTAAACTCCCTTGGATGGCCTGCGAATCCGATGACGTTCGTTACGGGCATTATTGCGCCGGAGCCCAAGTGGCGTCCGGGTCATAAGTCGTCATGGCCTTGGCGACTTTCGCGCTCTTGGGTCCGAGATTCTTTTGCCAGATTCTGCCTTGTTGGCTGACGACCAAGGTCATGACGCCCGTGTTGCCCCATTCGGCCGGCCAGGCGACGAGGGCAAAGCCGGCGAGCATGCGCCCGTTGATGCGATAATTATACTTTCCTCCCGGCGCGTGCTTCCCCTGGCGGGTCAGGATTTTGAAATAATAACCATGGTAAGGCGCCTGCTCGTCATTCAGCATTTTGGCTGTGTGCCGATAACCCTCTACGCAAGCCTGCGCGATGAGGGGCCCCAAGGGACTCAGCGTGTCGCCGGGTTGATCCGCGGGCCAGAACAGGCCGTCGTGGGTGCCGGGCGTGCTGCGGAGGAATTGGGCATAGGCGAGGATTCCGTCTCCCTGCCGATCCTGACTGGCATAATCCTGTTGGGCGTCCACATACGCGCGGCAGACGTTGAGCGCGCCCATTTCATCCCGACCGACGCGGCGGGCGAGAATTTCGGCCGCGCCGGCGGCGGTGTCGAAATTCCATTGCGCGCCCTGTTTGACGAGGGGAATGGGAAATGGCCAGGCGTCCGCGCCCAATTCCAGCGTGGCGTTGGATTCGGAATTCCGGCTCAACTGCGTTTTTTCGGTCAGCCGTTGGACGAAGATATTGAACTCTTCGGTGGCTTGGACGACATCGGGCGAAATCAACTCGTGTCCGGCCGAGCCGAAGATCAGACGGATGGAGTTGGTGTCATTATTCCGGGCCGCCGCCACCAAAGCGTTGACGGCGTCGTCCGGCGAATTGAAAGTTTGCTCCCCGGCCGCCGAGACGCCGGGCGGCCAACCCAAACCCAGTCCCAGCACCACCTGCCAAGCCATACGCCACCACCGGCGCGGATTTGCCTTCAGCAGCAGGGTATGTTGAAGAATCATAGGAGTAAAAATCAACGTCTGCCTCCTCCTCGTCCGCCGCCACCGCCACCGCCTCCACCGCCGCCACTCGCGTGTCCACCACCGCCGCCGCCGGAGGGTGCCGGCCGCGACACGGGCGCGGAATGGGTGACCGCCTGGATGCTCTGCTGGCCGCGATTGCTATAATTTCTGGTATCATGCGAACTCTGTACGCCGATGAACGCGCCATTGGATTCCGGCCGATTGGCGGACGCGGATCGTTCAGCGGGCGCGGGCTCGGATCGGGAGACAGTCGCCGGGCGCTCACCTTGCCGGGCCGCCGGATGGGCCAGTTCTTGCCGGATGGCCGCCGGAGTGGCCGCACGCGAAAACGTATTCCCGCCGTAACCCCGGTCGCCGCGATTGGCGGCGACTGCGCCCGGATGGCTGTTCGCGCGCCACACACCCGCATGGCTCGTGTCCCGCCGGCGTGAGGATTCGCGCCACCAGTTGGCGGGGCGCCCATAGCCGTCGCCCCAGAAAATCAGATGGCCGTTCCCCCAATCACAATCGTAGCCCATCCAGGCGCCGAAGGGCCAGCCAATGCCAAAGGTGATGAACGGGGAGCCGCCGGCGGCATCATAATAGACTTGGTCTGGCTGATAGACCGGCACATAAATCACCTGTGGATCGGCCGGAACAATTTCCAAGTCGCTGCCGTCAGCAATCACTTGTTGTTGTGGAGAGGATTGCAAGTTGCCGAGTCTGGAAGCCGTCGCGCGCAGGCGTTGGATCGAGCTCATTACGTCCGGTTGTTGATTGAGAAAAGCCTGTCCCACCTGCGCCGTCCAATTCAAGTTGTCATCCATCCATTTCAATACCCCGGGGTATCGGGCCATGGCCTGGACGCTGGCGTCCCAAGGCTGCCGGGCTATTTGGTTTGGGTCGCCGCCGCCGCTGATATAGCGGTCGGCCAGGACGATCTGGGTGGGCAGGGTGCAGGCCGGCAACATTTCGGCAATCAACGGGTCCGGATAAAGCGCAATCGGCCCCAGTAACTGGTCCAACTGCGCGGCCGGGAGCGGCTGATCGGCCGGCATGGGCGGCGGCGCCGCGCCTTGTGACCGCGCCGACAGGGCCAGGCTGATAAACAGACATACCCAGACCGGAATTTTAGGCAATAAGGTCATCGCGTTATTCTTGAGAGCCCATGACTTCCGGGATCGACGACCTCATTGCTCGCTCACCTCGGACACCACGTTCGTGATACCTGCATCCGGCACCAGCGTCCAATCGCTGTCCGGATTATATTCCTTCATCGCCACCGCAAGGCGGGGCGTTTTTTCGCCGAGATTGCGCTGAAAAACCTGGCCATCCTGATTGACGATAAAGGTCATGATGCCCGACTGGTCCCAATGCTCGGGATAGGCCGCCAGGGCAAATCCAACCGTCAAGTAACCGTGGCTCACGTAATCCATTTTCCCGCCGGGCGCCGCTTCGCCCTGCCGGGTCAGAATTCTGAAATAATAACCGTGAAACGGGTGGGGGCTGGCGCCCTTATGGAGGTGGTAACCCTCGGCATGGGCTTCCGCCACCAGGGGCCCGAAGGGACTGGCCGTTTCGTTCTCCGCCGCCGGCCAGTAGAGCCCGTCCTTTTTACCTGGTGTGCTTTTGAATTTCTGCGCATAACTCGCGGTTCCATCCGGGGTGCGGTTCGCGTTTGAATACTGGCGCTGGGCGGAGACATAAGCCCGGCAAACGCCAATGGCGCAGAGTTCGTCCTTGCCGATGTGGCGATTGATGATTTCCTCTTTGCCGGCCGCCGTGTCGAAATACCACTGCCCGCCCGCTTTCACCAACGGAATCGGCATGGGCCAGTCGTTCGTGCCGACCTCCAGCGTGATTCTATCGGCGCCCTCTTTAACCTGATCACAACTCTGGGCCAGGGCGGCGGCGAAACGCTGGGCATTATTCGCATCCTGCACCGTGTCGCCGGTTTGAATTTTCTGAAACTCGGGGCCGAAGATCTTCTGCAAGGCCGCCTGGTCTTTGGCTTCAGTGGCCGTCTTTAAGGCGGTTATGGCCTCCTCTGGTGATGCGAAAAGCTTTTCCGTAATTGCGGGATTCGCGGGGGTTGCCTCCGGCTGCGCGGCGCAATCAGCCATTGGCACCAGACTCGCCAAGAATGCGAGGGCCAACCGGGCAGGGGAATGGGTCCAAAAGTTTGAAAAATTCATAAATGTTCGATCAGGTTTGAAATTGTGCAAATCAGAATCAATTGCCGGGGTCACCGTCTGCCGCCGCCTCCGCCCGCGTGTCCGCCGCCACCACCGCCGCCATGTGCCGCTCCGCGGCTGGCAGCTCCCCGGGCGCCATAGCCATGGACATCGCGCCCGCGGTCATGGCCTCCGCCCCACCACCCGCCGACATCTCCGCCCCACCAGCCACCGCCGCCATCGCCCACAAAACCCACGCAGCCCGTCACAGCGGTCACCCCGGCGATTGCCAGCGCGATCTTGATCCGGTCAACCAAAGCATTGCTCTTTTTCATACCCGATAGACTACCCGCGCACATCTTCCCGCCGCCATGGGGTCTTTCCCCCATCGTTCATAGGGTCCATGGCTTGAGTGACGCGGAATGATGCCCCGGTTATATCGTCGGAGCCTGGGAAGGGTGCAGCTACAAACCGGCAGCCCGCAACGGCGCCTCTGCCGTTGCAAGCGCACGTTTCGCGACCCCGGGCCGCGCCGGCGGCACTACGCCGAAAGGTTCCAAGACCACTCCACCTTGATTTCATTTTCCACCGAGCAAACTCCCGGTGCGGCCCAGGCGACGCGCTCAGCCTCTTCCCGTTCACCATAATTCCGGACCTTGCCACGGAGCGTCACGTTGCTGCCGGAAGCGTCCACTTGGATTTTGCGGGCATCGAACAGGGCGTTCCGCTTAAAGGCGGACTGAATGTCCGTCGCGATATCCGTCGATGACGCTTTCGGTTTGACGGTGATTAAATTATTCACGCCTTTGACGCCCGCCAGATACTGCACGGCGCTTTCGGCGGCGTTCTTTTGATACCACCACTCCACTTCCCCCTCCAAGGTAATCCTGCCCTCCCGGACGGTCACCTCGATGCCTTGCGGCATGGTCGTGGATGCCGGGTTGATTTGGTTCGCGGCGGCGGCGGCGATCTCTCCATCGGTTCGGCGAATGGAATCCCGCAACTTGACCTCGATGTCGTCGGCGATCGCACTCACGCCGGCCACCCGTTTGGTGGCGCGCACGGCATCCCATTTCTCCCCGTAGCTGGTGACGTAGCCGTTCAGGGTTACGGCTCCATCTTTCACCAAGACCCCTATGTCGGTGACTGCCACCCCGGGCTCATACTTGAGCTCGGCGAGCACATCCGTCTTCAGTTCCAGATCACTTTTTTTTATGTTATTTTTCATATTAATTTTATTTTTGCCGGCGGAATCGGTCTGCTATTTATCATTCACGATTTCAGCGTCGATGACCGGTTCCTGCTCCTGCTTGGGGGCGTCAGGATTGTGATCCGCCCCGGCCGGTTGCCCGGGATGAGCGCCAAGCGAGTCACTGCCCGGACGGTTTTGCTTCTCCGCTGTTTTGTAAAGTTCAGTCGAAACTGACTGCCAGGTCTCATTGAGCTTTTCACCCGCCGCCTTGATGGCCGTCGGGTCGCTGCCCTTTAGCGCTTCCCTGACGGCGCTGGCGGCGGTTTCAAGCTTGCCCTTTTTTTCCGTGGAAATTTTATCCGCGTTGTCCTTCAATATCTTTTCCGTGCGATACACGGCGCTGTCGGCGTCGTTGCGCGTTTCCAGTTCCTCCTTGTGCTTCTGGTCTTCTGCGGCATGGAGTTCCCCGTCCTTGCGCATTTTTTCAATCTCGTCTTTGGAAAGGCCGCTGCTGGCGGTGATGGTGATCTTTTGCTCCTTGCCGGTGCCGAGATTCTTGGCGCTGACGTGGAGGATGCCATTGACATCAATGTCAAAACCAACCTCGATTTGCGGCATCCCCCGCGGCGCGGGTGGAATGTCATCGAGATTGAACTTGCCGATGGTCTTGCTGTCCTTGGAGAACTGGCGTTCGCCTTGCAACACGTGGATTTCCACACCGGGCTGATTATCCGCCGCAGTGGAAAAGGTTTGCGCCTTGCGGGTCGGAATGGTGGTATTGCGCTCAATCACCTTGGTAAACACCCCGCCAAGCGTTTCAATGCCGAGCGACAGCGGCGTTACGTCCAACAGGACGACGCCCTTGACCTCGCCCTTGAGCACGCCGCCCTGAATGGCGGCGCCAACGGCGACGACTTCATCCGGATTTACGCCTTGATGCGGCGGTTTATTGACAAGGGTATGGGCGGTCTCAACGACGCGCGGCATGCGCGTCATGCCGCCGACCAGCACAAGTTCGTCGATCTTTGCCGCTTCGATGTTGGCATCCTTCAAGCACGCCTTCACGGGGCCGATGGTGCGTTCAAAGAGTTTTTCCGTGATCTGCTCCATCTTGGCGCGCGTAAGCGTCCTTTGGATGTGTTTCGGCCCGCTGGCGTCCGCCGTGATGAAGGGAAGGTTAATATCATAAGTGGTGGCGTTCGAAAGCGCCATTTTGGCTTTTTCGGCTTCTTCCTTGATGCGCTGGAGCGCGTCGGGCTGCTGGCGGAGATCCATGCCGGATTCCTGTTTGAATTCGTCGAGAATCCAATCCATCAGCAAATTGTCCCAGTCATCGCCGCCGAGATGTGTGTCGCCGTTCGTGGCCTTCACTTGAAACACGCCATCGCCAATCTCCAGCACCGAGATATCAAATGTGCCGCCGCCCAAATCATAAACGGCAATTTTTTCGTCCTTCTTCTTGTCGAGGCCATAGGCGAGCGACGCGGCGGTCGGCTCATTGATGATGCGGAGGACATCCAAGCCGGCAATGCGCCCGGCGTCCTTGGTGGCCTGGCGCTGTGAGTCGTTGAAATATGCCGGAACGGTGATGACGGCCTGGGTGATTTTCTCGCCCAGCCGGGTTTCGGCGTCGGCTTTGAGCTTGGAGAGAATCATGGCGGAGATTTCCGGGGGGGAGAACCGTTTCGGCTTGCCGCCGACTTCGACTTCCACTGCCGCATCCCCGTTTCCGGCCCTGACGACTTTGTACGGGACGCGTCTGATTTCTTCCTGCACCTCGTCGAATTTGCGGCCCATAAACCGCTTGATGGAGTAAACCGTGTTGCGCGAGTTGGTGACGCCCTGGCGCTTGGCCGCGTCGCCCACCAGACGGTCGCCGGATTTGGTGAAGGCCACCACCGAAGGTGTGGTACGCTTGCCTTCAGAGTTTTCCAGCACGGAAGGCTCGCCGCCTTCAATGACCGCCATGCAAGAGTTTGTCGTCCCTAAATCAATGCCGAGTATTTTTGCCATAAATGTTTTAAACCAGGTTGGTGTTTGGTGTTTGTTATCGCTTAGACCGTGTAAAATGATGTCCCGGGAACCACGCTACGCTGTCATTCGGTCTCGGCCTATGGGGTAAAGACCCAAGGGAAGAACGCCAGCATTTTCAATTTGCCGCCGGGGCGGATGGCACTGAAAAGTGATGCCGAACCATCGCCACAATTTGCGCCTCGGTCATTTTATCGGTTGTTTCCAACACGATGAGAGGCGGGGCGCCCGCATGTTTCTCGAGGCGCTTTTTAAGCTCGCCCTTGGTCTCGCCGGGGCCAAAGATGAGGATGGCTGCGCAATCGCGAAGCTGCGCAATGATGGCGTCATAGTAATGGGCCAGCTGTCCGGTATATTCACGCTGGCGCGAATCATCGGCTGGAACTTCCTGCGCTTCAAAGGGGCCATGACCCGGCTCTCCGGTGCGCCGGAGCTGTTGCTCCGCGGCTGATGAAATGCGCTTGGTTTCCGCGCCTTGGTCCGTCAGCTTGACGATGACGGCCTCCCGATGATCCACCCACAATCCTGCGTTTGTTTTCATAAATTTATCAACTGCGGTTGTATTTCAGGCGAGCTTCACGACCATTTTGCCTGTGTTTTTGCCCGCGAAGAGACCGATGAATGCGCCCACAGCCTGGTCGAGACCTTCGACCACGGTTTCATGGCTCTTCAGCTTGCCGGCGCGAAAATAGCCGCCCACTTCCTTTTCAAACTCGCCTTGGCGGCCAAGCCAATCGCGAACAAGCATTCCTTTTATCGTGAGGCGCTTGGCGGTCACGTTGAACCAATTGGCGGGTCCGGGTCCGGGTGTTTTCTCGTTGTACGCGGAGATGCCGCCGCAGGCGATGATCCGACCGTGAACCTTCAGGGCGGAGATCGCCGCTTCCAGCGTTTCGCCGCCAACATTGTCGAAATAAACGTCGATTCCCTCGGGCGCCTCCACATTCAGTTGTTCGACAACCGGGCCGGTCTTGTAATCAAAGGCGATGTCAAACCCACATTCCTCCCGGAGAAACCTGACTTTTTCCATGGAACCGGCGGAGCCGATGACTAGGCATCGCCGCAGTTTTGCCAGTTGTCCGGCCACGTGGCCGACGGCGCCGGCAGCGCCGGAGATGTAAATGACATCGCCGGCCTTGACGTCCACCAAGTTCAATCCAGCCCAAGCGGTCAAGCCGGGCATGCCGAGCGCCCCGAGATACACCGAGAGCGGGTGAAGTTCACGGCTGACCCGGCGCAACTCTTTCGGTGAAGCCATGAAGTATTCCCGCCAGCCGAAATTGGAAAAGACGGCGTCCCCGGCTTTTAATTCTTTTGCGCGCGACTCGACGACCTCGCCCACGGCGCGGCCTTCGAGCGTTTGGCCCAACTCGAAAGGCGGAACATAGGATTTACCCTCGTTCATGCGCCCGCGCATGTATGGATCCACCGACATGAAGAGATTGCGGACCAGCACCTGGTGGTCCGGCAAGGGCTCCAGTTCACGGTGCACCAAGGCGAAGTTGGCGACGGTGGGAAGTCCGTCGGGCCGGGAGGCCAGCCGGATTTCCCGGTTTGTAATTTTGGGCATAAAAATCATGGGCCCGGCAGCCGAAGCAAGCGGCGCGTTCGGTGCGGCAGCCGGATGAGGAGACGGGAATCTTCTGTGAACGAACGAGCCGCTGGGGCTTGCTGACGCCGGCTGCGGCAACTTTAAATTCATGATCGGCGCGCCTATCCGTTGGGGTGGCTGTTTTTGTCGAGGTATTCCATCAGGCGGCATTGCGTGGCCCGAAGGCACTGGGTTGCTGCTTCGGCGACGCGCTTCATGAGTTGATAGCCAAGTTCATGATCTTGTTCGCACTCTTCCCGAAGGCGGGTGCCGTAGAAGAAAATCGTTCTGGTTGGTTCCAAGGCGCGGGCGCTTAGATGCAGGGAGTAGGGCGGAAAGAGCCAGGACCAGCCCAGATCGTCGCCCGGTCCCAGCGTCTGGACGGGAATGGTGTTGCGGTCTGGCATCTCGGATTCCAGCACCACCAGGCCTTCCAGAATGAGGTAAAACCGGTTGGCCGGGCTGCCTTCCGCAAAGATCGTCTGGCCCGGGTCGAATCGTATTTCCAAAGCCGACTGCGTGAGCAGTTGCAGATGCCGGGCGCTCAGCCCCTTAAAAAACGGCTGTTGCGCGATGAGGGCATGGAGCGCCTGCGACTGGGTATCTGCCGTTTCGCCGGCAAAAGGCCCCGGTGTGGCCGAGGCGGCTGCGAACAAATTCGGCGGCAGGGAGGCCTCGGCGGAAGTTTTCACGAATCCTTCTTTGCCGCCGCCTTGGCGGCTTGGCGGCTTTGATCCAGCTCGGCTCCGGCGATGCCTTCGTCCACCAGTTGTTCATTATCGCTACGGCCCTCTTCGTTTTCATCGGCGCTGGGAGCCGCGGGTACCAGGTGACCGGTTGAGCCGGGCACCGGATCCCATCGCTCGGTTTCGGGCGCTGAATCCAGCGCCGTCTCTTTCCGGTCCGGGTCTGGTTCACCGGTCAATTCCTGTTTGGCCTGTTCCCAGTCGGATTTCGATACCGCCTGCGCCGGGCGGCCGTTGATGACCGCCAGCTCTACCGCCCGCTGGTGCACCATTTTCCGGGTGACGGTGCCCACGCCCGCGGAATTCTCGGTCAAGGCGCCTTGTTTGAGTGGATTGGAGTTCATAAATTTGAAATAGTTTTCCAGGGAATGTTTGGCTGTAAAATGAGGTTAGCTGGACTTGTGGGGGAAACTGGAACGGTCGTCCGCTTCCAGCCAGTCGAACATGGAATTGGTTTCCGGATTCAACCCGATCTTGTGACAATTCTCAATGAAGCTGGAGCGCCGCTCCGGATTCTTCATGGGACTGCTGGCTTCCACGGCATCTGACCACTGCTTGATTTCCGGCGGCGTCTTGGGAATGCCGTTGACCAACAGCCAGGCCCCGACGTCCTCGTAATTTTTCGCGCCGTCCACGGCGGTCTTGAACTGCGCAGCGGTAACGCCCTTGAAACTGAAGAGCAGGTTGTCCAGCGGGCAATCGTAGTGATATTCGCCAAGCGAGCCCGCAACGCCGGCGCGGCATTTGTCAACGGCGCGGCTGGCGATGGCAAATCCGGCGAGGCGTTCACGCGGACTGCGCGGGGCTTGTTTGGTCAGGTCGCGGTCAATGATGGGTGTGTTCATAGCCTGTTTTCCACTTTCATTCCTGCGGGTGAGTCCGGTTTTCATTTGGCCGCCTGGGAATGGGCCTCGACAAACCACAGCCATTTGTCAATGCCGCGGGAAACCTCGGTGAACAGGTCCGCCGTGTCGGCGTCGTCCAGCTCGTTTGCGTCATCGATGGTATCGCGGGATTCCTCGCCGAAGGTGGAAAGTGCGCGGGCCACGCTTTCCACATGCGCCGGGCCCTCGGAAATCTCCACGGAGTATTCGGGAAGCCGCGAATGGGCCGCGGCCATGCGCACGGTCCCTTCCGCCACGCCGCCGAGCTGGACCACCCGTTCGGCGATCAGGTCCACGTAACCCTCCACGGCTTCGGCCACCTGGTCGAAGAGTTGGTGCAGGCCGATGAAGTTCGGCCCCTTCACGTTCCAATGCGCCTGCTTGAGCTGCATTTGCAGATCCACGGCCGACGCCAGCCGCTGGTTGAGCAGCGTGCACAGTTGCGTCCGGAACTCGAGGGAGATGTCGTTTTCCGTGTCATACATTTTGGGCGACTCCTCCGCCCGGGTGGCATTCAAAGTTTTCATTTGTTTCGTTTTTTTTGTTGGTTGTTATTGGATAAAATGGTTTAGGTCCGGTTGGGGAACGCGTGGGAGCGAGTAAGCCGGCGTTCGGCGATCAACTGTGCCTCCGCCTGCAGCCAGTGCTGCACCTCGTGTCCGTCTTGCGAGCCTTCGTTCACATAAGTGAAGTAGGCCTTTCTGGCGACTTCGTCCGGTGCCGGCGTGTAATTGGATTCGGCCGGGGTCATGGCGGCGGCCGAAATGGAGCGCGCGGCATCGGCCGGTTGGCGCGTTTGATCCTGGTGATGGGTATGGTTATTGTGTTTCATAAAGTGGGCAGGGCTTCAGGGCGACTGACCTCCCCGGCGGGGATGACGCGGTGTTCGGGGCTTTTTTCGACCGCTTCCTTGGTGAGCCGGACGAAGACCGTGGATTCCTCGTAACTGATCCGGTCCACCTGGCTGATGGGGATTTGCACCTCTTTGCCGGTGAAGCGGTGGCCGGTTTTGATGATCAGTTGATGGATGGCCCAACTCTGGTCCTCCATCATAAAATCAAAGACATAGCCGGCGATGCCGTCCGTGCCCTGGAGATGATAGCCGGTGACGGCCTGGGTGCTGCGCAAATTGGAATCGGCACATTTATGCTTCGGCTCCGACTTCGCCGGTTCAGCGGAAGAGAAATTGGGGGGCACGTCCAAGACCGGGAAGCCCCGCATGCCGCCCCATAATCCGTCGCCTTCCCAATAATAGGGCCAGCCATAATAGCGATGATACTCTTCCTCGTATTGTCGTGACACCGGCTTGTGCGTTTCCATGGAAGGGCTGCCCTCTATCTGTTTCCGGGTCAGCTTCACGAGCATGGGATGCCCGGCAGGCGAGGTGCCGCCGAAGGCATGGGGCGAAAGGAGCACCTGGCGTCCCGACAACCAGTTTCCAGTATTCGCGACCACATAGCGCACCGTCCAGTTCTGGTCATCGAAATAGAAATCCTTCACATGGCCGATGTCGCCATCCGACGCGCCGAGTTTGTTTCCGTACAGGTGTTTAAGACTTTGCAACATAGTTCGCTTTCTTTGAAATTTGTGAGCCGCCGGTTTAAATTCTGCCCAGCAAAAGCAGGACAATCAGAACGACCAGCAGCAGACCGAGTCCGCCGCTGGGGTAATAGCCCCAAGTCCGGCTGTGTGGCCAGGTCGGCAAGGCGCCGAACAGCATGAGGATGAGCACTATCAACAGAACAGTTCCTAACATAATATTCCTTTTAGTGTGTGTAACCGTGATTTCTCCAAGCAGAACATAGGCTGGCGCGCCGCGGGTTGCCATGGGGTGTAACCCTATCTTTGCGGCGAAGCGGAATCCGGTCTTGAATCACAAAAGGGGAGCGTTTGAGCCGGTTTCCTTTTTCAACGGCAGGATTTCCGCGTCGGCCAGGTGCGCCGCTTCCGGCGAGACGGCCACGTGCAAAACCGAGTTTCTGCCGCCGAACGGATTGGCCACACTTTCCATGGCGCGCGGATCGGGCATCCATTTGCCGTCCACTACGAAGCAGTATTCGTAGCTGCCGGGGGCCAGCGAGGTTTCCTTCCACCAATCGCCGGCGCCGGAGGAGTGCAGGGAGCGGCCTTCGGGCTGCCAGTGGTTGAAAGACCCCGCAAGACAGACACGTTTGGCGGTCAGATGCGAGAATTCAAAGCGAACGGGAGTCAGCTTGAGGCCGGCGTTTTGCTTGTTATCTTGAGTTTGACTATGTTTCATGGTTTGTGTTTCGGTTGCTGGGACGGCCTGGCCCCGGTGAGAGGCTTCCATTTCATGCGGTCAATATGGGCGGGAAATTCATCAGGCGCCATGGGGTGTTTCCCCACCCTCATGGAATGAGGTCCAACAGCAATGCGCGCCGCCCGTGGCTGACGCCCCGGATCGGGGTTGACTCCCGCATGGAAATGTTCATGACGGTCCACCAGGAGAACGGGTGGGAACGGATGCCGGCTCCGCCCCAGTGCCGGAGGCGGCGCGTGCGCCCAGCCGGTTCAAGGAGGATGTTCATGACAATGGGGTTATGGGCGGCGCCGCCTAATGCAGTTGCGGGACGCGGATGTCTCCGGAATGCCCAAGCACGCCAAAGGCCGACAACAGCCAGACGATGACGCAAATGACCACAACGACGTTCAAGATGTTTTTGATTTTGGCGTCCATCGGAATATAGGAGTTGACAAGCCAGAGCAGGACGCCGACGACGATGAGGGTGACAATGAGAGAGATCAGTGACATGGGACGCCTTCAGTCTGTACGTGTACGGATGGTTTATGATTGATGCCGCGAGCCTAAGCCTGAAAGAGGAAGGGCGCCATGGGGTGTAACCCCACCCAGCGGCGAGTGCCGGGGCGGCTCATTTGGCTTCGGGTGGCCGCATGGGGGTCAGGGCGGCGAGAATGGCTTTTTGCACCAGCGGATTGCCCAGATTTCCCAGGTGGCCGCCCTGTTTGAATACCGTCAATTTTTCCGGAGGAAAGGTGGCGCGAAGCCAGGCCACGTCCTCGTCCGCGAGGAGAAAATCGTTCTGATTGACAATCACGCGGACGTCCGGGTTGGCGCCCAGGCTGGGGCCATAGGTCCGCAAATCGCCCGCCTTTTCCAGTGCGGTTGCGGGCGAGGCCAAGCCCCGGGCCGAATAGCAGGGGACGACAAATTTGTCGAAATAGTCCTGAAAGGAATATTGAAGAATATCCTGATAGACCGGCTGGCGCCGGAAATTGCGGAGGGGGCGGCGGAGAATGCCCTGGTTGTTTCGCTGCTGGCTGCTAAAGATGACATCGCGCAAGGTGAAACGGAAATCCAGCCCGATGAGAAACTTGGATTCAATGGCGTTGAACGGCAGCGAGGTTTGCGGCGCCAGCTTGCTTTTGCTCAAGGTGACCACCTTCAAGAAAGTATTTTCGATATTGTCGGTGCGCACCGCCGCCGGCCAGTCGAGGGGCGCGCGGTAAAACTCATCCAGTTTGGCGACTCCGTGAAGCAGGCGGACCGGAGTATTGACGGCCACGTAGCGGTCAAAGGCCAGAAGTGGCGATTGATTGGCCGGTTCAGCTGCGGCGATGAACATCGTTTCCATTGCGCCCATGGAATAGCCCAGCAATGCCTTGTGGCCCAACCGCCCCGGATAAAGCTGGTGCAAGCGACGGTCAATCTCGGTGAGCGCGACATGCGCGTCATGGCCATCCACCGGCAGATAGGCGGGCAGCGCTGCGGTGGAAGCATGTTCCATGAACTCGGAGTTAAATGGGCTGCTGATGACCACGGCGGAAAAGCCATTTTTGTAAACCAACTCGGCCAGGGCCAGCGAGTGCTGGGCCAGCCGGTGAGCGCCCAAGCCGGGAATGATATACACCACGTTTGCCGAGCCCGGCTGCAACCAGAAGGTGAACTTCAGGTCCTTTCCCGTTGCCGGAATCCGCACCGACCGCGTCGTGCCGCGGCCGGGGAATTCCGGATCTTGGAAGGTGAAGAAAACAGATTCAAGGGTTTCCAGCGATGCTTCGTCGCGCTGACCCTTTACTTGAAAATTTGCCACCCGGTTTTCCCGGGCAAAAGTCCAGGCATATTGAATCTCGGAATAGGGATCCATCTCCGCCTGACTGAAGCGCACATATTCACCGACGCTGTCGGCGAGATTGTTATACATCTCCGCGCAGGCAGAATAAGTGTACGGACCGGAATAGGTGAGCGGATTTTCCACCGCGAAATCATAGGGGGAGATATAGACCAGCGGATTTGCCGCCGTGTCCGCAGCCAGGCCGACGACGTCCCGGTCGTTACTGGGGCCGAAGATCGGGAGCATGATGAAGAACTGCGGCCGCCAGCCCCATTGGCCGAACGTCTGGCCAAAATCGGCGTCCGATTTGGGAATGTTCCATTTGCTGCCCACATCGAAGAGGCCGGCTATGCCGACGGTGGAGTTGCAAACAAACCGGTAGGATTCATCGCGCGCGCCGCCCCATTTTCGCTGGAGCAGGTTGTTCACCAATCGTCCGGGATAGACGAGGTTTTTGCCAAAGTTCCCGATGCTGGTGCGGATCGGTTTCACCACGACGAACCGATATACCCGGCTGGTCGGGCTGATGACGCCGGTCATGAGTTCGACGTTGAAATCCCAGATTACCCGGTTCACCGGTTCAATGGGGTCAGGAACGGATTTGGGGAGAATGACGGTCTTCCTTGCCGGCGGTATCGTGGCCTCAGAGGACGGCTGCTGCCCGCAGGCGATGAGTGGTAAACAAAAAATCAGGGTTGCCAGCGCTTGGTGTTTCAAGACGCCAGCCTCCTCGTTTTTTTCAAGGAAATCTTTTGCGCTCCGGCCTCGAAGGCAAACCGGTCGCCGGGTCGCTGCCGGCAATCGCAACCTTTTGTGGTGGGCTTGACCGGGCAAAGCTGGATGTTAATCGTAATGCCCGCGTCTTCAACCCAAGCGATTGGAATTCCGTTTCGGTTCGGATTCCGCAGCGGAGGTTGGGTCCGAGGCGACTGCCCGCAATTGAGAAAGAGTGGTTTTCCCATGACTTGATGCAAACACAAACGACACTGAAGTGGAATGGGGTGTTCACCCCAGGGGCTGGATCGCGGAGTCGCCGAACGGCTGAGCCGGCTTTTTCGTTTCAGTTTCCAATGGAAGCGGTTTGGTGCAGTACCCGATGTACCGCTTCGCCCAAGGTCCGGGCGGTGCTGGGCTTGCTTAACATTCCTCCGAAGCCAAGTTCGCGGGCCTCGGCGGCCGTCATCACGCCGGTATAGCCGGTGGTGATGATCATGGGCAGGTTTGGCTGGATTTTGCGCAATTCGCTGCCGAGCCTGGCGCCATCCATGACCGGCATCGTTAAATCGGTGACGACCAGAGCAAACGGCTCCGATCGCCCACGAACGGCGGCAATCGCCTCCAGCGCGCTGGTCTTCACGGTCACTTGGTAGCCCAGTCGTTCCAGCATTTTTTTCCCCAGACCAGCCAGCGCCGCTTCATCATCCACATATAAAATATGTTCTCCGTGGCCGCGCGGAATGGCCGCGGTTTCGATTTCGCGCACCTTGGCTTCCGCTTCAAATACCGGGAAAAACAAATGAAACACCGTGCCTTTGCCTGGCTCACTGTAAACCGAAATGCCGCCGTCGTGGCTTTTCATGATACCATGCACGACCGCCAGACCCAAACCGGTGCCTTCACCCACGGCCTTGGTGGTGAAAAAAGGCTCAAAAATATGATCCAGGGTGGCGCGCTCCATCCCGCAGCCCGTGTCGCTGACCGATAGCTGCACATAATGCCCCGGCTGCAGCTCGGGATGGGTTTTCACGAAATCAACATCCACCTCCAGCACGGCCATTTCCACTTTCAACTCGCCGGTTTGATTGCGCATGGCGTGCCAGGCGTTGGTGCCGAGGTTCATGATCACCTGATGAATCTCCGTGGCATTGGCCAACACGGTGGGCGTCTTGGTCAATTCGGTCTTGATACGAATCGTCGCCGGCAGGCTGGCTCGCAAAAATTTGAGCGTTTCGATCACCACGTCATTCAGGGCGATGGGCGTGCGCTCCTGTTTGCCTTTCCGACTGAAAGTCAGAATCTGGTTGACCAGATCGGTCGCCCGCCGGGTGGCATTGGAAATGTTCTCCGCGCCTTCCAGGATGGCCGGATGGCCCACCGCCTCCAATTGTATCAGGTAAAGATTCCCGAGGATGGCGGTGAGTATGTTGTTGAAATCATGGGCGATCCCGCCGGCCAGTTGGCCGATGGACTCCATCTTTTGCGCCTGGACAAGCTTTGCCTGCATCTTGCGCTGCTCAGTGATGTCCCGAAAATACCAGAGGCGCCCGTGATATTTCTCGTCCCGGTCCAGCACCGGGGCTGATTGCCGGTCCAGAATCGTGCCATCCAGCAATTCAATTTCGTCATGGCTTGATTCGCCCGGATGCTCGTAAAGGTAGGTGATTTTCTCCGCGAATTGTCGCGGGTTTCGGGTCTGGTTCGCCGCGAAGGTGGCCTCCGCTGAATCCTTGGGGTCATCGAGCACGTGCCGGGGAATTTTCCACAGCTCGTTTAATCGCCGGTTCTGGAGAATGCGCTTGCCACGGCTGTCCACCACCAGGATGCCATCAATGGATGAATCCAGTTGCGCTTCGAGCAGGGCCGTCTTCCAGAGCAGCGATTCCGCGCTCTTTTTCTCCGCCGTGGCATCGCGTTGGATGGCCACAAAGTGGGTGCATTTGCCCGTGGGATTGAAAACGGGAACGAGCTCAATATCCATCCAGAATTCAGTGCCATCCTTCCGGTAATTGATGATCTGCCGCCGGATCGCCTGTCGCTGCGTCATGGCGTGTTGCATCTCCTCCAGCATGCGCTTGTCCGTCTTCGCGCCTTGGAGAAAGCGCGGGCTGCGGCCCAGCACCTCGGCGGATTTGTAACCGGTGATCCACTCAAACGCTTCGTTCACAAATACAATCCGTGGCCCCGGTTCGCTCACGGGGTCGCCCTCGGTAATCATCACAATCTCGTTCAGGTTGGCCACGCAGGTATTGAGCAGGGCCAGGCGGTCCTCGGTTTTCTTTCGCGCCGTGATGTCGCGGATGTTGCACTGAATCACCCTCCTATCCCCGGCCTGATAGACGTTGCTGACAAACTCCACGGCCACCTTCCGGCCATCCTTGGTCTCCAATGGCAGGTTCTCATAGCGCACATAGCCGTCTTTTTGTAATCGCTCCAACATGGCTTCGTTCGAGACCAGGTCTTTGAAAGGGCTGAGCTCGCCCACCGTCTGGCCCACCATTTCGGCGTGGGAAAAACCCAGCAATCCGGTCAGGAAAGGGTTTGCATCCGTGATGCGTCCGGTTTCCACGTCCAAGATCAGGATCCCGTCGCGCGCCGCTTCAAACAGCCGGCGATAACTGAGTTCGGAGGCACGGAGTGCCTGTTCCATGCACTTCTCCGGTCTGATTTCGTACCCGTTTGGTTGCTCTTGTCTCATGACGTGCCCAGAACCATTTTGATTGCCGGCCCAATTCCAACCCGGACCCAAGATTACCGCCCCAATTGACTACTCAGTCCCCAAACCATCAGCCTCGTGTGACTGCCAGTCGGGAGGCGTGGCAATTTCTCCCAGCGAATCACTCGCCGCGCGCAAGACTTCTTTGACCGCGGTCAGCAATTGATCGAAAGTATAAGGCTTGAGCAGGGTCTTGGCCGGTGGCGTCAAGCGGTGGCGGAGCAATTCCTCATCGGGCGGGGCGCCCGTGGCCATGATCACCGGCAACGCCAGACGGGCAGCCTGGATTTTCTGGAGCAACTTAATCCCCGTCACTTTTGGCATCTCATTGTCCGTGACCATGAGATCATAGCTCTTCAGTTGCAGCGCGTCCCAGGCGGCGACGCCATCTTCAGCTACGTCCACATGATACCCGCAATAGGTCAACACCTCCGAATTAACCTGGCGAATGGCGGCGTCATCCTCCACCACGAGTATGCGCTGCCGGAAACTGGGTTCGCCCTGGGGCGGCGCCTTGGCCGGCGCATCGGCGGACGGAATTCTTTTTGATCTCATAATACTATATTATGGGGAAAAGCATTTGTGTGCCATGGGGTGTTCCACCCATGGAAGAGGTTCAGAACTTGCCAGTTACGGGCGTCAAGCGGTCAACGCGCCGCGGCCCCATTCATTCATTGAGGCCGTAGTGGCTATAACCGGGATTCTCTTCAAACAATGAGGTTGGCGCGGCGGCGCAAATCGTCTGGATGTCCCCCGGCTGGGACGATGGATACGTATTGGCCGTGGCCGAAGATTTTAAGGTCAGCAAACGTTGTGATGGAAGGTCCTGCCTTGCTTGCTGGCCTATCCCGATGAGGTAAAGGTTGGTTGTAATCATAAATGGGTGGTCCGTTTTAGCGGGCCTGGAATCGGGTCGCCAAACCATCAAGGCCCAGCCCGATGGTTGAAGGCCGCACCTCTGGCTGGGGTGGCGTGATTCTCTCGGGGTCAGTGCCGGCCGGGGACAGGACTTGTTTCACCGAGTGTAGGAGATCCCCAAAAGAATAGGGCTTGAACAACTTCGTGACTTTCAGAAACCACGGATATTCGGCGGAACGCCAGGAGGGCAAAGTTTTAACAACCATGATGACCGGGAGCGGCATGCAGGCGGAGCGAATTTTCCTGAGCAGACCCACCCCGGCCAGACCGGGCAGGTCATGCTCGGCGATGAGCAAATGGTAACGGTTGGTCTGAAGTTTTTCCCAGCCGGCTTCGCTGCCGCCGGCAAGGCCCACCAGATATCCCTGCTGCCGCAGCCTTTCGGCGTTGAGTTCGCAATGGCGAGGGTCATCAGCCACCATGAGAATCCGGCCGGCTGGGTCCGTCTGGCTGGGAAGAGACAGATTCACCGGCTTTTCCAGTCGGTGGGATTTTTCTGTTCGCATGGTGGGATAATTAGCAGAAATCGAGTACCGCGCCTATGGGGTGTTTGCCCCATGCTTGTTGGCCCCCGGAGCCGGTCGGGCCAGAGCTCTACTGTGGCAGCTCGGGGCGGGAGGGTTGTTCCCATGCTTCAACCTGCAATCGGTCGGAGGCAGGCGGGTTTTTGCGGGTCTGGCGTGGCTCCGACTTCCGTGCAAACCCTTGTGGACAGGAGGCTTTTGACCATGTCCGGTAACTTATTAAGGGCAGCGGGTTTCCGCAGCATGGTGACAGCCTGGAGGCAGGGGTGCAGCGCAAATTCCCAGGTGGGCAGAATTTCGGTGGTCATGATGACGGGCAGGGTGATACCGGCCGCGTAAAGCTTCTTGACCAGCGCCACTCCGGAGACTTTCGGCAGAAATTGGTCCGTGATGAGCAGATCGTAGCGGTGGCGTTGCAGGGCGGGCCAGGCGGCCGCTCCATCTGCGGCAGTCTCCACCTGATAGCCGGCGTCCACCAGCACGGTCATTTCAAGCCGGCGGTGGTCGGTGTCTTTCTCCACCACGAGAATGCGCCGGCTCAAACTTGGCTGGCCTTGGAGCAATTTGCCGGCTTGGCGCCCGGCTGGCAGATGGTTGGATTCATTCATGGCAACAAGCAAACCAGAATCCCAGGGATTAACCATGGGGTGTTTCCCGCCTCGGGCCGGCAAGAGTGACCGCCGCGGCAGGAGCCGGCAGGAGTTCGGGACTCCGCCCGACCGCCTCCATGCTCATTCTCATCAACACGGTGGATTCCTCATAACAAATGGCGTCCACCAGGTTCACTGGTACGACCCGCTCTCTACCGGCAAACTGGGGGCCGATTTTGATGACGAGCTGGCGAATGACCCAACTCTGATCATCCAACATAAAATCACAGACATGACCGATCATCCCATCGCTGGCCGCGAGACGATAACCGTTCACAGATTGCGCGCTGCGCAAATGCGCATCGGAGCGTTCGTGTTTCAGACCAAAGGGAGCCGGGTGTCCACTCGACGTGGCGGTTGGAGGTGATTCCAAGATTGGAAAGCCCCCCACGCTTCCCGCAGCACAACTATCCAATCGTGTGCATCCGGCTCCGCCCCCAAAAGGGCACCCGAATTCAACAGCTTCAGGACTCCAAGGGTCTCGAAATTCTGCTTCAAAACGCAGATGACGTTGGGGCGAAATCGGCCAGTGTGCGTGTGATCGGCGGCGAGTTTGTGTTTGAACACGACGGCGAAGATTTCAACGAGGAACAATTCACGAGCATGATGGATCGACGTCCGAAACCGTCGATGATGAGAACCAATTGCTCGAAACACTGCCCCCCCAGACGAAGTTGCCGAAGATGAGCCCTGAACTAAAAAAATTCTTGCACCTGTTACGCCCGCCTTCAAGGTTGACGGGCGAGCAGGTCGCATGGCGTTTGGGGATGACCCGGGACGAGGTCAGAATCGTCAGTTCACCGGAAATCATCGACCGCATACATGAAGCGCTTCCGCCGAAGGAACGCATTCGGGTTTTAAGCAGCGCGACCGCACTCTGTCCGCTGGGCAATCCTGCACTGATGGTCACGAAATACTTCTGGGAGCCGGAAATCACCCGCTTGGAACAAGACGTGGAATGGCTGGATAAAGCGGTCAGGACCATTCGGGAATACTGGCGCCAAAAAAAGGCGCGGAAGGGAAATTCCGGAATTTATGACACCGAAATGATATCATGAAACCAAGATCAACGTCACCAGAGGGATTGCCACAACCGCCGATCGACACCTGGGAACTGGAGCGGCAGGAATTCGAAAACCTGCCACGCCTGCCCGCCATTCTCACCGACGTCCAAGCCGGCTGGCGGTTCAATTGCACTCCCGAGGGCATCGGCATTCTCGTCCGGGAGAAACACCTGGACGCGCTGGGCGGAGCAGCGCCGGATGACTGCAAGCGTTTTGCTGCCGTTTACATCGAGCACGTGTCGCAAAACCGGCAGTGGCTCGACAAGGCCACCGACATTCTTTACCAATCGCGCAACAAAAAGAAAGGCTCAGGACTACGTAAGCTCCCTCTAGCCCTTCAACAAGCGTGATTTAATTGGGTAAGTTGAACGAAAAAGCTCGAAATGCCGGCGAACATTGGTTGAAATGGGTTTGTTCAAGAACACATATCACCGATGAAAACGACATTTCGAGTGAGCCGAAGCTATCCCAAAATCCTGCGCAACCGCAAGCGCCGAATTGAAAAACGACTGGCCCCACGCGCTTGGGAAGATCAGCCGCAACCGATGATGCAGGGCAGCAATGTTCATTACGAGTTGAGCGACAAGACCCGCGCCACCAGTTATGGCGGCTTGGGCGCAGTCCATGTGATGGTGCAGCGACTGGGTCTGGTGGAGGCGATCAACCAGGATTTGAAGTTACTCAAAGTGCATCTGCCCTATCACGAGAGCGATCATGTGCTGAATATGGCTTACAACGTGTTGAGCGGCGGTCAACGGTTGGAAGACATCGAACTGCGGCGGCAGGATGAAAGCTTTCTCAATGGCTTGGGTGCCCAGCGCATTCCAGATCCGACCACCGCGGGCGATTTCACCCGGCGTTTTTGCGCCCAAGACATCGCGACGTTGCAGGAATGCATCAACCGGACGCGGCAACGAGTGTGGCAACAGCAGCCGGCAGGATTTTTAGCCGAGGCGTTCCTGGACGTGGACGGCACGATTGCCGGTACGTATGGGGAGTGCAAAGGCGGCATGGGACTGTCGTATAAAGGGATTTGGGGTTATGCGCCCCTGGTGGTGAGCTTGGCCAACACCCGGGAGGTGTTGTACGTGGTAAACCGTCCGGGCAACGCTCCCAGCCATCAGGACAGCGTGCCCTGGATTGACCGGGCGATCGAACTGGTCAAGCCGGTGGCGGGCCGCATTACCTTGCGCGGGGACACCGACTTCAGCCACACCGCCCAACTGGATCGTTGGGACAAGGCGGGAGTGGGTTTCGTGCTGGGTCTGGATGCGCATGCCAAAGTGGTGCAGTTGGCCGAGGGCCTTTCGGAGCAGTCCTGGCGGCCTTTGGAGCGCCTGCCCAAGTATGAGATTTTGACCGAACCCCGGCGCCGGCCCGAGCGGGTGAAGGAGCAGATCGTCGTGTAAAAGGGTTATCTGAATAAGAAGCTGACGGCCGAACACGTCAACGACATGACCTATCAGCCCAACCAGTGCGAGGGCAAGCACCGGCTGGTGATTCTGCGCAAGAACATCAGTGTGCAGAAAGGCGAACGGGTGCTCTTCGATGAGGTGCGGTATTTCTTCTATCTGAGCAACCGATGGGATTTGACGGTGGAACAGATCGTGAGCCTGGCCAACGGGCGCGGAGACCAGGAAAATGTGATCGAGCAACTCAAGAACGGAGTCAACGCGATGCGGATGCCGGTGGACGATCTGGTGAGCAACGGGGCATATATGGTGATGGCGGCCTTGGCGTGGAACCTGAAGGCGTGGTATGGCTTGCTGGTGCCGGATCGGGAGCGGGGCTTGGAGTTGGTGCGGATGGAATTCCGCCGGTTCCTGCACGCGATTATTTTACTGCCGGTGCAGATCATCCGGGCCGGGCGCAAAATCATCTATCGTCTGTTAGGCTATAACGGATGGTTGAAAGACTTCTTTGCGACCTGGCAACGGCTGCAGAGGCTGGAGTGTGGCTAAAGTTATTCACAATTTTGGGGAAGCGAAGACCTTAAGGGCCAAAAATGCCGGAGGTGTGTCCGGGTACGCCGTAAAATGACCGAAAGTAATCAGATGCGTCAGTAAAACCGGGAATAAGTTCCGCGTTGACGTGCAAGCAAGCAATCAGAGGCAAAAGTTAGATGCGAACGAGGTCAAAAGAGATCAAAAAACCGTCCCCCGACCGGTCAGGTTCGCAACTCGCTTGTTTTAGGTCTAGCAGAGTGGCAGGCAGCCTACGGCTTGGGGAATGTGATAAAAAAAGGGAGTACTGTCGTCAGGCGACATAGTGTTCGGAGCATCTTCAAGTCACAAATACCCGTGCCCGAGTCCCGTAGCGACCGTGCCTCCGAAATATGGATGGAAGAGATCGAAAACGTGGTCACCGGTGTCGTTGAGCAACTTCAAAAGGAGGCGGAAAAGGTTGGCGGGAAACAACTTGAATAATCATCGCCACCGCAAAATCATAAAAACTTGGCGTTACATAAAATATCCATAGTATAGCGTACGCTATATTGCATATTGACATTTTGTATAATAACTATAGGATAGGCATCGTGAAAGCAGATGACATCAAGAAAATCCGGGCGGCGCAATTTCTTTTCTGTAAAATTGTTAAGCATCTAAACTGAGGGCTGGG
>CAZHIM010000038.1:0-46734 GCA_964532525.1 uncultured Bifidobacteriaceae bacterium
TGACCTCGGGCTTATGAGTCCCACGCTCTAACCAACTGAGCTACGCTGGCAACCGAAACGGTCTCCTATTTTGCGGACATTTTGGCTTCTGTCAAACCGGGAATTACGGCAGCCTCCCCTCCGCCGTGCAAAAACTCCCCCGCAGCTTCTATGACCGCGACACCCAAATCGTCGCCCGCGAGCTCCTGGGCAAGCTGCTCGTCCACCGCGCCGCCGGCGTCGAGCGCATCGGCAAAATCGTCGAAACCGAGGCCTACCTCGGCGAGCACGACCTCGCCGCCCATTCCGCCCGCGGCCGCACCGCCCGCAACCAAGTCATGTTCGGCCCCCCCGGCCACGCCTACGTGTACTTCATCTACGGCATGTATTTTTGCATGAATGTCGTCACCGAGCCCCCCGGCCACGCCTCCGCCGTCCTCCTCCGCGCGCTGGAACCCGTGCAAAACCTGGAGGGCCGCACCTGCGGCCCCGGCCTCCTCTGCCGCGCCATGCACATTGACCGCCGCCTCAATGGACACGACCTGCTCAGCGACGATTTCTTTCTCGCCGCGCCCGGACGCGTGGAAAAATTCACCCTCGTCAAGCGCCCCCGCATCGGCGTGGACTACGCCCGGCACTGGGCGCGCCGGCTCCTGCGCTTCTACATCCAAGGCCACCCCTGCGTCTCGCGGCCGTGACCGGCCTCACACCTTGTCCGCGCCCGGAATCTCCTTGCGCGACTGCACCACCAGGTCCACCAGCCCGTATTTCTTCGCTTCGTCGGCCGTCATGAAATTGTCCCGGTCGCAATCCTTTTCCACCTGCTCGATGCTCTGGCCCGAGTGCTTGGAAATAATCCCGTTGAGCGTCTTCTTTAGCCGCAGCATGTGTTTCACCCGGATTTCCACGTCGCTCGCCGCCCCTTCCGCCCCGCCCAGCACCTGGTGGATCATGATGTTCGAGTTCGGCAGCGCGAACCGCTTCCCCTTCGTGCCGGCGCACAACAGCACCGCCCCCATGCTCGCCGCCTGGCCCACGCAATACGTGTTCACGTCGCACGTCAGATATTGCATCGTGTCGTAGATCGCCAGCCCGGACGTCACGCTGCCGCCCGGCGAATTGATGTAAATGTGGATGTCCTTTTTCGGATCGCTCATCTGCATGAACAAAAGCTGCGCCACCACGATGTTCGAAACGGTGTCATCAATCGGCGTGCCGATGAAAATGATCCGGTCCACCAGCAGCCGGGAATACAAATCCCAGACGCGGTCATTGCCCCGGTTGTCCCGCTCGATCACTGTGGGTACTGAATAATTGATGGTCTCGCTCATGGAGAAATAACTACCGCCATTTTCACTCCAAGTAAAGGCGCGAAACGCTCCGGCCGGCATTTCGGGTGTGCGCGAATTGCGCCAAATTTCTTCGCCCGCATCCGCCTGGCCCTGGAAGGGCGCCGGACATTAGCCAGACACGCCAGTGCCTGGTACCCCGGCCAAAGGGAATTCGTCCTGAAGGGACTTGAGCCTCGAATGTTGAGCGTTGAATGTTTCTTCTCCATTCAGAAATCCGTACTACAATAGTGAAAGTTCACGCAATCTCGGCAAAGATTTTTGTGCGAACGCAAAACGCCTTTTTTTCTATCCTCTATCCATCCTCCATCTTCCCCGCTCTGTGGTTGGGGCTGCCAGCCGCGCTAGGTCCATCTGTGGCTAAGTCCGAATCACCCCCTCAGACTTGCTTGCCGCCCTGAAATCTCGACCAGACCAGCCGGAACGCGCTGGCGAAATCATCCGGCTTCTCGGCCACCCAGCGCGTCACCGCCGCCGGCGCAAACCACCCGCCGCTCTCGATCTCCTCCGCCTGCAGCGTGAACGGCCCCTCGCTCTCACACCGGTAAACCCAGCAAAATTCACACCCCGTCTCCGCGCGCGCCTCGATCTTGAACAGCCGACGCGGCGGCTGCGGCACCACCAGCCCGATCTCCTCGCCCAGCTCCCGCACCGCGCACGCATCATAATCCTCCCCGCTGTCCACGTGGCCGGACGACGACGAATCCCATTTTCCCTTGGCCGTGTCCTTGAGCATCGAGCGTTTTTGCAGGAAAACCTCCCCCCGCGAGTTGAACACCAGCACGTGCACCGCGCGATGCCGCAGCTTCCGCGCGTGCACCTCCCGGCGCCGCGCGCGCCCAATCACCTCGTCACGCTCGTTCACCACATCAAAAATCTCTTCCGCCATAATGTGTACCCATTGTGGAAACAACCCGCCCTCCCTGGCAATGCGCAAAAAACCGGTCCTCAATCCTCAACCCTCGGCCAGCCAGCCAGCCCCAGCTCCAACAAAACCAGAAACACCGTCCCCGTGGCCAGCGTGAACAACCCGCCATCAAACCAAAACGCCACCAGCATCGCGATCGCCCCGGCCCGGCAGGCGCACCGTACCGCAGACGTCCCGCCGGTGATTGTGCCGGGCGTCCTACCCGGTGATCCCCCATTCCCACGATTCCCCCACCCACACCGCGGGTATTTCCAAAGCCGCTGGGAGCGTTTCTCTCCGCGTCGGCGGCGGCTGCGGAGCCGATGGGAATTCTCGTAGCATCCTGTGAATCCTGTCTTCCTCCGGCCGGCCGCGACTTATGGCCTTTTTGGGGAAAATGTGTCTCACGCTCCCCGGGGCCACGCCGCTCCTCACTCCAACCCGCTCGCCTTGCGGGCGCGCTGCAACACCCGCCGCGCCACGGCATGAGCCCGAACCGCGCCGTCCTTCAGCACGCCATTCACATAATCCAAATTGGCCGCCAATTCCGCCCGCCGGGCGCGCGCCGCCGCAAAATATTCCCAGTACACCTCGAATAACTTCTTCTTCAAATCGCCATAGCCCAGCCCGCCGGCGCGCAGCTTCGCCTCGTACTCCCGGCCCGCCGCCGCGTCCATCACCTTGAACAGTTGGATCGCCAGGTTCTGCTCCGCATCCGGCTTGGGCTCCGCCGGCCCCCGGCTGTCCATCTTCATGGACATGACGGTTTTCCGCAGCGCCTTCTCGTCGCCAAAAATATCAATCGCGTTGCCGTAGCTCTTGCTCATCTTCTGCCCGTCCGTGCCGGGCACCACCGCCACCTCCGCGCGGATTTCCGGCTCCGGAATCACAAACGTCTCGCCGTAGGCCTCGTTGAACTTGATCGCAATGTCCCGCGTCACCTCCACGTGCTGCTTCTGGTCCCGCCCCACCGGCACCAGGTTCGAGTCGTACAGCAAAATGTCCGCCGCCATCAGCACCGGATACGCAAACAGCCCGTGATTCACCGGAATCCCCTTGGCCGTCTTGTCCTTGAACGAATGGCATTTTTCCAGCAGCCCCATCGGCGTGAGCGTGGACAGGATCCACGACAGCTCCGTCACTTCCGGCACATCGGACTGGCGGAAAAACACCGTCTTCTTCGGATCCAGCCCGCAGGCCAGGAAATCCAGCGCCACGTTCAACACATTGTGCCGCCGCTCGGCCGGGTCAAACAGCGACGTCATGGAATGGTAATCGGCGATGAAATAAAACGCCTCGCCTTTGTGCTGGAGCTCGATCGCCGGCCGCATCATCCCGAAATAATTGCCGAGATGCAGCGTGCCGCTGGGCTGGATGCCTGACAGAATTCGCATACCCCACAAGCTACGGCAAACGCCCCGCACGTTAAAGCGCGAAAGCGGGCACCACTCATGAAAGTGGGGACTCAACTTTGCGCGCGACTCGGCTGATAGGAGGCACAGCCGCATGGCCATAAACTGACTTTTCGGCCAAGGACCGTTTTTGGCATTCTACTGCACTTGAACCCGATAATACATTTGGGGAGCAACCGGCAGATTGGTATAAGGCGACGTGCCGCTGTTGGTGGTCCACGGACCCAGGAGATTCGTGGCCTGCAACAGATTTCCCAGCGGCCAGTTCAAGATCAGATTGCCGCCGGGCTGGAAATTAAATCCCAACTGGACATTCAGGCTCAGCGCCACCGTGGCCGTCCCCTGGTTGCCCGGCGACATGCTCATGGTAAACAGATGATTCACCGGATTATAGGCCACGGTTCCGGTGGTCCCGCTTAAAACCGTCGCAGAGGGGGCAACGGGTGAATAACCCGTAATCGTGACATTGCTTTCCCCGGCGGCGAAGGCCACCGTCATCTGGAGGCGCCCGTTGTCTGTCAGTGCGACGATCCGCTTTTTGCCCCAGGTCACAAATTTATTGGTGTCCCCCAGAACGGCGATACCCGACGGCCCCACCGGAACCACTACGTAATAACTCCCGCCGCTGTTATCATTGGACAGGCTGGTGTTGAAGCTGTACAAATTCGTGGCATTTATGACACTTCCAGTCTGCCCAAAATAATCATACACGTAAACCCGGCCGGCCGCGCCCAGCGTCGATGGCGCAAAACTGCCATTGGTATTGCTCGCGGAACGCGCATACGCAAACACATAATTGGCCCGGAAACCGCTGAAATCTGAGTAGGTCGAGGCGATCATCGGCAGTACCTTTCCTTGGGCATCATTGATATACGTCTGGTCAATCGGCACCAGCGGAACGTCCGGTTTCACGATCACCCCGTCTGCTCGGGCCGCTTTCGACAAATTGGCGGCACTCAGCGCCCCCTCCGCGTCGCCCACTCCCACCCCGCCGGCAGACAGCGTGCTGATCAGCAGGTTCCGGAGTTCCGTGCTCATATAAACATCGACCCACGGATACGTGCCGACGGCGCTGGCCAGCCGTGAATCATAAATCGCTTGGTCCCAATACGCGCCCTGAAAGCGGTCGTTGCTCACCCGAATCGTCATCAAGTTGTTGTAGAGCGAGGATTGCAGGTAATATCTCGGCGTCTCCATGCAATATTCCATGTTCAAACCATTGCTGGACGCCGCCGCCGCCATGTAGTTCGCAAAGTTCGGTGGATCGGTCAAATTCATGTTCGGGACGGCATTGCCATTCAGCCAGTCCTGTTCAAACGTCGCCACGCCCCCGGATTTTATGTAACTCATGATGTTGGTCCAAAACGCCGGATCCACCGAAACATTTCCCGACATGGCGTATTCAGAGCGATAAGGTGACGAGGGATCAATCCAACGCGTATGCGTCATGAGCGGCAGCCCTAGCTGCTGTTGGAACGATGCTAGTCCGTTGGGAAACAATGCCGGCACCGCCACATAGAGATACATGCCATCGCCATTGTCAGACCACGATTGACTGGATCCCTTGGGATACCACCAACTGTCCAATTGCATGTAACCCACTTGCAGACCCTTGCCGACAAATTCCGCCTTCATTGCCTGCAATGTGCTAAGGTACGTGCCCACATAATTATAATAATAGACCGCGCCATGGTCCGTCCAATAACCCAGTGTATTCAATTCAACGGCCGCGTCATTGGCGGGACGGGTCTTATTGGAAAGCCCCGTCAGCGCGTTTCCCCAGGTGGTGAAGGCGTTGTTGATGCCATTTTGCACCACCAGAATCGCCCGGTGTGTGAATCCAGCCGGAAGGACGGTGATTGCTGAATTAATGCCACAGGAAATGGTGCTGCCGCTATGCTGGCTGCTGGCAATCATATAATTGGTGGCCGACGAAATGATAAATGCGTTATCATTCGCGTCAAAGAAGAGCCATGGGCTTTCCTGATCATAAGCGCTGATGCCAAAAATCCCAAACATGCCGGCAAAGCCACCCTCGTATAAACCGGCCTGACTATTGGTCACCGTCGGAAGACTGAAATTGCCATTGGGAGTGGATGCCAGCGTTGATTCCGTGAATAGGACAACTGGCTGGTTGCCATACAGCCGAATGCCGCCGAGTTGGGCCACGCTGTTGCTAAAACCAAATCCGATTTCCGTATACGCGCCGATATTGTCCGCCCCCGAATTGGTGTATGGATTGCTCAATGTCCCCACGCCGCCGCCAAATGTCCACGCCGGTGAAATCGAAGTAATGGTATAATTGCCATTCGCGCTGATCGTGACCGCCAGCCCCATGGAATTGCTGATGGTCAGTTGCGATGGCGGTGAACCGGCCAGCACCGTCAGCTTCGCGTCCCCGCTGGATGCCGTATAGTTGCCGGTGGCGGCATTGGAAGCCCAAAGGCTGTAATAGCCGGCATTGGTCAATTGCAGATTGTTCAGCGTCAGCGTCGTGCCCGTCGCCCCGGGCACATAGACATAAGTACTGTGATTCGTGGTCCACTCCCATTGATATGCCACTGGAGCGGTCCCGCTGAATGTCGCCGTGAAGGTGGCCGATCCGCCCACATAAACCGTATTCGCCGCCGGCACGGTGCCCTGCGTCACTGTCGGTGGGACCGAAAGAATGATGTTCAAAGTCACTGGCGCACTGGTGACAGCGCCACTGCTGTTGGTCACCACGACCAGGTAATTATAGGCACCCACCGCAAAACCTGTCGTGTCCAACTGAATGGCGTTGGTCGTGCTGTTGGTGATCACACTGGTGCCAATGCTCACGCCATTTGACTGCCACTGGTAGGTGTAAGGGGGAGGGCCCGACGACGGCAACATGATTTCAGTAAACGACACCATCGCCCCGGCAGGGACACTGTTGGTTGGCAGAACGACGGGAACCGTCGGAATGGGAAGATTGTTTGCGCCGGAATTCACGGTCAAACTGCCGGCGCCGGCAAAACTCGCCCCGTAGCCCAAAGCGTTTAACTGGCCCGCCGTATAAGTGCCGGCACCAACCACGTTCGGACCAACCGCAAAGGTGCCGACGGTTATGCCTTCGTCAAGTATCACCGTCGTACTGCTATCCGTGTTCGTGATACTTATCCCCACCCCGGCCATATTGACGTTAGCGGGATTGAGTTCCAAAACTTCCCCTGTCAGCGTGGGGCTTCCCAGGGTAATCACACCGGTATAGGCGCTCAAATCACCGGTAAACTGAAACGTTAGGCCGGTGACTGGCGATGCATAATCATTTTGGCTGCCCGACAGCAGCGTCAGCCCGCCGGACCCGGTTACGGTGGTGGCAATATCAAACCAGCTCGCGCCATAACCACTAAGGCGGCCCTGCACCAAATACGAATTGGCCGTCACGTTAAGCGTTCCCTGCAAAACATTCGTGGACACACCGCTCACGCCGTTCTGCGCCCAGCGAATGATCCCGCCCGTGATGATCCAGTCGGCACTTTCATAAACCGATGCGTTGTTTGCCACCCCCTTCAATAGCACCTCCGTGCCCGTGCTCACCGTCAAGGATCCCCCGGAAAAAACCGAATTATTATTATTTATCCGGATGCGCCCGAGTATGTTGGTCACTCCATAATACGCCGTCGGCGATGCCCCGCCAGCGGCGGTCGTGGTAATATAATTGTTGCCGCTGGTCGGCACCGCCCCCCAGGGCGTGGACGAGTTCCAGTCGTTGTTCCCATTTCCAGTTACTTCACTGATATTCGCCGCCGTGACCGCGAAACCAGCCAACATTGCGATGCAAACGATCAGCCCAAACGTTGTCGACCATAACCGCCGGTGGACAATAGCACTGGATTTCATAGTTTTAAATTGGGAGCATGATTAATTAAAGTCGTTTCGATGGGGTGGGGGCAAATAATGGGCATCCACGCAAAGGCTGCATGGACGCCCCGATGTGCGCAGAGCCAACGCTTAAAAGCCAGGCCCGGCATCAAAGCATCGTTTTCCGCGTGCCCGCTTTTCGGTAAACCGCAAGCAGTCCAGCCAGACCCGCGCCGAACAGGACCATCGAGGCCGGTTCGGGCACCACCGTTACCTCGCCTGTCCCTGTGAAATCCGGACCATCGCCCAAGGCATTCAATTGCGCCGGGGTGTAAGTGCCCGGGGCAACAGCGCTCCCGCCAATGGTGAAGCCTCCCAGCGTCACCGCCTCATCGAATTGCACGGTTGTCGTGGCGTCATGGCTGGCCAAATTCAGAGTCGCACTGGACATGCTCGTGCTGGAGGGATCCAGTTCTAGTATTTCGCCCGTCAGCGTCCCATTCCCCAAAGTCAACATGCCGTCGTATCCGCTCAAGTCGCCGGTGATTTGAAAGGTCAGCCCGGTGGCTGACGACGCATAATCAGACTGGCTACCGGACAGCAGGGTCAAGCCGCCGGGCCCGGTTATGGTGGTGGCTAGATCTAACCAGCTCTGGCCAGTGCTGGGAAGGCGGCCTTGCGTCACATACGAATTGGCCGCCACATTGAGCGTTCCCTGCACAACATTCGTGGCCCCACCGGTCACACCATTAGCCCCCCAGCGAATCATGCCGCCATTCATTATCCAGTTGGCGCTTTCATAGACCGATGAGTTATTTACCTCTCCCTTCAGCAGCACTTCCGTGCCCGCACTCACCGTCAAGGACCCCCCGGAAAAAGTCGAGTTGGCATTATTGACCCGGATGCGCCCGGCGATTCCGCTAACCCCCCAAAGCGTCCCCTGTCCGCTGCCGGCCGCCGTCGTGGTTATATAATTATTGCCGCCGGTCGGCAGCGCTCCCCAGGGCGCCGATGCGTTCCAGTCATTGTTGCCCTGGCCCGTCACCTCAGTGACGTCCGCCGCCCCGGCGGTAAAATTAAGCACCCCGGACAAAAGTGCAATGGTTGAGGCCGTTTTGCTCACACGTTTAATAAATAGGTTGGGCTTCATAGTATGCTTCTACTTACTAAAGCGATCTTTTGAGATAAAACCGGAAAAAATTGCACCGTTTTGCCCGCATTTGTACTAGCCACCTTCACGACAACGCAATAATAAGCCAATATTCGCTGTTTTGCGGCACAGGCGACTCGTTATGAAGCTGTCGCCAAGCGCTACTCAACGTCGTTCAACTGAACCGGGATTGATTCTTTTGACCGACTTTCCGCTTCTCGCAACAAAATCGGAGTCATGATCCAGCCCAGTATCTGGCCGGTTTGGTTGTCTCCGTAATCGAGTTTTTTCTGAAAACGAGCTTCCACCATCGCCCGTCCCAGTTTCAGTTCAGCCGCGCCCTCGCCGCCTTTTCCAAGTTGAAAGCAGGCCATGCTCATGAGCAGGTGGGAGGCCGCGGTGCAGGCCGGCGACTGATCGGGATAGCCCAAGGATTGATGAAGCGCGTCCACGGCAGCGGTGAAATTGCCCCGCCGATATTCCAAGAGCGACAAGGCAAACGCGCGCCATGCGAAAATCACTTGGCCGTTATAGACGCTGGGGTCCCGGCTGTTGAGCGTGGTAGCCACCTGCTGGGCGAGCGGATCCATCTTCTTCATGATCGGTCCGTCGGCCGGCAATAACAGGCTGATTTTGATGAGTTGTTCCGCGGCGTCAGGATCCGGTGTGTCGCCCCAGCGCTCAAGCGCCATCCGGCGAATATGGTCATAGCCGGCCACGTCGCCCGCTTCTAGCAGCATCGGCGCGGCCACCACCAAATCAAGCGTCGCCGATGTGGTTTGATCCGACTTGTCCACCTGGTTCACTTGCACCAGAATCGCAAAGCGGGCCGCTGCCTGTTTCCACTTTCGTTGGTACAAATTCCACATCCCAGCCGCGCGGAATGCCTCCGTGGCTTCAATCGATGGCGAAAGCAGTGTGGCCGAAATCGACTCCAGCAGCGCATCCGCTTCCTCCATCGCGCCGTGCCTAATCAGCACGGATGCCTGGGTGACTTTTTCCCGCGCCTCGGCCGCTTGGCGCAACCGCAGGTCACTCGCCCGCGCTTGCTCCGCCTCGACCAGCGCCGCCCGCTCCTTGAAGTAAAAGTTGGTCGAAATGCCCAAACCCACAATCAGGCTGGCGGCCACCACCAAGCCGGAAGCATAAACGATTTTGTTGCGCTGAATCAGCTTCCGCAGCCGGTAGAGCTGGCTGGGCGGACTGGCCATGACCGGCTCGTTGTTGAGATATCGCTCAACATCCATCCGCAGGGCGTTGGCCGTCTCATATCGCTGCTGCCGATCCTTCTCCAGGGCTTTCATCACGATCCAGTCCAAATCACCCTTCAGCTCCTTGATCAGTCTGGACGGCTCAACCTGACGCTGAACGGCGGTGATCATCAGGTCCGCAGCGGCCAACGAAGTTAACATGGTGGAGAGCCGCGGTGGCTCGGCTTCGCGCAGCTTCCGCCGCATTTCGTTCAGGCCGCCGCTGACCAGTTCTTTTTGGTCAAACGGCGTCCGGCCCGTGAGCAATTCGTATAGCAGAACTCCCAGCGAATAAATGTCGCTTCGCGTATCCACACCCAAACCGCTCATTTCCGCCTGTTCGGGACTCATGTAGGCCGGCGTGCCGATCATTTGTCCGTCCATCGTAAAATCCGTTTCACCCGTCAGGCGGCCCGCGATGGCTTTGGCTATGCCAAAATCAATCACCTTGGGGACCGGCTCCCCATCGCGCAACGCTACCAGGATATTGGACGGCTTGATGTCGCGATGAATTACGCCTTTTTGGTGCGCATGCTGAATGGCCTGACAGACTTGAATGAACAATTTCAGCCGCTGACCTACGTCCAGCCGGTTCTCATCGCAATAAGTGGTGATCTTAACACCCTGGACCAGTTCCATCACGAAGTAAGGACGCCCGGATTCCGTCGCCCCGGCGTCCAACACGGTCGCGATATTCGGGTGATCCATTAACGCTAGGGCCTGCCGCTCCTCCTCGAACCGGGCAATGACATTCTTCGTATCCATTCCCAGCTTGATTACTTTAAACGCCACCCGACGGCGGACGGGCTCCGTTTGCCCAGCCAAATAGACCGCGCCACAGCCCCCGGCACCCAGCTGCCGCAATAATTTATACCGCCCGACCTGCAGGCCGGCCATTTCCCCGGCCTCCTCCTGGCAGCCGTCCGCTTCCGGCGAAACCGGCGCGGCGGCGGCGACGACAAAACTTGGGATGCAATCGGAAAAATAACTGCCACTGTGGCCGTGCGCCGCCAGCAGATTGCTGATGCGGGCATACAATTTGGAATCGTCCGCACAGGCTTGGGCCAGAAAACTCTCCCGCTCGCCGGGGGTCGTCAATGCCAAGGCGGCCTCAAACAACCACTGTTCTCGATCAACTCCGAAATCCATGATTCAACGTCAGTCACCAAATCATGCCTCAAGCGCCCCAATAAGCGGAAAATCACGGCGAATTTATGTCACGGTGCGCTGTCTTCACGGATGCTTTCCACCAGCCAAGCTCTGGCGAAATTCCATTTATTCTGCACCGTGCGTTCGGTTACCCCCAACACTTCCGCCACCTCGACATTGGTCAGGCCGCCGAAAAATTTCATCAGCACCACCTGCGCCAGTTGCGAATCTTTTGCCTGCAGCCGGGCCAGCGCTTCGTCAATCAATAAAATCCGCTCATCCGGCAGCGTTGCCGCGACCTCCACCTCCTCAATGCTGACATGCTCCGGCCGGCTCCCCCGCTTGAGACGCATTTTCCGGCGCGCACTCTCAATCAAAATCCGCCGCATCGCCTCCGCCGCCGCCGCAAAAAAATGCGCCTGGTTTCGCCACAACCGTGGCGGCCCGGCACACAACCGCAGCCAGGCTTCGTGAACCAAGGCGGTTGCCTGCAACGTTTGCCCCTCTGATTCCCTGGACATCCGCGCAGCCGCAAGCTGCCGTAGTTCGTTGTAAACCAAGGGAAGCAACTCTTCCGGACCACAGTCTCCCAGCTCGACGGACTGAGGCAGGCAGGTCTTATCACCTTTGCCTTCAGAATTGGACATTTTTAACGGCAGTGAAATAAGTTAAGGATTCAACTGCGGAGCCTAGCAGGCAATCACTGGAGCGTCAATCTGGAACAATTTGGGAGGATAAACACAGTTTTCATTCAGGTCGGCCACCACGATGGGGTGCCCATAAACCTGCTGCCAGGCCTGCGACAACCGCGCCAGATAAGGCCAAACTGGGCAGCTCATAACCGCCCCGCCGCCGTTCACCCAGCCCGGTTCAGCGTGCCCTGCACCACCGTCCATTTCTGCAAATCGCGCCCCAGCTCCCGCGGCCAGTTCTCCTCCGTGCAGGTCATGAACACCTGCCCGCTCGCCTGCCGCGCCTGGTCCAGTAGCGGCAAAAAACCGCTCCGCCGCTTCACGTCCAGCTCCCCCATCACGTCGTCAATCAGCAGCACCGGCGGCGCGCCGTGCACGCCCGCCAAAAAATCCGCCTGCGCCAGCTTCAGCGCCATCGCCAGCGTCCGCTTCTGCCCCTCGCTCCCAAACTGCGCCGCCGACCGCCCGTTCTGCAGCAGTTGCAAATCATCCCGGTGCGGCCCCACCACCGTGGCCCGAAACGCCCGCTCCCGCGCCCGCGACTGCGCCAGCTCCACCGCAAAATCACGCTTCACCCCCGGCAGATACTCGATCCGCAATTCCTCCGCATCGTTGGCCATCCGCCCGTACGCCAGCCGCGCCACCGGGGCGAACTTGGGCACCAGCTCCCGCCGTGCGCGGATCAGCTCGTTGCCCAGCGTCACCAGTTCGGCCGAAAAACTCTCCAGCGACGCCTCGTCGGGCGTCCGCTGCTTCAGCAGCGCATTACGGCTGCGCACCGCGCCCATGTAGCGCTGCAACAGCGCCAGGTAGCCCGGCTGCGTCTGCGCCAGCAGCAGGTCCATGAACCGCCGCCGCGACCGGCCCGGGCCCTTCACCAGTTGCAGGTCTTCCGTGCAGAACACCACCGTCCGCAGCACCCCCAGGTAATCCGCCAACCGCTTCACCGGCTGCCCGTCCAGCGCCAGCTTCCGCTCCCGCAGCGACCAATAGAGCTTGATGTCATGCCCGCCCTGCCCCACCACACTGCCGCCCACGAAATAACCCTTCGCGCCATGCCGGATCATCTGCGCCCCGCCCACGCCGCGAAACGACCGCAGCGTGGCCATGAGATAAATTGCCTCCAGGATGTTCGTCTTGCCCTGCGCGTTGTCGCCCAACAGCACATGGAATCCGGGCGCAAAATCCATGTCCAGCCGCGCGTAATTGCGGAAGTCTCGGAGTCGCAGATGGGCCAGATGCACGCGCAGACAATAAAAGCCCCGCCCGCCCGTCCGCGAGTTTTTTCCGCGCCGCCCGGTCCCGGCCCTATTTCTTTTCCCGGTTTTCCTGGAACAACTGCGGCACAAATTCGGCCAGATACCGCCGCCAATTGCGGAAGTTGTGCGCGCCGGACGATTCCACCCAGGTGTGCACCACGTTCTCCGTGGTCAGCCATTGGCAAAACTGCTGGTTGCCCGTGAACAGGCCGTCGTCCCGGCCGCAGGCGAGCCACAGCAGCCGCAGCTTGTCGTTGGCCGAAGCGTTCAGCTTGGGAAATTCCGACGTATAGTTGGTCCCCACGCCGCCGGCGCTGAACGCCCCCACCCACGCAAACCGGTCCAGGTGATTCAGCCCCACCCGCAGCGATTCCGCGCCGCCCATCGAAAGGCCGGCGATGGCATGCGCCTCGCGGCCCTTGGCAATCCGGTAGGCGCCGTCCACCCGCGGCATCACCTCGGTCAGCAGCGCCTCGGTGAACTTGTCCACGTTGCGCTGCCACAGGTCCGGGCCATTCAGGCGCGACCACCCCGCCCGCACGATTTCCATGGTGCCGTAGCCCAGTGGCATCACCACAATCATCGGCTTGGCCTGCCCGCGGGCGATCAGGTTGTCCAAAATCACATTCGCCCGGCCCACCATCGGCCACGCCGAGGCGTCGTCGCTGTAGCCGTGCAACAAATAGAGGACCGGATACCGCTTGCCGGACTTGGGGTCGTACCCCGGCGGCGTGTAAACGTAAAAGTCCCGGTCATCGCCGGCCACGGCGGAATGGTAAAAATGCTGGTGCAGCTCGCCGTGCGGCACGTCGTTGAGTTCCCAAGGCAGCGACTGGGGACCGGGCACGTGCACCTGGCTTTCCGTGTTCAGCAGATTGTATTTCAGCAGCGGATTCGCCGGATCAATCGCGTGCACCCCGTCCACGCTGAAAGAATAGACGTAGATGTCCGGCTCCAGCGGTTCGGTGGTGAAGGTCCAGACGCCCTGTGCATCGCGCTGCATGGCCGAGACGGGCACCTGCTCGCAATGCAGTTGCACCGCCTGCGCCTGTGGCGCCCGCAGGCGGAACGTCACGCGGCCGTCCGGCTGGACGTCCGGCGACACGACCGGTTGGGCGATGGCGGGCAGGGCGAGGGCCATGGCGGTGAGCGTGGTAAGCAGGATCGTTTTCATGAGTAGGCAGAAGTTGTCACAGCCGCAGCCGCATGCAATTAAAAAGTTCACCCCAAACTTCCCCGGGGTGCACGACAACATCCTTCTCCGGCATCCGCTTGGCCCTGGAAGGGCACCGGAAATTAGCCGGGGGTTGAGCGACCAGGGAGCGATACCCCCGGAAAACGCCCCCCGGTTTTCCCGCGTCCCGGCAGGGGCGCCGGAACCGCCCGCTACGAATATTCTGCCCTATCTGCCAGTTGCCTCAAATGCTGGTAGGCACTCACGTCAATAGTCGTCTCTCACCCCGTTTAAAATCTCGCCGCCGTCAACCGGTTTAAATAGTGAGAACTGACACTTGCCTCCTTCCCGCCGTCAACTCCCTTATGCTAATATTATAGGACCGACCCTTTCATGGGCTATGGTCGGCGTGCCGGGTTCAATTATAGTGAAAGGGTCGGTCCTGAAAGGGTCGGTCCTAGGAAATTGGTATTCCATTGCTGTTTTCACCTTTCGTCACCGGCGATAGTTGCCAGCTTTGCTATGGCCTGCCTCAGCTTGCGGACGAGGAAGGGGTCATAGGCCATAGCGCGGTTCGTTTTCTTGGCATGATTTTTTTGGTTTTTGGTTTCCGCGGCGGTTCCATCCACTTTCCCGTCCGCTCGCATCCAAGTGCGCGGTGCGCAGGAACTGGGGCGGTTCTGACTTTTTGCACTTCGACATTTCATCGAGCTTTCTTTCGCGGGCACCAGAGAGCAACTGCTCGGCAACTCCGGCCGCTGGCTCTGTGTTGTGATGGTCGAGTAGAGCGGAGGGGCCATCACACCAAGGCATTCCACCTTTTCCTTCGCGTTGGCCCCAATAATTCGCGAAAATTCGTATGATTCGTGCCACGCCTTGTCTTTAAATCGGTAATCCCGGATCTCCAACCCCGTCCACTGTTAGCCGCTAACGAAAAATCGTAAAAAAATCACTTTCCGCGTAAGCCGCTAACATGACAGATCCCGCCGCCGTGCTAAAATGGACCCCGGCGACCCCGCAGGCCGTCCATTATGGAGCAACAGCATGATGCCCACCGTTCCTGGCACCCCGGCGCCAGCCCAGACCGGCCGCCCCCGGCCCGCACACTCATTGCCAGACGAGGGCAACGCCGGCGTAGCGCAGGTTTCCAAACCTGCCGTATCGCCGATTTCCAAATCGGCAGGGTGTCGCAATTGCGTGGCGTCTGCGCGTTTGGAAACCCGCGATACAGCAGACTTCGCCACGGGATTGCCTATGAAATATCCGGACTCGTGTCGCAAGTCGCCTCGTTTCTCCCCCGTTCCCACGGGCGAGGGACTCGCCCCGAAACCGGCCCCGGCGCGCGTTTTTCGGTAACGCTAAACCTCAACAAAATCCAGGATCGTCAACCCTCGTCAACCCTGAAATTTTTCCGGGGCCCTCGGCGGGCAGACAAATCTGTCCAAGTTTCTCGCGCGCAAGTAAATATGCATCGCATTGACCCATTTACCTCGTTTTTATCGGCTTTCTTGCCGGTTTTCAAAATTCCGCCTCACACCCAAGGCGCAAAGAGCAAGACGAGCCGCCGCCCGCCCGCCTCACAGCCGCAGTTCTGGCGCCCGGGGCGAAAGAAAATTCATGAGGGCAAACAGCTCGAGGGCGAACGGGATGTAGCCGCCGTAGCCCAGCAGCGGCATCTCAAACACATGCCAGCGCTCCACGCCCGGCGTGTGATAAACCCATTGCGGCCACGACCAGTAGTTCCACATCTCCCAAAAAAAACCGCAGATCAGCGCGCCCACCGACAGCGAGATCAGCGGACGCCAGTCCCCCTGCCCGAGCCGGTTCAGCAGGCGGCGCCGGCCCAGCTTCCGGTTCAGGGGCTCCAGCACCAGCCACAGCGCCACCCACACCAGCGCATAAAACCATTTCGGCCAGAGCAGCGTCAGCGTCAGCATCGCCGCGCCCGTCGCCAACAGCCCCAGGCCCACCCGCCGGGTGTCGGGAATCTTCGGCCCGGCCGGCAAGGTCTCCACCCAGCGAAACGTCCGCGCCAGTTCCGCCGTTTCAAACACCGCGGGCATGACGGTGGAAAAGGACGCCGTGCAGAGCGCGTAATATTCCAGCGGCGTGAAATGGCCGGCCCCCAGGTATTCCCAGTTGCCCGTCCGGCGGTTGATGACTTCAAACAGCCACCACGCCGGCGCCGACAGCAGGAACAGCCCCAGGAAACCGCCGCGTTGCCGCGTCCACAGCGAGCTGCCGCCGCGCCGCAACACCAGGGCGTCCACCACCAAAATGTAGCCCAGCCACAGCGGAAAAAAGAGATACGCCGTCCGCATCCCCGGCAACAGCCAGTTCAACGGCCAGCACACCGCCAGCAGTGCGAGCCCCGCCCAGCCTTGCGGGGCGAACCTCGGCCCGGATCCCATGGCATCCATGCCGCCCAGCATAATCCACCCCCGCGCGGCTTTCAATTTGCCGACGCCAAGATTCGCGCTTCATTCCCCGGCCCGGAAATGGTTTCATGCCGCATGGTTCCGTGCGTGATTTTTGAAGATGAACACCTCCTGGCCGTCAACAAGCCCGCCGGCTGGAACACGCATGCCCCCTCGCCCTACGCCGGCGAGGGCATCTATGACTGGCTCAAACACCGCGAGCCGCGCTGGGCCACGCTGGCCATCATCCACCGCCTCGACAAGGAAACCAGCGGCGTCCTGGTCTTCGGCAAATCGCCCCTGGCCAACCGCTCCCTCACCGAACAATTCACCCGCCGCACCGTCCACAAACGCTACCTGCTCGCCAGCGACCACGACGTTCCCCAAAAGGAATTCATCGCCCGCGGCACGCTCCAGCGGATCGGCGAAAAATACGCCAGCCGCCCCGGCGGCGAAACGGCGGAAACCCGTTTTACCCCGGTCTTGGACGCGGAAATATCCCTCAAAAATCCGCGCTTGAAACTGGCCTGGGCCGAGCCGCTCACCGGGCGCACCCACCAAATCCGCGTGCACGCCGCCGAAAACGGCTTCCCGATTTTCGGCGATGCCCTCTATGGCGGCACCGCCGCCGGCCGCGTGTTCCTGCACGCCGCGGAAATCGCCTTCGCCCACCCGGCCACGCAGGCTCCGCTGCGCCTCACGGCGCCGGTGGGCTTCGACGCTGACCCGCGCCAGGCCCTCCGCCAGGCGCTGATCGAACCGGAGGCCACCGACGCATTCCGCGTCATCCACGGCGCGGGCGACGGCTGGCCCGGCTGGTTCGTGGACAAGCTGGGCGCCTGCCTGCTTTCGCAATCCGAACAACCGCTCACGGCCCCGCAGCGAGCCGAACTGGAGCGCCTGGCCGGGCTTTATTCCGCCCGGGGCGCCTGCCACAAAATCCTCTCGCGCCACGTCCGGGGCAGCACCGCGGCCGAGTCGTCGCCGGAACCGGCCTGGGGCGAGCCTCCCGCCGGGCCGTTCGAAATCACCGAGAATGGCGTCCGCTACGAACTGAGCTTCCGCGAGGGTTATTCCGTGGGCCTGTTCCTGGACCAGCGCGACAACCGGCGCCGCCTGCTCACGGGCCACGTGGCGGCGGATTTCCCCGTCCTCCCCGGCCGCGCGCCCGGCGCGGAAATTCTCAACGTCTTCGCGTACACCTGCGCTTTCTCCGTGTGCGCCGCCCGGGGCGGCGCCCGGGTGACCAGCCTGGACCTGTCCAAAAAATATCTCGAATGGGGCCGGCGAAACTTCGTCTCGAACGGCCTCGATCCGGCGGCCCATGATTTTATTTACGGCGATGCCTTCGACTGGCTCCGGCGGCTGGCAAAGAAAGGCCGGACCTTCGACGGGGTGGTGCTGGATCCGCCCACGTTTTCGCAATCGAAGGCCGGCGGCGTGTTCCGCGTGGAGAAAAACTTCGGCGCCCTGGTGGCGGCGGCCGTGGCCGTCCTGAAGCCGCATGGCGTCTTGCTCACCTCCGCCAACGCGGCGGGCTGGCCGGCGGAAAAATTCCAGGCCTCCATCCGCGCCGCCGTGGCCGGCACCCGGCGCGGCATCGTGGCCGAACATTATGTTCCCCAGCCGCCGGATTTTCCCCTGAGCCGGGCCGAACCGGCCTATTTGAAGACGGCGTGGTGGCGGCTGGAATGACGGCTGCCGGATTCACTGTCCCATCGCAACTGTCTCATCGAGATAAGTCACTGTCCTGTTTGCGGACGAACACCTGTTACTTCTCCCTCCCGCAGGCAGCCGGGGGGTATGGGATGATCTTGAAAACCAAACGCTTCTGCTCGCTGTTTTGAACGTCACATAATCGTGAAAAATAATCTGGACATTGGCATCCTGCTTGCTAAAACCCTTAACATCGTGGTTGCGGCAGGCAATTAAGCGAACAAAACTGGTTATCATCTAAACCCGCCAGCCGCACTGTTCCACCACGAAAACGAAAGCAAAGCAATGAAACAGACCAAGAACACCCGTAAGGCGGGCTTCACGTTGGTGGAAATCATGATCGTCGTGGCCATCATCGGCCTCCTCGCGGCGATCGCGATTCCGAACTTCGTGAAGGCTCGTGCCACCTCGCAGGCCAACGCTTGCATCAACAACCTCCGTCAGATTGACGCCGCAGCCAATGAGTTCGCCTTGGAGATGCATCGCACCACGGGCAACGCCATCAGCTTCCCGAACGACCTGACGCCATACATCAAGCTGAACGCGTCTAGCAGCCTTCCGCCATGCCCGGCCGGTGGTACCTATACCGACCCCACCGTTGGTAACAGCCCCGTCTGCAGCTTGGGCAACACGGTGACTCCCGGTCACTATCTCCCGTAATTTAAAGTCGTTACAAAACCACCCCGGCGCATTTGCACCGGGGTGTTTTTTTTGCAACTGTCCTTTTAACTGGCACCTGACGTGCTTCCATTTCATCCAGCGGTTCCGGCAGGCAATCCCGTGAACGCCTCAGTCATTATCATATAATCCGCCTGCCGGTCGTTCACGCCGCGTTAGGAACATATAAATGAAAACGACCCAGACAAAAGTGCGTTTGGGCGGGTTCACGCTGGTGGAGATCATGATCGTTATCGCCATAATCGGGTTATTGTGCGCGATTGCCATCCCAAACTACGTGAGAGCCCGCTCAGACTCGCAGGCCAATGCCTGCATCAATAACCTCCGGCAAATTGACGGCGCCATGCAGCAGTTCGCCATCGAGGCCGGTAAAACCGTCGGCGCCACGGTCAACTATCCCGATGACCTCACGCCGTACATCCGCCTGAACGCCACCAGCCAGATCCCCCCCTGCCCCGCGGGTGGCAATTATTCGTTGGCGCCCATCGGCGACAGTCCCTCCGTCGCGTGCTCGCTCGGCAACACCGTGTTTCCCGCCCACATGTTTTGAGCAGCCAAGCCACAGCCCTTTCGCGGCGCAAGGCCAAAACCTTGCGTCTTTTTTGCAATGCCATTGACTCCCCGCCGCTTTTTCGTTACGAGATTCCCGTGAACAAGCGCGCCCGCTGACATGACCGCCATTTTGCGAACCGAAAAGTTGCGGGTCGAATTCCGCAGCCGCGACGTGGGCCAGACCACCAAAGTCGCCCTGCGCGGCCTGGATCTCGAAGTCGGCGCCGGCGAGGTCTTCGGTTTCCTCGGCCCCAACGGCGCCGGCAAGACCACCACCATGAACGTCCTGCTGGGTTTCGTGCCCCCCACCCGCGGCGCCGCCTACCTCTTCGATATTGACGTCCGCCAACCCATCGCCCGCCAGCGCATCGGCTACCTGCCGGAACTCACCTACTACTACAAATTCTTGACCGCCGAGGAACTGCTCCGCTTTTACGCCAAAATCTTCGGCCTGCCCCGCCCGGTCGCCGACCGCCGCATCCCCGAACTCCTGAAGCTGGTGGAACTGGAGCCCGCCGCCCGGCGCCCCATCAAAACCTACTCCAAAGGCATGCAGCAGCGCGTCGGCTTGGCCCAGGCGCTCATCAACAACCCCGACCTGCTCATCCTCGACGAGCCCACCAGCGGCCTGGACCCCCTCGGCCGCATGCGGGTCCGGGAAATCATCCAGCGCCTCAAAAACGAGGGCAAAACCGTCTTCTTTTCTTCGCATGAACTCGGTGAAGTCGAGTCTGTCTGCGACCGCGTGGCCATCATCCATCACGGCGAGCTGAAAGCGCTCGGGCGCGTGGCCGACATCACCGGCAGTCACGCCAATCTGGAAAAAGCGTTTCTGGACATCATCGGCTATCCAGCGCAACCCGTATCATGAAGAATATTTCCGCCGTCGCCGGCATCGTCATCAAGGAACTGTATCGGCGCAAGGATTTCTACGCCCTGTTCATCGTCACCGTCGTCATCTGCGGCCTGATGGCGATGCTCAACATTTACAACGACACCAACATCGTCCGTTACCTCAAGGAAATCTGCCTGGACCTGATCTGGATTTCCTCGCTCGTCATCGCCATCACGACCACCGCCCGGCAAATCCCCGCCGAGCGCGAGAACCGCACGCTGCTGCCCCTGCTGGCCAAGCCGCTCACGCGAACGCAACTGATTCTGGGCAAATTCCTCGGCTGCTGGCTGGCCTGCGGCCTGGCCCTGCTCTGTTTCTATCTTTTCTTCGGCGCGCTGGCCGCCAGCCGGGAGCATCACTGGCTGCTGCTGAATTATTTCCAGGCCGGCCTGATGCACTGGTTCCTGCTCGGCGTCATCGTGGCCTTCGCCCTCCTGGGCTCCCTCATCTTCGCCGCCCCCTCCTCCAACGCCACCATCTGCTTCGTCCTCGTCGGCGGCATCCTCTTCGTGGGCCGGAACCTCGACCGCGTGGCGCTGACGCTGCGTGAACCCACCCGCGCCATCGTCAACGCCCTCTACTACGCCCTGCCGCATCTCGAATTCTACGACCTGCGGGACCTCGTGGTGCACAACTGGCCGCTGGTGGCTTGGAAATACATCGTCCTGGCGCTGCTGTATGCTTCCTTTTACATGGCCGTGTTCCTCATCGGCGCCTGTTTGGTTTTCCGCCGAAAAGCGGTAAATTAAGCCATGCTCCCGTCGCGGACATTGTGGTTGCTCCTGCTGGCGCTGCTGGTCGCCGGTTTCGGCCTGGCCGCCCGACTGGATTCCCAATTCCAAACCTGGCGCGGCAGCCGCACCGGCGGCGACCTCTTCCAGGTCGCGCTCGGCGACAGCCGCCGCATGTTCGCCAACAGCTTCTATGTGAAAGCCGACGAGTATTACCACAGCGGCTATTACCCCACGATCTTTGACGACAATGCCGCCTTCCAAACCGCCCACATGGCCGCCGACACCGGCGCCGTGAGCACGAAAAATCACGGCGACGAACACGGCTTCCTCGGCCCCACGCGAAATTGGATTGACGCCTTCGGCCGCAATTTCTTTCCCGACCGCCACACCCACCTCGATCAGGGCGGGGCCGACGACCTCAGCGGCAGCGAAAACGTGCGCGAGATCCTGCCCTGGCTCAAGCTGTCCGCCGACCTGGACCCGGACAACGTGCAGACCTACACCGTCACCGCCTACTGGCTGCGCGAGCGGATGAAAAACGTGCCCGAAGCCGACGCCGTGCTGCACGAGGGCATCCGGAACTGCCCCGACAGCTATGACATTTTCTTCGAGCTGGGCCGGCTCTATTACGAAGCCTATCACGACCGGCAACGCGCGCGAAACGTCTGGCTGGAGGGCGTCCGCTTGTGGCTCCGCCTGGACCCCGCCGTCCCCCGCGGGAAATTGCCCGCCACCGAGCTCATCGCCGGCTGGGTTGACCGCCCCACCAACCTGTCGCCCGTCCAGCAGGACAACCAGCTCGTCATGGAACAGCTCACCACCCACCTGGCCAAGCTGGACGAAGAGGAGGGCAACCTGCCGCAGGCCATCGAATGGCTGGAGGCCGCCCAAAAAGTCTCCGAGACGCCCCAGGTGCTCCAGCAGAGAATCGGCCGGCTCCGCTACGAGCTCGGCCTGGAATTCATCCCCGTGCTCAAGCCCTTGTATTGAGTGAGCAATTCCTTGGCCTCCGGCACCCCGTCTGGTTTAATTTCCTTGATGAAACGCCAGTCCACCATCCAGCGCCGCACCCGCGAAACCCAAATTTCCCTCCGCCTGAATCTTGATGGCCGGGGCAAGTCCCGCGTCCAAACCGGCATCCCTTTCTTCGACCACATGCTCACCCTGTTCGCCAAGCACGCCACCATGGACCTGGACCTCCGCTGCCACGGCGACCTGGAGGTGGACGCGCACCACACCGTGGAGGATTGCGGTATCGCCCTGGGGCAGGCCTTCGCCGCCGCCCTGGGCGACAAGCGCGGCATCCGCCGCTACGGCCACGGCTTCCACCCCAAAAACCCCTTTACCGGCGAGGCCTATGTGCCCATGGACGAATGCCTCGCCCGCTGCGTCGTGGATTTCAGCGGCCGGCCCCACCTCGTCTGGCGCGGCCTCGACCATTTCTCCCAGCGAAAAATCTCCGCCGCCGACAAATCCCAGGACGCTTCGAGCGCCTTCCGTTTCGGCCTGGCCCGTGAGTTCTTCCAGGGGTTCACCAACGAGGCCCGCTGCAACCTGCACCTCGAACTGCTTTACGGCGACGAACCGCACCACATTGTGGAGGGTTTGTTCAAGGCCTTTGCGCGCGCCGTGGACGCCGCCTGCCGGCACGATCCGCGCATCGCCGGCCAGTTGCCCAGCACCAAGGGCAAGCTCTGACGCGATTTTTGCGCCCCCCCCGGTCGTCCGGTTTTAATTTGTTTCGCGCCCCCGCGGGGCGTAGTTTGCCTGTCATAGATTGATATGAAAACCTCCGCTGAATTGGAAACCGCCGCCGCCCTGCACGTCGCCTCTCTCATGGCCGCCGCCGCCCGCACCGCCCCCAAAACCCGCGGCGTTGACAACATCAAGGTCGTCGCCATTGACGATCCCGCCGACCGCCAAAAGCTCGTCGCCAAAATGCGCGAAATCGCCGACCGCGAAAACCGCCCCGGTCTGGCCCGCGACGCCGCCAACATCGAGCAGGCCCCCGCCATCGTCGTCATCGGCGTCGAGAACCACTCCGCCGGCCTCAACTGCGAATTCTGCGGCCAGTCCTCCTGCGAGGCCCTCGAACAGGCCGAAGGTGTCTGCGCCTTCAATTCCATTGACCTCGGCATCGCCACGGCCTCGGCCGCCGAAGTCGCCGGCCGCTTCCACCTGGACAACCGCGTGATGTACTCCATCGGCCGCGCCTGCCTGGACCTGCGCCTCCTCGGCCCCAAGGTCATCCAGGCCCTCGGCATCCCCCTGAGCGTCACCGGCAAAAACCCGTTCTTCGACCGCTAACCGCCATGCCCTTCCAGTTGCTCAACGTCGAAGCCGTGGCGGATTATCTCCACCTCACCACCGCCGACATCGAACAGCGCGTCAAGGACGGCGAAATCCCCTTCGAGCGGCGCGGCGACCGCATCCTCTTCCGCAAAAGCGAAATTGACGCCTGGGCCTCCCAGCGCATCCTCGGCTTCGCCGCGTCCCGCCTCACCGCTTACCACGAGGGCTCCACACGCCATATCCGTAAAATTTTCCCGCAGGACGCCATCCTCCCCGCCATGCTCGCCGCCGGCGCCATCGGCTCGGCCATGACCTCCAAAACCAAGGCCTCCGTCCTGCGCGACCTCGTGGCCCTCGCCGATAAAACCGGCCAGCTCAACGACCCCAAAACCCTGATCGAAAGTCTCGAAGCCCGCGAGGAATTGTGTTCCACCGCCCTCCCCGGCGGCTTCGCCGTGCCGCACTTGCGCGCCCAGGAACCCTACCTCTTCGAAACCTCCTTCATCGTCGTCGGCCGCCCCATCCAGGAAATCCATTTCGGCGCCCCCGATGGCGAGCCCACCCACCTGTTCTTCCTCCTCTGCTGCCAGGACGACCGCCTGCACCTGCACACCCTCGCCCGCCTCTGCCTCATCGCCCAAACAACCACCGTCCTCGAACAGCTCCGCGCCGCCCCCGACGCCCAGGCCATGCGCGATGCCCTCATCGGTGCCGAACAGGAAATCCTCACCAACCCCAAATTCATCTCCCCGCCCCGGCCGTGAGCCCAATGTCCCCCGCAGCCGACGCCGCGCAAACCGCCGCGTGCACAACTTTTTCGCAAAGCCATTTGCACTTTCGCCAAACCGGGGTATAGATTGCGCCGTGGAAGAATTCGCCGACATCGAGTGCCCCTACTGTGGCCAGAATTGTGAAGTGGTCATTGACACCAGCTATGAGCATCAGCGCTTCAATACCGATTGCGAGGTCTGTTGCCGGCCCTTCGAAGTGGTGGCCGAGTGCAAAAAAGGTGAAATTGTAACCGTCCAGGTTTCCACGGATTGACCCGGAAACAGCGCCTCCGTCACCCACACCCGCCCCTGCCGCGTGGCGCGCTGGAATCGGACCCGCGGCAAAAACACCTTCACCCCCTCCATTCGCTTGAGATGGGCGGCCGCGATGTGCTCGCTCTTCGGCTGGGCTCTGAGGCAAAACCAATTTCCGACTGGAACCATGCGCGGATGATACCCCCCGGCCCGGATTCCCAAATGAATTTTCCAGCCGTCCGCGCCCGGCGCCGCGCATCTCGCAGGTTCGCATCGCCGGCTTCCCCCGTGGCCACGAACGTGAGTTCGCGGCAAACTGAAAGCCGGCCCCCCGGACCCTCCCGGGCAAAAACAACTTCGCGGGTGGACGGGGCTTGCGCTAAACAAATTCATGCATTCTGAACGCCGGATTTCCCCGGTCCCGTCAGGATGGTTTCACTTTTGCAACCAGCAATGAACCCTTGGACCATTCCACGTTCGACCACGTCAAGACGCTGGGAGCGTTTCTCCCTCGCCGCGTTTTGCGGAGTCGGCGGAGCAAAATGGGGAGAGAATTCCCCGAAAGCGTTCGCGCATTGAACCCCTGAACCGCAAAAGAAACATCCAACCTTCCACATTCAACGCCCAATATCGAAGGGGCTCGCGCTGCCGCCTTCGTTCAGGGTTGGAAGTTGAATGTCGAAGGTTGAATGTTTTCTGGGTTCATGGGGAGTTTCGACACCCCAAATGGGATGCACATTGGGGCCATGAACCTAAGACGGTTCATGGAAAGGGCAGGGGTTTCGTCTTCACTTTTGGCGTCAGCCAACCAACTTCCTCCGCCGGCACTCCGGCCAAGCCCCGCCCCGCGCTTGCGCCCACGCCCGCCCCGCCAATAAACTCCCGCGATGACTTTTCCTGACGAGTTGCAGCGCGCGTTCGCGGCCTTTGAATCCGGCCGCCCGGACGAGGCGGAGCAGCTCTGTCGCCGGCTGCTGGACGCACCGCAGCCGCCGGGCGAAGTCTTCTTCCTGCTCGGCCTGCTTGCCAACCACTCCGGCCGCCACGCCGAATCCCTGCGCAGCCTCGAACGCGCCGCCCAAACCATGCCGCCCTCCGTGCGCTTGTGGAGCGCCCTCGGCGGTGCCTGCCGCGCCGTGGGCGACCTTCCCCGCGCCGGTGAATACTTCACCCGTTGCCTCCAGCTCGACCCTCACTGTCTCGCCGCCATCCTCCAGCTCGGCGATGTCTGTTACGACCTCCATAAAATGGAGCTCGCCGCGCCGCTGTTCCGCCGCGCCACCGAACAGGACCCGCACAGCCTCCCCGCCTGGACCAAGCTCGCCAATTCCCTCCGCAACCTCGGCGAGCTGGACGCCGCCCTCGCCGCCTACGCCCGTGCCCTCGCCCTGGCCCCCAACGATCCCGTGCTCCATGCCAATCGCGGACGCACCCTCTTGGCGGCGGGACGCCTGGCCGAGGGCTTCCGCGAATTCCAGTTCCGCTGGGAACCCCTCGGCCTGCGCCATTATCCGCAACCGGTCTGGGACGGCGTGCCCCTGCCCGGCAAAACCCTGTTCGTCTTTGCTGAACAGGGCCTCGGCGACACCCTCCAGTTCTTCCGCTTCCTCCGCCTGGCCCGCCAACGCGTCGGCCGCCTCGTCTTCGAATGCCAGCCCCCGCTGCAATCCCTCCTGCAAGCGAGTGCCATCGCCGACCACCTCCTCGCCGCCGGCGAAACCCCGCCGCCCTTCGATGCCTACGTCCCCCTGCTTCACCTGCCCGCCATTTTCCAGACCACGCTGGAAACCATTCCCGCCGCCGCACCCTATCTCACCTCCCCGGTCCGCATGGCCCTGCCCGCCGCCCCGGCGGGAAACTTGCGGGTGGGCCTCGCCTGGGCCGGCAATCCCGCCATGCGTGACGACGCCATCCGCTCCCTTCCCCTGGAATCACTCGCCCCCGTTCTCACTGTCCCCGGCGTGAGTTTTTTCAGCCTGCAATGGAAAATCCCCGCCCGCGACCAAGCCAGCTTCCGCGCTTCCCCGCTGGTGAACCTCATGGAAACCGTGCACGATTTTACCGACACCGCCGCCCTCGTCGAACATCTCGACCTCGTCATCAGCGCGGACACCGCCGTGGCGCATCTGGCCGGCGCGCTCGGCCGGCCCGTGTGGACGCTGCTGCCCGCTTCGCCGGACTGGCGCTGGCTCCTGCATCGCGCCGACACCCCGTGGTATCCCACCATGCGGCTGTTCCGCCAACCCCGCCTGGGCGCTTGGCCGCCCGTCGCCACCGCCATCGCCGCCGAATTGCGGCAATTGGCCGGCCGCTCGGCTTGACTGCTCCGACGCCGGGGCGTTTCTCCTTGCTGGGGTAGAAGGCTGGGAGGGCGAGCTTCCCCCCCCCCGTGGCTGCGAACGTGAGTTCGCGGCAAACTGAAAGCCAGCCCGCGGCCCCCCACGCTGGTCCTTGTCGAGACGCTGGGAGCGTTTCCCCCTCGCCGCGTTTTGCGGAGTCCGCGGAGCAAAATGGGGAGAGGGCCGGGGTGAGGTGTTTCGTCCCCCTTTTTGGCGTCAGCCAACATACTTCCACCCCCGGGGTTCCGGCCCGCTAAACCCACCTTTTTCCCACGCCGCGCTTGTTTCTTCCCCCCGCCTTCCCCATCCTTCCCCGAAGACAATGCCGATCACGATTTCCATTGTGGAGGACAACGACAAGCTCCGGGGCACGCTCGCCAAGGTCATTGGCCGCGCCGAAGGCTTCCGCTTCCTCAGCGATTACCCCTCCGCCGAGGACGCCCTCGCCGACCTGCCCCGCGTCAAACCCGAAGTCGTGCTCATGGACATCAACCTCCCCGGCATGAACGGCGTCGAATGCGTCCGCAAGCTCAAGCCCCTCCTCCCGCAGACCCAGGTGGTCATGCTCACCGTCTATGAGGACACCGAGAACATTTTCAACGCCCTCGCCGCTGGCGCCAGCGGCTACCTCCTCAAGCGCACCCCCATCAAGGAGCTCATCGAAGCCATCCGCGAGGTCTATCGCGGCGGCTCGCCCATGACCACCAACATCGCCCGCCTCGTCGTCCAATCCTTTCAAAAGGCCGTCCCCAAGCCCGCCCAGCCCGCCGGCGCCGCCTCCACCGGCGACATCTCCGAACTCTCCGAACGCGAGCAGCAAGTCCTCGACCTCCTGGCGCAGGGCCTCATCTACAAGGAAATCGCCGACAAGCTCAACATCGGCTACGAAACCGTCCACACCTACATCCGCCGGATCTACGAAAAGCTCCAAGTCCGCACCCGCACCGAAGCCGTGGCGAAGTTTCTGCAACGCTGACGCCGTAAGCCAAATTTGCCGTCGCAACGCGACGGCATGACAATAGCCCGGCACTTCAGTGCCGGGTCGCATTCGGCATGACCAAAGTCCCGCAGGGACGGCTGAATGGTCGCCATGTCCGGCATCAGTTCCTATCTCCCAGGCCCATTCTTATCAGTCCACAAACGATCCTCGCTTTGCAGTATTTAGCCGGCACCGGCGGGGACAAGCTGTCCCCCGCCCCCATATCGGCATGCACTCGGCCCGCAGATGTGCTAGAATGGCGGAAATCTGTGTTTTGGAATGTCAATGGATCCAAATGAAACAGACGCACGGTTGGAGGCACCACTAATTCCGCTACGAGGAGCCGGTTTGCTCGTCCGGTTGGCGCTCATCGCCATGGTGATGGAGTTACAAGCTTCATTCCTCCAGCGCAATGACTCATTGGGAAAAATGCAAATTCATGTATTTCCTAAATGCCTTTAGTTTCCGCCTGTTATGTGGTTTATCCCACAGTCATAGGCGCCTGCGCAGCAACCTGCGGCACCCTCTTGGCGCCGCGTGCAGAATAATGAAAGTTACAGCCAAATAGAGTCATGCGGATCTGTTTTCGTTATAAATCAGTCACCATTGCTTCTTCAGCCAAGCTGGGGTTGTAAATTGTGTTAGTTCACACGTTTTTAATGCTGCGAGATATCAGTTTGGACTCCACTGATAATCATATCCCGCAGGAGGATCATAATTACAGGAGACACCGAAGAAGCCAAACGATCCTTTCCAGCATATTTTAATATAGCTGACATGACCGTCAACAAAGCTGACCGAGTTCATCGCATCGTTAAACACGAGGTTTGGACAAAAGCGTGTTGAAACGAGATAGAGAGGCCGTTTGGGTTTGTGCCAGGAAAACGGGAACAGCGCCGACATTTCGGCCACCAGAACAGTTCTATCTGGATGCTTTATGGAACTGACGGGCAAGCCAGCGATGCCGGGCCGGTTTACCGGGTGGTTGGTCGTGCCAACAAACAGATTTCCCGCGTTGAATACATAGCTGGAGTAATCGTAATCCGGACGGCCGCAAATACTCTCTGGCACATAACCCACCAGTTTGGTGGAACGAGGATAACGTCCGAGCAAGTAATCGAAATAAAAGGTGTCCGCCGGGCACGCAAACAGCTTGTCCTTTTCTGAAGACTGCCCCCGCAAGCCCACATAGCTTTTCATGAGCGCCTTATAGGCGCTGTAGGGATTTAACACGCCACTGGTGGGCTTGGGTGATTTGTCGTTGGAATCATCCGAATACATCCGCGCCCCGAGATTAATTTGCCGCAGGTCGTTGATGCAGGTGATTCGCCTCGCCTTGCCGCCGGCACTGCTGACTGCTGCCAGCAGCAGGAACGCGAGAATGGCAATAATGGCAATGACAACCAGCAACTCGATCAGCGTAAATCCTGTTTTCACATTGTGTCTCATATAAATTTTTCAGGCCTGAAGGGCCGGCACAGATCACAATCAGCTTTGAAATGACACGTTACGCCTAACTAAGCGCCATTCTCCCATTGGGATTGGGATGTTCCAGGGAGCCGGACCGATTCCCGGCCGATGAAACGCCTTGCTCAAACTTCGAAGATCTCGGTTCCATTCCTGGCCGGCGGCGCGAAGTCGGCGCCGCAGGATTCGCAATGATCCCGATTCACCACGCGCGGCTTTTTGCACTGGGCACAAGGTTCCTGCGCCGGCCACTCCTGCGCGCTGAGAAAGGCCAACAGCCCGGGGAGCCCGAAAAGCACATGGAACACGGCCCACTTGCATTGGCCGCCCACGCTAAAATGGTTCCGTCGGCCCAGGCCCCAGCCAATGCCGGCGCACACCACGGCCACGGTCACGCTGGCCGCCACATCCGTCCAGAAAATGAAATCGCGGAGCGCGGCGAAGCCATAAAGCAGCAGCGGCGCCGCGAAAAATCCCGGCGGCACCACGGAACGAACCACTCTTTCCGTGAGCGGCAGCTCCCGCCACCCCCGGTAACCGGACAACGACGGCAGGTTGGTGCTTTGGAGCGCACCTTGGCCGGCCGCGACCCAAGTGACATGTGACGGCAGCGTCCAGCCACTCAACTTGTTGGTCCGCCCGTCGGGCTCAATCCACACAACAAACTTATTGGTGGCGTCCAAGATGAAATATGAGATCCCGTCGTACGCGGGGTAAGCCGGCTCGTAGGGAATTTGCCACACTAGTTTGCCGTCCGGCGCCAGCAGTTGGATGGAACTCCGGGTGACGATGAATGTGGAGACCCAGTCAGAATCCTTGGACGCGATGTCCAACGCCCCGCCAATCCGATCACCGTTCGTCGCGGCAAAGAATACGGTGGCCGTGCGGCTGTCCAGGTCCAACCGATAAACCGCGGTGTCGGTCGAAAGCGTCCGGGCCGGATACGATTGTTCATAATAGCCGTTTCCATGCCCACCCCTGCCTTCCGGGTCGTTGAATCGGTCCGACCCCGTCGTCGAACCGGGAGTGAAGCCGCTCGGACCCAGGCTGCCCATAAACCGGCGCGACGCCACGTCGTAGGCCCAGAGCCGGCCGTTCCGGTTCCAATACCACAGCGTGTCCGGCGTTTGCCGCCACAAGGTGAAAAATCTGGAACTTTCCCCATACCGGCTCCGATGCGCCCTTTCATATTGGGCCCCCTCTTCGAAATTCGCCTGCACGCTGGGTTCGGAAGCCGCTTGGCGGTTGAAGTCGTTCAGCGTCATGGCGCGCCCGGTCTTCGCATCCTTGAGCGGCTGGCCGGCCAGGTCCGTGATTTGCAGCGCCCCGTGCGCCGGCTGCGTCAATTTGTAAATGGCGCCGTCCTTGGTCGTTTGATACCGCGACCAAGGGTAACTCCCCCGGGGCAACAGGGATTCCAGCAAGGCCGTCACAAACAGGACCACGACAAAGCTCCCCACCAGCAGGGAGGCCACCAGCGCCCGCCGCCCCCACCGTGGCTGGCCCTCGTAGTAGCCCCCGCTCAGAAAGCTGCCCCACGCCGCCCCGCCCGTAATGGCTCCGCCCAGGCCAATGAGCACGAGTGCCCGCCAAAATTCCGGCACGTCATTTGCCGCTATCCAAGCCACGATGGCCACCCCCACGCCCAGCGCGCGGCTCCCATACCAGCGCGCCTGCCGCAAGCCCGTCAGCAGCCCGGCAAAATAATAGACGATTCCACAAAGCAGGCCGACGGTCACCGGCAACACCATGCCCCATTCAAACGGCACCGCCAGGTGGCCGGGCATCCGGATCGCCACAATCATTCCCAGCAGCGGCAGGACCGCCCCCAGGGCGTAAAGGCAGAGGCCGGCAATGACTTTGCTGAAAAAGATTCTGCTGCGCGAGAGCGGGCGATGGATCAGAAACGCCCAAAGATCGCGGTGCCGCTCGCTGTGGACCTGCAGCCAGCCCAGCGCGGCGCCGAAGATCGCGCAATAGATCATGACACTGGACGGCAGCGCCCCCAACAATGGTTGCGCATTCGCGTCCCCATTCCAGCTCCCCTGCCCCGATGCCAGATTGGCAAAATACTGCGTGCACTCGCGGTAAATCTGCACCAGCACAAACGTGAAGATGCCCAGCCCCAGCACGGCCACTTTCAAGTGCTCCCGCAATTCTTTTCCAATCAATGTCTTCATGGCTGCGCCTCCGTTTCCGATTCCGTTTCCGCCAGGATGAAGGATTTTTCGCCCCGGTCGCCCAGGTAGCTGATGAACGCATCCTCCAAACTCAGGGGCACCCGCTCCAGCTCCGCCGGCGCCAGCGCCCGCAATGCTTTTTCCGCCGCGGCGCCATAATTCACGCACGTCAGCCGCAGCTCGCCCTCCGTCCGCACCGCCTGCAGCAGCCCCGGGATGGCCGGCACCGGCGGCGGCGGCGTGCCCGAAAAACGCAGGCGCACCCGCTGCACGCTTTGACGAAACGTCTCCAGCGGGCAGCAAACCCGCAAAACGCTCCGGTCCAAAATCGCGATTTTATCGGCCACCCGTTCCACGTCCGCCAATTGGTGCGATGAAAAGAAAATCGTCCGCCCCGACCGGCGCGTGAGAAAAATCATGGACTCGATCAATGCCCGGCTCGCCACCGGATCCAATCCCAGCGTCGGATCGTCCATGATCAGCAGTTCCGGCTCGGGCGCCAGCGTGAGGCCCAGGCACAGGCCGGCCCGCTCGCCCCGGGACAGGTGCTTGACGCGGGTGGTCATCTGGAGATTGAAATGCCCCGCCACGCTGCGAAAAATCTTTTCGTTCCAGCGGGGATAAAAACGCGATTGAAACTCGCCGCACTCCCGGACGTTCATCCAGCCGTAGAGCTGGTGCTCCTCGGTCAGATAGCCGATCCGGGCGCGCGCTTCTGTCGGCAGATTCCGGATGTCATGGCCCAGAATGCTCCCCCGGCCGCGCGTCGGCTGCACCAATCCCAGCAGCATCCGGATCGTCGTGGTCTTGCCCGATCCGTTGCGCCCGAGAAAAGCAAAGACGCTGCCGCGCGGCACGTCCAGGTTCAGGCCTTCCACCGCGGGCTTGCTGCCGTAGTACCGGGTGAGGTCGCGGACACTAATGGCGGGTGGTTCATTCATCGCTGGGTTTGCCTTTCATCGCGGCCTTCCATTGGCCGAGCTTTTTTTCAAATGCCTCCTTCAATTCGTCGTGGCTGAAATTCAGCGCCATGGCTTCGCCGATGGCCGCGTCCAGCAACGGCTCCAGCCGCCGCCACGCCTCCTCGGGCGTGAAAACCTGGCGCTTGTGCACAATGAAAACCCCGCGCCCCGCCCGCGATTCGATCAATCCATCCCGCGTCAAATCCGCGTAGGCGTGGGCGATGGTGTTGGGGTTCACCACCAAGTCTTCCGCCAGCACCCGGACGCTGGGAAGCTGGTCGCCCACCGCCAGCTTGCCGCCGGCCACCGCCAGCCAGATCTGATCCGTGATCTGCTTGTAGATCGGAACCTTCGACCCCGTGCTGATGGTGATGTCTAACTTCACTGTACTACTACACATAGTACACTAGGCGGAAGATGTCAACACTTTTCCGGGTGCCTCGACGTTTTTTGTGGGTGAAATTTTTCAAGGCCCATTTCGGCGGTCGCGGAGCGACGCTGGAAATTAGCCAGACACGCCAGTATCTGGTAACGCGGCAAAAGGGAATTCGTCCTGAAGGGACGATGGAAACGGGTTAATACGGCAAAATGCTCGTCGTCTGGACACCATTTCGCGGAGAAATAGTCAGAAACCGTCGTTTGAAGAATCTTGCCCTCCAACCTTGCTGAACGCTTTACATTATTGACATCCAGACGGACAGGTCATATCGTAAGTACATTGTGAGTACAATTACGAAACAGCCGGTTGCCACCGAAGCGGCATCTGCGCGTCTGAATTTGCGAATCGCGCCGGCGGTCAAAACCTTGCTCCGCCACGCGGCAAAACTGCGCAAGGCCTCGCTGACGGACTTCGTGGTGCGGTCCTCCCAAGACGCGGCCGAAGCCGTGCTGGCAGAGCAGACCCGCTTTGTTCTGCCCAAAGCGCAATGGCTGGCGTTCAATACGGCACTCGATGCGCCGGCACGGGAAATTCCTGAACTCAAGCGGTTATTGGCTGAACCATCCGTCTTTGAGGCGCGCTGATGTTCTCGCCTCCGGCCCTCATCACCAATTCCCATGAGGTTCGGAATTTTGATTGCGGGAACACGGCATTAAACGAGTTTCTCATCAAATTCGCCCTGGCTAATACGAGCGCGGGCATTTCCCGGACGTATGTCACCACGCCCTTGGATCAACCCGTCGTGGTGGGGTACTTTTCGATTGCTGCGGGTTCGGTCGAAAGGACCATGGTTCCCGAACGAGTGGCCAAGGGAACTCCCCAACACCCGATCCCGATTGCCTTGTTAGCCCGGCTGGCGGTTGATTTGAAATCCCAAGGTCAAAAGCTCGGTCCCGGACTCTTAAAGCACGCCTTGCTAAAGATCGTGGAAGCGAGTCGCGTCATCGGCATTCGTGCCGTGTTAGTACACGCCAAGAACCAGCGGGCAGCCGACTTTTACGCCAAATATGGCTTCGTTCCTTCACCGGTCAATTCCTTTCACCTGATGCTCCTGATGAAGGACGTATTGAAAACGGTGGAATCCTAGCCAGCGGCCACCCCGGAGGCCCGCATTTGCTTGCCCCAAATGCAGGCTAGACAAATCCTCCCGCCTGGCGCGTCATATCCCTGAGCGACCATCGGGAGCGATGCCCCGGGAAAGGGTCTCCAGTTTTCCCGCACCCCGGCAGGCGGTGCCGGAAGCTGCCTCTGGGAAGGTTCCGCCCTATCTGCCAACTGGCCCGCGCCAAACCGCCGCACACTGTTCTTTGGAGCATCTCCACCGCCAACAGCGAACCGGTAAACATTGGGAAAATCGGTGATTCCATTGGCATATAATCCCCGCTGCCCCCTGTACCCACATCTGGTGACATGCCAGAAACCGGGGATGTGGTATTCTGTCATCGTTGTTGGGCGCCGTACGACGGTTGACCGTGTGCAAAACTTCAACCGGCTGCGCGGCAAAAAAGATTTAGAGCGCTTGTTCTCATTGAGGCCGGAGTAGTGTCCGGCCTCATTTCTTTTATCCACACCCCCCGTTGTTCCATCTCCAGCCCTCCTGCTAAACTGCGTTGGGAATTTGTCCGAAGATTTGGCAAAAATTTGTTCGCTTTTGGCCGGGGCGTAAATATATGGATAAATGATGCTTGAGGATATGCGCTTGGTGCGGAATTACGCCCGCAACCAGTCCGAGGCGGCGTTTGCCGCGCTCGTGGAGCGGCATATCAATCTCGTTTATTCCGTCGCCCTGCGACAGGTGCGCGAGCCGCATCTGGCCGAGGAAATCACCCAGGCGGTGTTCATCATCCTGGCCCGCAAAGCCGGGTCACTGGCCGACGGCACGGTCCTGCCCGGCTGGCTCTGTCGCACCGCCCATTACGTGGCGGCCAATGCCTTGACCGTCCAGCGCCGCCGCCAGCGCCGCGAACAGGAGGCCCACATGCAATCCGCCGCAAACGAACCGGAAGAAGACCCGGATTGGAACCGCTTGGCGCCGCTGTTGGATGACGCCCTCGCCCGCCTCGCGCAAAAGGACCACGACGCCATCGTGCTGCGCTTTTTTGAAAACCGCAGCCTGGGCGAAGTCGGCGCGGCCTTGGGCGCCAGCGAAGACACCGCCCGCATGCGGGTCAACCGCGCCGTGGGCAAACTGAGAAGGTTTTTTCTCCAACACGGCGTGGATTCCACGGCGGCGGCCATCACCCAAGGCATTTCCGCCCACTCCATCCAGGCCGCTCCGGCCACCCTGGCCAAGACCGTGGCCGCCGTGTCCGTGGCCAAGGGCGCGGCCGCTTCGACATCTACCCTATCCCTCATCAAAGGAGCCTTGAAACTTATGGCCTGGACCAAAACCAAAATCGCGATCCTTACGGGGATCGGAATCCTGCTCGCCACCGGAACCACCGTGGTCACCATCAAAGCAATCACCGCCCCCGCCCCGCGATTCATTCGCATCGAAGGCACCGGGCAGGTTGAACTATTTACGGCCCTGCTGATGGATGCGGTTCATGCGCCGGGCACCAATGACCAAAGCATGGTTGAGCAGCATAACCGGCAACGAAAGACCATCTCCCGCGTCGTCGAAACCTCCGATCTGGTTATTTTGACCGATGGCAAATCCTATCTGATTTCCATTGCCTCCCAGGGCCACAGCAAATTCACCAACGATGTCTATGAAGAAACCGCGCAATACGGTTGTGACGGCGCCGAGATCTTCATCCTTTCAGACCGCCTTTCGCCAATCCACCGGACCCACGACGGCCTTGGCGGATTTGCTTATTCCGGACGTTTTCCGTACATGGACGAACTGCCGCCGTCACCCGTGGAGGCCGCCTGGCTGGGGTATTGCTCGAAGGACTTTTTCAACCTTCCCGACCACATCGGTCTGGGACAGCCCAGAGCCCTGACCCGGGGGGACGATGATTTCACCACCAACCTGTTCGCCTTTTGGCCGGATTCCTCCTTGCCCCAGAGCGTCATCGGCTGGAGTCGCAACTGGTGGCTTCTGCCCCGAACCAACTCGGATGAGCCACTCAGAGCGGCCACGCTGAAACAATACCCGGACGGATACAAAAAGTGGCAGTTCACGGCCGGCGACCCAGTCAAAGTTGGCGACTTGAGCGTGCCCCGCCAGCTCACCTTGGAAACCTTCTTCCCCAAGCCGCCCGGTGCGCCGACGAACGGCAACGATGTCATTCTCCTGCGCAAAGCCACGTTCACGGCCGACTCCATAAAAGTCATCCCTGGCCATCTCAAACCCTTTCCGGCGGTCGCGCAGCCGGATCTGGAGGTCATGGACCAGCGTTTTGAAGACATCGCCGGCCCGTTTGTCATCACCTCGCATGCCACCTCCAAAGCCTGGCCGGTGCGCGGGTCCGCTGCCTTCAAAAAAGCGGCGACGGAAGCCAACCGCATCGCCTCGCAAAATCCTGCGCTCATTGCGTCAGACAAAAAGAACCGCGCCATCATCATGGTGGACCCGGATGAGTGATTTCCTGCCTCGATTACCGGTCTAAACCCGTCATGGGTTTAGCAAAAGAGCTAAATTGGGCAATCGGAGCCAAAGTATTCTCTGAATACTTCCCGCAGCCGGCTGATGGGCATCGGCAGGTCGTGCTCATATTCCAGAAATTCAAAAATCTCCCGCACCTTTGCGTCGTCAATCCGTCCGCTCGAACACATCAGTTTGAGAAGTTTGATCACGCTCCAGCATTCGATGCCGTGTGCCTTGGCCACGTCCACCATGGCGCGATCATCCGTGACAACTGGCATTGAGTTCACAAAACCAACCGCCAAAGCTTTGAGATCTACCAAGGAAACGTTCAAGCGCTGCTCATCAGCATACTTCGCCAGAAAGTTCAACGCCCGACTAACCTCTTCTCGCTTATTTCCCTTTACCTCAAAGCGCTTGGATGCCCTATCATCACGGAATTCGGTTTCCGTGACCCAATAAAACTTGTGCTTCAGCCGACTACTCTTGCCATATTCCTCATCGAGCGCCGCCAGAACAAACAGGGTGTAACGCGGCGACTCACCAAATGAGCCTTTGAGCAAGGGACGAATCGAATACGCCAGCCGAAAGTAAACATTGCTGTCGAGAATTACGGCTTGCGCTTCCTCATTCATGCCCGAAGCTCTCCTGCCAGAGCTTTCGCGTCTGGCAGGGAAACCCCAAGAACGCGGGAAATATAGTGCTCCGCCCCCTCTTCTCGTTTGCAGAAACCCGATAATGCTTCAAAAAACGGGCTCTTGAAAACCGACCGCGCCAGCGCCACATATTCGGCTGGCTTCGGCGGCGAGGCTTTCAACAAATGCTCGCTGATGGTGGGGTAGCCTCGCGCAAACTTCACGAGGGCCGCCATGAATTTCCCCGCATCGCCCAAATCCGTCTTCGCCAACTTGTGAGCCTGTTCGTAATCCTCCAATGCCCGGCGCATCGTCCAAGGTGAGATGACATGCCTCCCCGCTTCCTGATGGATTCGCGCAATCCGCGCGGTGACACTGCCAAGCGCCTGCAGCGCGGGTCGCAGCCGGGCCGCTTGAGCCTCGGGAAAAAGCAATGCCTGGGCAAAGCGATCGGCGAAATCCTCCGCCACGTCACCGGTCAACTCCGGGGCCAGTGAGTGGCCCAGCTCGTGCGCCATCCAAAACTTAAAATCCACCGCATTGCTGTCCAGATTCACAAACACCCAAGTCGTTTGCGAATCCGGCAGATGAATGTTTAGCGCATTACCGTGGTTCTCCTGCCCGCCCCACAACGCCGGGATAACGACCGCGCGCAACTCGCTGAACTTTCCGATCAAGTCTTCGAACCGGATCACTTCCTTGCCTTCCAGCTTCATTTCCTCGCGCAATTGCGCCGCCACCTTCTGCACGTATGCGTAGTCCGATGTAGGCTCTTTCAGAGTGGGCGGGTGGGTCAGTTCCTCGTTCGGCAAATAAGGTACCAAGCGCTTCAGTAACTCACCCGTCTCCCGGGCATTGTCCAGATGCGTGTCCTTGGTCACCCGGTGCGACTTCTTGCGGAAGGAAACGATCGGGACGGCGGAAGCCGGCGGCAGGTTAACAAGCTGTTCAAACGCCAAACCCAGCAACATACCAATGCGCAGCAGCTTGTCAGGGGACGGAAACGACTCGCCCTTCATCCATTTCGACACGGCCTCGCGGGAAACACTGATCTTTTCGGCCAGGGCGGACTGATTCAAACCCGCCTTGATCAGAGCATCATCCAAGGCGGGAATGTTGAGGGATTTGCTCACAAACCAAACTCTATCAAAAACGGGCAGGTTGTCAACTTTTGTCAACCAGACTACTTGATTGTCGTACGCCGAAGCCACAACACATTCGCCCGTCCATCCCTTCCCCGGCAACCTCCAGAAACGCCCGCCGCCGCTCGGCCACACCGCCCGCCGCTCGGGAAAGGCTCGTTTGCTAAAAGCCCCCGGATTGTTTAGCCTTTGCCTTAAGTTATGACCTTGGAAAACATCGAATCTGCCGCCGCCCCGGCCGCGCCGTCCGATTTTATCCGCGACATCGTCGCCGCCCATGTCGCCGAGCACAAATATCCCCGCATCCACACCCGGTTTCCGCCGGAGCCCAACGGCTACCTCCACATCGGCCATGCCAAAAGCATCTGTCTCAACTTCGGCATCGCCCGCGAGTTCGGCGGCATCTGCAACCTCCGCCTGGACGACACCAATCCCACCAAGGAAGACATCGAATACGTCGAGTCCATCCAGGAGGACGTCAACTGGCTCATCAGCGATTGGGCCGAGGACCGTCTGGGCCTTAAACCCGCCGGCAAAACCCCCGAAGCCAGCACCGCCAACGGCACCCGCGATTATCATCTGCCCGCCATCTTCGGCACCTCCCAGGCCGAGCGCGTCCATTCCACCGTCAAGCTCGAACCCTTCTACGCCAGCGATTACTTCGACCAGATCTACGACTTCGCCGAACAATTGATCGCCAAGGGCAAAGCCTACGTCTGCGACCTCTCCCCCGACGAAACCGACGACTACCGCCGCAACGCCAAGGAATCCCCCTTCCGCAACCGCACGCCCTCCGAAAGCCTCAGCCTCTTCCGGCGCATGAAAGCCGGCGAGTTCCCCGACGGCGCCCGCTCCCTCCGCGCCAAAATTGACGTCGCCGCCCCCAACGTCTGGATGCGCGACCCGCTCCTCTACCGCATCCGCCACGCCGAGCACCATCATACCGGCGCCAAATGGTGCATCTACCCCATGTACGATTTCGCCCACTGCCTGAGCGATTACATCGAGGGCATCACCCATTCCATCTGCACCCTCGAATTCGAGGTCCATCGCCCCCTCTATGACTGGATCCTCGAAAGCCTCGGCCTGCCCCGGCCCCTGCCCCATCAATACGAATTCGCCCGCCTCGCCCTCGGCTACACCATCATGAGCAAGCGCAAGCTCCTCCAGCTCGTAAATGAAAAAATCGTCACCGGCTGGGACGACCCCCGCATGCCCACCGTCTGCGGCATCCGCCGCCGCGGCGTCACGCCCCAGGCCCTCCGCAACTTCGCCTACAACATCGGCATCACCAAGTATAACGGCCTCACCGACGTCGCCGTGCTGGAGCACGCCATCCGCGAGGACCTCAATCAGCGCGCGCTCCGCCGTCTCGCCGTCCTGCGCCCCCTCAAGGTCGTCATCACCAATTACCCCGCCGGCCAGACCGAGCAGCTCCCCGCCCTCAACAACCCCGAGGCCCCGGAAACCGGCCGCCGCCAAGTCCCCTTCAGCCGCGAACTCTTCATCGAGCGCGACGACTTTGCCGAAGTCCCGCCGCCGAAATTCTTCCGCCTCAAACCCGGCGGCGAAGTGCGCCTCAAATACGCCTACATCATCAAGTGCCTCGAAGTCGTCAAGGACCCAGCCGGCAATGTCACCGAACTCCGCTGCACCGCCGACCTCGAAAGCAAAACCGGCGGCGCCACCGCCGGCCGCAAGGTCAAGGGCACCATCCACTGGGTCAGCGCCCCCCACGCCATTGACGCCGAAGTCCGCCTCTACGACCGCCTCTTCACCGTCCCCGATCCCGGCGCCGACGAAGATTTCAAGGCCTCGCTCAATCCACATTCCCTGGAAGTCATCACCGCCAAACTCGAGCCCTCCATGAAGGACGCGTCCCCCGCCGAACGCTATCAATTCGAGCGCCTCGCCTACTTCGCCGTGGACAAGGACAGCACCCCCGGCAAACTCGTCTTGAACCGCACCATCACCTTGAAAGACACCTGGGCCAAGGCGGCGCACAAGGGATAAACCCGTCCCCGGCCGAACTGTCGGCCTGTTCTGCACCCAAGCATGGATATACCGCAACCAACTCGTAGCGCAGACTTCCAAGTCTGCTGTATCGCGGGTTTCCAACCCGCAGGCGTCTCGCCCGCGGCCAATCCCAACGGGATTGCATCAATCAGCCCGGGGTTGGCGAGTCGGCGAGCCTACCCTGGGATTGGCACCGTCTGTGTCCTCAACCCTGAAAGGGTTGCATCCGATCCGGCCTTGAGACCATTGCAGCTATTGGGATGGGCTAGACTCACCGCCGCCCTGTTCACCCTCTTCTTCTCCACCGCCGCCCTGCGCGCCGATTTGGTCCTGCAACAACAAACCACCGAAACCACTGGCGCCGAAACCAACGCCGTCGAAACCGTCGTCATCAAGGTACACGGCCACCAGATGCGCCTGGACGAGCCCAAGCAATATTTCAGCGTGATTATTGATCTGGATACGCGCGACTCGATCACCCTCTTTACCAACATCAAAAGATATTTGAAACGCTCCGGCGCCGATATCCAGCAGGAGCTGGCGGCCGAAAAACTGGCTCATGGCACCAACGACACTTTTGCCCCCGCAACCCCGCCCGTGGACACCGGCCGCTCCCGGACCGTCGCCGGCTATCAGACTGAAATCTACACCTGGACCGGCGCCCAAGGTCTCACCGAAGCCCTCTGGGTGGCCACCAACTTCCCCAACTACGAGATCATCCGGCCCGAACTCGTCAAACTGGACCGCTTCAACGCCGCCGGGCCGCACCCCAACGCCCAGCCCGAATTGAGCCGCCTGCCCGGCATGGTGGTGAAAAACCTCGCCAACTCTCGCGGACACGAGCGCACCACCACCCTCGTTTCCGCCCGGTTGGAACCTGTGGACCCTTCGGTCTTCGAATTGCCCGCCGACTATTCCCCCTGGACTCCCAAATAAAAAGGCGGCCTATTTCAGCAGCTCTTCCGCAATCTGCACCGCGTTCAGCGCCGCTCCCTTGAGCAACTGGTCGCCGCTCACCCAGAAACACAGCCCGTTCTCCATCGCGCAATCCATGCGGATGCGCCCCACTTCGCAGTTGTATTTCTCGGACGTGAACAGCGGCATCGGGTACTTCTGCTTCTCCGGCTCATCCACCACGTCCAGCCCCGGCGCCTTCTTGAGCACCGCCCGCGCCGCGGCCACCGTCACCGGCTTCTCAAATTCCGCCGTCACCGCAATGGAATGCGACCGGTACACCGGCACCCGCACGCACGTCACGCTGGCCCGGAAGCCCGGATGATGCATGATCTTGCGCCCCTCGTTCTCCATCTTCATCTCTTCCTTCGTATAGCCCGACGGCAAAAACGTGTCCACGTGCGGCAGCACGTTGAACGCGATCTGGTGCGGATAAACCTCCTTCGTCACCGGCTGGCCCGCCACCACTTCCTCCACCTGCCGCTTCAATTCCGCAATCGCCTTCGCCCCCGTGCCGGAAACCGCCTGGTACGACGCCGCAAACACCCGCTTCACCCCAAAAGCCTGGTGCAGCGGATACAGCGCCATCAGCGTGATGGCCGTCGTGCAATTCGGATTGGCGATGATCCCCTTGTGCCACTTCACGTCCGCCGCATTGATCTCGGGCACCACCAGCGGCACCTTGTCGTCCTGCCGGAACGCGCTCGAATTGTCCACCACCACGCAGCCCGCCTTCGCCGCCAAAGGCGCATATTCCTTGGAAATGCTCCCGCCCGCGCTGAACAGCGCAATGTCAATCCCCTTGAATGAATCCTTCGTCAGCTCCGCCACGGCAATGTCCCGCCCCTGGAACTTCAGTTTCTTGCCCACCGAGCGCGCGGACGCGAGCAAAGTCAGTTTGCCCACCGGAAACTTCCTCTTTTCCAGCGTCTTGATCATTTCCAGGCCCACGGCGCCCGTGGCGCCCACGACTGCAACGTGCGGATGACGATTCATAATGGTCGCTCAGGCTATCACAAATCCCCGCAGCGTCAATTTCCCTCTCCGCCAGCCGGGCCCGGCGAATGTGCAACAAAATTCTTCCGGACTGTCCAAAGCTTGAATTGGCCGGCGTATGTGATGCGGCGGACCGCGGCTGTGTCGAAGACCAGCCGCAGCGAGGTCGCCAGCCAGAAGACCTGTCGGGTAGCCCGGGCCATTGAATTGCAAACCCTGTTTCAGCCCAGCCGCGCTCTGGCCTTACCTTCCAACCCCAAGACCGGCATTCCTGCATCCCTCCGACCAATTCAGAATTAATTCGCGAAAATTCCCGCAATTCGCGTCGAACTCTTCCGTTTTAAATCTGTGTTCATCTGTGGTTGAACTGATTCGTTCCGGCTCAGATGGGGCTCACGTCGAGCTGGCCGATGGCCGTGCGCAACGCCAGCTCCACCGCCGCCTGCCGCGCCGGCAGCAGCACCTGCCCGCCCCCGAATTCCCGCACGTAAAAGCTGTCCAGCGCCGCCCCCCGCTCCGTCACCACGCGCGCCGCCGATATGTCCAGCCGCTGCGCCGCCAGCGCCTGCGAAATCGCATATAGCAGCCCCAGCCGGTCCTCCGTCTCAAGCTCGATCAGCGTCCGCCCGTCCGACGCCGTGTTGTCGAACCGGATCTGCGTGCCCAGGCGCTCGCCCAAATACGCCGAATAGCCCGGCCGCCCCGTGGATTGCTGCCCGATCAGCTTGGCCAAATTCACCGCTTCCCCCGTCAGCAGCCCTTCCAGCAGGCTGGAAAACTTCTCCCGCTGCTCCTTCGCCGCCAGCCCGCCCGTCCGCCCGTCGTTCACAAAAAAAGTGTCCAGCACAATCCCGTCCTTCCGCGTGAAAATCTGCGCCCCCATGATGTTCAGCCCCACCGCGCTCAACGACCCCGCGATCTTGCCGAACAATCCCGCCCGGTCCCAGGTGCACACCTTCACCAGACTGTACCCGCGGTCCCGCTCGTCAATCCACGCCGTCACCGGCGCCAGCGCCCGCTGGTTCTCCACCACCAGCCGGTGCATGAACCGGTGCGCCAGCTCCACGTCGTCCAGAATCTGCTTCGGCGTGTAAATCTCATAATACCGGTCCGGCAACTGCCCAAAGTGCGCCGCCAGCTCCTCGTCCGAAATCCGCCGCGCCGCCAGCTCCCGCACCGCGTACCGCAGCTCGTCCCGCGCCTTTTGCGACGCCTTCCGAAATTCCGTGCCCCCCGTCAGCAGCGCCAGCGACCGCGAATGCAACTGCCACAGCAGGGAATCCTTGAACCCGTTCCACAGCTTGTCGCTCGTCCCCTGCGAATCCGCAAACGTCAGCAGCGTCAGCAAATTCAGCTTCTCCGGCGTCCCCACCTGCCGCGCAAACTGCCGGATCACCGCCCCGTCGTCCAAGTCCCGCCGCTGCGACAGCGTGGCCATCAGCAGGTGGTTTTCCACCAGGAATTTCAGCAGCTCCACCGCCTCCGGCTCCAGTTGCAGCCGCCGCGCCGCCCGCACCGCCAGCGCCGCCCCCACCTGCGGATGCTTGCCTATTTCATGCTTGGCCGCCTTCCCCACGTCATGCAGCAGCAGCCCCAGATACAGCAGCCCCGGCCGTTCCAGACTCTGAAACAGCGGCGTGTAGTGCTTGAACGGCGGCTCCTTGGCCTCCCACACCTTGTCCAACTGCTCCAGGCACACCAGCGTGTGCTCGTCCGCCGCGTACTGGTGATAAAACTCGTGCTGCACCAGACACGTCAGCTTCCCAAACTCCGGAATGTATTTCCCGAGCAAATTCACCTCGTGCATCGCCCGCAGCACCCGGGAAACCTCCCCCCGCCGCTCCAAGATCGTCAAAAACGTCTCGCACACGTGCGCGTCGTTCAAAAACTCCCGGTCCACCAGCCAAAGCTGGTTCCGGATCAATTGCGCCAAGTCCGGATGCAGCCGCAAATGCCGCTGTTGCGCGTATAAAAACACCCGCATCAGCCGCCGCGGCGAATCCCGGAAAATCCGGTTCCCCGCCGCCCGCACCTCGTTGCCCACAAATAAAAAACCGTCCACCGCCTCCGGCGCCGCCGGCGCCGCCCCCCCCAGCAGCCGCCGCAACTTCTCCAGCCCCGTCGTCTCCCCCGGCGATACCAGCGCCAGCCGCTGCTCCAGCGTCCGCGTGATCAGGAAAATGTTCCGCATGTGCACGTACAGGTCCCGCATGAACACCTCGATCCGCCGGCTCGGCGACCGGTCCGTGTACCCCAGGTTGAACGCCACCGCCGGCTGCAAGTTCTTCCCCAGCACATCCTGCGGCCGGTTCGTGTGATAATGCAGCTCCGTCCGCACCCGCAGCAGAAAATCATACGCCGCCTCCAGCTGCTTCCGCTCCGCCGCGCTCACAAACTCCCGCGCCTGCAGCTCCGCCAGCGACCGCGTCTGGTACTTGAAAAAAGCCATCCACAGCAAATTCTGGAAATCCCGCAGCCCCCCGCACCCGTTCTTGATGTTCGGTTCCTGCATGCACGCCGAATTCCCATGCTTCCCCCGCCGCGTCGCCTGGTCCTCCAGCCGCATCGCAATGTATTTGTCCTCGTACCCCACCACGCACTTGCTCACCACCGCCTCCTCAAACCGCTCAAACAACATCGCGTCCCCGATGATCAGCCGCGATTCGATCAGCGACGTCTTCGACTGCATGTCCGTGTTCGCCACCTTCACGCAATCGCCCACGTCCCGCACCGAATAGCCCACCTTCAGACCGATGTCCCACAACGGATACAGCACCCCGTCAATCAGCCGCGCCAAGTACGGCAGCGGCTTGCCCGCCGACACCTGCCCGTCGTGCAAAAACATGAAGTCAATGTCGCTGTGCGGATTCAACTCCGCCCGCCCAAACCCCCCGATCGCCACCAGCGCAATCGGCGGAAATTCGTGATGCCCCTCCGCCGCCAGCACCTCCCGCAACGCAATCCACAGGTGCTGCAACAGCGCGTCCAAGATCGCCGCCCGCCCCCGGCAAATCACCCGCCCCGGCTCCCCGCCGCGATGCAGCAGCTTCAGCCAGTTCCCTTCCACCTTCAGAAACTTCTTGTACCGCGCCAGCTTGTCCGCGGCCGTCGCCTCCGGCGAGAAGGTCAGCCGCGCCTCCGCCGCCGCCTCGATTTTTTTCAGCAGATCCTGCACTGCCGGTAAGATGGAGTGGTCCAGTCCTTAAAGAAATTAAAAACTTGCCCTGCCCCGGTTTTTTCTCTCCGCCCCCGCGCCGCCACTTTCAGCGAAACCTTGTCGCGCGCCCGGCGTTCAATAGACTTAAGCGACCATGCCGGAACCCTCCGACCTTGATGCCGCCCTGATGTTGCGCGTAAAGCGCGGCGACCGGGCGGCCTTTGCCGAACTGGTCGAAAAATACCGGCAGCCCCTCTTCAATTTCATCTGCCGCACCCTGCGCGATGAATCCGAATCCGAGGATCTGGCCCAAAACGTCTTCCTCCAGGTTTACAAATCCCGCCAGCGCTACCAGCCCACCGCCAAATTCTCCACCTGGCTCTTCACCATCGCCCGCAACCTCTGCCTCAACGAAATCCGCCGCCGCTCCCGCCACCCCGCCGAATCCATCGAGGAAAACCACGGCGAAAACGACGACCTGCCCCAGCGCCAGTACGAAGACAAGAAAAACTCCCTCCCCGCCGAAAACGTCCTCCAGGGCGAACTCGCCACTAAAATCGAGGAGGCCATCGCCCAACTGCCCGAAACCCAGCGCACCGCCATCCTCCTCTGCCGCCAGGACGACTTGAGCTACGAGCAAATCGCGGAAATCCTGGACACCTCCCTCTCCGCCACCAAGTCCCTCATCCATCGCGGCCGCGAAACCCTCAAGGAAAAACTCAAGCCCTATCTCAAAAGCGGCCATTGGAGCGCCTGACCTCGCCGAAATGCCCCAAGGCATAATCCTGAATTGAGCCAATGTTAGTGAACGCCGGAGGCGTTCCAGAAAGTAGCCGGGGGTTGAGCGACCAGGGAGCGATACCCTCGGAAAACGCTCACCGATTTTCCCGCACCCCGAAGGCGGTGCCAGAAACCACCGCCGGGAATGTTCCGCCCTTCTTGTCCTATCCCCGGCAAGCCGTCGCACACTGCTTTAAAGCGCCCATCCCGCCGCGAACTCCCGTCCCACCCAGACAAAAAAAATCCCCAAGGCGTTACCTCGGGGATTTTTAGTAAAGACTGGCGGCTACCTACTCTCGCGGAAGCTATACAACCACTACCATCGGCCATGCAGCGTTTGACGGCCGTGTTCGGAATGGGAACGGGTCGGACCACTGCGGTATTGCCACCAAATTGTTGCGCACGGTTTTCGCCGTGCTAAATCATTATGTAAAGAACAACCGGATCACTTCGGCGGTTCTCTGAAAACTACACATAGGAGTCTATGGGCATTGTTCCACAATTCGCGAGTTGAAATTTGCTATTCCCATTAAGGGAAAAAGCAATCAAGCCGCACGACCGATTAGTGCTGGTCAGCTGAACGCCTCGCGGCGCTTACACTCCCAGCCTATCAAACGGGTGGTCTGCCCGTGGTCTTTAGGGACTTGCGTCCGGGAAACAATATCTTGGGATGAGCTTGGCACTTAGATGCTTTCAGCGCTTAT
>CAZHIM010000039.1:0-45452 GCA_964532525.1 uncultured Bifidobacteriaceae bacterium
TGCCCGAGCCGGTGGGGCCGGTCACCAGGAAAATGCCGTGCGGCTTGATGATGATTTCGCGGATGGCCGCCTCTTCCATGGCCGAGAAGCCGAGTTTGTCGAGCGAGAGGAAGATCTTGCCGCGCGTGAGCAAGCGCAGGGACACGCTCTCGCCGTAAACGGTGGGCACGGTGGAGACGCGAATATCAATTTCCTCGCCCTTGATGCGCACGTTGATGCGTCCGTCCTGGGGGAGGCGTTTTTCGGAGATGTTCATGCCGCTCATCACCTTGATGCGCGAGATGATGGCCGACTGGAAGCGCTTCAACTGGGGCGGCAGCGGGATGAGGGACAGGATGCCGTCAATGCGGTTGCGGATGCGCAACTCGTCTTCCTGCGGCTCGAAATGAATGTCCGTGGCGCGGTTTTTGAAGGCTTCCCAGATGATCTGGTTGACAAACTTGATGACGCTGGCTTCCTGGTCGCCCTCGGTGATTTCCTTGTCGGCGGGCAGTTCCAGGTCCATGGTTTCGCCCTCGCCCATTTCGTCGAGCGTTTCGGCGCCGACGCCGTAGTATTTTTTCAGCGCTTTTTCGATTTCGGCCCGGGAAGCCATGGCGAAGGTGACGGGCATTTTGGCTTCGAACCGGACGGCGCTCATCATGGCGCCGTCGAACGGGTCGCTGGCGGCGACCTGCAGGACGCCGTTGATGAGGGCGGTGGGCAGGACGGAGTATTGGAAGGCGATTTTGGTGGAAAGCTTGTTGCGGACCTCGTCTTCGATGGTCAATTTGGCCAGGTCCAGATGGGGCCAGCCGAGGGTGGTGGCGAGCTTTTGGAGGAAAGCATCCTCGCCCACGCCGCGTTCGCGGGCGATGAACGTCAAGAGAGTGTCTGTGGAACCGGCATCGGCGGCGGCGCGCCAAGAGCGGCGCCAGTCGTCGAACTGCGTCGGAGACGCGTCCGCGACGGTAGCCACCAGGTTTTTTACCGAGTTAAATGCCATCAGGTTACGGTTTAACAACCCGAGCCGGGAAAAGTTGCAAAGAATTTATGCAATCACCTGCGGTTTGCAGGGTCGGGGGCCCGGCGCGGTGGTTCCCTTGCTGTTCTGACGTCGTCCCTGGCAAGCATTTGAGGCGGCTGGTGAATTAGGACAGGCAGGACGGATAGGACAAAATGTTCCCAAGCGGACACTGCCAGCAGCGCGGTTAACGTTATCGTTTTGTTCCCGGCCGGAAATTGGCGCATGTTCGAGGCATTTAGCATCAGTTCCTTGGAGCCAAATTGACACGCCGTGGGATCGGTGTTAAAAAGGCGGCCGCAGATCCAGAAGTTTGATTTATGAAAAGACCACTCGCCATACGTGACATATTATTCCTGTTTACGGTGGTCGGTGGCTTGGTTTTTGCCGCCACTCCCTTGCGCGCCCAGACTTTGGGGGAAGCGCTCAACGCCACCAATCTGGTCTGGACGACCGGCGGCGACGCGCCTTGGTTTGTGGAGACCACCAACACCTACGATGGGATGGCGGTGCAAGGCGGAAACATCCAAGCCAAGCAGACAAGCTGGCTTCAGACGACCGTGGTGGGACCGGCGACGGTGAGTTTTTGGTTCGAATCGGATTCGTTTTCCGGTGGCTGGAATTTCGCGATCAATGGCCCAGACTCGGGGCCGTGGCCGATTTCTGGCATCGGTCCATCCCCGGTTTGGCAGAATGAGACAAACGATGTGGGCGATGGCACAAACGTCCTGCGTTGGACGGTTTTCAGCGGAAGCGAAGAACCGCCGGTCGGCTGCTTCCTGCTGGGCCAATTCACGGTGTCGCCTCCGCGGTCGCTGGCCATTGAACAGCAGCCGCTGGACACCACTGTTTATGTCGGCAACGATGTTTTCCTGAACGTCGAGGCCCAGGGCACGCCGCCGTTCCAATACCAGTGGTACGACAATGGCACGAATTTGCCCGGCGCCACCAATTACTTCCTGTATTTCACGCCAACCACGACGAACGCCAGCGGGAACTATTCGGTGATCGTGACGAATTCCCAGGGATTCGCGGTGAGCAGCAACGCCACCGTAACGGTCCTGCCGCCGTCGCCACCGATTTTTGACTGGCAACCGGCAAGCGCGGTGGTTTACGTGGGCCAGACCTTTTCGTTTTGGACGTCCGTTGAGGGCACGCAGCCCATCAGCTACCAGTGGTTCAAGGACGGAACCAACCTGCCCAACGCAACGGAATCCGAGCTGACGCTGGCGAGCGTTTCACCGGCCGACGCGGGGGATTACACGCTGTACGTCACCAACCTGTATGGCGGCGTGGAGAGCACCAATGCCGTGCTGACCGTGCTGCCGTCGGTGGCGCCGGCGATCACGAATCAGCCGCGCAGTTTGGACGTGGCTGCCGGCGTGGACACATGGCTCGCGGTGGGGGCAACGGGCGCCCCCAGTCCCAGTTACACATGGAACGAGGTTGGCCAACTGCCGGCCGCGCCCGCTCCGCCGGGTCTGCTCCCATTTGGTCTTTCCCCGTCCACCCGGGTGTTCAACAATGTAACCGCGACGAACGCCGGCATTTATTTCGCCACGGCCAGTAACTTTGCCGGTGCCGCAGTGAGCCAGGAGGCGCTGTTGACGGTCCTGCCGCCCATCACGAACGTCGTGACCTGGAGCCAGGACGCGGTGGATATATTTGTGACGAACGGCCTGGCCTTTCTCGCCCGCGGCACCAACGGCCTGGCCGTTCTCGATGTGACGAATCCGGCCGCGCCACAGCTACTGGGGACTTTGGCCACGACGGACAACATCGTGAAGCTGGCAGAGGCCGGCGGACTGGTTTATGCCGCGGCGGATGACGCCGGGCTGCAAATCATCAGTGTCGCCAATCCCTGCCAACCTGTGCTGGTGGGGACTTACACGGCGAATGCGGCGGAGGATGTGACCGTGCGCAGCAACCTGACCTATGTGGCGGACGGCGCCGGGGGGCTGTTGATCCTCGACACCGGCAATCCGGCGGCGCCGGTGCTGGCGGGCAGTTTTGTGAGCAACTTTTACGCGGAACATGTGCGCCTGATGGGAAACCTCGCGGTGCTCACTTCGGATGACCGGGAGGGCGGAGGGCTGATCGTGGTGGACGTATCGGACCCGGCTCGACCAGTCGAACTCGGCGGAGAACTGGTTGAAATTGGCAACTTGGAGGTGAGCGGCCAAACTGTCTTTGGGATTGAAACGCTCTCCTATATAACCATGAACTGGCCGTACGTGTATTTGGATGTCATCTCGCTGACGAACGCCGCCCAGCCCGCTTTGGTGGGTTCGTTCGACGGTGCCCCGCCCAGCGCCAATCTGTTTTCAGCCGGCGTGGTGGTGTCCGACGTGCGCGTGGCCAACAACCTTGTGTTTCTCGCGGGCTCGTACACGAACCAGGCCTCGGTTTATGTGGTGGATGTGGCGGACGCCACGCAGCCGATTCCGGTGGGCTACTACACGGGCCCCGGCCAGCCCACGGCTTTGGCCGTGGACAACGGCTGGGTTTACATGGCGGGCGCCGGGTCGCCCCTGGAGATTCTCAAGACGCCCTTTGACACCAGTCCGCCGGCGCCGCCCAAATTGTCAGTTTCGCCCGCGGGCGGGGTGAACCTGAGCCTGCAGGGCCGGCATGGCCGCTACTACACGGTGGAATATTCGGACGGGTTGACCGGGGCGCAGTGGCAGCCGTTGCAAACCCTGATGCTGACCAATGATACGGTGGTGCTCCCGATCTCCAATGGCGGGGGATCGCGGTTTTTCCGGCTGGAGCCGTAAAGTTTGCCGGGAAATCTCATCCTGAGCTTTCCCACTTGTCGGATGGGCCGAAAGCCCCCAGCCAATTCCAAATGCTTTCGCAGTTTTTTTAGATGGCGGCGAACGCCTGCTGCGGGTTTGCTTTGGGGGGAAAAGGTGCTTTAATATCCAGAATGAATTTTTTCATTCAACGTAGCGAGCTGCGGGATATTTATGACAAGGTGGCGGCCGGGGAACGGATTTCCGACGCGGACGGCCTGCGCCTGTTTGAATCCAAGGACCTGAATGCCGTGGGGGCGATCGCCGATTTTGCGCGGCGGAAAAAAGTGGGCAACCGCGCCAGCTACATCGTCAACCGCTACATCAACTACTCGAATTACTGCATTCTTTCGTGCCAGTTCTGCTCGTTTGCGCGGAAGAAGCGCGATGCGGATGGCTTTCAATTGTCCGTGGAAGAGATCGTCCAGAAGGCGCGCGAGGCGCTGCGGCTGGGGATCACGGAGCTGCACATTGTGGGCGGGTTGCACCCCACGCTGCCGTTTAGCTATTACACGGACATGCTGAAGGCGCTGAAGCAACTGGATGGCCGGCTGCAATTGAAGTGTTTCACGGCGATTGAAATCCTGCACCTGGCGTGGCTCGCCAAAAAATCCGTGGCGGAGACGCTGATGGAATTGAAGGCGGCGGGGCTGGAATCCCTCACGGGCGGCGGCGCGGAGATTTTCCGCAAGGAGGTGCGCAGCGCCATCGCCAAGGGCAAGGAATCCGCCGAGGAATACCTGGACGTGCACCGCACCTGGCACCGGCTGGGCGGACGCAGCACCTGCACGATGCTGTACGGCCATGTGGAGAGCTTGGCCGACCGGGTGGACCATCTGCGGCAACTGCGGGCGTTGCAGGACGAGACGCACGGGTTTGTGGGGTTCGTGCCGCTGGCGTATCAGCCGGAGAACAACGACATCCCCGTGCGGCACGCGCCGACGGGATTTGATTCGCTGCGGACGATTGCGGTGAGCCGCATCTACCTGGACAACTTCGACCATCTCACGGCCTACTGGGTGGGGCTGAGCATGAAGCTGGCGCAGGTGGCGTTGAGCTACGGGGCGGATGACCTGCACGGGACGATCATCGAGGAATACATTTTCCACATGGCCGGCGCCACCACGCCGCAATTACAGACGGAGACGAACATGATCAAGGCCATCCGGGAGGCCGGATGCACGCCGGTGCAGCGAAACACATTTTACGAGCCGATCCGGATTCTGGACCAAGCGGGGCCGGCGGCGGCGGGCGAGTCCGACGAACCTTCGCCAATGCTCGAAGGCAATCTGGCGACGGCGTAAGCGCATTCATTCGCGCCAAAAACACACCGGCCGCCGGCGAAACTGAAAAGGCCGCATAAAAATGCGGTTCTTTTATCGAGGGAAGGCATATGCAGGCCGAATGCCAGTCTTGGGAGTGTGAGGCCGGACCGCGGCTGTGCTAAAAGCCAGCCGCAGCAAGGTTCGCAATTCAATGGCCAGACCCGCTCGGCAGGTCTTTTCGCTGGCCACGTCGCTGCGGCTGGTCTCCGACACAGCCGCGGTCCGCCACATCGGATATTCGCGGGCAAATCACGCCTTGCCGCCGAAGCTCACGAAGTCGTCCATGTCCAGCGCATCGAACCAGGTAATGATGTCTTCGCGCTTGGGTGCGCCGCTTTTGTGCATGTCGTTGAGGAATTCGCGGCCATCGGGATTGTCGGGCGCGCGGTTTTCCTGCCATTGGGTCCAGGCGATGATTTCCGGCGTGGAGCGCTGGTGCTTGGCGTGCTGGTGGATCCAGGCGAGCACTTCGGTGTCGCTCTTGGGCAGCTCTTTCTTGAGCGCCTCGGGATCGATGCCCACGAAGGTGAGGAACTGCTGGTCCAGCGGGCAGGCGTAATGATATTCGCCGGCCTTGCCGGCCAGGGTGGCACGCCCCTTGTCCAACATGCGCGGCAGGATGACATAGCCGCCGAGCCGAATGCGCGGGCTGCGCGGGGGGAACTTGGTCAGATCGGGTGTTTGTAGTGACATAATATTTTCCTTTTTCGTTTGGGTACCGCCGCTGGGCGGCGAAAGCCAAAGTGCACCGAAAATGCCGAATTGCAAGTATCGTCAAAAAAATTTATTTTGCCCCGGTGAAGCACTCGGGAAAAGCCGCCGCCGCCGCCTTCAAGCTCATTGGCTTGTCGGCCGCCGGCGTACTGCTGTTGCTGGCCGTGGCGTGGCTGGCGGCCCACCTCGGCGCGTTTATCGTGGCCATGGCTGGCGTCCTGGGGGCGTTGTGGGTGCTGTTTGTGCTCTTCACGTTCTATTTCTTCCGCGATCCGGACCCGAACGTGCCGGGCGGGAAAAACCTGGTGCTGGCGCCGGGCCACGGCAAGGTGGATACGATTGACCTGGCGAACGAGCCGGAATTTCTCGGCGGCGAATGCCGGCGCATCTCCATTTTCCTCTCGGTGTTCGACGTGCACGTGCAGAATGCGCCCTTGACGGGGCGCATCGCGTATTTCAAGCATGCGCCCGGCCAGTATCTCAACGCCATGCGCACGGACTGCGCCCAATTTAACGAGAATGTGCTCATCGGCCTGGAAGCCGGGGAGCCCGCCGGAGCCAGGATCGGCGTCCGCCTCATCGCCGGGCTGATTGCCCGCCGCATCATTCCATGGATTGCGCAAAACGACGTGGTCCAGCGCGGCGAGCGCATCAGCCTGATTCAATTCGGCTCCCGCGTGGAGGTCTATCTGCCGAAGGATGCCAGGATCAAGGTGCAACTGGGCGACAAGGTGGTGGGCGGTGAATCCATCCTGGCGGAACTGGTCTGATACAACATGGAAACGCAACCGACAGTCAATCCCCCGGGCGCCCGCGAAGGCGAGAAACTGAAAATTTATTTTCTGCCCAACCTGTTCACGGCCGGCAACTTGATTTGCGGTTTCGTGGCGCTGACGAAAATTGTGGAGGCGGACCTGACGCCCAAATTGTCGAACGGCGAGGTGGATTGGACGAACGGCGTGGTGGATTGGTGGAACATCAAATTTGCGCTGGCGTGCATCCTTTTGGCGTGCATTTTCGACCTGTTCGACGGGCGGGTGGCGCGCATGGGCGGGCATGAAAGCCCGTTTGGCCGGGAATTTGATTCGCTGGCGGATTTGGTGTCCTTCGGCGTGGCGCCGGCGTTCCTGGTGCATCGGGTGGTGCTGCGCGATGCGCTGCCGGGCCAATACGCGGAATTCGGCTGGTTCATCGCCTCGATTTACCTTTTGTGCGGAGCGTTCCGGCTGGCGCGTTTCAATTGTCTTTCGGCCATGAAACTGCCGGGCGCGGGCGGTGATTTTCTGGGCTTCCCCATTCCCTCGGCCGCCGGGCTGGTGGCGTCGCTGACGCTGTTCATCATCAAGCTGAACGAAAAGGGCAAGGACCTGGGCCGCTGGGGCTACCTGCTGCCGGTGGTGCTCATCTTCCTGTCCGCCATGATGGTCAGTGAAGTGCGCTATCCCAGCTTCAAGGCGCTGGGCCTGCGCTCCACGACGACGTTCCTGAAGGTGATCGTGGCGGCGCTGTTTGTGGGGTCGCTGCTGATCCTGCGGGAGAAGATTCTGTATTATGTGCTGCCGCTGGTCTTCACGGCGTATCTGGTCTATGGCTTTATACGTCCCCGTTTGTCCCGGGCTTGGCGCAAGGAGATCGAGGAAGATGACGACGAGGGGCCGGAGGCCGACTAATGGCCCAAGTCCATCCAGTCATATTGGCGGCGGTGGCGGGATTTCTCTGCGCCCTCATTTTTGCGTCCATCCCCGTGGGGCCCATCAACCTCACGATTCTCAACGAGGGAGCCCAGCGCGGCTTTCCTTGGGCGGTGTTCATCGGACTGGGCGCGGCGGTGATGGACGCGATCTACTGCGCGATTTCCTTCACCGGCATGTCGCAGTTTCTCGATCACGGTTTTGCGAAAGCCTTCATGCAGGTGATGAGTTTTGTCTTCCTCCTGTTTCTGGGGTTCAAGTTTCTCCTGGCGCAATCGGTGAAGGTGCCCACCAAGCTGGACTCCGCCTCGGAAAAGCTGGAGGCGCGGCTGGGACAGAAGATTCACCCGCATTCGGCGTTTGCCACCGGCTTTGTCCGCGTGCTGGCCAACCTGGGCGTGCTCGTGGCCTGGGTCGTGCTGTCCGCCAACCTGATGTCGCATGATTTCGTGGCGAACGGCCTGGTGGCGCGCGCGGCCTGCGTGGCCGGCGTGTTCTCGGGCACCACGCTGTGGTTTGTCATCCTCAGCTATGGCGTCTCGCGCGGACGCGGGAAGTTCGGCGAAAAGACCCTGCTGCGCCTGCAGCACGTGTCCGGCCTGTGCCTGATTTCGACCGCCTTCTTTGAAGGCGCCAACATCGCCTGGCATCTCAACCTGCAGGAATTGATTCGGCATTGACCCGCGTTCCGGGTAGTATCGGGCCATCCGGCGCCTGGTCCCTGGATGCAAGCGCCGGCTGAATTTATTTATGCTTAAAGCTGGAATCGTCGGCCTGCCCAATGTGGGCAAGTCCACCCTGTTCAACGCCGTCACGCGCACCCGCAAGGCCGAGGCCGCGAATTATCCGTTCTGCACGATTGACCCGAACGTGGGCATTGTCACGGTGCCCGACGCCCGGCTGAACGTGCTCAAGCCCATCGCCAAGACCACCGTGCTCATCCCGGCGGCGATCGAGTTTGTGGACATCGCCGGACTGGTCAAGGGCGCCTCCCAGGGCGAAGGCCTGGGCAACAAGTTCCTGACCCACATCCGGGAAGTGGACGCCATCGTCCAGGTGGTTCGCTGTTTTGAGGACCCGGACATCATCCACGTGGCCGGGAGCGTGGACCCGGTGCGGGACATCGAAGTCATCACCACCGAGCTGGTGCTGGCCGACCTGGAGGCCGTCCAAAAGAAGCTGTCGAGCATCGCCAAGGACGCCAAGCGTGGCGACAAGGAAGCGCTGATCCAGGAGGCCGTGCTCAAGAAGCTGGAGCCGCATTTGAATGCGGGCAAGCCGGCGCTCATGCTGGAATTGACGCCGGAGGAAAAGGCCGTCTCGCGGCTGTTCTGGCTGCTGACCGACAAGCCGACGATTTTTGCCTGCAACGTCAAGGAAGGCGACTTGGCCGGCGCGGAGCAAAACCCGTTTGTGGTGAAGGTCCGCGAATACGCGGAGCATCATTTTGCCTGCGAAGCGGTGGTCATCAGCGCGCAGATCGAGAGTGATCTGATTGACCTGTCGGAAGCCGAGGCGAAGGAATTCCTCAAGGAGCTGGGCGTGAACGAATCCGGCGTGGGCACACTGATTCGCGCCACGTATCATTTGCTGGGGCTGCGCACGTATTTCACCGCCGGCGAGAAGGAAGTCCGCGCCTGGACCATCCATGCCGGGGACACGGCGCCGAAGGCCGCCGGGGTGATCCACTCCGATTTCGAGCGCGGGTTCATCAAGGCCGAAACGGTGGCCTACGAGGATTTGGTGCGCTGCGGCTCCGTGGCGGCCGCCCGCGAAAAAGGGCTGTACCGCATGGAAGGCAAGGAATACGTGGTGAAGGACGGCGACGTGATGGTGTTCAAGTTTAACGTCTGAGCGGGCGCGGGGTCCGGATTTCAGGCCAGCCGGCAGCGCCGCATGGCCGGTTCCACGGTCTGCGTCCACGCAGCAATGCCGCCGCAGGCAGCGGACCGCCGCCACCCGTGGCCCGGGAAATAAGCCGCGGCAGCGAGCCCGTTCCGGCCCCGGCGGTCAATGAGGCCAATCGGCTTAAATCACGAACCCGTCGCCCAACTCATGCCTTGGAACACTAACTCAACGTCTTCCGCAGGGCTTCGGCGATGGTCACAAAGGCCTTGCCGGCGGGATGGTTCGGGGCCGCCACCACGATGGGCGTGCCGCGGTCCCCGGCTTCGCGGATTTCGGTGAAGAGGGGGATCTCGCCCAGGAACGGCACGTTTTGCCGCGCGGCCTCCTGCCGGCCGCCGCCATGGCCGAAAATCTCCACCCGCTCGCCGGCGGGCGTGGTGAAATAGCTCATGTTTTCGACGATGCCCAGGATCGGCACATTCACCCGCTTGAACATGGCGATGCCTTTGCGCACGACGCCCAGCGACGCTTCCTGGGGCGTGCTGACGATGACGCCGCCATCCAGGGGCACCGTCTGGCAGAGGGAAAGCTGGGCATCGCCCGTGCCCGGCGGCAAGTCCACCACCAGGTAATCGAGGTCGCCCCACTCCACCGACAGGAGGAACTGGTGAATCGTCTTGGTGATCATCGGTCCGCGCCAGATCACCGGCTGGTCGTCGGTGAGCAAGAGGCCGATGCTCATGACCTTGATGCCATGCGCCACCGGGGGCACCAGATGGTCCGCGGAGCTGACGGTGGGCCGCTCGTAGATGCCCATCATCAGGGGGATGCTGGGTCCGTAAATATCACAATCCAGCAGCCCCACGCGGGCGCCGAGATGTTGCAGGGCGCAGGCGAGGTTGACCGAACAGGTGGATTTGCCCACGCCGCCCTTGCCGCTGGCCACGGCGACGATATGGCGGACGCCGGGAACCTTGGTCTGGCCGGCGAAGGCGCCGCCGGCGCCAGCCGGGCCGGTGGCGGGCTGGAGCACCTCCACGACCACCCGGCCGACGTCGGGCAACTGTTTCAAGACCTGCTCCACCTCGGCCTTGATCTGCCGGGCGGCGTCGGGATTGGCGGAGGTCAATTGCAAGGAGACGCTTACGGACCCGCTGGCGGCGGTGATGTCCTTGACCAGGCCAAAGGAGACAATATCACGCGAATAACCGGGATATTTGACGGCCTTTAAGGCATTGAGAATTGTGTCTTGCGCAACCATGTGCCCCACAAGTTGCCATCCCTCGGCGCGAAGGCAAGTTGCTTTGGTGGGCGGGCCGGGGCCGCGGCACAAGAATTCGCTTTTGCCGGGGCAGGCGGTGGTGTTCAATTAGGAAGCTATGAGTCAGACACATCCGTTGACAACGACGGCCTTTGAGTTGCCGGGGTATCGCACCGCGCGATCCTTTGGCGTGGTGCGCGGCATCATTGTGCGGTCGCGCTCGGTCATCGGAAACATCGGGGCGAATATTCAGAGCCTGTTCGGGGGCAACATCACGTTGTACACGAACCTGTGTGAACGGGCGCGCGAGGAGGCGTTTGATCTCATGCTGACGCACGCGGGCGAACTGGGGGCCAACGCGGTCATCGGCGTGCGCTACGACGCCACGGAGGTGGCCCCGGGCATCACGGAGGTCCTCTGCTACGGCACGGCGGTGTTTGTGGAAAAGGCGGGCTGAGTGAAGGCATTAAGCGCAGACAGTTTCATGGCGCGCTGGCTCGGCCGCCTGGCCGCCGGCGTCTGCCGGCATCCGCACTGGTTTGTCTGGCCCCAAGTGGTCCTGTTCGCCGGCTGCGTGTTCTACACGGTGCTGTTCCTGCAGGCGGACATGAACCGCGACGACCTGGTGGGGCCGAACCAGAAGTACCATCAGCTTTTTCTCGCCTTCGAAAAGGAATTCCCCCAGCCGGACGACCTGGTGGTGGTGGTGGAAAGCGGCGATCTGGAGAAGAACCGGCAGTTCGTCGAGCGCATCGCAGCCAAGATGCTGGTGGAAACCAACCTGTTCCGCGACGTTTTCTACCAGCAAAACCTGGCGATGATGGGCGACAAGGCGCTGCAGTTCGCCTCGGAGACCAACCTGGCGCAGATGCGCGACCTGCTGCACACGGCGCGGCCGTTCATTGCCCAATTCACGCAGACGACCAACCTGGTGTCGCTGTTTGACCAGGTGAACAAGGCGTTCCGCACCGCCAAGCAGGAGGAGACCCCGGACACCGCATCGCTGGTGAAATCGCTGCCGGCGCTGCAACGGATCGTCTCACAGGCCAACGACGCGCTGCTGCGACCGGGCGTGCCGCCGTCGCCGAACGTCGCCACGCTGCTCGACGGCGGCGAGGAGACGATGCTGTCCAGCTACCTCACGTTCAACCACGGCCGGATTTTTGTGGTGACGAGCCATGCGCCGAACGACGCGATGACGGGCGAGGTGGTGAACCGGTTGCGGGCGCTGGTGCAGCAAACGCGGGCGGAAGTGCCGGGCGTCAACGTGGGGATCACGGGCGAACCGGTGCTGGATTACGACGAGATGATCCAGTCGCAAAAGGACGCCACCCTGGCCAGCGTGGTGTCGCTGGGGCTGTGCGCGCTGATTTTTGTTTACGGCTATCACGAGACCGGCCGGCCGATCAAGGCCACGATCTGCCTGCTGATCGGCGTGGGCTACACGATGGCGTTCACGACGCTGACGGTGGGGCACCTGAACATTTTGACGATCACGTTTGTGCCGATGCTGATCGGGCTGGCGATGGATTACGCGGTGCATCTGATCACGCGCTACGAGGAGGAGTTGCACCTGAGCGAATCGAACGAGGCCGCCATCACCAAGGCGATGGTCTTTACCGGCCAGGGGATCTTCACCGGGGCGCTCACCACGGCGGGCGCGTTTCTGGCCATGTGTTTCACCCATTTCCAAGGCATCAAGGAAATGGGGATCATCTGCGGCGGCGGACTGCTGCTGTGTCTGGTGCCGATGATGACCCTGCTGCCGGTGCTGCTTCTGCGCGGACGGCAAAACGCGCTGGACCACGACATCCGGGTGGATGACCGGCGCGCGCGGCTGGAAAAGGTCTGGCTGGAACGGCCGGTGCTGGTGGCGGGGATCACCGCGGCGTTGTGCCTGGCGGCGCTGTTCGGGGCGCGGCGGGTCTATTTCGATTACAACCTCATCAAGATGCAGAGTCCGCATCTCTCCTCGGTGGTGTTTGAGCAGACGCTGCTGGACTCGGCGGACAAATCGCTGTTGTACGGCGCGGTGCTGGCCGATTCGCTCACCAACGCCGTGGAGGAGCAGGCCCGCATCGAGAAACTGCCGACGGTGGCGGAAACCGAACCGCCGTTCTACAAGGATTTCCTGTATCCGGACGGGGGGGCGAAGCGGAAGCTGATCAGCGGGGTGAAGGCGGAGGTCGCCGGCTTCAATTTCCGGCCGCCGGACCCGCGGCCGGTGGATCTCCGGGACCTGAGCTCGTCGCTGTTTTACACCTCCTGCTATGCCGGTTTGGCGGCGGAAACCACCGGCACGAACGCGCCGGAGGTGACGGCGCAATTGAACGCGCTCGCGCAGTCCATCACGGAGTTTCGGCGGTTGATGCTGGGCGGGGAACCGCGGGTGCAGGCGGAGTATGCGCGGAAGCTGGCGCAATTTCAGCAGGCCCTGCTGGCGGATTTCCGGGAATCATTCCAACTGCTGCAACAACAGGATGACACCACGCCGCCCCAGGTGGCCGATTTGCCGCCGGCGCTGCACCACCGGTTCATTGGCGTCAACGGCAAGTTTCTCATCCAGGTTTACCCGAAGGAGGACGTCTGGCAGCGCGCGCCGCAGGCGGCGTTTGTGCAGGATCTGCGGTCGGTGGTGGGCGATGCGAATGTCACCGGCTCGCCGGTGCAGCTTTACGAATACGAGACGCTGCTCAAGAACAGCTACGAGCAGGCGGCGTGGTATTCCCTGGCGGCCATTGCGCTGATGGTGCTGTTCCATTTCCGCAGCTTCAGCGCCATGATCCTGGCGCTGATCCCGGTGGCCATCGGCACCCTGTGGCTGGCGGGGTTGATGGGGTGGATGGGCGTGCCGATCAATTTGGCAAACATCATGACGCTGCCGCTGGTCATCGGCATCGGGGTTACCAATGGCATCCAAATCCTGAACCGCTACGCGGAGGAAGGCACACCGGGGATTTTGTCCCGCAGCACGGGCAAGGCGGTGCTGGTATCGGGGCTGACGGCCATTGCCGGGTTTGGGAGCCTGATGCTGGCGCAGCACCGGGGCATCCGGAGTTTGGGCATCATCATGTCCAGCGGAATTGCAACATGCATGATTGCGGCGCTGTTTTTTCTGCCGGCGCTGCTCAGCCTGATCGGCCGTTGGCGGCCGTTGATTAAAAAACCCGATGTCAGCAAATCGCTGACACCGGGTCCAGGAGGAACCGAGGTGAAAAACCTCAATTGAGATGAAAATAAGGAAATTACGGATAAAGTCAACATCATTGTTAAAATACATTCACAATTAACGAAAAGCGGGATGAAACGAGAATCAATAACGATACCGGTGGGTGAAAATTATGATCAAGCCATTCTGATGAAGTGGTGCTTTATCGGTGTCGTATTAGCCGGAGCCATGGTTTGGGGCGGTGCCGGGCGGGCGGAGGACGCGGCGGCGGGGTTCGCGTTTGACCGCTTCCAGTTGACGCTGGAGGAGGGTTTCCGGACGGAGGCGGCCGGTCCGTTCTATTTTTCGCAACACGCGGACGCCGAACGCACCTGGGGAATTCCGCCCTTCTACTCGCGCGACGACAACCCGGCCGTGGATGCGGACGAAGACGACTATCTCTATCCGCTGTTGACGCGAATCCGGTATGGCCAGGAACGCCGGTGGCAGTTTTGCGAGCTGATCAGCACGTCGTCCGGACTGGCGCCGGATGACACGACGCCGCACCGGGTGACGGTGTTTCCCTTTTACTTTTCGCAGCGGGCGGCGGACACCAATTTGAATTACACGGCGGTGGTGCCGTTCTATGGCCGGCTCAAACACCGGCTGTTCAAAGATGAAATCTATTTCATCCTGCTGCCGGGCTACGTGGAGACGAAGAAGCGCGACGTGGTGACGGAGAACTACCTCTTTCCGATCGTGGACGTGCATCATGGCGACGGGATGACGGGGTGGCAGGTCTGGCCGTTCGTGGGGCGCGAGCACAAGGACGTGACCACGCAGACCAACGGTTTTGGCGAGGTGACGATCGTGCCGGGGCATGACCATGCGTTTTACCTGTGGCCGTTCTATTTGACGCAGGACAATGGCCTGGGCTCGAAAAACCCGGAGACGTTCCGGGCCTCGTTCCCCTTCTATGTCCAAGACCGGTCCGCGGAGCGCGATCTCACCACGGTGCTGTGGCCGTTCTACACGACGATTGACGACCGCGTGCGGAAATATCACGAGCGGCAGGAACCCTGGCCGATTGTGATTTTCGCGGACGGCGGGGGCGAGCACACGTCGCGCGTGTGGCCGTTCTTCAGCGAATCGCACAACGACACCAAGGAATGGGATTCCTATGTCTGGCCGCTGTACGTGTACACGCGCACGCATGCCGATCCGCTGGACCAGCAGCGCACGCGCTGGCTGTTTTACCTGTATTCGCGGCTGTCGGTCAAAAACACCGAGACAGGGCACGAGCGCGTGCGGTTGGACATGTGGCCGTTCTTCACCTGGCACCATGATTTCAATGGCAACGAGCGGCTGCAGATTCTCTCGATCCTGGAGCCGTTCGTGCCGGACAATCCGCGCATCGAACGGAACTGGTCGCCGCTCTGGGCGCTCTGGCGCGCGGAAAACAACGCGCAGACCGGCGCCACCAGCCGGTCGCTGTTGTGGAACCTGTTCCGGCGCGACTCGGCGCCGGGCCGCGACAAGGTCTCCTGCCTGTTCGGGCTGTATCGCTACGAGGCGAAGGCGGGCGGAAAATCGCTGCGGCTGTTTTACGTGCCGGTGCTGCGCGCCTCCGCAAAATAAAGGACCGGAGCCGGCCGCTGAAATCGGGAAATGGAGCGCGATGCCTTCATGATTTTTTAGCCTTCAGCCTTTTTGGGAAGGCGCTTGCCGAACTGGGGATCAATCTTCAATTGCAGGGCGAGTACCAGGCCCGGCAGGGTGGAGCAGAGCACCCAGACGAAGAAATGCCGGTAGCCCACGAGATCCGCCAGCCAGCCGCTCCACAGGCCGGGGATCATCATGCCCAGCGCCATGAAGCCGGTGCAGATGGCGTAGTGCGCCGTCCTGTGGGGGCCGTCCGCGAAATAGAGCAGGTAGAGCATGAAGGCGGTGAAACCGAAGCCGTAGCCGAATTGTTCCACCGCCACCGCGCCGCAGACGACGAGGAAATTTTCCGGCTGCGCCAGCGCCAGCGCCAGGAAGGTGAGCTTGGGCAAATACATGGCGCCGATCATGACGGGCAGCATTTTTTTGAGGCCGAACCGCGCGGCGAGGAAGCCGCCCAGCAGGCCGCCGCAAGTGAGCGCGAGCACGCCGAAGGTGCCGTAGGCCAGGCCCACCAGGCTGGTGGCCAGGCCCAGGCCGCCGGCCGCGCGGCTGTCCAGCAGAAAGGGGGAAATGACCTTGCTCAATTGCGCCTCGTCGAAGCGATAGAACAGGATGAACGCCAGCGCGAGGAGAATGCCGGGCTTTTGAAAGAAGGACCCCAGCGTGGCAAAAAACTCACCGAGCAGGCTGTGATGCGTCACCACCGGGCCGTCGCCGGGCGGGCGCGGCAGCATCACAGCGTGCCAGCAACTGAAGGCCAGGAAAATCGCGGCCACGAAAAACAGCGTGAGACTCCAGGCCAGCGGAATGTCGCCGGAAGTGGTCTGGAATACCACGGCGGCGTCCGCGTGCAGCTTGGGATCGAGCTGGATGACCGCCATGGCGGGCTGGTTCCAGTTGGTGGCGGCAAAGACAAATCGTTCGCCGGCGAGCAAATGGAAGCCCCGGTCGCTTTTTCCAAAGCCGAGGTATTCGAGGCCGGCGGGGCGGCGGGCGAAGTTGACGGCGAGGACCTGGCCGGGCGGCGGCGGCTGCGAGAGGGCGAAATAGATCACGCCGAGATTGCCCGCGGTGGCGGCCGGCTCGGTTCGGCGGGGCTTCGGGAAATGGGCGGTGAGAAAATCGCGCAGCGGGCCGGAGACGTGGCGCGTCCACGCGGAAACATTGGTTGATGTCAGCCGTGGACTCACGTCCACAGCCACGGGGACAAAGCCATGCTGCGCGTTCCAGTCGCGGGCCTGGGCGATGACGGCGGCGGCTTCGACGGGGCTGCGCTGGGCCGGGGCAATGGCGAGCGTGGCCGGTTGCGCGAGCACCCGGACGGGGCCAGGCTCGGAGGCGAAGGTGATGGCCGACGGATTCCAATTGGTGACGACTGGCGCGTCGAGCCGGGCGGAGACAGGAATGGCCACGGGCGGCAGGCCGTTTTTGCCTTCCAAAACGCCGGCCAGCACCACCAGCAGGCCGCTGCCGACGATCATGGCGGTGCGATAGAACGTGCTGCGCAGGCCCACCCACCAGGCCTGCTCATGCTTGGACATGCTGAGCATGTAAAAGCCATCCGCCGCGATGTCGTGCGTGGCCGAGGCGAAAGCCATGATCCAAAACAGAAAGAGCGACCAGTGGAAGAAGGCGGAGCCGCGGATGGAGAAGGCCACCAGCGCGAGGGCGAACGACACGAGGAATTGCATGGCCACCACCCAGAGGCGCTTGGTGCGCGTAATGTCCACCAACGGGCTCCAGAGGGGCTTGATAACCCACGGCAGATAGAGCCAGCTCGTGTACAGGGCGATGTCCGTGTTGGAGATGCCGAGCCGCTTGTACATGATCACGGACATGGTCATGACGATGACGTACGGGATGCCTTGGGCAAAATAGAGGCTGGGCACCCAAAACCACGCGCTGCGCGGCGGCGGGGGAAGGGATTCGCTGGGAGCCATGGGGGGGCGTTTTAGCGGGCAAAACCCTCGTAGCGCAGGTTTCCAAACCTGCTGGGTCGCGGGTTTCCAAACCCGCAGACGTCTCGCAGATTTGACGCCCTGCCGATTTGGAAATCGGCGATACAGCAGACTTGGAAGTCTGCGCTACAGGTTTGACAATGAAATATCCGGGTTAAAGGGGAGCTTTTCAGGGTTGACGAAGGTTGACCAGGGTTGACCGGCGCGGCCGCGGCCCGGGTTGCGCGCCAGCCGGTGCGCGAGCCGATGGCGAGACAAGCAGCCACAAGGGAGCGCTGACGGAGGGTTGCCGCCTTGCCGACTTCGCTGCCGTTCTTCTTGCTCATATCACAGCGGGAGGCAGGTCCCGCCACGCCAGCTTAGCATGTTTTGAGGATCGTCAATGGCCCCAGGGGACGAAAAATCCAGCGTCCCTTCAGGGCGAATTAATTCCTTTGGCGCGAGACCAGCCACTTCGTAGCTGGCTTATATCCAATGTCGCTGCGCGACAACTCCCTTTTCCCATTACGAGCGTCGAAGAATCTTATTCTCTCTCTGCCGGTGTTCACATTGGTTTGCGCATTGGTTGCGACTCCATCCAGCGATACATCTGGCTTCGCTCTTTTGGGTCTCTGGATCTTGTCCGGCTTGATTCGCCTGGTCGTTTTACATTTCCCGCCGCCGCCGGTTATTGGGCTGGATTTGTGCCAGCGTTCCCATGATTCAGCTCATTATGACACTGATGCCGGCTCGGTCTTCCTGATTGTTTTTGGAGAGAAAGTTGGCGGTGAACGCCCGTCGTCCGTAGCAGTACCGCGGAGGGTGGACCAGTTCGCCGCTGCGCGGTGGCCGGGCGGTCAGCCCTTGATTTGGGCCTCGTATTGGGCGGGGGACAAGAGCGCGTCCAGCTCGGCGGGTTTGGCCAGCTTGAGCCGGAAAAGCCAGCCGTCGGCGTGGGGGGCGGTGTTGACGAGGGCGGGATTGTCGGCCAAAGCGGTGTTGACGGCGGTGATTTCGCCGGTGACGGGGGAATAGATGTCGCTGGCGGTCTTGACGGATTCGACGACGGCGCAGGCTTCGCCGGCCTTGACCTGGCGGCCCACGGCGGGGAGTTCCACGAAGACGATGTCGGTGAGTTCCTGCTGGGCGTGGTCAGTGATGCCCACGGTGGCGGTGGTGCCGTCGGCGCGGACCCATTCGTGTGACTTGGCGTATTTCAAATCAGAGGGAACGTTGCTCATAAATTTGAGCGGCAAGATACGCGGCCCGGGGCCGGGAGGCAAGGGGAAGGAGGAGGGCTGGGGCGGTGGCTTTCAGTTTGCCGCGGACTCACGTTCGCGGCCACGAGGGGGAAGCCCGCCCTGCCATGAACTTCCGTTCCAAATCTAAAGTTGTGAAAGACTGGAAACACCGTGAGCTAAACAGTTTAACGCTTACCCTCACCCCGGCCCTCTCCCCTGGGGAGAGGGAGAAACGGTTTCCGCGAATCGGCAATATGCTCGCACTAGATCCGCCGCGGTTTTTTTAGATGGCGGCGAACGCCAGTTCGCCGCTACGGAGCGGAGACGAAGACGATGTAGGAATGGGCGGCGTTTGCGGCGGGGTCGTCGGCATTGGAGCCGAGGGTGAGGCTCTCATCGCGGGCGGCGCGATGCTGGAACAGGGTCATGGCCTGGCCGTCCACTTGGAAATGTTTGTCCGTGCGCAGGAATTCGCGGGTGAGCCAGGCGGGCGGCGGCAGGCGATCGTCGTGGGCCACAGTGACGAGCGCGGCGGCCGCGACGGCGATCTGCATCAGGTCCACGGCGCTGTAGGCGCTGTCGGCCTCGGCGCCCTGCACCCAGTCGGCGCCGGCGAGTTCGGGCGGCAGGCCGGAAAACCGCAGCGGGCGGTCGGCGAAAACGGCTTTGCCGTCGGCGGCGTTGGTTTCCACGTGGACGGTCCCGGTGGGACCGGAATAGGAGAAGGAAACGAGATAGCGTCCGACCGCGGTGGGCGCCAACGGCGCGGCGTCCGCGGCGGTGGGCTCGATGCTGACGCGCAAATAATCGGGCCGGCGCAAGGCGACGGCGGGCAGCGGCGGCGGGGCGGTGAGGAAGCCGTCCGTGGCGGCCACGGGCAGGGCGGGAAGGGAGACGGCGGCGGATTTGAGGCCGGCGCAGGCGGCGGAGACGGTGACCGTGCCGGGCCGCAAGGTGGAGCGCACGGCCACGCGGTTGATGCCGCATTCGAGATCGAGGAACGACTGGTTGATGGAGCCGGGGCGGCCGCTGTTGTAGCCGCCGCGCCAGACGGCGGGGCCGGTGCAGGTGAAATCCACGCGTTGCTGGAACGTGGGGCAGCGCCGGCCGGCGGCGTCCACGGCTTCGACATCCACCAGCGCCACGTCGGCGCCGTCGGCCTGGAATCCGCACGGGCCGGTGAGGGGCGTCAACCGCAGCGCGACGGGGTCGCCGGTCGTGCAAATAGAGTTGGTGGCCACGGGGCGGCCGTGGAAGAAGGCCACGGCCGTGATTTCCCCGGGCGCAAACGCGACGCCGGGAAAGGTGAAGAGGAAGTGGTGGAAATTGGCGCCGGGACCGGCCGGCCGGCCGTTGACGAACAGTTTCACCTCGCCGCAATTTGAGGCCACGTAAACGGTTTTGCGCGTGCCGGGCGGATAATTCCAATGGCCGATGATGTGCACCTGCGGATCGTCGCGGAACATGGCCTGACAAACGTAGTACGCCTCCTTGGGCAGGCGCACGCCGTCCACTTCGCCGCTGGCGCGGGAGACTTCATTGGTGTTGCGGCCGCCGCTGGTGGTGTCGGAGAAGATCCAGTTGGCGCCGCCGGCGTGGCCGGGGCGAAAGGTCTTGGTGACGTATTGAGCCACCTGATTGACGGCGTATTGCTCGGAAGTGAGCTGGTAAGTCTGGCCACGGGCGCCCGATGCACCAAAGTCCGGCGGCGAAAAATCGTCCCACACGCGGCGGGGCGATTCTTCGCGGTCGTATTCGCCCTCGACGACGGGGAGGGCGGCGATTTCGCGGCCGCCTTCGGTGCCGATGCCGACATCCATGAATTGGGCGTCCGCGGCGCTGGCGCGGCGATGGGCGTAGGCGCGTCCGCCGTGGGGATCATAACGGTCCATGAGGCCGCGCAATTCGCGGGCGTGGGCGGCGGTGACTTTTTGGTTGCCGCCCTCCCAGATGACGATGGAGGGGTGGTTGCGGTAATAAATGACGAGGTCGCGAAAGGCGGCGGCGCGGATCTTCCAAGCGGCGCCGACGGTGTCGGATTCGCCATCCACGCCGGGCTGCTCGACGAGGAGGCCGAGCTGGTCGCAGGCGGCAATGGGGGCGGGGCCGGCGGCGCAATGTCCCCAGCGCACCCAGTTGGCGCCGGCGGTTTTCATCAGGTCGAGCGTGTAGAAATGGAGCCAGTCGGGCTGGGCGTCGCCGAGGCCGGGCCATTCGTCGGTGGGTTTCTGGCCCCAGCCGTGGAGGCGGAGATGCCGGCCGTTGAGGAAAAAGCCGGCGGCGGCGTCCCAGCGCGCGGTGCGAATGCCGAAGGGAATTTCCTGGGAATCCACCAGCGCGCCGCCGACGCGCACGGAGCAGACGGCGCGATAGAGGCAGGGATAATCGGGTTCCCAGAGGACGGGATGCGGCAGGACAAGGTGCAATAGGGTTTTGGCGGACGCACCGGCGGCGAGGGTGGCGGTTTGCGCGAGGGTGGCGACGACCTGGCCATTGGCATCGAGAATGCGGACGCCGGTCTCGACGGACTGGTCGGAATCGCGGCCGTTCTCGACGGGAATTTCGACGCCGATGGTGGCGGCATTCGTGGAGACCTCGGTTGTGTAGATATAGGGGCCTTCCGTTTGAAGAAATTCGTAGAGCGGGAGGGAAATGTGGAGGGGATCGGTAACGTAGAGGTTGACGTCGCGATAAATGCCCCCTTGGGCGGGATGCCATTGGGGATTGTTCCACGGGATCTGGTCGGCCCGGATGGCGGCGACGTCGTCGGGGATCTGGGCATTGACGGTGGCTTCGTAGGCGGCGAGGGAATGGCCGGGGGCATCGCTGACGCCCCCGGGCAGGGCGTTGAACATGAACCGGTTGTCGCACATGACGGCGAGGACGTTGGTGGCGCCGGGTTGGATCTGCGGCGTGAGGTCGAAGCCGAAGGGGAGAAAGCCGTTTTGGGAAATGCCCAGGCGGTGGCCGTTGAGATAGACCTCGCCGAACTGCCGCACGCCCTGGAACTCGACGTAGATTTTCTTTCCGCGCCAGCCTGCGGGTGCGGTGAAGGTCTTGCGATACCAAGTGCGTCCGCTCCACTGGGCTTGCTCGCCGCGCATGCCGGGGAGGGCGAAGTGGTTGAAGGTGTCGGTGTCGTTGAACGTGTGGGGCAGGGAGACGGTGGTCCAAGCGGCATCGTTGAAGGCGGGGCTGGCGGCGTTCGCGGGATCCGACCGGGTGAAGCGCCAGTCGGCGTTAAAATTCAGGACCAGGCCGCCGCGGGCGGGCGGGGCGAACGCGCCCAACAGGCAGGCCGCCAGCGCGAGGAACCGGGATAAAGCCGTGTGCACAGGGAAAGGGAAGCAGGGATTTGCAATTTGAACAACCCCGTCAAAAGAGGGGTTGCGGAAGTGACATGGTTCTTACCCGTTTCGCTCGCTGCTTGGTTCAAAAACAAAAATGCGCTGCTAATACGATAGATAAGTGAAAAAGCTTGCATTGATCCAAGTTAATAACTAGGATCGGCCTACACTAGGAGAAGCCAAAACAGCAATCAATTCATCAAGGAAAGGTATTGAGCCATGAAGGCACCCAAAGGTTATTTGGCGCTAAAAGGCAGCGAACACGCCCTGGTCACGGGCGACAAAAAGTTAAAACCCTCGGCGGAAGGCGAGCCGATGACGGTGACGCTGATCCTGCGCCGCCGGCCGGCCGGGGCGGCGTTGAAGGGGCTGAAGGAGTTTTCCGTGCAGCCGGGGTTGAACGGGCCGGCGGGCACGCGGGCGGAGTTTGCGGCGAAGCACGGGGCCGACGCCGGGGAGATGAAGCAGGTGGTGGACTTTGCGGAAGCAAACGGGCTGGCGGTCCTGGAAACGCACCAGGCGCGGCGGTCGGTGGTGGTGCGGGGGCCGGTGAGCGCCATCAGCAAGGCCTTTGGCGTGGCGGTGAACGATTATTCATCGCCGCTGGGGCGGTACCGGAGCCCCGGCGGCCCGGCGCATTTGCCGGCGGCGATGGCGAAGGTGGTGGAGGCGGTCATCGGGCTGCACGAGCGCCCGGTGCCGGCCAAGCACTGGGTGACGCGGCGACAGGGTCCGACGGACCCGGCGGGCGCAGCGCCGCTGACGCCGCAACAAGTGGCGCAGCTTTACAATTTTCCGCCCGGGGACGGCGCGGGGCAGACCATCGGGATCTACGAGATGGCCACGAGCGAAGGCGCGCCCGGCTATGCCAAGGAGGACTTGGCGCGCACGATGGAGGCGTTCGGGGGCGGGCTGAGGACGCCGGCGCCGATTGACGTCTCGGTGGACGGCGTGGCGAACTCGGGCGTTTCGGACGGCGAGACGGGGCTGGACATTACGGTGGCGGGCGCGATTGCGCCGGCGGCGAAGCTGGCGGTGTATTTCACCGGCGGCACCACCCAGAACATCCTGCACGCCCTGGAGCGGATGATCCATCCGGGCGAGGGCGATCCGCAGCCGGACATCATCTCCATCAGCTACGGCTGGGGGCCGGACGACGAATCGGCGGGGAGTTTTTCAAACCAGGAGTACGCGCAACTGGGGCAGTTGTTCCAGGATGCGGCGAACCTGAACCTCACGGTGCTGGTGTCGTCGGGCGATTCGGGGGCGTTCGTGGCGAGCCCGAAGCAGGCGCAAACGAGTTATCCCTCGACGGAGCCGTGGGTGATTTCGTGCGGGGGCACGTCCCTCGGGAACATTCACGGGATGAGCTTTGAGGAATTCGCGTGGAACGACGGGGCGAAGGGCGGGGCGACCGGAGGCGGGGTGAGCGCGCGGTTCCCGGTGCCGGCGTACCAAGCCAAGGCGGGGGTGCCCAAGCGAAACGGCACGAAGAAACCCGGGCGCGGCGTGCCGGACCTTGCGGGCAACGCGAGCCCGTTCAGCGGCTATCCGCAATTCATCAACGGGCGGGCCGAGCCGGTGGGCGGCACGAGCGCGGTGGCGCCGCTGTACGCGGGGTTGCTGGCGCGGATCAATGCGAACCTGGGCCGCCCGGTGGGTTTCATCAATCCCCGACTTTACAGCGCGGCGGCAGGCACGTTCCGGGGCATCACGAGTCCGCCGGGGCCGGCGAACAATTCGTTCAACGGCGTGACGGGCTACCCGGTGACGGCGGGGTGGAACGCCTGCACGGGCCGGGGCAGCGCGGTGGGCGCGGCGCTGCAAACGGCGCTGCAACCCTCCCAGTCGGCGGCCAAGGAAGCCTCCGCGCGACCATCCGCCCCGCAAGCCGCGGCGCCGCGGCAGCACGGCAGAATGTGAACGGGCGGGCGCTCCTCACCAGAAATTCCACGCGCCGCGCCAGACGATCCAGAGGCCGAGGAGGAGATTGGTGAGGGCGTGGGCGGTCATGGCGTCGCCGATCCGGTTTTTGCGGAGGACGAGCCATTGAAAGGCGAAGCCGCAGAGAACGCCGGCGAGCCACTGGCTGTGCTCGAAACCGAAGAGGATGGAGGTGCCGAAAAAGGACAGGGGCAGGAAGCGGTTCAGCGGCACCGCCAGAAAATTGGATTGGGCGATGAACCGGTAGAAAAACGAGCGATAGAAGACTTCCTCCAAGGGCGGCACCACGACGGTCATGCCGAAAATGTGCACGAGGAGGAAGAACCAGGTGAGCGGGGAGTTGGGGCCGAAGACGAGATTGGGATTGGAATTGGCGGCGACGGCTTTCGAGAGCGTGAGCTTGGGGTACCAGGAATCAATGCCAACCCACATGACAAACACGGCCACGCCGACGGCCACGGCTTCCCACGAAAGGGCCCAGCGCATTTCGGGGACGAGCGGCCAGATTTCCAGGAGGAGCCACAGGCCGACGACCGTTTTGGCGAGATAAAACCAATAGGCGGAGGCGGGGCCAAAACAGCCCTGGCCGGCGGTGAGCAACAGGAAGACGACGAACGGCGCCACGCGGGGCATGGCTGCCGAGCTGGAGAGAAGTTTTCGCAGCATCGCGTCAGTTTTCCATGCCGATCTGCATTTCCTTGTGGTCGGGGCCCACGAGGGTGACGGTGTATTTGGAAATGGCTTTGACGTGGTATTGGCGGAACGGATCGCCGAGCCGGACGGTTTTGCCGTCAATGATGGCGGAGGGATCGGTGGGCGAATAGAAGATGCCCTGCAATTTGGGGGCGTCCGGCGGATTCACGGCGGGCGCGGAGACCTCGGCCGGAGGCGGGGTGGCGGCGGCAGGCGGGGCGGCGGCAGCGGGCGGCGGGGTTTCGACGGTTTCGGTCGGGACCTGGGCCGCCTTGCGGACGCTGTGACGGGCCGAGGCCCAGCCGATGAAGAAGATGGCGGCGATTATAAGAATGACGGCCACGGCGGGCAGGAACCAGCCGGGGAGCGACCACGATTCTTCGGCTGCCGGGGGCAGTGGCGGCAGGGAGCTGGGCAGATTTCGCGGGGGCGCCTTGCGGGCCTGTTTTAACGCTTCGTTGATGAGGCTCATACGTGGATATCTCCCTCCAATTCACGGATGGCGCGGCCCACCATCCGGAAGTTGATCCGATAACTGCGCTCCACAAAGCCGGCCAACAGGGCCTTGTCGCACAGGGCGTTGACCAGTCGCGGAATGCCTTTGCTATAGTGGAACACGCGCCAGATGGCCGGCCCGGTGAACGTGGGCACCCCGGGCGATCCCGCCAAGGCCAGCCGGTGGTGAATATACTGGCCCACCTCGTTGCGCGTCAATGGATTCAGATGATAGCGCACGGTGATGCGCTGGCGCAATTGCCTGAGCTTTTGGCTGTTGAGGCGGTCGCGCAACTCCGGCTGCCCCATGAGCACGATCTGCAAGAGCTTGCGGTCATCGGTCTCGATGTTGGAAATCAGGCGCACCTGTTCCAGGAGGTCCTCGGTGAGATTCTGGGCTTCATCCACGATCAGCACGGTTTCCTTGCCGGCCTGGGTTTGCCGGAGCAAGAAGTCGCTGATGGCGGCGTTGGTTTCCGAGCGGTCCAGGCCGCGGACCTTCAGGCCGAACTCCGTGGCGATGGCGCGCATGAGTTCATCGGCGTTCAGGACGGGATTGAGAATGAGGGCGGTGGAATAATGGCCGTCGAGCTGTTCCAGCAGGGCGCGGCAGAGGGTGGTTTTGCCGGCGCCGACCTCGCCGGTGAGCTGGACAAAGCCCTTGCGCTCACGAATTCCGTAAAGCAAATGATTGAACGCTTCGCGATGCTTGGTGCTGTGAAACAAGAAGTGCGGGTTCGGCGTAATGTCGAACGGGGCGGCCTTCAGGCCATAGAACTCAAGGTACACAAAAGTTTTTTAACAGAATCCCACGGTAAGGAAAGACAAGAAAACGGGTTTCACTCCTGTTCCCAGAAGGGGCAGCGGACCCAGCGGCCGGGCTGGACTTCGCGCAGTTCGGGGAGGGATTGGGAACATTCGGGGCGGGCCACGGGACAGCGCGGGGCGAAACGGCAGCCGGGGGGGAAGTCGCCCAGGCGCGGGACGCTGCCGGGGATGGCGGACAGGCGGTCGGCCGTGCCGTGGAGCTTGGGCACGGAATTCATGAGGGCGCGGGTGTAGGGATGGAGCGGGCGGCGCAGGAGTTCGCGCGCGGGGGCCAGCTCGACCAGTTGGCCGGCGTACATCACGGCCACGCGGTCGGCCATGTCGCCGACAATGCCGAGGTTGTGGGTGATGAGCAGGATGGCCATGCCCAGGCGCCGCTTGACGTCGCCCAACAGGTCGAGGATCTGCGCCTGGATGGTGACGTCCAGGGCGGTGGTGGGCTCGTCGGCCACCAGGAGCCGGGGTTCGCTGGCGAGGGCCATGGCAATCATGACCCGCTGCTGCATGCCGCCGGACAGCTCAAAGGGATAATTCCGGGCGCGGGCCTCGGGGGCGGGGATGCCGACCAACCGCAGGAGGCGGACGACCTCGGCGTCACTGGCTTTTTCGGGCCGGTGGAGCTGGAGGGACTCGCGGATCTGGGGGCCGATGCGGAAGACGGGGTTGAGGGCGGCGCCGGGTTCCTGGAAAACGTAGCTGACCACGCCGCCGCGGATGCCGCAGAGTTCGCGGGCGGACATTTTGAGGGTATCGCGGCCGGCGAGCCAGATTTCGCCGGCGATGTAATGGGCGGGGGGCGCGGGCACCAGCCGGGCGATGGACTGGGCGGTGACGCTTTTGCCGCAGCCGCTTTCGCCGACGAGGCAGAGGGTTTCGCCGGCGGCGAGGGCGAGGGAGAAGCCGTCAATGGCGCGGACGGCGCCGGCGCCGGCGCCGAAATCCATGGTGAGATTCTTGATTTCGAGCAGGTTCACGGGACGCCGGTGGGCACGCCGGCCAGGCGGAGCAGCAGGAACAGCGTGCTGTAAGTGACGTTGGACAACACCTGGCGGACGATGCCGAACTGGAGGAGGACGATGACGATGAGGAAGCCGAAGCGGGCGAACTGGGCGTAGGCCTCAAAGCTCATGTTGGCGGCCACGCGAAGGACGTGCGAGCCGTCGAGGGGCGGGACGGGAATGAGGTTGAAGAAGCACAGGACGAGGCTCAGCGTGGCGGCCTGCAAGCAGAGGCCAACCACCTGCCCGGCGCCCGCCGCCTCGAGCACGCGCGCGGCGACGACCAGCGCGACGGCCAGCAGGAGGTTCATGCCGGGGCCGGCCATGGCGATGAGCACCTCGTCGCGTTGGGGATTGCCGAGGTTATGGTAATTGAAGGGCACCGGCTTGGCCCAGCCGATCAGAAAGCGGGCGGCGCCGGGCAGGAACAGCGTCAGCAGCGGCAGCATCACCGTGCCGATGGGGTCAATATGCACGACCGGGTTCAGGGAGAGCCGGCCTTGCAGGCGGGCGGTGTCGTCCCCGCACTTGCCGGCGGTCCATGCATGGGCGAATTCATGGAAGGTCAGCAGCGAGACGAGCATCAGATATTGGATGAGACCGTCGGCAATGTCCATTACGGCGGTAATTTAGCCGGGGAATGACGGCGAGTCGAGGCTGGACGCGGGGCGGGGGTTTTCTTATAGTCTTGAACTAATTTATGTCATTACTAGCCGGAAAAACTGGAATTGTCTTTGGTGTGGCCAACAAACGGTCCATTGCATGGGCCATCGCGCAGGCGTGGGCGGCGGAAGGCGCCCGGCTGATTTTTACGTACCAAGGCGAACGGGTGAAGGAAAACGTGGAGGAACTGGCCGGCACCTTCGGGGCGGACACGCTGATCCTGCCGTGCGACGTGACGAAGGACCAGGACATCGCGGACGTCTTTGAGGCGGTGGACAAAAAGTTTGGCAAATTGAACCTGATGCTGCACTCGGTGGCGTATGCGCCAAAGGACGCGCTGGAGGGCGAATTTCTGAACACGGGCCGGGAGGCGTACCGGGTGGCGATGGACGTGAGCGCGTACTCGCTGGTGGCGCTGACCCGCGCGGCGGCGCCGCGGATGACCGACGGCGGGAGCATCGTGGCGATGAGCTATTACGGGTCCCGGAAGGTGGTGCCGCACTACAACGTGATGGGCGTGGCCAAGGCGGCGCTGGAGGCGGGCACGCGGTACCTGGCCTACGATTTGGGTCCGAAGAAAATCCGGGTGAACTGCATCAGCGCCGGGCCGGTGAACACGCTGGCCGCGCGCGGCATCAGCGGGTTCGGGGAAGTGCTGAAGCATTACGAGGCGCATTCGCCGCTGAAGCGCAACGTGCTGCCCGAGGAGCTCGGCGCCACCGGCGTCTTCCTGGCCAGCGACGGGGCGGCCGCGATCACCGGGCAGGTGCTGTACGTGGACTGCGGCTACCAGATCATGGGCATGTGAGCCGCCAGCGGACCAAGCCAGCCATACCGGATTTCGGCCATTCCCCCGAAACGATCGTCTTTTGGCAGCGCCTCGTCCGCGAGGCGCTTTCGCTTTCTCCGGCCACGCCGTTCTTTATATTTTCCGCCCGGCCGCTGGCGGAGCGGATCGGCGATCTGGACGCCGCGTTGGGCGCGGCCGGGTTCCAGACGGGACAATCCACAGCTGCTTTGACGGGCGCGGGCAATACCGGCGTAGCGCAGGTTTCCCAACCTGCTGTATCGCCGATTTCCAAATCGGCAGGGTGTCGCAATTGCGCGGCGTCTGCGGGTTTGGAAACCCGCGATACAGCAGACTTGGAAGTCTGCGCTACAGGTGTGTCCATGGAATCTCCGGGCCCAACGGCGGCCGGCAGCCGGCCCGAAAAAATCACCTGCCGCCACTGGCTGTCGTGCAAGACCCAGCCGGTGGCGCCGCTGCTGCGCTGGTGGCGCCAGCAGGGACGCGGCATCGAGGTGGTGAGCGAATTTGAATTGCGCGCGGCGCTGGCGGAGGGCTTCGCGGTGCCGGACATCCTCGTCAACGGCCCGGCCAAGCACCACTGGCTGGCGCGCCACGACCTGCCCGGACTGGCGGTGAACTTTGATTCGCCCGCCGAACTGGCGGCGCTGCTGCCCCGGGCGGTGCAGGCGAACTGGCGCTGCGGCGTGCGCCTCCACACCGGGGAGGAATTCGATCCGGAGAATCCGGAGTTTCCGACGCAGTTTGGCTTCACGGCGGCGGAGGCCGTGGCGGCACTGAGAAAGCTGCGCCGGGCCAAGGCCCGCGTGGAGACCGTGAGTTTTCATCTACGCACGAACGTGTCGGCGGTGGGGGTGTACGAGCGCGCGCTGGCCGAGGCGGCGGGCCTCTGCCGGTCGGCGCGGTTCCAGCCGCGGTTCCTGGACATCGGCGGGGGGCTGCCGGTGCGGCACGTGCTGACGCGCGGGGGCAAGGTGTTTGATGGCGAATTCGGGCTGCGGGCGTTCGCGGAGCGGCTGCGGCTGGCGGCGAAGAATTTTCCCGGCCTGCGCGAAATCTGGCTGGAGAACGGCCGGTTCGTGAGCGCCGGGGGCGGCGTGCTGGTGGTGAAAATCCTGGACGTCAAGGAGCGCCGCGGCCTGCGGCAGCTCATCTGCGACGGCGGCCGCACGCTGCACGCGCTGACGTCGCTCTGGGAGCAACACCGCCTGCTGGCGCTGCCCGCGCGCGGCGGGGCGCAGACGCTCACGGCCGTCCACGGGCCGACCTGCATGGCTTTCGACCAGCTCGCGCGGATTCCGCTGCCGCGGGCGCTGCGCGCGGGCGACCACCTGGTGTGGCTGGACGCGGGGGCGTATCACATTTCGTGGGAGACGCGTTTTTCGCACGGGCACACGGCGGTGTGGTGGCACGACGAAGCGGGCCTGCGAATGGCGCGGCCCCGGCAGAGCTTCGAGAATTTCTGGGGGCAGTGGACGGAGGCGTAGCTAAGACATCACTCTACTTTGGCAGGACCGGAGGCGGCAGCGTCTCCAGTCCGTTATCGGGGAAATCGGGACGCGGATGTTCTGCCCGGTAAGTCTCGGAGGCGGCTTTCATGATTTCCAAATTGAGCCGACACGTCCGCTGGACAAAACTCGGCGCGTCTGGCCCAACGGGTATCGCCGGGTAAAGCACTTCCGAATGCGAATTCATGAGGTCCAGACAGACGCGCGCTTCCGTCCGCAGGAATTTATTGGTGCTGTTCAGCGTGCTGGTCAGCAGCGGCACTCCATCCAATCCCATCCGCGCAACAACGTAGAGCACCGCTGGGTCTTGCGGGTCCTCGTGCAATATCCGCTGGAGGGCGGGCAAGGCGTCTTTCGCCACGGGTGCCAGCGCGTCCAAAGCGGCCAGCGCCTCATGTCTTGGCGAGGATGGCGGCAGGCTGGAGAGATCGCTCGTTCGCGTTCTTTGCCATTTCTCCAGTTCCTGTTTATACCGCCCGTTCCGGTCTGCGCTCAAGTAATCAATCAGCAATGGCATTGCGGCGTCCCCGATGGGTCGTAAGGCGTCAGCGGCCAATGCCTCCTTTTGCGGTACCTGTGGTGCATCAAAGTCCCGCAGCCACTCGCTCAAACACCGATCTTGATAAGTGGGTTCTTTCGCAGTCGGCTGGCGCCGAGTGGCGCACGCGGCAACAACACAGACCGCGAACAGGGAAAGCAGAAGCGCACTTCCAGATTTCATATAATCGCAATAAAGAATTCGAGTATCCGCTACAAACAAATTCCCGCCGTCTGATGAAACTGATGAGAACGCTTCCCGCCGCAGTCCGTTGCTAGACCGGCGCCCGGACCGCGGCTGTGTCGCAGACCAGCCGCAGCAGCTTCGCAGGAATAACCGCGTCGGAAACACTCAACCCGGCTGGAGACCCCGACGCGCTGCGGCTGATCCCGCGCCGCGCGGGACACAGCCGCGGTCCATGACGCGCCGCGCAATACGTCGCACCCGGCAATTCCGTTCCGGCTTCGGCGCGGTTCAGGCCGGGCGGATCATTTCGAAACGGTCGCGCGTGCGGCAATACCAGTGGGGCGAGGCCATGCGGCCGATGGTGAGCAGTTTTTCCGAACGCACGCGGCGCTTTTCGGCATCGTAGAGTTCGTCGCGCAAATGCAGGCGCTTGATGAGGCCGATGACGACGCGGTTGCCCCCGATCTGGAGCGTGCCCCACTCGACGCATTCGAGGCTGGCGGGGGCTTCGGCGATGCGGGGCGGCTTGACGAGAGACGACGACGCGGCGGTGAGACCGGCGCGCTGCAATTCGTTTTCGCCATAGGGCAGCGCGGCGGCGCACTGGTTCATGGCCTCGGCGATGGGCTCATCCACGAGATTGACAACGAACTCGTGCGTGGCGCGGATGTTGCGCGGGGTGTCCTTGGGCGAGCCGTCGTCGCGGTCGCCGGGGGCGAAGGCGCAGATGGGCGGGTTGGCGCCGAGCAGGTTGAAGAAGCTGAACGGCGCGGCGTTGATGCGGCCGTCAGGGCTGAGGGTGGTCACCAGGGCGATGGGCCGCGGCGTGACGAGGCTGGCCAGCAAGGGATAGGCGCGGTCGGCGAATTCTTTTTCCAGGTCGAGTTCCATAAATTGACTCCAGACCATTAAGCCAGTTTGGTCAGCCGCGCAACATACGCGCCATCCACCTGGTCGGCAAAGGGGAGCAATTGCCGCTGGGTTTCGAGGCGGAAGGCGGGTTGGGCGGCGAGGAAGCGCTGGACGACGTCGGTGTTTTCCTCGGGTTCGAGGCTGCAGGTGCTGTAAACCAAGACGCCGCCGGGGCGCAGGCGCGGGGCGGCGCGGTTGAGGAGCGCCAACTGCGCGATGCGGAGGCGCTCGATCTCGGCCGCTTGGATGCGCCAGCGCAAATCCACGCGGCGGCGGAGCACGCCGGTGTTGGAACAGGGCGCGTCCACGAGGATGCGGTCGAAGGTGGCGGCCTGCAGGGCGGGGCCGTCGGGCAGGGTGGTCTCGACGATCTGCACGCCCAGGCGGGCGCAGTTGTCGCGCAGGAGCTTCAGACGGGTGGGGTCGAGGTCGCAGGCGGTGATTTTGCCCCGGTTGCGCATCAATTGGGCGATGAAGGTGGTTTTGCCGCCGGGCGCGGCACAGAGATCCAGCACGGAATCGCCCGGTTCGGGATCGAGCACCACGGGCGCGAGGAGCGTACTCGGGTCTTGCACATAGAACCAGCCGTCGCGGAAGCTGCCGAGGCGGGCGAGCGGGGGATGGGCCTTCAATTCAAAGGCCAGGTTCTCACCGGTCCAGTCGCGGGTGCAGAAATCGTACTCCACCTGCTCCTCGCGCCAGCGGGCGAGGAGGTCGCCGGCGTCGGTGAATTTGGGGCCGGGGGCGGCGGCCGGCGGGAGGAATTGGAACTTGAGGGCATTGACGCGCGCGAAGGTTGCAGGAGGGGTATTGTTCCAGGCCAGCAGATTGTGTACACTCTTATCGCCGAACTGCTGGCGCCATTTTTGGACCAGCCATTCGGGATGGGACCAGCCGAGCGCGGGCTGGGAGATTTTCATGTCGGCCAGGATTTTTTTGATTTCGTCGGCCTCGCGCAAATAGGCGCGAAGGACGGCGTTGATGAAGCCGGCCTGGGCGCCATAGCCGGACTGCTTGGCGAGCTCGACGGTCTCATGGACGGCGGCGTGGGGGGGAATGCGGTCGAGCCAGAAGATCTGGTAGAGGCCGAGGCGCAGCAGGTTTTGGAGCGCGGGGCGCTGCTGGCGGGCGGGATCGGTCTTGCGGGCGATCAGGCAGTCGAGGGTGTTTTGCCAGCGGACGACGCCGCAGACAAGTTCATGGCAGAGGCCGCGGTCGGCGGGCGAAAGCCGGCTGGCGGCCAGGGCGGTATCGAGCAGATTTTCGGTAAACTCGCCGGCGGACAGCCTTTGCGAAAGAACGCGCGCCGCAATTTGTCTTGGATTTTGGTTGTTCAACAATTTTAATTAAGAGATTCCGTTTGCGGGAGCGAGACTAAAATTTTATGAAAGAAGAATTCGAGAAATTGGCGGCGGCCGGAAAAATCGAGGGACGGCATGTCGCGGCACTAACGCAACTGGCCGAAAGCGGCTGTTGCATACACCGGAGTTGGGGTTTTGGGCGCATCAAGACCGTGGATACGGTTTTCGCGCGCTTTACCATTGATTTTCAAGGCAAGCCCGGCCATCCGATGGACCTGGCGTTTGCCGCCGAATCGCTCAAGCCGGTGGCCAAGGACCACATCCTGGCCCGCAAGGCGGCGGACCTGGACGCGGTGCGCCACCTGGCGGCGCACCATATCGAGCTGGTGAAAATCGTGCTGAACAGCTTTGGCGGCAAGGCCACGGCGGACCAGATCCAGCAGATGCTGGTGCCGGACGTGATCAGCGACGACTGGAAGAAGTGGTGGGAAGTGGCCCGGCGCGAGATGAAGAAGGACGGGCATTTCATCGTGCCTTCGAAGAAGTCGGAGGCGGTGGTTTACCAGGCGCAGGAGACGTCGTTGCAGGACCGCCTGCTGCAGGATTTTCGCGCGGCCAAGGGTTTGAAGGCGCGCGTGGCGGTGGTCTCGGAATTGATCAAGTCGGTGGCGGACCTGAAGGACCGGACGGCGGCGGCCAACGAGGTGATTGCGGCGATGACGCCGGACATCCTGTCGTACCAGCGGACGCAGCCGGCGGTGGCGCTGGAGGCGATTTTTGTGCGCGACGAACTGCGCGAGGCCGTGGGGCTGCCACCCGTGGCGGAGGAGGTGACGGAGTCGCAGGTATGGCTGCAGGACGGGGTCAAATTCGGCGCCCTGCTGGAGGCGCTGCCGTCCTCCAAGCATCACAAGGCCCTGGAATCGTACCGGAAGGCGAACCCGGACAACTGGCACGAGGTGCTGTTGCGCACGCTGAACAGCGTGCCGGCCAAGCTGGCCAAGGAGATTGCGGCGATCCTGAACCACAGCGGCAAGCTGGCGGAGCTCAAGGAGACGGTGGCGCGCCTGATCAACCAGCACGCCGCGAGCAGCGAGCTGCTGCTCTGGTTCGGCAAGGAGCGCACGGAGGATTTTGTGGACATCCTGGGCCCGGAAGTGTTCCGGGCGATGCTCACGGCCATGGAGCGCGACCAGTTCAACGAAAAGCGCTCGAACCGGCTGCGCGATTTCATTCTCGAAGACCAGCAACTGATCGCCGAGCTGACGTCCATCGCGGACATCGAGGTGATCAAGGACCTCACGCGGGCGCTGCAACTGTCGCCGGTGTTTGACGACATGGACAAGCGCTCGCTGCTGGCGCGGTTGGTGAAGGCGCATCCGGGCGTGCAATCGCTCATCACGGGCGACCAGCAGCGGCAGGACTCGGCGCTGCTGGTGTCGTGGGAGAGCCTCGACCGGCGGCAGGCGGAATACCGCGAGCTGGTGGACAAGCGGATCCCGGCCAATTCCAAGGAAATCGCGGTGGCCCGCAGCTACGGCGACCTGCGGGAAAACCACGAGTACAAGGCGGCCAAGGAAATGCAGAAAGTGCTGCTCCACCGCAAGGACGAGCTGGAATCCCAGTTCAACCGCGCCCGCGCCATGAGTTTTGCCAATGCCCGGACCGATGTGGTGGGACCGGGGACGGTGGTCGAGGTGACCGACTTGGGCAACAACCAGAGGGAACGGTTCACGATCCTCGGGGCCTGGGATTCGGATCCCGACCACGGCATCATCAGCTATCTGACGCCCGTGGCCATGGCGCTCGTCAACCGCAAGGTGGGCGAAGAAGTGGAAGTGGAACTGCAGGGCACCAAGCGCCGTCATCGCATCGAGAAAATTGACGCGTGGAAGATCGAGGATAACAAAACCGCCAACGCGGCGGCGTAACGAATCGTCCGGCGAAAGGGTTTCTGAGCGCGGCGAAGTGCGGTGAACAGCCACCGGATTTCGCCGCGCGGCTTTTTCCCGGTCAGGGGATTTCGCCCGGGAATCCCTGCTGGCGGAGGGCCTCAAAGAGGACCAGCGCCACGCAGTTGGAGAGGTTCAGCGAGCGCGCGGGCGGGTTGAACATGGGGATGCGGAGCCAGCGCGCGGGATTTTCGGCCAGCAGGGCCGGCGGCAGGCCGGCCGTCTCGCGGCCGAAGACCAGGTAATCCGCCGGCGCGAATTGCGCGTCGCTGTACCGGGTGGGGCCGTGGGATTCCACGAACCAGAGCCGGGCGCCGGCCGGGAGGGAGCCGGCGAAGGCGCGCCAGTTGGGCCAGCGGTGCCAGGCCACGTGCCGCCAGTAATCCATGCCGGCGCGTTTGAGCTGGGCGTCGTCCAGCTTGAAGCCGAACGGCTCGATCAGGTGCAAGGTGGACCGGGTGGCGGCGCAGAGGCGCGCCACGTTGCCGGTGTTGGGGGGGATTTCCGGTTCAACGAGGACGACGTTCATTTTAAATTCAGCGCGCGGGCGCGGCCGCGGGCGCGGGCAGGCGCTCACGCTTCGCGGGGCGCGGGCGGCTCGCGGAGCGGTAAAACACCTTCCACAGCACCAGGCCGTGCGCGGGGGCGGTCATGCCGGCCACGCGGCGGTCGGCTTTGGCGAGCATCATCTTAACGTCCTCCGGCGGGAATTTACCCTGGCCGGCCTGGACGATGGTGCCCACGACGCCGCGGACCATCTTGTACAGGAAGCCGTCGCCTTCGATAATGAAGGTGAATTGCGGGCCGGATTTTTTCACATCGCAGCGGGTGAGCGTGCGGACGGTGGTCTGGCGCCGGTAACCGGGATTGGAGGAAAAGGATTGGAAATCGTGGCGGCCGAGGAAGAGGCGGGCGGCGGCGCGCATGAGGCGCGGATCGAGCCGGCGGGGAACGTGCCAGGCGGTATGGCGCCGGAGGGGGTTCATCGCGGGATGGTTCCAGACGAAATAGCGGTACTGCTTGCCGGCGGCATCGAAGCGCGCGTGAAAGGCCGCGGGCGCACGGGCGGCGGAGACCACGCGGACGTCCGCCGGCAAATGGGCGTTGATTGCCCCGAGGAGCCGGCGGGCGGAGAGGCGGGCCTCGGCGGGCGGCACCTCGAAGTGCGCCACCATGGCGAGCGCATGCACGCCGGTATCCGTGCGGCTGGAGCTGTGCAGGCGGGGGCCGCTGGGAAAGAGCCGGGCCAGCGCCGCCTCGACAATCTGCTGCACGCCGGTGCCGATCTTTTGCACCTGCCAGCCTTGATATGCCGTGCCGTCGTAGGCGATGACCAGTTTGAATTTCATGGGGGGAGGCGCGGGGCGACCGGCCGGGGACGCCACGGGCGTCAAGATTGGACGTCCAGGTAGCTTTGCAGCAGGATGGCCGCCGCCATTTTGTCCACCTTCTCCTTGCGCTTGTCCCGGCGGACGCGGCCTTGGATGAGCAGGCGGTTGGCGATGGTGGAAGTCAGCCGCTCGTCCCACATCTTGATGGGCACGGTGAGGGCGGAGCGCAGGACGGCCGCGAAGGTTTCGACCTTTTGCGCGGCGGGGCCGTAGCTGCCATCCATGTTGCGGGGCATGCCGAGCAGAATGCAATCCACCTCCTTCTCCTCCAGGAGCTTTTTCAGGCGCTCCAGGAAGGCGGCAAACGGCTCGGCGGGAATGTACTCCAAGGGCTGGGCGATCGTTTTGGTTTCATCGCTGACCGCCACGCCGATGCGCCGGGTCCCATGATCGAGGGCGAGGATTCGCATGGGGGCAGTTTTGCAGCAAACCGGCGGCGTGGCGAGCCGATTTGCGACAATTGCAATTGGGGGGGCGATGGAATAACATCCGGGCGTGAAATTGGTTGAAAACCCGGCCGCCAAATGATTTCGCTTTTGTGATGTCCACCTCTCGATTCATCCGCCCGCTCCTCCAGAAACTCCAGGCCTACGTGCCCGGCGAACAGCCCAAGATCAAGGGCCTGGTCAAACTCAACACGAACGAAAACCCCTATCCGCCCTCGCCGCGCGTGCTCGCGGCGGTGCGGGCGGCGGTGGACGGCCGGCTGCGGCTGTATCCCAATCCCTCGGCCGAGAAGCTGCGCGGCAAACTGGCCGCGCTGCACGGCTGCGCGCCGGAGAACCTCCTGGTGGGCAACGGCTCGGATGAAGTGCTGGCGCTGGCGGTGCGCGGCTTCGTGGAGCCGTTCCAGAATTCGACGTTCAAGTTCCGGAACAGCCGGCCGGCCAAGGCCGTGGTGCAATATTTCACGCCGAGCTACTCGCTGTATCCCGTGCTGGCGGATATTCACAGCGCGGCGAGGAACCCCGTGGCGCTGAACCCGGATTTTTCGCTGCCGGGCGTCGCCGAGCTGCGGCGGGGACGCCACTGGGATTTCCAGGCGGCCCTGACGCTGGTGACCACGCCCAACGCTCCCAGCGGCCGCGGCTACCCCACGGCGGACCTGGAGAAATTATGCCACGCGCAGCGCGGCGTGGTGGTGCTGGACGAGGCCTATGTGGATTTTGCCGACGCCAATGCACTGAAGCTGGCGCTGAAACTTCCGCACGTGCTGGTGGCGCGGACATTTTCCAAGGCCTACTCGCTGTGCTTCCAGCGCGTGGGCTACCTGGTGGGCCACGCGGACCTCATCGCCGCGCTGCACAAGATCCGCGACAGCTACAACGTCAACGGCCTGGGCCAGGTCGCGGCGGAGGCCACGCTGGACGACTTGGGATATTACCGCGCGAACTTCAAAAAAATCATCGCCACGCGGGAATGGCTGACGGGCGAGCTGACGGCGCTGGGTTTCCGCGTGCTGCCGAGCCAGACCAATTTCATCCTGGCGGAGCCGCCGGAATTTCCAGCGGAGGAATGGCTGCAAAAGCTGCGCGAGCGGAAAGTGCTGGTGCGCTGGTTCGCGGCGCCGGAGGTGAGGAATTTTCTCCGCATCACCATCGGCACGCCCGTCGAGGCGGCGGCACTGGTGAAAGCCGTGCGCGCCATCCGATAAGGAGCCGGCCCGCGGCCGGGTTTCAGCCGAAACAATTCAGTTCAATCACAGATGGGCACGGATAAAAACAAAAGTTTGGACGCGAATGACGTGAATTTTTGCGAGTTTTGACGGACGGTGACGGGGCGGTCGGTTATAGGCTCGATGATCTTCCGGCCCGCAAGTCAGGCCGTTAAACCGCGAAAGCGCCAAACTGTCAGTTTTCTAAGCTTGCCCCTTTAACGGGGGGTGGTAAGCACCTTCCTCTGGCGCCTCAGCGGGGTCTTCATGCACCCATTCGCGCAGAATGACCATGGTGCAGATCAGCAGCAAAATCAGGCCCGGGACGAAGTTTCTGGATTCGTAGTTCCAGCCGCACCACGTGTTAGTGGCGTAGAGGCCGGCCGCGAGATAGAGGCTGGTCCAGAATAGGGAATCAGGCAACCGCCGGCGGTGGATGAGGATCAGCGGCAGCCACATGAAGATAAACAATATCGGGTGCAGATAACGCAGGAACACCGGCACAAAGCTGTCCACGGGAGGATGGCCAATGCCCAAATTAGACCAGATCATGGGCGCCGTGGTGCGGTTCAAGCACTGGTAGCTAAAGGCAAAGTGAAAGGGAAGGCGGCACGCAAAGAACGCGGCGAAGCCAGCCAAACCCAGCAAAATCATGCGCTGCCAGTTTTGTTCCTGCCGCAGGCGGGTGTGTTCCAAATTCATCAGATAATAGCAGGGGGCCAGCAACAGCATGGTTTCCTTGGTGAAAACCCCCAGGATAAAGAGCCAGAAGAAACTCCAGAACTGGCGCAGCCGGCAATAGTACAGGGCGGTCAACATGATCAGATGGGACATGGGATCGCACAGGTTGCCGCAATAGAACCGAATCGACAGCGAGTAAAAGGCTCCGTATAGAAAAACGATCAACACGCTGGCTTGGGTCGGCAGGTACAGCCGCGCGAGGCGGTAGATGGCAAGACAGAGGAGCAAGGTGAAAAAGAAACGAAAGGCATAATACGAAAAATCAAAATCCGAATTTGTAAGCGTCATCCACCAGAGGGTCCCTTGGGACAGAAATCGGTACTGGTCCGGCGGCAGATAGGTGTGCTGGAAGATGCCAACCCACTGGTCGGTCTGCCATTGGAATTTATCAGGATCCATATCCACCATGAAATAATGAAGGTCGGTTAGCAATCCCGCCAACAGGGCAAAGCCGAAGTAGCGCACCAACTTGCCCCGTTTGCCGCCGGCATCCCACTGCCAGATCAACCGCACCGCCAAGGCCAGCAACCCGGCCAGCAGGTCTCTGCCCAGCATATGGCAGAGTGGATGCCCTTGGAAGAAATGGGTGGCCGGAAACGGCGGACAGGAAAAAACAATCGGGGCAGAACCAAAAACCAGCCAGAGGATGCAAACGCCAATAACAACCGGACTGCTTTTCATAGGTTTATTCCAATTCGCATTCAAGATGAGACTGATTCGCTTGTCCTTCTGATCATTGGCCGCCTCGCCCGCCCCGGGCAGGCCAAAAGTCCGGCGTGCTTATGCTCAGGTTGCACGTTCGGTGAAATTAGTCAATTAACCAATGCAGTATGGGGAAGGGGCCAAGACGACACAAACCATTTTCCCCATAGCAGCAGCGCAGGGTCAGGGTCCGCTCCGTCCGGTTTTCCGTTCGCTTGAAAAGTGCTTTTGCGCTGGTTTGCGGCGCCGGAGGTGGAATTTCCTCCGCATCACCATTGGCACGCTCGCCGAGGCGGCGCGCTGGTGAAAGCCGTGCGCAGCATTCGGTGACCCGGCTCGGCGTCACGGTACCACCACTTGGTAGAAGCGATGTGCCGGGCCGGCCAGGTTGCCGACGATCTTCGTGGTGCCGTCTCCGTTCACCACCGCCAGCGCCTTCCAATATTGATCCGTCAGCTCGTTCTTGTACACCACCAGGTAATTGAAACCGGCCTGGGTGGGGAACGAAATTTCCGGGGCGGCCTGCTGCAAAAGGGCGTTCAATTTACCGGCGGTGGGCGCGGGCACGAACAGGTAGAAATTTGCGTTCAGGCTGTTGCTGCTGGTCATTTTCAAGGTCTGCACGCCGGCGAGGTTCACCACCGCCAACCCGCCGATAGCATTCAGCAGCGGCACCCACTGCCAGCCCTGCCAGTTATTGTCCACGCCTGAAAACGTGCCCAGCGCCTGCGTGGTTTGGGTGGAGGTACCGCGGCCGGCGGTCACCAGGCTGGCGCCCGCGCCATAGGCGCCGCCGCCGCCCGCTAGGCGACCGTAGAGATAATAGCTATTGGCGGGGAAGGTGCGCGTGTAATTCAGCCACGCCCCGGTGTACCACCAGCCCACATTGTAATCGGAGACGCCGGCGGCAATGAATTTCTGCCGCAGGAAATCCGACGCGACCTGCGTGCCGCAAGAATCGTTGCGGTAGGCAAACGTCTCGCCGCTGATGTTGTTGGGCGTGGTCAGGTCAATGCCCACAATGGCGGCGGTGGCTTCCATGTAATAGCTGTCCGCCGCCGGCACCGCGGTGGGCACGGGGTTGTCAATGAACCCGTCCGCGCCGAAATCAAAATCCTCCGCCTCGATGGTGAAGTTGTCCTGGCTGAACGTGTCGAAGGCGTTGGTGGCGGAGGAGGTGACGACGTTGCCGGCGGCGTCGGTGAACCGGACGGTGTAGGAATAGATGCAATTGGTCGCCAAGTACGGGAAGGAGACGGTCCAGTTGTTCGACGTCCCGGTAAAGACCAGCAGGCCGGAGACGTCAATGCCGTTGAGGATCACCTGCACGGCGTTGGTGGCGATGTTGGTGACGGAGCCGGCGGTGAAGGTGAACGGATTGGACGGGTCCACGAAGACGCTGCCCCCGGTGGGGCTGAGCCCGCTGAGCGTGGCCGGCTGCGGCGTGGGATAGACCTCGAATTCCCAGAGCGAATCGCCGTATGCGGTGGCGCGTTGGGTGGCATACACGCGCACATAGCGGCCGGAGCCCGGGGTGCCGAGATCATCCACGCTGCCGGGGCTGTTGGTGGTGCTGTACACGGTGGTCCAATTGGTGTTGTCGCTGGAAAGCTGCACGCTGTAGGCCAGGGCGTAGGCGTTCTCCCACAGCAGCCGCGTGCGGGTGACGGTCTGCTCGGAGCCGAGGTCCACTTCGAGCCATTGCGGGTCGCTGGAGGCGGACGACCAGCGGGTGGTGGGATCGCCATCGCAGGCGGCCGCAGCTGGATAACTGGAAGATTGGAGCGACGAGGCGGATACGGGCTGGTTGAAGGCGATGTTGTTGGTGCCGCAGAGCTGGACCCGGTTGAGCTGAATCCAGTGGATGTTGAACCCGGCGTTCACCACCTCGAGCCGCAGCGCCTGGCTGTCGGCACCGCCCGCGATGGAAATATTCGTGAGGGTGAGCGTCTGCCAATTTTGCCAGCCGCCGGTGTTGGGCACGGCGAACGTTCCCAGCACGGCGCCGTCCAGGCGCACGCGCAGCAAGCCGCCCGAGCCGTTCGCGGCCACCCGCACGTTGATATTATAAAGCGCCGATGCATCAGGCGGATTCACCGTGTACTCGAGCCATTCGCCATTGTTGAGCCAGCCGACGTCGTAACCGCCGCCAGGGTCGGTGGTCGCCTCGATGCCCACGTCGTCCGTCCGGTAGGCGCCGCCGGGGTTGCCCGATTCCGGATTGCCATAGGCCACGCCCTGGCCGCCGGTATCGTAGTTGGCCGCTTGGACAATGCCGGGAAGGGCAGCCACGGTGCCGCCATAAGGCTGTTGCGGCGGCGCGAACACATCCAACTCCGCCAGCGTGTAGCCGCCGGGGCCGGCCCGCTGCGTGCCGTAGAGCCGCAGGTAGCGGCCGCGGCCCTGGACCAGAAGGTCCTCCACGCCGCCGGCGCCGGCGTTGTTGGTGTAAACCGCCGTCCAATTCGTGTTGTCCGGCGAGATTTGAATTTGATACCGCACGCCGTAGTTGGTGCCCCAGAAGAGGCGCACGCGGGAAAGGTCCTTCGTCACGCCGAGATCCACGGAAAGCCACTGCGGGTCGGCCGCCAGCGACACCCACAGGGAATTGGTGTCGCCATCCACCGCCGCGGCGGCGGAGAAGTTTGTGGCGGCCACGGACGAAGCCGCGGCCGGCTGAAGCAGCGCCGCGTTCGCGAGGTCGCTCGCGGGAATCCCGGCGGGCACGGCCAAGGTGCCGGTCAGGCGGAGGTCGCGCGAGGAGGCGCCCACGAACACCGAAAAAGTCCCCGGCGTGACCAGCCAGCCGCGCGCGGTGGCGTCCCAATTGGCGAGGTCTTCCCAAGCCAGGTTAAAGGTGACGTGCTGCTGCTGGCCGGGCGCGAGGACCACGCGTTGAAAGCCCTTGAGGAGTTTGGGCGGTTCGCCGGCCGCGGCCGGAAAGCCCAGGTAGAGCTGCGGCACTTCGGCGCCGGCCACCGAGCCGAGATTGGTCAAGTCGAAGCCGATCTGCACCTGGCCTGAGGGGCTGACGGCGCCGACGACAAGGTTGCTGTAGCCGAACGTGGTGTAAGACAGGCCCCGCCCGAACGGGAACAACGGCGCCACGGCGTTCGCGTCGTACCAGCGATAGCCGATTTGGAGCCGCTCGGCATAGGTGGTGTGGCCGAGGATGCCGGGGAATTGGGCGGCGGTGGTGGCGGGCACCTGGCTGGCGAGAGCCGGGATGGAGATGGGCAATTTCCCGGACGGGTTCACGTCGCCGAATAGCACTTGGGCCAGCGCGTTGCCGTTTTCCTGGCCCGGATACCACGCTTCCAGGATGGCGCCGACCTGCCCCGCCCAAGGCATGAGCGTGGCCGAGGAACAATAGACCACTACAATCGTGTGGGAATTGACCGCAGCCACGGCGCTGATGAGGGCGTCTTCGCCGTTGGGCAGCGAAAGGCTCGAACGGTCGCTGCCTTCGCTGGTTTGCTGGCCCACGCAGACGATGGCCACTTGCGAGGCGGCGGCCAGCGACGTGGCCGCCGAGAGGCTGGCGCCGTCGCCCTGCGCGTAACTAACGGTCACGCCGGCGCCGGCGCGGCTGGTGAGGCCCGCCAGCGGCGTGATATTGTACGGCAGCACCACGCCCGCGGAACCGGCCCCGGTGGAAATGGGCGAGACGCTTGCCGCCGAGCCGATGACGGCGATGGAATGGATGCCCGGGCCCAGCGGCAGCAACTGGTTGTTGTTTTGCAGCAGCACCATGCTTTCGGCCGCGGCCGACCGCGCGAATTGGAGGTGTGCCGCATTGGTGGCCGTGGCACCGAGGTTGCCGGTCTGGGGATGATCAAACAAACCGAACTGGAACATCGTGGTGAGAATGCGCTGGACCATGCCGTCCAGTTCCGCCGACGGCACGAGGCCCGATTGGATGGCGCTGTTGACGGCGTTGGAGGTGTAGTAGCCGCAGTACATGTCCATATCCATGCCGTTGTTCATGCCGGCGACCACGCTGAAGGTCGCGCCCCAGTCGCTCATCACCCAGCCGTTGAAGCCGGATTGTTTTTTAAGCACGAGGTCAAGGTCTTCGGTCTCGCAGGCGTGGCGGCTGTTAAGGCGGTTGTAAGAGGCCATGACGGCGCCGGAACCGGCCTGCACGCAGCGCCAGAACGGCAGCTCATAAATTTCCCGGCGCGTGCGCTCGTCCACGTCCGCGCTCATCAGGGTGCGGTTGGCTTCCTCCTCATAACAAACGAAATGCTTGGTGGTGGCGATGACGCCCTGGCTTTGGATGCCGGGCACTTCCGCCGCGCCCAGGGCGGCGGTGAGATAAGGGTCTTCGCCGTAGCCCTCAAAATTACGGCCGTCCTGGTAGGCGCGGGACATATTGATCATGGGGCCCAGGAGCACGGAGACGCCCTTGGCGGCGGCCTCCGCCCCAAGCATGGCGCCGTACTGGCGCGCCAGCGCGGGGTCCCAACTGGCGCCAATGTTGATGGGCGCGGGAAAAGCCGTCACGGCGGTCGTGCCGTCGGCAATGCCGGCCGGTCCGTCCTGCAAATTCATGGCGGGGATGCCCAGGCGCGAGTTGGCGGGAATGTTGCCCACGTAAGACCCGTTGGCCCCGGCGATGAGCGTCACCTTGTCGCCGAAATTCATGGCGCTGAGCAGCAGAGCGGCCCGCTGGCCGGCGGGGAGCGCGGAGTTGGTCCAGGACTGGGCCGCGAGGGGACGGGTGAATAACGCCAGCAGGCAGACGAGCGCAAGCCGCAGCGCGTTGGCAGAAAAGAGTGACCTTGGTTTCATAGTTACACTCCGAATTCCAGATGGCCCGCGGCACGCCGGTGCGATGCGGCTGCCGTGGGATTTGATTCAGCCTAACCGCACCCGGCTGGAATGCAAAAAGAAACCGCGGTCTCGTAGCCGGAACGATTCAGTTCAACCACAGATGAGGACAGGGAACAGGGCTGTTTTCCTTGATTGGCATCGGTCACTGATTAGTACGCAGCGTTTCCCGAGTCCTGAAGTGTTTCCGGATCTGTGTCCGTCTGGGTTCATCTGTGGTTAATTCATTCCACTGCATGGTTCCGGCTTGGCGCGGCTTGAGATTTCCCGGCGGGATCGCTATCTTGGGCGCATGCCAATCTACGAATTTCATTGTGGGAAGTGCGGGCGCGACAGCGAAGTGCTGGTGCGCTCGGCGAACTGGAAGGGAACCAAGTGCCCGCACTGCGGGTCGGCCAAGCTGGACAAAAAATTCTCGACGTTTGCGGCGGCGGCGGCGACCGCCCCGGCGGCCGGCCATTGCTCCGAGGGCGGCGGCGGCCATTGCTGCGGCGGCGCCTGCGGGTGCCATTGATTTTTCCGGCGGCGGCCGGAATCAGCGGGGGCAAATCTCCCGGACGTCAATGCGCGTCACGTCTTCCACGGTCCAATCGGCCCCCTGGCGGAGCAAATCCGCATAGGACGAGCCGCCGGTGGCGACGGCGAGCGTTTTGGCGCCGATGAATTTGCCGCAGCGCACGTCGAAGGGCGTGTCGCCCACGACCACGGCCTCCTGCGGATCCAAGTCCACGTCCAGCACGCGGCGCGCGCGAGCCAGCGCGGCCACGGCGATCTGATCCCGGTCCTCGCTGTCGTCGGCAAAGCCGCCCATGACGAAGAAATTCCACAAGCCGAACCGGCGCAGCTTGATTTCGGCCCCGAGCCGGATGTTGCCGGTGAGGAGGCCGAGCAGGGGCGGCTGGGGCAGCGCCAGGAGGCCGCGCAGGAAGGGCGTGATGCCCCGGCATTCGCCGCCGTGGCTTTGCGCCACGATGTGCTCCAGCCAGAAAACGTAATTGTCGAAAAAGCGGCGGAAATTTTCCGGCGACGCGGGCAATCGGTGGATCTGGAGAAACTCCCGCACCAGGCTCACGTCCGTGCGCCCGGCGAATTTCATCCGCTCGACGCCGTCCTTGAGGCCGAAGACGTGGCGGAACGTCTGCGAAAACGCCTTGGTGCCGGCCCCGCCCGTGTGAACGAGCGTGCCGTCAATGTCAAACAGGACCACCCGAATCATAAGCCCGACAGTCTAGCAGGCTGAAGCCAAAAAAGAAGACGAAACAGCTCGGTTAAGTCCTGATTTAAATTTATCACTTGTCGCGGGGCAACTTTTGGAGAGCGTGGCGGGAAG
>CAZHIM010000040.1:0-42961 GCA_964532525.1 uncultured Bifidobacteriaceae bacterium
ATGAGCTCGGAGAGCCGAATATGGGAAACCCGTCCGTTCGGTTCGATGAGGGGCGAAGCGAAACACCGGAACCGACAACGACGGTCCGTTTAATCCGTCTGGTTTCGCTTTGCCTACTCTACCAAAATTCTTTCTGGAGCCCGGCTCCGCCCCCCCGGAGGTCCCCTGCCCTTCCGCATGTTCATGCAGTGGAACATCATTTGCCACTGTGGCAACGTCTTCCGATGTTCCACTGGCGCCGCCTCATCTCTGCGCTGCTGTTCGCCTTGCTCGCATCGGTCCTGCTTGCGTCGGCTCAATCCAGCCGGCCCGGCTGGGGCGCCACGCCCTATCACGACGCCTCCGGCACCGGCGTCACCTTCCGCGTCTGGGCGCCCGACGCCTCCAGCGTTTACGTCCCGGGCCAATTCAACAACTGGTCCACCACCGCCACGCCCTTGGGCAAAGAATTGACCAATGCCGTCTGGAACGGCGTCTGGTCCGCCGATGTCTCGGCCGCCACCAACGGCCAGCAATACAAATACTACCTCAATTACCCCGGCGGCAGCGTCTGGCGGCATGATCCCCGCTCCCGCAAAGTCGTCAACGCCGGCAGCGGCTCTGGTGACAACGATTACATCTACGACCCCACCCTCTTCAATTGGACCAACGACACCCCGGCGTCCCTGGCCTTGAACGGTCTCGTGATTTATGAGCTGCACATCGGCACCTTTTACAATCCCAATTCCAGCGGCTCCACGCCCGCCACCTTCTTGGACGCCACCAACCGGCTGGATTACGTGAAGAGTCTCGGCGTCAACGCCGTTGAGGTCATGCCCATCTCCGAATTTCCCGGCGCCATGAGCTGGGGCTACAATCCCGCCGACATCTTCGCCGCCGACAACTACAGCTATGGCGGCCCCGACGGCTTCAAAACGTTCGTCCTGGCGTGCCACGCCCGCGGACTCGGCGTCATCCTGGACGTTGTCCACAACCATTACGGCCCCAGCGACCTCGATCTGTGGAACTTCGACGGCTGGGCAGGCACCAATTCGCTCGGCGGCGGCGGCATCTACTTCTATGAGTCCAATACCAACTGGGAAATCACCCCCTGGGGCGACACCCGGCCTAATCTCGGCAGCAACCAGGTGACCAGTTTCGTACAGGACAATTTCTCCATGTGGCTCAATGAATGCCACGTGGACGGCTTCCGCTGGGACACTCCTTATACGATCATGCATGGCAACGACGGCAGCTACATTCCCGCCGCCGGCCAGGCCATCCTCGCCATCAACCAGATAATTCACACCAACTACACCGGCAAGCTCAGCATCGCCGAGGATGTTTACGATTCCTATGGCTACGATTCCACTTGGGACACCACCTATCCCTACGTCGTCACTCCCGTCCTCACCAACACCGTGGACGCCGACCGCAATATGGGCACGCTCGCCGGTGCCCTCGAATACAACCAGCGCTTCGGTGGCCCCGCCAGTTCCAACCGCGTGGCGTTTCTGGAATCCCACGATGTCGTGGGCGACCTGAACAGCGGCGTGCGCCTCGTGACCGCCATTGATCCGGTCACGCCCAACAGCTATCGCGCCCGCAAACTTTCCCTCGCCGGCGCCGCACTCACGTTCACCGGGCTGGGCGTGCCCATGATCTTTCAAGGCCAGGAGATGCTCGAGAACCAGCAATTCAGCACCAGCCGGCCCGTGGATTGGACCAAAACGAACACCTACAGCGCCATCGTGAATTGCTATCGCGACATGATTGGCCTGCGCCGCAACTTTGATGGCGGCGTGGTGGGACTGCAAGGCGACCAGTTCAGCCTGCTGTTGGAGGATAACAGCAACAAGCTCCTCGCCTACCGACGCTGGTTCAGCGGCGGCCCCACGCAGGACGTCGTGGTGGTGGCCAATCTCGCCGGCATCGCCTTCACGAATTATGCGCTCTCGATGCCACGCGCCGGCTTGTGGTATGTGCATTTCAACAGCGACTCCACCAATTACAGCAGTGATTTCTCGAACCTCGGCACGAACGTCGTCGCCACGGCCCCCGGCAGTCCCATCGCCGCGCTCACCATCGGGCCTTACAGCGTGCTGGTGCTTTCGCAGACGCCGCTGGTGCCCACACTCGCGTTTGCCTTCACCGGCGGCCTGGAATCCGTTTCCTGGCCGGCCGCTTATGGCGGCTGGACCCTGCAAACCACCACCAACCTCTTCGGCGGCGCGTCCGCTTGGACTTCCGTCCCGGCCCCGCAATATCAGACCAACGCCGGCGCCATCTTCCTCTCCGTGGGCCCCGCCAGCCAGGCGGCGTTCTTCCGGCTCCATAAAAATTAGGGCCGGCGCATGAACGGTCTTGCCGCCGGCATGTCAATGAGTATGAGTTTTAGTCATAACATGAATTTGCCGGAGCGATTCAACCCGCCGGATGACAAACTCCGCAAAAGCCCGTAGTATCGCCGCCGCTAAATCATGAAAATGGATGCTATTCTCAAATCCGGCCTTTCACTGCTCCCCGCCACCGCCCTGGCCGGGGATCTGCCCGCCACCAACCAACCGCCCCGCGTGCCGGCTTTTTCCGTGGCCTACATGGACCGGTCCGTGGATCCCGCCAAGGACTTTTACCATTTCGCCGACGGCCAGTGGCTCAAAGACAATCCGGTGCCGCCCGACAAGTCCCGCTGGGCCGCCTTCTCCGAGCTGGCCGAGCGGAACTGGTATCTCATCCATGGCATCCTCGACGCCGCCGCGTTGCAGAGTGGCTCGCTGCCGCGCCATTCGCCCCGGCGCGAAGTCGGCGATTTCTACGCCGCCATCATGGATACCAACCAGATTGAGAAGCTCGGCCTCCAGCCCCTTGCCGCGGATTTGCAGCAGATTGACCGCCTGCAAACCACCAAGGATCTGTTCGCCCTGCTGGCTGATTTCCATCAGCGCGGCATTGACGGGATCTTCGACATCAGCTTCAGCCCGGACGACAAAAACAGCTCCATCTACGCCGTGCAGTTGGGGCAATCCGGCCTCTCCCTGCCCGACCGTGATTATTACCTGAAGGACCATTTCGCGGAGCAGCTCAAACAGTACCGCCAGCATGTCACCAAAATGTTCACGCTCCTCGGCGACCCGCCGGCCGTCGCCGCCACCAACGCAGACACCGTGATTTCGCTGGAAACCGAGCTCGCCAAGGCCGCCCGCACCCGCGTGGAACTCCGCGACCCCGACAAGAATTACAACAAGTTCGTGGGCGGGGCACTGGCCGCCCAAACCCCCGCGCTCCCGTGGCCGGTTTATTTTTCCGGCCGCCATCTGGTTGAGCCACCCTATGAAATCGTTGGTCAGCCCGAGTTCTTCACGGCCGTCAACCGGCTCGTCCTAGAACGCCCCCTCGCCGATTGGAAAGTCTATCTCCGCTGGCATCTCCTGCACAGCAGCGCCCCGTATCTGCCGGCCGCGTTCGACGAGGAGAACTTCAATTTCTACGGCCGCGTGCTGAGCGGCCAGCCGCAGCCCGAGCCCCGCTGGCGCCGCGGCGCCCGCATGATTGATGGCACGATCGGCGAAGCCCTCGGCCAGCTATACGTGGAGCAATACTTTCCCCCGGAAGCCCGCGCCCGCATGAACGATCTCGTCGAGAATTTGAAGAGCGTCTTCCACGACCGCCTGGAACGGGTCACTTGGATGACTGAGCCCACCCGCGCCAAGGCCCTGGCCAAGTTCGCCCGCTTCACCCAGAAGATCGGCTATCCCGCCAAGTTCCGCGACTACTCAGCCATCCAGATCCGCCGCGATGATCTGCTCGGCAACATCCGCCGCGCCGCCGTCTTCGAGTCCCGCCGCCACATCGCCCGCGTGGGCAAGCCCGTGGACCGCACCGAATGGCAGATGACCCCGGAAACCGTCAACGCTTACTTCAATCCCTCGGGCAATGAAATCGTCTTCCCCGCCGGCATCCTGCAGCCCCCGTTCTTCGACCTGACCTTGGATGACGCCGTGAATTACGGCGCCATTGGTGTCGTCATCGGCCACGAAATGACCCACGGCTATGACGACGAGGGCCGCAAATTCGACGGCGATGGCAACCTGCACGACTGGTGGACGGAAGCCGACGCCAAGGCATTTGATGCCCGCGCGCAGTTGGTGGTGGATGAATACAACGCCTTTGAGCCTTTGCCCACCATTCATGTCAACGGCAAGCTCACGCTCGGGGAAAATCTCGCCGATCTCGGCGGCGTTCACATCGCCTACGAAGCCTTGCAACGCGTGCTGGCCAAGGATCCGGCCAAGCGCCAGCCGATTGACGGCTTCACGCCGGAGCAGCGTTTCTTCATCTCCTTCGCCCAAGTCTGGCGGACGAATATCCGCGACGCCGAGGCGCAACGGCTCGTCACTGTGGACCCGCATTCGCCCGGGAGATTCCGCGCCTATGGCCCGCTCTTGAACGTCCAGGAATTTTACGACGCCTTCCACATCCCGCCCGGCAGCCCCATGTGGCTGCCGCCCGAAAAACGCGCGGTGATTTGGTGACCGAACGGCCGCGGGGCTACTTCGCGATCATCCCCGTCTGGCGAGCGTAATTGAAAATTCCGCCCGCGTCCACCACCGGGCGGACGTCGCCGAGCGGCTTGAAGCTGTGGACCTTGCCCGTCGCCTTGACGGTCACCGTGCATTTATCCAAGTCCACGGTCACCACGTCGCCCGTCTTGAGCTCATCGCAGAGCCGCTCGATCATTTCGCAGGGATACAATTCGCCGGTGGCCACGCAATTGCGGAAGAAGATGCGCGCAAAGCTCTCCGCCAGCACCACCCGGCACTTGGCCGAACCCATGGCAATCGGCGCGTGCTCGCGCGAGCTGCCGCAGCCGAAATTCCGTCCCGCCACCACAATCGGGTATTCGCTGTCCAACTGACCCTCCTTCACGAAGCGCGTGGCGTACAGCGACTCCGGCAGGCCGGCGAGGGCATAGCTGCCCAGCTTCTCGTACTCCTCGGGAATCGTCGGCACCAGGTTCAAATATTGCGCCGAAATGATCTGGTCGGTGTCAATATTGTCGCGCACGACATAAACAGGTCCGGTAAACACAGATTGCATAGCAGTCCTAAATGTGCCGTGTCCACCGACCGTTTTCAATCAGATTTAAATTCCCTCCCCGCCGATGAATTCCACGTTGCCGACCTCCTGCTTGGTCACCGGCCTTCCCTTGGCCACGTCCGCCAGGGTGGCCTGGTCCATCAGGCTCGCCACGTAGTTTCGCGCCTCGAAGAAGACCCGGCGGAACCGGCAAACCGGTTCCTGCGAACACCGCTTGTATCCCGTGACCGAAACGCAATCTATCGGGGCGATGATGCCGTCGAAATGCCGCACCACCTCGCCCATCGTGATGCGGGTTGGTGGCTTGGCCAGAAAATATCCGCCCCGAATCCCCGCCGAGCTGTCCACCCACCCCTGCGACTTCAGCGCCAGCATGATTTGCTCAAGAAAGCGCTTCGGCGCGTCATTGCGCCGCGCCAGTTCCCGAATCGGTATCGGCGACCCCCCGTAGTGGTCCACCAAGGTAAACAACGCGCGCAATGCGTAATCGGTCTTTCTGGATATTCGCATGTAAAAACGATAAACCTAGTTGTCTTTTAGTCAATCAATAAGATTGCCTGGCGTGAAGAATTTACAAGCTAAATACTGAAGGTACCCCGCAATCACTGTGCGATAACCTGCATTCTCTCCTGATGGTCAGACCAATTCTTGTAAAACATCTATTGACACGGTCGTTATTTATGTTAAATTCTGAACGCTTGCAGCCGATTGGTATTGCTTGCAACCGGCCCACCGGACTACTGGAGGTTTCATTTAAACTGTTGAATATGTCAATTCCTAAAAAGCGCGGCCAGCCCCCTGCCGTCTCCCGCCTGGAAAGGTCCGGGTCGCTGCCCGCCATCCCACCCGCACGTATGAAAACACCGCTGAATCAAAAACCGGCCGAATATGTGGCCGCGGAGATCGCACGCAAATTGCTGTCCGTTCGTTCCGCCGTGAAGTCCTCCGCGCACCGCTACGAGCGCCGAAAAATCCGCGAACAACTCCGAAACCTCGATTGGGCCCTGCCCTCCGTGGATTAAGCCTCGTGGCCGTGCCTCGTAAGAGCACGGCTGACTTCCGCCGGATCTTCCGTCGCCCCCCCCTTATCGTTTCGCCGGCCCGGTGGAATGCAACAGGCACACCGCCGTCTCCGCCCGGAGATTCGGCAGGTATTGAATTCGATGTCCCCCGCTGAAGAAAGCCTGCCGCGTCGCTTCAAAGGCTTCGTCCCGGCAAAAGGTTTCGAAATCCGCCACCGACAGGAAATGCAGGTTCCGCGTGCGGTACCACGGCGCCGGCAGCGACCGCGTCAACGGAGTGCGTCCCCAGAACAGGAGCTGCAGCCGCACCCGGTAATGGGCGAAGTTGCTGTAGGAAACGATGATCTGACGGCCCACGCGAAAGGCTTCGTGAATGATCTCCGCCGGTTCCAGCAACTCCTGAAACGTCCCCAACAGCAGCACAAAATCGAACGTCCCGTCGGCGTATTGATCCAGGCCATCCGCGATGTCCCCTTGGTGCACCACCAAGCCGCGTTCCACGCAGCGTCCCACCAGCGCGGCATCCTTCTCCACGCCTTCCCCAACGACCCGCCGGCCTTGAATCAGCCGCTCCAAAAAGGCCCCGTCGCCGGTGCCCAAATCCAGCACCCGGGATTTCTCTGGAATCCACTGTGCCACCGTTTCGTAAACGCCCTGGTTCATTTCAAATTCCCTCGCCCAACACAGCGGCCCCGGCCGGATTCGGCTTGTGTGCATGTCCGCCGTTCAAAAAATTCCCCAGGACGTGCGCGAACGGTGGGTTCTCGATGAGGAATGAATCGTGGCCGTAGTCCGTCTCCAAATTCAGGTAGGTCACCGCAATCCCCGCCCGCTTCAACTGCCGCACCAGCTCGCGCGATTGCGCCGGCGGATACAGCCAGTCCGATGAAAACGAAATCACCAGGAAACGCACCTGCATCCCCCGCAGCACTTCCGTCGGCGCCGTGTTCCCGAACAAGTCGAATTCATCCAGCGCCCGCGTCAGATACAGGTAGGAATTCGGATCAAACCGCTTCACGAAACTGCTGCCCTGGTGGTCCAGATAGCTCTCCACCGAGAACTGGTTGCCGTCGGTGGCGTTCGCCTGCCGGCGCCGGCCGAATTTCCGCGTCATGGCCAGCTCGCTCAAATAGGTCACATGTCCCACCATTCGCGCCACCGCCAGCCCGTGCGAGGGAAAACACGATTCCGAATATTCGCCGCCATTCCAGTCCGGGTCCGCCGTGATCGCGCGGCGGCCGACTTCATTAAATGCAATCTGCATCGCGCTGTGCGCCGTGCAGGTGGCAATGGGAATGCAAATCCGCGTCCGCGCCGGCCAATCCACCGCCCACGCCAGCGCCTGCATGCCCCCCATGGACGCCCCGACGACCGCAAACAATTTCTCGATGCCCAAGTGATCCAGCAGCGCTGCCTGCACCCGCACCATGTCCCGGATCGTCACGCGCGGGAAGGTCATGCCAAACGGCTTGCCCGTGCGCGGATTGATGGAACCCGGCCCCGTCGTGCCGCTGCACCCGCCCAACGTGTTGCTGGCAATCACATAAAACTTGTCCGTGTCAATCGCCTTGCCCGGCCCCACGTGCAAATCCCACCACCCCGGGCGCCCCGTCTGCGGGTCGCTGCCCGCCACATGCGCGTTGCCGGAAAGTCCGTGGCAGACCAGGATCGCGTTGTCCCGCGCCGGCGACAACTTTCCCAAGGTCAGAAAGTTCACGTCCACCGTATCGAACTTGAACCCGGACTGCGTCTGAATGCCCGGCAGCGTGACCGTCGTGGTCCGCGTCACGCCCAAGGCCGACTGGTAGCCGGCGACCTGCTGGTCTTGCAGGTCGCCGTCCAGGATGCTGACATGCTCAGCTCCCATTTTATTTCGCCGCCGCCCGCAAGGCCTGGTCTATATCGGCCTCGATGTCCTCCACGTCCTCGAGCCCGACCGACAGCCGGATGTAATCCGCCGTCGCGCCCGTGGCCTCCAGTTCCGCCGGCGACAATTGCGAATGCGTCGTTGAAGCCGGGTGAATCACCAGGCTCTTCGCGTCGCCGATGTTTGCCAGGTGCGAGAGCAGCTTGACCGAGTTGATGAACTTCTTGCCCGCTTCCAGGCCGCCCTTGACGCCGAAGCCCACGAGGCCGCCGAAGCCGCGCTTGAGGTACTTGGCCGCCACTTTGTGGTTCGGGTCGCCCGGCAGGCCGGGATACGTCACCCAGCTCACCTGCGGATGCTTCGTGAGCCAGCGCGCGATGTCCAGCGCGTTGGCCGAGTGTTGCTTCTGGCGCAACGGCAGCGTCTCCAATCCTTGGATGAACAAGAACGCGTTGAACGGGCTCAGTGCCGCCCCCACATCCCGCAACAACGTCACGCGTGCCTTGATCACGAACGCCACGTTGCCCATGCCGGGCACGTTGTGGAGCGCGTCCCAGTAAACCAGCCCGTGATAGCTTGGATCGGGCGTCGTGAATTCGGCGAATTTGCCGTTGTTCCATTTGAACTTGCCCGAATCCACGATGACGCCGCCAATGCTCGTGCCGTGGCCGCCCACATACTTCGTGGCGGAGATGACCGTGATGTCCGCGCCGTAATCAATCGGCCGCACCAGCCCCGCGCCCACCGTGTTGTCAATGATCAGCGGCACGCCCGCTTCATGCGCGATCTTGGCCAGCGCCTCGAAATCCGGCACGTCCAGCTTGGGATTGCCCACCGTTTCGGCGTACAGCGCCCGGGTCTTGTTCGTGATCGCCTTGCGGAACGCTTCCGGGTCGCGCGAATTCACGAATTTCACCGTGCGGCCCAGCTTTGGAAAGGTGTGGTTGAACAACGCATAGGTGCCGCCGTAAAGGTTGTTTCCGGCCACCACCTCGTCGCCCAGCTCCGTGATGGTCAGCAGCGCATAAGTGATGGCCGCCGCGCCGGACGCCACCGCGAGCGCGCCGGTGCCGCCCTCGATTGCCGCCATGCGCTGCTCAAAAACGTCGGTCGTCGGATTCATGATCCGCGTGTAAATATTGCCAAATTCCTTTAACGCAAACAGGTTGGCTGCATGCTCCGTGTTCTTGAAAACGTACGAAGTCGTCTGATACAGCGGCACCGCGCGCGCTCCCGTTGTCGGATCGGGCACCTGCCCGGCATGCAATGCCGTCGTGGCCAAATGTTTGTATGATGTGCTCATGTTTTACTCTTTTGTTTTATACTATTGGTTTATTCCAAGCTCGGAGGCGGTGGATGTCAACGGCAAAGTGCGAATGATCCGCCGGCCGTCCAGTCTCATCCGCCGCTCCCGGCTTGAGTTGTTTGTTTAAAATTCCCATTTCGTCGTGATGCCCCACACCCCGTCTGCCTGGTGATTCAACACGTTCCCGAAGTGTCCGTAACCCACCGCCAATGTCAGGTGTTTGTTCACCACATAGGCCGCATCCAGCGTCCACCAGTCGCTTTCCGCCCGCACCAAGTTGCCGATCGGCGCGTAACTGTCCGGTTGCTGCTTGTATTCCGCCGCCAGCAAAATCTTGTCGGTGACAAACACCACGACGTTGCCTTCAAAGACGAAATTGTAGCCGCTCGTGAAACCGCCCAGCCCGTCCCAGACCGCCCGCGTCGCCCGCCCGCCGGCCTCCACCAGCACCGGCCGCGGCAGTTGCGTGAACAGCTTCGACGCGTAGAGGGTGAAATCCGCCGCGTTGTCATACGATATGCCGTGGGCCGTCAGCGCTCCCCCCGCCGCATTGTTCACGTCGCTGATGTCGTCGTTGTATTTGTAATGCACCCCGGCCGTCAGCGCCGGCAGCCACTTCTGGTCGAATTCATTTTCCTTCACCAATTGGTACCGCGCATTGAAATTGTGCAACTGCACGCTGTTCGGACCGTTATACCCTCCGAGCGCGTTGTTTAGCGCCAGCGGCAAATCTCCCAAACCCAGGCGGTTCCAGCCATACCCCAGTTCCAGCCGCGGCAATGGCGACTCCGTGATCGTGAGCGATTCCAAGTCCCGGTCGTTTCCCAGGTTCACGTAGGCAAAACCCACGCTCGGCCGCCCCAGCCATTCCCCGTTCCGCGGCGGATTCACAATGTAAGCCGACAAGGTTGAAAAAATGCCGCCGCTGCCTTCAATTTGGTGCAGCGGCAACGGGTCGCCTTTCTCGCTGGGGCTGGCGGCCGGCGCGGTCGTCGTCACCGCGGCGGCCGGGGCGTTGGTCGTTTGCGTTTGGATTTGAGTCTGGTCGTCTGCGCGCGCGCCAACTCCCGCCACCAGCAGCAGCCCTGTCAGATAGATCGCCGAGCGGTCCTGCCGCTCCCCTGCTTTCGTTCTTTGATAACCGGTTTTCATTTTGCTATTCCTTTCCAGCCAACCCTCCGGTTATCCGGTCAGACCGCTGCCATGGTTTGACTTGTTTGTTTGTTTCCCCCAGTTGTCTGGCGGGAGTTTCTTCGCCGTTTCCGTGATGCTGCCACGGCCGGCAATTCCTAATGACGACTTGTTGTATAGTCTTTAACTTCAAAAACATCCGCCCATTTCTTGTCATTTGTCTTACTTTTATTGTCCACACATGCTCGCTGAATGTCAATAATTAGTTGCTGCTTTTGCCGTTGTCCATTTGACACCGGCGGCCCTTCGGCTTAACTTTAACCCTGTAAAGACGACTGTATAAGTGCGTATATAATTATTATGAACCGTCAGTCAAATGCCGTCTGGACCTTCCGGGTTTCCCCCACCGCGAAGGCCGAACTCGATGAATTTCAAGCTGTGGTCACCCGGTTCCAGGCCGGGCAGATCACCGAGGGCCAGTTTCGCGCCATCCGGGTGCCTCTCGGCGTTTACGAGCAACGCGAAAATTCCAATTACATGCTGCGCGTCCGCTTTCCCGCCGGCGGGGTTTCACCGTCAGACCTCCGCTGTCTGGCCCGGGTTTCGGAAAAGTTCGGCAACGGCATCCTGCATATCACCACGCGCCAGGAATTCCAGATCCACCGCGTGCCGCTGGCCTCAATCATCCCCGCCCAGCGCGCCCTGGCCGAGGCCGGCCTTTCCACCAAGGGTGGCGGGGGTAACACCGTTCGCAACATCGTCGCCTGCCCGGATTCCGCCGTCTGCTCCGACGCGATCTTCGACGTGGAGCCCCAGGCCATTGCCGCGACCGAACGCCTGCTGGCCGACCCGCTCTCCCTCCAGTTGCCCCGCAAGTACAAGCTCGCCTTTGCCGCCTGCGGAAAGGATTGTTGCGGCGCCACGGTTCAGGACCTCGGTTTCATTGCGCGCAAACAGAATGGCGCCGCGGGTTTTGCCGTTTACGTGGCCGGCGGCATGGGTGGCAAAGCCGGCTCGGGAGTGTGCTCCACGATTTTATTCCCGCCGCCGACGCCTGGATCGTCGCCGAAGCCATCAAACGTGTCTTTGACAAAAACGGCGACCGCAAAAACAAACACCTCGCCCGGTTGCGCTTTCTCGTCGAGAAAATCGGCTTGGCGAAGTTCCGTGAATTGTATGCGGCGGAGCTCGCCGCCCTCCGCGCCACGCAGCCCGCGCCGCTGACCATCCGCCCGCTCCCGCAACCGGCCGCTCCCGCGGGCCCGGCCGCCGCCGCCAATTCTTCGGCGGAATTCAGCCGTTGGTTTGCCGCCAATGTGGCGCCGCAAAAACAGCCCGGCTTTCATCTCGTCCGCGTCTCCCTGCCGCTGGGCGACCTCCCCGCCAGCCAGGCCATGGCCCTTGCCGACCTCGCCGCCGCTCATGGCGACCACGCGCTCTGGGCCACGCAATCGCAAAACGTGGGACTCCGCTGGATCACCGCCGCCGAGCTGCCCGACGTTCACGAAAAACTAGCCGCCCTCGGCCTCGCCAACCCCGAGCCGCCCATCCTGCGAAATCTCGTGGCGTGTGCCGGCGCCGCCACCTGCCGGCTGGGCATCTGCCTTTCGCGCGGCCTGGCCAAAGCCATCCGTCACGAGCTGACGACCAGCGGCCTCGACTTGGACAGCCTTGGCGATTTTTCCCTTCATATCAGCGGTTGCCCCAACTGCTGCGGCCGCCATCCCATTGCCAACCTCGGGCTCTCCGGCGCCGCGCGGCGCGTGGGAGAAAACCTGGTGCCCTACTATGCCGTCCAATTGGGCGGACGTCTCGGCCAGGGCCGATCCCGCCTCGGCACCAACCTCGGCGCCGTCCCGGCCAAAAACGCACCCGCGTTCGCCCGTGAATTGCTATCCGCTTGGAAGAATTCAGCCCACGCCGCCGACTTTCACGAGTTCGTGGACGACGACGGGGTCAAGGTCGCCACGGAAATCCTCGGCCGCCACCAGCGCGTTCCGTCCATCGCCAGTCATCGGGAATTCTATTGCGATTGGGATGCCAACACCTTGTTCTCGCTGGCCGGGCGCGGCCAGGGCGAATGCAGTGCCGGCGTCTTCGACCTGATCGAAGTGGATCTCGCCAACGCCCGCGAAGCGCAGGAAGCCGGACGGCTTTACGCCGCCGCACTCGCCGCCGCCCATGCGTTGCTCATCGTCCAGCACGCCCAGCCCAAGAACGACGCGGAGACCTTTGCCCAGTTTCAAACGCATTTCATCAAGGCCGGCCTGGTGGACGCCTCGCTGACGGCGGTCGTGGCCGCCGGTGCCCGCGCTGCCGCGGGTTCCGAGCCCGCCCGGGCCTTCACCGCCCAGCCCGCAGACGTCGCCACCTTGGTGGCCTCCGTGCGATTGTTGCATGAAAGCTTGGATTCATCCCTCCGCTTCAAGCCGGCGGCAAAATGAGAAGTGATTCTATGACGACCGTCTCTCCCGCCGAACTCCAAACCCTCCTTGCGCAACAACCGGCGCTTGCCCTGTTGGATGTTCGCACCCCGGTGGAATTCGCCGCCGTCCATGTGCCCCAGGCCCGCAATGTGCCGCTGGACGAACTGCAACCGGCCGCCCTGCCCTTTTCAAAAGACCAGCCGGTTTATCTCCTATGCCGCAGCGGCCAGCGCGCCACCAAAGCCGCCGGGATACTCGGCCGCGAAGGCTTCGCCCAGCCAGTCGTCGTCTCCGGTGGAACCTTCGCCTGGATTGACGCCCAGCTCCCGGTCACCCGCGGCCAGACCAACGTCATCAGCCTCGAACGTCAGGTGCGAATCACGGCTGGGTCACTCGTACTAATCGGGGTGCTCTTGGGCTGGTTCGTTCACCCCGCTTTCTTTGCGCTGGCCGCTTTCGTTGGCGCCGGTCTCGTCTTTGCCGGCATCACGGATTATTGCGGCATGGGGCTTCTCCTGGCCAAGCTTCCGTGGAATCGCCGGGTTTGATAGACGCCACGAATTCTCTTAAAAAAGTCAGAATTTCCCTTGACATGACCCGCGCTTTGCTGAAATATACGACTCAACATATCGTGTTTAAGTTGATATGGCGGAAGGCGGACGTTGAAGTTTGTTCAACATCCTTTTTTGCCGCAGCGGTTTGATTTTTTTTGAACGTAAATACGACAGTATAAATCGTTATTAATATGAGTCAGATTCAGCCGAAAGCACCGGTCCCTGCCACCAATGATCTCAAATGGGTGGATCTGGTGGTCCAGCACGTCAAGTCTCTCCGCTACGGCGTTGTGGAGATCATTGTCCACGATTCCCGCGTCATCCAAATTGAGCGCACCGAACGCGTTCGCTTGGATAAAAACGAATCCCGTCCCGAAGCCTGACCGCCGCCGCCCCATGTCGCATCCCGTTTTTAACGCCGTCCGTCCGTTGCTCGCCGCCTGCCTGCTGGCGGCCGCCGCCGCGCCCGCCGCCGACGTCAAAATCCTGAACGTCTCCTACGACCTCACCCGGGAATTTTACCAGGATGTGGACGCTGCCTTCGCCGCCGATTGGAAAGCCAAAACCGGGGACACGGTGATTGTAAATCAGTCGCATGACGGCGCCGGCAAACAGGCCCAGGCCGTCATCGCCGGTCTCGAAGCCGACGTGATCACCATGAACCAGCCGGCCGACATAGATCTCCTGTTCTCCCGCGCGCGGCTGCTGCCCCGCAACTGGGCCACCCGGCTGCCCAACCACAGCGTGCCCTACAATTCCACCATCGTTTTTGTCGTTCACAAGGACAACCCCCGGCACATCAAGGATTGGGACGATTTGGTCCGCCCCGAAGTCTCGGATATCATTCCCAATCCCAAAACTTCCGGCACCGGACGCTATGCTTATCTGGGGGCGTGGGGATACGCGCTGAAGAAATCCGCCGGTGACGAGAAACGGGCACGCAAATTCGTGGGGCAGCTCTTTGCCCACGTGCCTGTCCTCGACACCGGCGGACGCGGCGCCACCATCACCTTCGCCGGCCACGGCATCGGCGATGTGCTGCTCACATTCGAAAACGAGGCCGCGCAGATCCAGACCAACTTCCCCAACGAAGCCTTCGAGGTGGTCGCGCCCCCGGCCAGCATCCTCGGTGAAAACCCCGTCGCCTGGGTGGACCGCAACGTCGAACGCCACCATACGGAAGCCGTTTCCCGCGCCTATCTGGAGTTCCTGTACAGCGATGCCGGCCAGGAACTCGCCGCCAAATATCATTTCCGCCCGAAAAATCAGGCCATGCTCGCGAAATACGCCGACCGCTTCAAACCGGTGGAGCTGTTTACGGTGAGCGAAATCGCGGGGGGCTGGCAACAGGCCGAACAGGTCCATTTTGCCGACGGCGGAATTTTCGATCAGATCTATCCGGCAAATAAATAAACAAAATTATGGCACATATATTCAACGACATCACTGAAACCATCGGCAACACTCCGCTCGTGCGGCTGAACCGCACCGCCAAAAAACACGGCGCCCTGGCCGACGTGCTGCTCAAACTGGAATTCTTCAATCCCCTCTCCAGCGTCAAGGACCGCATCGGCGTGGCGATGATTGAGGACGCCCTGAAATCCGGCCGGATCAACCCCGGCACCGTCCTCATCGAGCCCACCAGCGGCAACACCGGCATCGCCCTGGCCTTCGTCGCCGCCGCCAAGGGCCTTTCTCTCATTCTCACCATGCCCGAGACGATGAGCATCGAACGTCGCAAGCTGCTCAAAATCCTCGGCGCAAAACTCGTGCTCACCGAAGGCGCCAAGGGCATGCCGGGCGCCATCGCCAAGGCCGAAGAACTGCGCCAGCAAATCCCCAACAGCGTCGTGCTCCAGCAGTTCTCCAATCCCTCCAACCCCGAGATCCATCGCAAAACCACCGCCCAGGAGATCTGGCGCGACACCGATGGCAAGGTGGACTTCCTGGTCGCCGGCGTCGGCACCGGCGGCACGATTACGGGCATCGCCGAGGTCATCAAGAAATTGAAACCCGGATTCAAAGCCATCGCCGTTGAGCCCGCCAAGTCCCCGGTAATTTCCGGCGGCAAGCCCGGCCCCCACAAGCTTCAGGGCATCGGACCCGGTTTCATTCCCGAGAATCTCAACACCAAAATCGTGGACGAAGTCATCAAGGTTTCGGAGGATGATTCCGGCCCCATTTCCAAGGAGGTCAACCAGCTCGACGGCATCCCCATCGGGATTTCGAGCGGCGCCGCCGTCTGGGCCGCCCTCGAGCTCGCCAAACGCCCCGAAAACCGGGGCAAAACCATCGTCGCCATCGTCCCCTCCTCCAGCGAGCGCTACCTCTCGACGTGGCTCTTCGCCGATATCAGCACCGATTCCGACGACATCTCCAGCCTGCTGGCTCCCAAATAATTTACCCACGCGAAAAGAGCGAGGTTCATTCCCTAATTGACAATTAACCCGGACTGACCGGACCACCGGAGGTTCTTGGCAACCACCATACCAAACAAAAACATGAAAACATTCAGTCCAAAAATTATTGTCGCCAGCCTGCTGTTTGCAGGCCTGGCGTCCGTCAACTCATCACGCGCCCAGTCGCTCACTGAAGTTGTCATCTCCGGTGGCAACGCCAGCTCCGCCTGGGTTTGGAACCAGGTCACCAACTTCTTCGGCGGGGCCGGCACCGTCAAGCTGGTCGGCGCCACTTCCAGTTCCACCGTGCGGTCGTTCCAGGGCTATCTGGCGAGCCTTCCCGGCAGCAGCCCCAACGTCCAGCTCGACTTCATCCTCAACGGCGCCGTGGGCGGGCTTCAGGACATCACCTACGGAAACGTGGAGACCAACGCGCAGGGCAACGCCAACGTGCCCACCCTCGTCATTTCCAGCACCACGCCGGAAGCCGTGGGCCTGAGCTCGGCTCCGTTCGCCGAGGTGAAATCCCTGATCGCGCCCTACGCCTTCATTAAAAGCCCGCTGACGAGCCTGGCTCCGGGACTGCTCACGGTATCCAACCTCACGCAACGGCAGGCGGCTTACCTCGAAGGTTCGGCGGGCCCGAACTTCCATTCCGCTTACATCGGCGGCTTGTACACGAACGACTCCGTCTATCTCGTCGGGCGCAACACCGCCTCCGCCGTACGCACCGAAACCGACGCCAATATTTATTTCACCGGCACCCTCGCCACTTTCACCACCAATGGCCTTGGCCAGCCGGTCTTGGATCCCAACGGCGGACAGAGCAGCGGCTCAACCATTCGCATCCTCGTCAACACCATCCCTAATGCGATTGGCACCGTGGCCCTGCAGGATGTAAAGACGAACATCGCGCTGGCCTACGAAGGGAGTTCGTTGACGGTCTCGAACATCATCTATGGCAACTATCCGCTGTGGGGCTACGAGCATTATTACTGGCAGAGTTCCGGTCCGGGTGCGCCCACGCCGGCGCAGTTGGCGGTCATCACCAACCTGCTCTACGGCGTCACCAACGCCACGTCCCAGTTCAACAGTTCGTACAGTTCCATTTTTACGAACAGCTTTGTGGCCTACCCGCAATTGCGCGTGCAGCGCGCCTTCGACGGTGGCCCCATTACTTGGCAGAACTGACTCGGCAAGCAAATCAACGCCCCAGGCCTATGAAAAGAATTCTCCAACTGTCTCTCGCCGCCCTGGCCTTGCTCCCCGCGTTTGCGGCCCGCGCCTGGACCTATAACGACGGTGACGTGTTGCTCATCTTTCGCGAAAGTGAATTGCCCAACACCTTTCCCAGTCCCAACAACGACGTCGAGTTCGACCTTGGCAGCGTCGCGAACTTCCTCGGCAAAACCAATGGTTATACCACCACCGTCACGGGCTGGAACCTGAGCCAAGTGCAGGCGGTGTACGGTTCGGACCTGACGGGTGTCAGCGTGGTGCTCGTGGCTGCCACCAGCCCCACCAATCCGAGTCCCACCGCCTACCTCAGCGCCGCCCTGCCCCAGACCTTGTGGTTCAACGGCGTGGAGCCTTACAACACGGCTTACGACGTCTCCCCGTCCGTCTGGCAGGGACTCTGGTCCCGGATCAATTCCATCGGCACGCGGCCCGGACTTTACCTCCCGGCCAGCCAACAAGCCGCCTTCTATTCGTTTCCGCCGTCTTCGATCTTGTCTTACGACAGCATCGTTTCTTCGGGCGGTTACGTGGCCGCCGGCTCGCAGGGGCTCACTTATGCCGACTGGCTTGCCCAGTTCGGCGGTTTCGCCCCCTTTACGGTGGAAAGCGTTGCTCCGGCCTCCGTCGGCTTCCTCGCCGTGGCTTCCAGCACTGCCGCCGTCAAGCCGCTCGATGCCTACATCGGCACGTTCACCATTGACGCCAGCGGCAACCTGACATTCACGGCCGGCCCGCCCACGCCGGTGGTCACGGGCATCACCCGATCCGGCGCCATCAGCACGGTCAGTTTCAGCACCGCCCTGGGCGGCGACTATTCGCTGCTCTACAGCACCGAACTCGGTAATTCCATCACTTGGTCCCCGGTCGGCGGCGCGCTCGTCGGCGACGGCAATACCAATTCTTTGAACTACTCTGAAGCCGATGCCGCCGGCTTCTTCCGGGTCGTCCGCAATCAATGACGTAATCCTGCGAACATTCACGGCGGGGCCGGTTTTGCCGGCCCCGCCTTTACCGAAATCAATTTGTCGAGAGGTCAACCACAGCAAATGAGATTCTGGCCGTTAACCATCCTTCTGGCTGCATTCACCAGCGTCGTCTATGGCCAGACCAATGCCAGTTCAGCCCCGGCAAAGCCCCCCGCCCAAGGATTGAAAATCTCCGGCTTCCATGTCGAGGGCAACACCGTGCTGCCGCCGGCCGAACTCGGCATGCTTACCAATTATACCGGCACCAATGTGGATTTCTCACGTCTGCGCGAAGGCCTCATCCGGTTGCAGATGCGCTATCACGATCTTGGCTATCCCACCATCAGCGTCACCCTGCCCCCGCAGAAACTGACCAACGGCATCGTGCAGGTGAAAGTCACCGAGGGCCGCCTGAGCAAAATCATCATTCACGGCAATCGCTATTTCACCGACGCCAATATCCGCCGCTCTCTCCCCAGTCTCACCACAAACATTCTGATCAACAACAAGTGGTTTCAGCCGGAGTTGGACCAGGCCAATGCCAGCCGCGACCGCCAGATCTATCCGGTCATCGCCCCCGGGTCCGACCCCGGCACCACCGAGCTCACTCTCAACGTCAAAGACCGCCTGCCTCTCCACGGCCGCGTTGAAGTGAATGACAAGTCCCAGCCCGACACCCCCCTCTTGCGCATTGATGCCGCCGTCGAATACGACAACCTCTGGCAGCTCGAACACCAGATCGGCTTCGATTACAATTTCTCCCCCCAAGCCTACAAGCCCGCCGGCAGCGTCAATTTCTACGACCAGCCGCTCGTCACCAGTTACAGCGCATTTTATCGTCTCCCGCTGGGTTTCGATCACGGCGAGCGGGAAAACATCGAAAGCCAGCCGCCCACCTTCGGCTACGATGAGACCGCGCATCAATTCAACCTGCCGCCGCCCACCGGCCACCCCGATCTCACCCTTTACGCGTCCCGTTCCGCCTCCGCCACGCCCATCCGCTACGGCCCCCTGGCGGTTGTCTTTACCAACACCCTGGCCGGCATTCGCACCCAGTCCACCGAACAGAACTTTACTTACGACGACAACGTCGGCGCCAAGTTTACCTATCCCCTGCCCGTATTGGCCAACGTGCATTCAGCCTTCACGCTCGGCGCGGATTTCAAACGATACGAAGCCCCGACGTTTTCCACGAACTTGACCTTCTTCAACCTCTACGGCCAGGACGCCTTGGGAAACATCTTCCTCATCACGAACAAAACCATCACGCTGCCCTCCAACACCCGCGCTGAGCTCGATTACATTCCGTTGAACTACGGCTGGTCCGGGTCGCGGCCGGATAACTGGGGCAGTTCCGCCTTCAGCTTTTCCCAAAGCGTCTTTCTTGCCCCGCTGGCCTCCTCCCGCACCAATTTCCAGGTCGTCGCCGGGGCCCCCGGCGCCGGCGGCAATTATACCACCGTCAACGCCGGCCTCGCGCGCGAGCAGAAGCTCTTCGGCGAATGGTCGGCCGTGGTGAACGTCAACGGGCAATGGTCCAGCGCCCCGCTCATCAACAACGAGCAGTTCGCCCTCGGCGGCACCAGCGGCGTCCGCGGCTACCAGCAGGGCGAAATTTATGGCGACGACGGCTGGCGGGCCATGTTCGATCTCCGCGCCCCGGCCATCGTCATCGGCAATTTCCCCACTGAAGACGGCTACACGCCCGCCCAACTGCGCTGCTCCTGGTTCATGGATTATGGCCAGGCCACGCTCATTGATCGCCCCGTCTCCGCCACCAGCACCGCCGATTTCACCTATTCCGAATGGGGCACCGGCGTGAGCTTTTTCCTCACCATCGGCCAGCATTTCGACGCCCGCCTCACCTTGGCTTGGGCCTTGGAAAACACTCCCATCACCACCGCCGGCGATGCCCAGGTTTACTTTGCCATCGGAGCACAATTCTAAAGCCCATGAGTGCCTCAAATCCTTTTGCAAAAAAGTCCATCCGGCGGCCGCGGTTCATCACTGCGAATCCGCACCGCGCCTTGCGCGCGCGAAAATGGCTCTGCCTGTTTGTCGCGCTGCTCGCCACGCTTCGCCAAACCCGCCTCTACGCCAATCCCACCGGCATGTCGGTGGCCGCCGGCCACGCCACCGCCCAGCAAATCGGCTCGCAGCTCAACATCGCCGTCAGCCAGGCCGCCATTCTGAATTGGCAGAGCTTCAACATCGGCCCCGGCGAAACCACCGCTTTTTTGCAGCCCTCCGCCAATTCCGTCGTCCTCAACGTGATCGGCGGCGCCAATCCCTCCCAGATTTTTGGCAGCCTTAAGGCCAATGGCACCGTCATCTTGGAAAATGCCGGCGGCTTCTATTTTGGCCCCAATTCCATGGTCAGCGTCGGCGGCAGTTTCCTGGCCACCACCGCGCCTCTCCCGCCCGATTTCGGGTCCGCCGCCGCATGGAAATTCACCGGCCTGCCGCCGCTCGCCAGCATCGTCAATTACGGACAGATCCAGGTCGGCTCTGGCAAATCCCTCTTTCTCATCGCCGAAAATATCGAGAACCATGGCAGTCTCAACGCCCCCGGCGGCACCGTGGACCTCGCGGCCGGCCAGAGCGTCCTCGTGAGCGAGTCACCCGATGGCCGCGGCCTCAGCGCTGCCGTCACGCTGCCGCAAGGTTCCGTGGACAACTTCGGCCGCGTCACCGCCGATGGCGGCAGCCTCATGCTCCAGGCCCAGGTCGTCAACCAAAACGGCCTCCTCCAGGCCGATTCCGTCCAAAACAAAAACGGCCTCATCGAACTCGTCGCCTCTGACCAACTCAATCTCGGCGCCAATTCCCAGATCCTCGCCCGCGGCGATGATTCCCCCGGCGGCAGTCCCGGCGGCAACGTCACCCTCAAATCGCAAAACATTTTCAGCGATGCGACCGGGAGCCAAATCGTCACCACCGGCGGCGCCGGCGGCGGCAATGGCGGCAACATCGAAGTCAGCGCCCCGAACATCCAGTCCCTGAATTCTGCGATGGACGCCAGCGCGCAAAGCGGTTTCACCAGCGGCGAATTTTTGCTCGATCCCGTCAATATCGAGCTCGGCACCTCCGCCTCTTACGGTGGCACCATGCCGCCCGACGGCATCGTACCCTACAACACCAGTGGCAACCTCTTGCTGAACGTCAACACCGCGTTCAAAAACAAGCATTTCTCCGAGATCCTGCTGGAGGCCAGCGGCAATATTTCCCTGGATGCCAATACCACCTGGAATTTGAGCTCCAGCACCGGCGAAAACAGCGGGCAACTCACCCTCGAAGCCGGCGGCAATATCACTTTTGGCAGTCGCGCCACGATTTTGGATGCAAATGACTGGAATGTTTCCCTGTACGCCGGCGTCACCGCCGTTTCATCAACCGCCCTCACGACGCCCACCGTCCAAGCCGGCAGCGGCAACATTTATTTGAATGGCGGCGCTGGTTCAAGTTTCAACGGTTCCATCCAAACTTCCCAGGGTTCGATTAACTTGGAGGCCGGGAATGGAATCTTCGTGGGCAAAGGCTGCGTCGTGACCACCGGCGGTGGAAACATCTTTGCCAACGCATTGAGCGGGGATATCTCCACCGGCACAGCGGAAGCCGGCGTCAATAACACCGGCTACACGCTGAACAATGAAAGCTACAATGTCACCACCGCCTATGGCGGCATCGGCACTTATGACGGCGGCAATCTCACACTCATCGCCGGCGACAGCATCAATCCGATTTCGACCAGCAAGATCTTCTACGGCGTCGCCGGCGCCTTCGGTTCCGCACCCGGAAACGTTGCGCTCATCGCCAATAACCAGATTTCCGGCACCTTCAACGTCGCCAACGGCACCGGCACGATGCTCGCCGGGGTGAGTCTCAAGGATAATCAACCGACCGCCCTGAATGCCACCGGCAGCATCGGCACGCCCGTCCTGCCCGTCACGCTGGGCCTTATTGGCGGCCCGGCTGGCGCGGCCTGGAATCTGTGGGCGGCGGACAACATCTATCTCCTCGAAGTCCGGAATCCCAACGGGTCGGCCAATGCCTATGCGCAAAGCGTCTCCGGCCTGTTCGACTACGCCCCCAATGCCACCGCCAATTTGTGGGCCGGCAACGGCATTACCCTCGGCAGCACGACCACTTCGGTCTCCGGCAACGGCGCCGCGACCGAAGCCGTTTATTGCCCGGGTCTTGACCTGACCGCCGGTGCCGGCGGCATCACCATTTACAATTCGATCGTGCTCTTCCCTTCCAGCCAAGGCTCCTTAAAGATCTCCGATGGCGGCGACCTTACCATGTCCGGTTCCGGCGCGGTCAATCCGTCGCTCACCATGTCCGACAGCGCCTTGACGGATTACCAGGACCAATTCTCCGGCCACGCTGACATGCCCTTGCACATTTCTGATCCAAACCCCGTGTCCATCAATGTCGCCGGCAACATCAACGATTTCGACCTGATCGTGCCCACGTTCGCCGACATCACCGTGGGCGGCAGCACCTACGATTTCAGTTTCGCCGGCCAAAACCTTTCCCCCCTCCAAACCACCACCATCAGTGTAACCGGCGACATCACCTACCCCGGCACGCAGAACCTGCCCGGGTTGTCCCTCGCCGGCCCCGGCAATTTCGATATTTTCGCCCGCAACATCAGCCTGGGTGTCTCCGGCGGCATCACGGTGGATTTTCCCGCCGCACCGGATGCCGCCCTGGACGCCATCTCGTCCGACGGCGCCAATCTCACCGTCAAAACCACCGGCGACCTGGATCTCACGGCCTCCGAAATCGCGGACGGCGGAATCGGCGGCAACATCGTTCTGTCCGTCGGAGGCGTTCTCAATGCCGGCGGCACGGCCACCACGCTGGGCAGCGCCAGCGCGCCCAAGGGAATTTTCACCACGAGCGGCGGAAACATTGCCGTCAACGCCGTCGGGAACGTGAATATTGACGGCTCGCGCATCGCCGCCTTTAATGGCGGCAATGTGGACGTCACTTCCCAAACCGGGGATGTGGACGCCGGCACGGGCGGTCAGGGGTCGGTGGTGTTTACTTCGTTCCAAATAGATCCGCAGACCGGCCAGTTGACTTCCTTGGAGCGCACCATCCCATTCAGCGGCATCGTGGCCACCACGGTTTTCGGTGATGCCGAACTCGGCAACATCACCGTCAACGCGCCGGAGGGCAGCGTCAATTCCAGCGTCGGCGGCATCGTCCAAATCGCCTTCAACAATGCCAACACGAAGGATAATTTCATAGACGTCACCGCCGGCAAGGACATCAACGCCACCGGTTCCGGCGTCATCGGCTACAATGTCAAATTGCAGGCCGCCGGCGACATCACTGGCGTTGTCGTTGGCAGCCAGAGCGTCGCCGTCACCTCCCAGCAAAGCGTGGATGTCACCGCCGTCAGCGGCGGCGACGTCAATATCTCCGCCTCGGGCACCGTCTCCGGCACCGTCATCGGCGGCGGCAGCGTGGCCGTCAGCGGTTCCTCGATTGACGCCGCCATCCGCGGCGGTTCCGTGAGCACCTCTGGTGATACCAGCAGTGCCACCGTGGGCGTGCCCGCGGGGCCCGCCGCCCCGCCTCCGCCTGTCGCCGACAATGCCGACGCCGCCGCTTCCAAAACCGATTCCGGCGGCGAAGATGACGATCAAAAGAAGAAAAAAGCCGTCACACTCGCCCAAAAAATCAGCCGCGTCACCGTCATCCTGCCCGGCAACAAATAGTTTGGACCAAAGAGATATAGCGCGGGTGCATGATAGATTTTAGTTTTGCCACCGCTGAGACGCAGAGGCGCGGAGGGGGAGAATACACACCGCTGATTTTTATGGGCTTCTTTTGCCCCATCCCCGCGCCCCAGCGGTAGATACCCACTCCTCGTCTTTATGGACTTTTTTTGCCTAAAAATTTGTGTCTTCGTGTCTTCGTGTGAGATACCCCCTTTTTTTGTTCGCCACGGCCAAATCCAAGTTGAATTCTCGCCCTCAAATGCGTATCGTTCGGCAATGCATAGACTTCCAGTCGTGCCGCCGGCCTCCCGTCCCCGCCCGGGAACGCGATTGTTTACGGCATGAAGTTTCTCCCAGTCCTTTGCCTTTATCTCCTGGCCTCGCTGTCACTCCAGGCGCGCGACCTCCCGGCTTATCGTGTGGGGGATGTCGCCGATGCCGACATTATTACGCCCGTCGCCTTGGATGTGGTGGACACTGCTGCCACGACCGCCCTCCGTTCCGCGCGGGCAAAGCAATACCCGGCTATCTTCCGCAGCCTCGCCACCACCAATGACCTGAGTCAGGCTTTCCTCACCGCGTTCGCCCGCAGCCGCACTAATTTTCTGGCCGAAATGGCCACCGAATTTCATGCCACCACGCTGGATCGCTCCGCCGTTAACTCTCCCGATTTCGACCGTCTTGTCACCGCCTTTGGCGTCAAGCATAAGGATTTTCCCGTCCCGGCTTTCCTCGCCGCCGAATGGGCTCGTGGCGGCAACGGCCAGGCCATCCGCGAAAGCTCGTTGGCCGCACTCCTGCGCATCGCGAATCGCCCGATCTGCCCGGATGTCGTGCCGCAGGGCTTCGTCATCGGTGAAACCGTCCGCCTCGTCCCGGTCGCCGCTCTGGATGAGAAACTCTCTTTTGAAACAGTGCAACTCGGTCAACTGCTCCCGGCGACCGGTCTCACCACTCTTTCGAATGCGCAGGCTCTTTTTCGCCGCGATTTTCCCGCCGGACAACAATTGTTCGCGCGCGCCCTCGCGGCCTATCTCCAGCCCAACTGTTTCCCGGACGTGCCCTTCACGCAGTTGACGCGTGGTTCCGCAGTCTATCAGTTGGTCGTGGCCGACCATTTTGACGCCGGGGACACCATTATTCGCCAAGGCGGCACGATTGACGCAGGGATCGCGGCGGCTTTGGCGGCCTTGAATGATAAATTGAAGTCTATTTCCCCGCCGCCGGTGGCCGCCCCCGTGGCTGTCGAGAAGGTCCAACCGGCGGCGCCACCACCCACGGCGGCCCCGGTGATGGTTTCCCAACCCGTCGCCTCGCGCGCGCCGAAACCACCGCTGCCGCCCCGCCTGCGGCACCAGGGAGTCATCGTCGCGCTCGCGGGCGCTTCCGTTGCCGCTCTGGCAGTCGCCGGCTGGCAGTTTATGCGGGAACGCCGGCGGGTTCGCGCTCCGCGCGAGACGGCTCAGGCGCCGTTGCCGTTTCCGGATGCCGCCCAAGCCGACCTCACTCCCCAGGTGGCTCAGGCGGTGCGCGAAGCGGTCCAACAAGAACTCGCCTCCCAACGGCGCGAGTTGCTGCGGGCGCAACAGGCTGCCACCGACGAAATCGCCGCGCTGGTGCGGCGGCTTGACGAATTGCAGGTGCCCATGCAGCAGCGCCTCCAAACGTACGAAGGCCGCATCCAGTTGCTGGAAAAGGAACTTGCCCTCCGCAACGAGGAAAACCGCGAATTGCTCCAGGCCAAGCTGGAAATCGTCCGCCGCCAATTGCAAACCGAGCAAGCCGCCGCGCTGGTGCCTCCCATCACGGCCGCCTGACCACCGCGATGCTATTGGCCCGCGCCCCTGTGCTCTTTGTCGGTGAAGGCTTGCTGGCCCGCTGCGTTCCGGAATAACATGGCCGCGTCATTCATGAGCGCCCCAAACCCGCAGCCTGTTCGCCACGCCTTCCCGCCCTGGCAATTCGGTCTGTTCTTGGGATTGTTGCTGCTGGCCACCTTTCCAGAAGTCATTTCCGGCTTGCAAACCTTTGTGGCCCGTGACTATGGCTTCTTCGCCTACCCGCTCACCCTGTTCCAGAAACAATGTCTCTGGCGCGGTGAACTCCCATTTTGGGACCCCTACAATAACTGCGGCGTTCCCTTCCTCGCCCAATGGAACACCCTGCCGTTCTACCCCCCGTCCCTGCTCTACCTCGTCTTCCCCCTCGCCTGGTCGCTGAGCTGCTTCAGCCTTTTGCACCTGTGGTTTGGCGGCTTCGGCATGTTCTTTCTGGCCCGCCGCTGGACGGGCAATGGTTTCGCCGCCGCCTTCGCCGGCACCGCCTTTGCCTTCAACGGCTTTACCCTCAACTTGCTCATGTGGCCCAGCCACATCGCCACGTATGCCTGGATGCCTTGGGTCGTCCTCGCCGTCGAAGCCGCCTGGCGCGAAGGTGGAAAAAAGCTCCCCATCGCCGCGTTTGTCGGTGCCTTGCAAATGCTCGCCGGAGGGCCCGAAACCATCTGCTTCACATGGCTCGTGGTCTCCGCCCTGTGGTTGCAACAGTTCCTCGACCCCGACAATCCGCGCCGGCACATGCTCTGGCGTTACCCTTTGGTCGTTGCCTTGGTGTTTTCCTTAAGCGCCGTCCAGTTGCTGCCCTTCCTCGACCTCGTCGCCCACGCCCAGCGCGAGACCGGTTACACCGACTTGCGCTGGTCCATGCCCGGCTTCGGACTCGCCAGCTTTCTTGTGCCCATGGCCTTCGGTTCCACCGCCGCCGAGGGCATTTTCTTCCAAGACGGCCAGTACTGGACGTCCTCCTATTACCTCAGCATCGGAACCCTGTGGCTGGCACTCCTGGCCGGTCTCGGATTACACTGCCGGTGGCGCGCCATTCGGGGCCGGCAACCGGCTCCTGCGCCGGCCGGCGGAATGTTTGCCTGCTGGCGGGAATTCTGCGGTGAGCGGAGCCTGCTGTTGGCTCTGCTGGTCTTGGTCAGCCTGCTCTGTGCCTTGGGCGACCACACTCCGTTCTATCCCTTGCTGCGCCGGTTTTTGCCGCAATTGAGCCTCGTCACGTACCCGGTGAAATTCGTTGCGCTCACCGTTTTTGCCGCGCCCTTGCTGGCGGCTTTGGCCCTGGCGAACCTGCCTTCCGTGCAAAAACATCTTCTCCCGGTCGGCTTCGGCCTGCTCGCGCTCCTCGGTGGCATCGTGATCTGGACCCAGCACGGCCCTTCGTCGGGGGGCCACGTCGCCCTTATTAACGGCCTATCCCGCGCCCTCTTTCTCGTCGCTACCGGCGGCTGTCTGTTTATCCTCGCCCGCAACGCCCAGTCTCCCGCGCTCCGTTTGGCGCCCTTCGCCTTGATCCTGCTCGCCTGGCTGGATGTTTTCACCCACGAGCCGAAGCAGAACCCCACCGCCAATCCCGCCATTTATCAATTGAATCTGGCGCGCACGCGCCTCGCCATGGACCCGCAGCCGGAACTCGGCGGCTCACGCGCCATGCTCTCGCCGGCGGCCGCCCTGGCGCTCTCCCGCTTTGCCGTCAGCGACCCCGGAAATAACCTCGTGGCCAAACGCATGGGTTACTGCGCCAATGTCAACCTCCTCGACGCCGTGCCGAAGGTGGATGGCTTTTTCTCGCTCCGGCCCCGCGAGTTCGACGGCCTTTCGTCCGTGATTTATGGCATCACCAATTACCCGTGGTCGGCCATCGAACGCTTCATGGGCGTCTCGCAGTTCACGTCGCCCACCAACTTCCTGGCCTGGCAGCCGCGCACGAATTTTCTGCCCCTCATTACCGCCGGACAAAGGCCTGTTTTCCTCGACGACTCGAACCTTTACCCTGTTTTCGCGCGCAGCACTTTTGATCCCGCAAAGACCGTTTTTCTGCCGCCTGCGTCCCAACCCCTCGTGGCCGCCACCAACCAAACCGCCGCCCAAATTCTCGATCCCCAATTTGCTGACTCCACCGTGGATTTCCAGGTGGCAACCGCCCAACCCGCGCTCGCCGTGGTCGCCCAGGCCTATTATCACGACTGGCAGGCCGAAGTGGATGGCCGGCCCGCGCCATTGCTCCGCGCCAACCTCGCCTTTCAGGCCGTTCCCGTGCCGCCCGGCACCCACCACGTTCATCTCTATTACCAGGACCGTGCCTTCGAGATTGGCGCCGCCATTTCCGCGTGCATGTGGGTCGTTTGCCTCGTCGGTTACCTCGCCCTCCGCCGCCGTCATTTGCCGCCGCCGCGCATGGCGGATCACTGTTCTTGAAAAAAATTTAAACTTCTGCTCGACAAAGTTTTATTACCAGTTTCAAATCCCTTCCAATATGGCAAAGTCATCCAAACCAAAGCGCATCGGTATTTTGACCGCCGGGGGCGACAGTCCCGGCCTCAACGCCGCCATTCGCGGCGTTGGTAAAACCTGTCTGGGCTATTACGGCATGGAAATCATCGGGTTTCGGGATGGTTTCCGCGGCCTCGTCGAAAACCGCCGGCTTAAATTGGATCGCAACACCCTCGCCGGCATTCTCACGGTCGGCGGCACCATCCTCGGCACCAGCCGCGACAAGCCCCACCGCATGATCATTGATGGGCGCACCCGCGACATGACTGAGACCATCGTGCAGAATTACGACAAATGGGGTCTCGATTGCCTCGTCTGCCTCGGCGGCGGTGGCACGCAGAAAAACGCGCTCCGCCTGCACCAGGCCGGCCTCAACGTCATCACCCTGCCCAAGACCATTGACAATGATGTGGCCATGACCGACGCCACGTTCGGCTACGCCACCGCCTTGGACATCGCCACCGAGACCATTGACCGCCTCCACAGCACGGCCCACAGTCATCATCGGATTATCGTTGCCGAAATCATGGGACACCGCGCCGGCTGGCTCACCTTGGGTTCAGGCATCGCCGGCGGCGCGGATGTCATATTGATCCCCGAACTTCCTTATGACGTCGAGCAAATCGCCGCCGCGATCCGCCGCCGCAGCAAACGAGGGACTAATTTTAGCATCGTTGCCGTCGCCGAAGGCGCCATGAGCCGCGACGATGCCCGGGCCTTGGATGCCGCCCAGAAAAAACTGGAGCGCGCGAAATCCCTGCACGATAAGAAAGAGGCGAAAATCGAGCTGGCATCGCTCGAAGTCCGCCATCAGGGCAATACCCTCCGCCTGGCCAAGCAACTTGAGGAACTCACCCAGCTCGAATCCCGGGTCACGATTCTCGGCTACGTCCAACGGGGCGGCACCCCGTCGGCCGCCGACCGCATCCTCGCCACGCGCCTGGGCAGCGCCTGCGGCGACCTCATCCACGAGGAACATTTCGGCGTCATGGTGGCCGCCCGCGGCGACGGCACCGAACCCGTGCCGCTCGAAAAAGTCGCCGGCAAACGCAAGGCGGTCCCCCCGGATCACACTTGGCTCCAAACCGCCCGGCACGTCGGCACCTGCCTCGGCGATTGACCCCGCCCGCTTGCCACATTGATTATGAAACGGAATGAAAAGGTTCCCGCCGACCCCCAATTGCGGGCGCGCATCAACGAACTCATCCAATTCAAAGGCGGCGGCTACAATGAGGCCGAAGTCGCGGACATGATTGAAAATGCGCTCAAGATCCTCACGGATGTCAAGGATACCGGCGACGTTCGCGTGATTCAAACGACCCTCCGCGAATTGCGGTATGCCTTCCGCATCTTTGCGCCCTACGCGGACAAGCGCAAGGTGACCATCTTCGGCTCGGCCCGCACCGCCCCCAGCCGGCCCGAATATCAGCAGGCCGTCGAGTTCGGCAAGAAAATCTCCGCCGCCGGTTTCATGGTCATCACCGGCGCCGGCCCCGGCATCATGCAGGCTGGCCACGAGGGGGCCGGACCCGAAAACAGTTTCGGCGCCAACATCCGTCTGCCGTGGGAACAAAGCGCCAATCCGGTGATCGCCGAAGACAAGAAGCTGATCACCTTCAAATACTTTTTCACCCGGAAACTCATTTTCATCCGCCACTCGGACGCCATCGCGCTCTTTCCCGGGGGGTTTGGGACCATGGACGAAGGCTACGAAGCCATCACCCTCATGCAAACCGGCAAAAGCCAGCTCATGCCGCTCGTGCTGGTGGATAAACCCGGTGGCACGTATTGGAAGACCTGGGATAAGAACGTCCGCGAACATCTGCTCCGGGACCGGCTGATTTCCCCCGACGACCTGAACCTGTATCAGATCACCGACAGCGCCGATGACGCGGTTAAAATCATCTCCCGGTTTTACCGCAATTTCGATTCCACGCGCTTCGTCCGGGAACAGTTCCTCATCCGCATGAAAAACGCCCCCAGCGCGTCCGCCCTGACCGGCTTGAATGAGGATTTTGCCGACCTCATTCTGGACGGTAAAATTCAGATCGTCAAACCGACCCCGGAAGAGATAGCCGATAATGACCGGCTGGAATTGGCGCGGATCGGCTTTAACTTTAACCGCCACGACTACGGCCGCCTGCGGCAGATGATTGACGTGATCAATTCATTCTAAAACGTACGGGCGCCAGTTTCCGGCCTTGGTCCTGTCTATTATTTACACACCGGCTGAAGATGCCGAATGCGCCCGTCTTGGCCGCTTGCCGCAGCGCAGAATCGTTCACGCTTGCGGCCAGTGAAGCACCTCTGGTCGCGGTTCCTCGCCAAAATGAAAACCTGTTTCGTCTTGATAACCCACCGGAATCTCCGCGACGTGCTTCAGATTGGCAACGAGTTGACGCAAATGCGCCCTAACCGTGGCCGTTTGCGGCCACGGTTTGGTCAGGGCCACCACATGTTGCTTGTGTGTCACACCTCGTGTTTAGCACTATCCGTGCCATGGCGTGCAGTGTCTGAATAGTGAACTTTTTCCCCTCTGGACGCGGCCCGGCCCGCCCGCTCTGAACTTTTTTCGGTCCTTAGCGGATAAGGCTTGCCTTCTCGACGGCCTTGTGAAGAATTTCACAAAGCATATTTATGGCACACATCAAACTCCATATTCCGGGACCCGTCGAGGTCAGCGACAAAACCTTCAAGGCATTTTGCTCGCCCATGATTGGCCATCGCAGCCAGGGATTCAAAGACCTGTACGCAAAAATCCAGCCCCAACTCCAAACCCTGTTGTCCACGAAGCAACTGGTTTATTTGAGCACCTCCTCCGCTTGGGGCGTCATGGAAGGAGCCGTGCGCAACCTCGTCCAGAAAAAGGTCCTCAACTGCATGTGCGGCGCTTTTTCGGACAAGTGGCTCGATGTTTCCAAACGCTGCGGCAAGCAGGCTGACGCCCTCCAGGTGCCCTGGGGTTCCCCCATCCGCGCCGAAGCTGTGGATAAAAAACTTGCCACCGGTGATTATGATGCGATCACCGTCATCCACAATGAGACTTCCACCGGCGTGATGAGCCCGGTCGCTGAGATCGCCTCCCTGAAGAAAAAGTACCCCGAGGTCATGTTCATCGTGGACGCTGTCAGTTCCATGACCGCCGTGCCCCTGAAGTTCGACGAACTCGGCATTGACGTTCTTCTGGCCGGCACGCAAAAGGCGTTCGCCCTGCCGCCGGGAACCTCCGTCTTTGTGGTTTCGCCCGCCGCCCTGGCCAAGGCCGCCACCGCCAAGGACCGCGGCTATTATTTCGATTTTGTCGAGTTCCAGAAAAACGCCGAACAGAACATGACTCCCAGCACCCCCAGCATCGGTCATGTCTTCGCCCTGTCTTCCAAGCTCGACGAGTTCTTCGCCGAAGGCCTCGAAGCCCGCTACGCCCGGCATCGCCAGACCAACCAGATGATTCACGACTGGGCCGCCAAACACGGATTTACCATCTACGCCGACCAGGGCTTTGAATCCCGCACCCTCACCTGCGTCAACAGCGGCGCCAAGCCCGGTGGCCGCACCGTGGATGTGCCGAAACTCCAAAAGCTCGTCAAGGAGCGCGGTTTTCTCATTGACGGCGGCTACGGCAAGATCAAAGGCACCACCTTCCGCATTTCGAACATGGGCGATGAAACCGAGGCCAGCATGACGCCCTTGATCGCCGCCTTGGACGAGGCGATGAAGCAGCTCTGATGGACGCATTTTCCTTCCAAACCGGCAATTGCCCCCGCAGTTGCCGGTTCTTGTTTATCCCCGCCAGCTTGCCAAAGGTCCCTGCCGATGCAAGGCTGCCGCGCGGACTATGACCGGAAATCGGGCCGCCAGTGACCATGCCAAACGATTATCGCCTCGTGGAACTTGCCAATGGCGCGAAGACGCTGTTCTCCGCGAGTTATGGCGAGAAAATGCATCCGGGCCTCGGACCCGCCGCCGAGGCGGACCTCCTGTACGTGCGCCAGCTTCACCTCTGCGAGCGAATCGCCGCGCAGCCGGACGAATTCGTGGTCTGGGACGTCGGCCTGGGCGCGGCGGCCAATGCCCTGGCCGCCTTGCGCGCCACCCGGGAAATTGCCGGCCGACTCCGCCTCGTCAGCTTCGATAACACCAGCGAACCGCTCACCTTTGCCCTGGACCATTCCGCCGCCCTGGACCACGTCGCCGGCTACCAGGAGCAACTTGCCCAATTATTGCGGGATCGGCATGCCACCTTTGCCAATGGCCAATTGCAGGTGACTTGGGAGTTCCACCTGGGCGATTTCCCGGCTTTCGTAGCCAAACGCCAGACCGCCGTGCCGCCGCCGCACGCCATTTTTTACGACGCCTTTTCGCCGGCGAAAAATCCCGCCATGTGGACGCTGCCCGTCTTCGCCGATCTCTTCCACGCGCTCGACCCGGCCCGGCCCTGCGCCCTGACCACCTATTCCCGCTCCACCATGATCCGCGCCACGCTCTTGCTCGCGGGATTCTTTGTCGGCGCGGGACATGCCACCGGCCTCAAGGAGGAAACCACCAGCGCGGCCAATTCGGCCGACCTCATCACCGAGCCGCTGGCCGCCCGCTGGCTCGAGCGCGCCGCCCGTTCCGACTCCGCCGAACCACTGAACCGCCCCGAATACTCACGCGCGCCCATCGCTCCCGCCACCCTGCAACAATTGCGCCGGCATCCGCAATTCCGGTAAGCCGGCGGCAGGCCCCGCCTTCCATTTGCCGGTTGACATCCGGAAGCCGCGAGGTTTCCGGGGGTTTTCATTTTGAACTTTTGTCCCGCGCCAAAAGAAATTATGCTTGCCGCATGAACGTATTAGTTACCGGCGGTGCCGGTTATATCGGTTCGGTCTGCACCGAGGAGCTTCTGAACGCAGGACATCAAGTCACCGTTTACGACAACCTCAGCGAGGGCCATCGCTCGGCGGTGGATTCCCGCGCCCGGTTCATCCTCGGCAAGCCCGACAAGGACGGCGACATCCTCAAGGCCGTCAAGTCTGTCAAGCCGGACGCCATCATGCACTTTGCCGCCTTCGCCCTCGTCGGCGAGTCCATGACCAATCCGAAAAAATATTTCCATAACAATTTCGGCAACGCCCTCAAGCTGGCCGACGCCGCCGTCGAGTGCGGGGTGAAAAAATTCGTCTTCAGCTCCACCTGCGCCACCTACGGCCCGCCGGACCGCGTGCCCATGACCGAGGATCTGCCCCAGCGCCCCATTAATCCTTACGGCGAGTCCAAACTCATGTTCGAAAAGGCCCTCCTCTGGTATCGGCAGATCTACAAGCTCGATTTCATCGCCTTCCGCTATTTCAATGCCGCCGGGGCCAGCGAGAATTTCGGCGAGCATCACCGCATCGAGACGCATTTGATTCCCAACGTCCTGTTCGTCGCCCTCGGCCGGAAGCCCCACGTTGAGATCTACGGCACCGACTACCCCACCCCGGATGGCACCTGCGTCCGCGATTACATCCACATCAAGGATCTGGCCCAGGCGCACATCTTGGGGCTGACCCCGGGCAAAAGCGGCTTTTTTAATCTTGGCAACGGCGACGGCTATTCGGTAAAAGAGGTTATTCAGATGTGTGAGAAAGTGACCGGTAAAAAGATTCCGGCGATCGAAAAGCCGCGCCGCCCCGGCGACCCGCCCAAGCTCGTTGCCGCCGCCCAAAAAGCCTTTGGCGAACTCGGCTGGAAACCGCAATACCCCAAAATCGAAGACATCGTGCGCACCGCCTGGGCTTGGCACCAGAAACATCCGGAGGGCTATGCCGATTAATCGTTAAGGTCCCGGGTTCGAGCACACGATCAGAAAGATAACCATGAAAACTATCCTGATTGTCGAAGACGACCCGATCATCGTGCAAGTCTATCGCGCCGCGCTCAAAAAACGCGGCTTTCAGGTCGATGTGGCCGAGGACGGCCTGGTTGCCATGAAGAACCTCCTCCAGTTGCGGCCTGACTTGGTCCTGCTGGATGTCATGATGCCCAAGGTGGACGGCTCCTATGTGTTGAAATTCATCCGGTCCCGCCCCGAGTTGACCGCCACCAAGGTCATCATCCTTTCCAACGCGAGCTTTGCCGACGCTGGCAGCGAGGCGGTGTCCCAGCACCCGGATGCCATCTTCCTCAAGTCTCAGTGCACGCCCGGCGTCCTGGCGGAGAAGATCAACGAACTCCTCGGCATCGCCGCGCCCGACCCGTCCCCGGCCGCGCCGCCCCACCCGTGACCACACGCTTACGACGGCAGGTCTTTTCCCGTCGTGGTCACCGTCAGTTTCCCGTGCTTCACGCCCTTCGCCGCGATGAGTTCATCGGCGATCTTGCGGATGATGCTCGCGCGGCCACGCACGATTAGGACCTCCAGGCAGTTGTGATGGTCCAGGTGCACGTGGACCGTGGAGAGAATCACCTCGTGATGGTCATGCTGGATGTTCGTCAGGCTGGCCTGCAAATGGGGCTTGTGATGATCGTAAACCAGCGTGATCGTGCCGGCGATTTCCCCGGTGTCCATCCGCTGCTGAAAGTCCACCAACTGCGCCCGGATCATGTCCGCAATCGCCAGCGACCGGTTGTCATAGCCCCGGTCGGCCGACATCGCATCAAACTGCGTCAGGAGCGCGGGCGGCAGCGACACGCTAAACCGCGCGGCGGTTTCTTTTTTCATGCCCCGAATCTTAATCCGTGCCGCTCAAAAAACAATGCCGCTCGCAGGCCATCCGCGTCCGCTATCCTCTTTTGTCGCGCCCCGGATCCGCCACCAGCACGCGTCCCACCACCCATGCCAGGCCAAACATCAGCGCCGCGCCCAGCGCCCCCGCCAGCGCCGTTGCCAGCGCCGCCGAACTCACCCCCGGAATCTTGTAATCCGGAAACCAGGCCTTTACCGTCACCGCCGCCCGCCCGGCAAAACCGAATTTCTCCGCCACCCGGTCCAGTCCGTCCGGCCACGAACACGCATACGGCGAAACAAAAATTGCCAGCCCCAGCGCTACAATCAGCCCCCACAGCACAAATTCAAAACCCGCCCCCCGCGTGGACGGCGCGGCGTCCGTTTCCACCAAGTCCGGCCGCACGCGCGCGATGGCCAGGACCACCAGCGCCGTGATCAGTCCCTCGCCAATCCCAATCAGGGCGTGGACACCCGCCATGGCGGGAAAAACCACCCCCGCCGGCAGGGTGCCGGAAAACGTCAGTTCACCCGCGCACACCAGCGCCGCCAGAAACGTGGAACACCACGCCGCGAAGAAGATCGCCGTCACCCGCCCCCGCAGCCCCGGCAGCCAGCCGGCCAGCACCCGGTAAATCGCCCAGCCGCCCACCGCCCCCACCAATGACATGTTGAAGATGTTCGCCCCCAGCGCCAGCAGGCCCCCGTCGTTGAACAGCAGCGCCTGCACCGTCAGCACGCACGCCAGGACAATCGCCGCCGCGCCGGGACCCAGCAGCACCCCCGCCAGCACTCCCCCCAGCAAATGGCCCGAGGTTCCCCCCGCCACCGGAAAATTCAGCATCTGCGCCGCAAACACAAACGCCGCGCTCAAGCCCATCAAAGGAATCTTGTTGCGCGGCAGCGTCCGGTTCACCTGCCGCACCGCCACCGCCAGCCCGGCCGCGGACAACCCGCCCGCCACCGCCGCCGTCTTGGCATCCAGAAAACCGTCGGGAATGTGCATGATCTTGTGCTCCGTCAACCGGCTTGCTTAAGTGTTACGAATTCGCTACAGTGTAATACAGGAAATGTTACGGTCAAATTCAAAGGTAATACCTCGCCGCCTGCCAACCCGCGGGGTCGCCGCGCCTCTCCCCCCGCATGGATCTTGACCACTTTCATCACCCCCCGCACGGTCACGGCCCGCTGCACCGCCTGCCCGCCGGCGCCAAGCTCGGCGCCGTCCTCGCCCTCATCCTGGCCGTGGTCTGGCTCCCGCGTTCCCATTGGCCTTGGCTCTGGGCTGTGTTCGCCGGGCTGGCCGCCGCCGCCTGGCTCAGCCGCCTGCCCTGGCGGTTTCTCCTGAAACGGCTGCTGCTGCTCGAACCCTTCGTCCTCGGCGTCGCCGGGCTCATGCTGTTTCAGCCGGAGGGAGCCGCAAAGTTCGCCCTCGCCCTGGCCAGAACCAATTTGTGCCTGCTCGCCACCCTGCTTCTTTCGAACACCACCCGCTTCTCGGATATCTTGGCGGTCCTCCGCCGCCTGCACATCCCCTGGCTGTTCATTACCACGCTCGCCCTCATGCACCGTTACCTGTTCGTCCTGGCCGACGAAAGCGAACGCATGCGCCGCGCCCGCGCCGGCCGCACCTTCACCGCCGGTTCCCAATTCCAATGGCAAACCCTCTCCTCGGTCGTCGGCCTGCTCTTCGTCCGCGCTTCCGAACGCGCCGAACGCATCTACGACGCCATGTGCGCCCGCGGTTGGAAATGAACGCCATCGAAATCACCAGCCTCAAATACCGCTACCACGACGGCACCGATGCCCTCCGCGGCGTCAGTTTCTGCCTGTTCCCGGGTGAATGCGTTGCCCTGCTCGGCCCCAACGGCTCCGGCAAATCCACCCTTCTGCTCCATCTCAACGGCATCCTGCCCGAAAAGGCCTCCGCTGATGGTGCCGTCAAGATTTTTGGCCAGTCCATTTCCCCGCAAAACCTCGCCGCCATCCGCCGCGACGTCGGCCTCGTCTTCCAGGATCCGGACGACCAGCTCTTCTGCCCCACCGTCGCCGAAGACGTCGCCTTCGGCCCGCGCCAGCTCGGCCTGCCGCCGGATGACATCGCCGGCCGGGTGAAAAAGACGCTTGCCCAAACCGGCCTTACCGGCTTCGACCAGCGCGCCACCCATCACCTGAGCCACGGCGAAAAACGCCGCGCCTGCCTGGCCGGCGTCCTCGCCTGCGAACCCCGCATCCTCGTCCTCGATGAGCCCACCAGCGACCTCGACCCGCGCGGCCGCCGCGAGTTCAAGGCCCTGCTTCGCGACATTCCCGCCACCAAGCTCATCGCCACCCACGATCTGGAACTCGCCGTCGAACTCTGCCCCCGCGCCATCATCCTGGACCGCGGCGCCGTGATCGCCGACGGTTCCACCATGTCGCTGCTCGCCGACGAGGCCCTGATGCTCGCCCACGGCCTCGAAAACCCCCACATTTTGCATCACCTTCATCCGCATTGATCGTTTTTGCTTGCCAAAGCTCCCGCCTCGCGGGCATTTTCCGACATGGCAGCAACGCGCAGCAATAGTTTCGACGATCACTTCTACCAAGCCGCGGACGCATTCTTCACCGCGAACCACAAGGTGGGCCTCACCTATGACGACATTACGCTTGCCACCTTGTATTCCGAGATCCTGCCCCGCAACACGCAACTGGAGACCGTCCTGGCCGACGGCTTGCACCTGAACATCCCCGCCATCTCCTCGGACATGGACACCGTCACCGAGTCCCCCATGGCCATCGCCATGGCGCTCAACGGCGGCCTCGGTTTGATCCATTATAACATGCCCGAAAAGCAGCAGCTTTCCGAAGTCAGCCGCGTCAAATACCACGTCCAGGGCCTCATCCCGGATCCCATCAAGGTCGCCCCGGATCAGCTCATCGGCGACGTTCTCGCCTTGATCGAACAAAAGAAATTCGGTTTCAGCACCTTCCCGGTGGTGGACGCGAAGGGCAAGCTCGTCGGCCTCCTTTCCGGCCACGTGGTCAAGCCCCGTTACGCGGCTAAAAAAGTCATCGAAGCGCTCACCCCCCGTCAGCAGGTCCATACCGTCACCAAAAAGGAACTCGGCAAGGACCCGATCGCCCGCGCCGACAAATTCTTCACCGAACATCTCGGCATCCACAAATTGCTCGTGGTGGACGATGACGACCATTTGCACGGTCTCATCACCATGAGCGACGTCGAGCGCATCACCCAGGAGCGCAAAGCCCAGTTCAAACCCGCCCGCGACTCGCAGTTCCGCCTCGTCTGTGGCGCCGCCGTCAGCGCCACCCGCAACGCCTTTGGCGAACTCGACCGGGCCCGCATCCTGAGCCACGTCGGCGGCCTCGTCGAGCGAGGTGCGGACGTTATCGCCGTCTCCACCGCCCATGGCCATAGCAAGGGCGTGGGTGATACCGTGAAAGTCCTGCGCGACGCCTTCCCCAAGCTTCCCATCATCGCGGGCAACGTCACCAGCGCCGCCGGCGTTGAGTACCTGGCCGAATGCGGCGCCAACGCCATCAAGGTTGGCCAGGGCCCCGGCTCCATTTGCACCACCCGCATCGTCGCCGGTGTCGGCATCCCCCAAATGACCGCGCTGTACGTCTGCTCCCAGGCGGCGGCCAAGAAGAAGGTGGCCATTCTGGCCGATGGCGGCATCACCAAATCCGGCGACATCGTCAAGGCCCTCACCCTCGCCCAAGCCGTGATTTGCGGCGGCCTCTTTGCCGGCTGCACCGAGGCCCCCGGCGAGGTCATGGAAATCGGCGGCAAACTTTACAAGCAATATCGCGGGATGGGCAGCCTCGCCGCCATGAAGGACGGCAGCGCCGCCCGGTATGGCCACGAAAAGGCCGACACCAATCGCAAAGTCGCCGCCGAAGGCATTGAAGCCCTCAAGGAATCCGCCGGCAGCGTGGATCGCGTCCTCGCCCAGCTTATCGGCGGCATCCAGAGCGGCATGGGCTATCTGGGCGCAGCCAACCTCGAACAACTCCGCCAGAAGGCCCGGTACATCCGCGTCAGCCCCGCCGGCCAGCGCGAAGCGGCGCCGCACGACGTCGTGGAATTGAAGACCGGGACTTGAACCTGCCGAGCACGTCCACGACCCGCGCCAGTTGTTCACGCGTGTGTTCGCTGGAAATGACGAAGCGGAAAAACCCATTGCCTGCCGCGCTGCCGTATTTCAAAAAGGGCGGGTAAATCCCCGCTGCCAGCAGTCGCGCTTTCAACTCTCGCACGTCCGCTTCGTTCATCGCTGGCAACCGCACGATCGGCCCGGGCGTCTCGGCAATGTCCCAGCCGCCGGCGCGTAATCCGTTGCGCACCTGCGCCGTATTCTCCCGCAACCGCTCCCGCCGGCCCGGTTCGCGCCGCAAAATCTTCAGCGCCGCCACCGCCGCGCCCGCCAGCGGCGGCGGCAGGGGCGTCGTGCCCGCAAACACCCGGCTCTGCTCCCAAATCCGCTCCCGCCACGCCGCGGGCGCCAGCACCGCGCCCCCGTACGCCCCAAACGCCTTGCTCAAGGTCACGCACTGGATGATCCGCCGCCGGTTGACTCCCTCGTGTTCCAAGGTTCCCTTCCCTGTTGCCCCGAGCACCCCCGCGCCGTGCGCGTCATCCACCAGCAGCCATCCCTGCGGCGGCAGGATTTTGAGATATTCCCGCAGGGGCGCCACCGAACCGTCGTGTGAAAACATGCCGTCCGTCAGGATGATGGGCCGTGCAGCCTTGCCGCCTCTGGCCATGAGTCCCGCAAGGCTCGCCACGTCCCGGTGTCTAAAGCGCTTGACCGGGCAATCGCACATGCGCGCCGCGTCCACCAGCGCCCCGTGAGCCAACTCGTCCATGAACACCTCCGCACATTCGCCCGCCGCCGCCTGCATGGCTGCCAGCGGCGCAAAATATCCGTCCGGCACCACCACGGCCGTCTCCGCCCCGAAGAATTCCGCGACCGCCCGTTCCAACTGCGCGTAAATCGGGTGATTCCCCGTCGTCCGCCGGGATGCCGCCACGTTCAATCCGTTCTCGCGCAGGGACAGCACCGCCGCCCGCGCCACCGCCGGTTCTCGCGCCAGGCGAAAATAATCGCATCCGGAAAAATAGATGAATTTGCGGCGGCCCACCCGCACTTCGTTGCTGCCCGTGAATGCCAGCGACTCCGGTTCGTTCATGCCCCGAGTCTATGTCTCCCGGGTCGAAATCGCACGTCAAAGCCGCCCACATTCACTGCGGCGCACGTCAGCCCCGCCCGGCTTCCGCCCGTCGCGCAAACAGCCACAGCACGTCCGACAGCCGGTTCAAAAAGATCAGGATTTCCCCGTTCGCCAGCTCGCCTGCCGCCTGGAGATCATAGACCCGGCGTTCCGCCCGCCGACAAATCGTCCGCGCCAAATCCAGCGCCGCGGATTGCGGCGTGGCCCCGGGGGTCGCCCATCCTTGGAACGAAATATCCTGCAACTCCAAGTCCTTCACCAGCGCGTCGAGTTTGGCCGTCAGTTCCGGCGTCACCAAGGCGTGGCCGTCTTTGACATATCGCGGCAAATCCTCCGCCAACACGCCCACCTCCCCCATCACGTCCACCAGGCGCTTTTGAATCCAGAGCAGATTCCCGCCCGTCGGCTGGTCCGTGGCCGTCGCTCGCGCCATGCCCAGCGCCGCATTCAGTTCATCCAGTGTCCCGCAAGCCTCCACCCGCGGATGGTTCTTCGGCACGCGCCGGCCATACATCAGCCCCGTCGTTCCATCGTCGCCTGTCTTGGTGGCAATGCTCATCGGGGTCTATCGCCGCGACTTGGCCGCTGGCGCCTTGTTTGAAGACACTATCGCCGGCGCCGCCACCGGGTCGGCCAGCTTTTGGTAATTCAATATTCCCCGCACCACCGCCGCGGCCATTTGCTGCCGCCACCCCGCGTCAAAAATCTTCCGTCCCTCCACGGGATGCGACATGTAGCCCCCTTCGATCAGGATCGCCGGCATCTCCGCCGTCCGCAGCACCTCAAACCGCGCCCGCCGCACGCTGCGGTCATTCACGTCCAGACTCCTCACCAGCGACCGCTGCACCTGGTACGCCAGCAACAGGCTCTTGTCTTCGAAACGATTTGCCGGGCAGGCCCCGTGGCCGGCCCCCGCGCCTTCCGAATCGTTCGACGACGCCGCACCGACCGGCGTGATGGAATACGTCTCCGGCCCCTGCACGCTCGCCGGGTCCGTCGGCGATGAGTTGAAGTGCAGGCTGATAAAGAGGTCCGCTCCGCGCCGGTTCGCAATATCCGGCCGCACCGGCAGTTCGGGGTAAAAATCCTTGTCCCGCGTGAGAATCACAGTGAAGCCCGCCTGCTGCAACTGCCGCCGCAGTTCGAGCCCCAGCGCCAGCGTGTATGTCTTCTCGCAGCGCGGGAAAAAACGTCCCACCCGGTTTCCCGTGTCCTTCCCCCCATGCCCCGGGTCCAGGCAAATCGTCGTGATCCGTTTGGCCGAAGGCCGCTGGGGAAACAGCAGCGGCCGGAGCGTCTTGTCCACGTCCAATTGCGAAATGAACCCGCCCTTGGCCACCGGATACGAAAGCCGTACGTTCACCCCATTGATGGTCGAATCCGCCGAGTCCTGGTCGAACACCAGCCGCGAGGTCCGGTTGGTCAGCACCATCTCCTCCCCGCGATTCACCGTGAAGCCCCCGAAACCGTTGGCCTTTGCCCACGCCGCCAGCGTCACATAGCTTCGGCCATTGATGAAATCGCCGCGGGCGCCCATGGCCAGCACGACAAATGCCACCACGAGCCACCGCGAAATAACAGATTTCATTACCCGGTAAATTGCCCGCCCGGCCCATTGGATTCAAGGAAAATGGCCCGCGCCAGATGGGGCAGAAACCAATTGCACTAATTTTCAAATTCCTTCGACCAACACGCTCCGCGCAATTTCGACGCGCCCGGCAAGTCGGTTCGCGTCTTGGACTGCGCCGGCAAAGCGCAGCGGCGACGGCGCTTTCGCACGCACGCGCGAGCCGAGAGCGTTTGGGCCACCGTTGCCCGTGCGAAAGCGGCGCGGCGCTTCCCACCGCACTCCATGACGTCTTGCGCAATTACGATGCCCCGCCACTGTTCCCCATTGCCGGCCCAAGGCTCCGGGAGGAACAGGGGCGGTGCGTTCGGGCTACGCGAGCGGCTGGCGTGCGACTCCACCGTGGCATTTTCTTCAGATGGCGTCGAACACCAGTTCGTCACTACGAGGCAGGGGTTCGACGCGCAAACGTTTTCGGGGAATTCCCCATCTTGTCAATCCGGTTAATCCTGTCCAAGTTTTTTTACTCTTGTTCAGAAATTCGTGTTCCTTCGCAAATTCGTGTCAAAAATCCCTTTTTTGTGGTTTGATTTCCCTTGGGAATCGTCTTAAATGCCGCGGCTAATTCTGAAATGAACATCCACGAATACCAAGCCAAGCAACTCCTCGCCCGCAACGGCGTCACGGTGCCCCTTGAAATTCCCGCCAAATCGCTCGCGGAAGTGCGCCCGGCGGCGGCCAAGATTGCCGCCAGCGGCAGCGCCAGGATCGTCGTGAAGTCCCAAATCCACGCCGGCGGCCGCGGCAAGGGCACGTTCAAGTCCGGTTTTCAGGGCGGCGTCAAAATCGCCTCGTCCGTGGACGAAGCCGTGGTTTTCGCCGAAAAAATGCTCAGCCAGACGCTCGTCACCAAGCAGACCGGCCCGGACGGACGCCAGGTGCAGACCTTGCTGATTTCCGAAGCCGCCAACATCAAAAAGGAGTTCTACCTCGCCGCGCTCCTCGATCGCTCCCTCTCCCGTCCGCTCATCATGGCCAGCACCGAGGGCGGCGTGGAAATCGAGGAAGTGGCCGCCCATCACCCGGAAAAGATCTTCAAGGAACACGTTGATCCCGCCCTGGGCATCATGCCCTTCCAAGCCCGCAAAATCGCCGCCGCGCTGGGACTCAAGGGCGAGCTCTTCAACGCCGGCGCCAAGCTCATCACCGGCGTCTATAATACCTGGTGGGAATGCGACGCCGCCATGGTGGAGTTGAATCCGCTCGCGGTGGTCGAGTTGCGCGACGGCCGGCAAACCGTCATGGCCCTCGACGCCAAGATTTCCCTCGATGACAACGGACTCTATCGGCACAAGGACATTCAGGACATGCGCGACCTCAACGAGGAGGCGCCGCTGGAAATCGAGGCCAGCAA
>CAZHIM010000041.1:0-40651 GCA_964532525.1 uncultured Bifidobacteriaceae bacterium
TTCTTTTGCAGTTCAGGGGTTCAATGCGCGAACGCTTTCGGGGAATTCTCTCCCCAAGAGGGCCGGGGTGAGGAACTCGTCCATCCATCTTCGGGTTCCGGGAAATGACGAGTTTCCTCACACTGACATTTACCGTGGAAACCTGAACAAAAGCCGCCGTTTCCCAGGCATTTATGCGTTTGCCACTCCCTAATAATTTGCAAAACCCCCAACAAAACCCACCATCGTAAACCCTCGTCAACCCTGAAAAATTTTCCTGCCCCCCATAGTGCCGCACGAAGGATGATCGTCGCCCGCGCCCCGGTGCCCCCCCAACACGGCCCTGCTCCATCCTCTGCCCCAGCCCCCCGCCGCCCTCCAAACCCCGAACCGGCGCGGCCCGTGGCCGCCGGATTCGTTCGCATTTTCCCGCCGTTCCAGCCAAGCTGTCCGCCGCGTGACACCGCCCGAAACCTTTGCCCGCCTGCTGCACGGCCCCGCGCCCTTCCTGGCGCTGGCGCCGATGCAGGACGTTACCACGCTGGCATTTATGCGCGTCATCGCCCAGTACGGCGGCCCGGATGTCTATTGGACGGAATACTTCCGCGTGCATGGCCAATCCCGCCCGGAAGAATGGATTCTCGATTCCATCACCCAAAACCCCACCGGCCGCCCCGTCGTGGCCCAACTGATCGGCAACGACATCCCCGCCCTCGTCCGCACCGCCCGGCTCCTCCAACAATATCCCATCGCCGCCATTGACTTGAACCTGGGCTGTCCCGCCCCCGTGGTTTACCGCAAGTGCGCCGGCGGCGGCCTCCTGCGCGACCCGGCAAAAATCGAGGCCATCCTCGCCGCCTTGCGGGACGCCGTCGCCATCCCCTTCACCGTCAAGACCCGCATCGGGTTCGACACCCCCGCCGAATTCGACGTACTCCTACCCGTGTTCGCCCGCCATCCCATTGACCTCCTCACGGTCCACGCCCGCACCGTGGCCCAGATGTACCGGCCCGGCGTGCGCTACGACCTGATCGCCCGGGCCGCGCGCGAGCTCAAATGCCCCGTCCTGGCCAATGGCAACGTCTTCAGCCCCGCCCAGGCCAAACAGTTGCTCGCGGAGACCGGCGTGCGGGGCCTCATGATCGGCCGCGGCGCCATCCGCAATCCGTGGCTCTTCAGCCAAATCCGCGCCGCCCTCCGCGGCGAATCCTTCACCCCGCCGTCGGGCCGCGAGGTCCTGCGCTACATCCGCGAGCTCTGGGACCAAGAAATGTCCCCCGGCGTCCGCGAATCGGCCCAGGTGCAGCGCATGAAAAAATTCACCAACTACATCGGCGAAGGCATCGGCGAGCAATTCCTCTTCGAGATCCGGCGCGCGGCCACCGCGGCGGATTTTTGGCGCGTCTGCGAGAAGTTTCTGGCCCACGACGAACCGCTCACGCTGTTCCCCGCCGCCACGGAGGCAAACCAGGATGGCTTGCCGTGACTTTTTCCGCTTGGCTATGCCCCAGATGAAACGCGCTATTTTTGTCACCGCCACGGACACCGGCGTGGGCAAAACCCTGCTCACTGCCCTGCTGGCCGGGTTTCTCCAGGGCCAGGGCACCCGCGTGGCCGCCCTCAAACCGATCTGTTCCGGCGGCCGCGACGATGCGCGCCAACTGCGGGCCGCCCTGGAAAATGCGCTCCCGTTGGATGAGATCAATCCCTGGCACTTTCGCGCGCCGATTGCGCCGCTGCTGGCCGCCCGCCGGGAAAACCGGCAAGTCACGCTCCCGCCCGTCCTCGCCCACATCCGCGCCGTGCGGCAAAATTTCGACCTGACCCTCGTGGAAGGCGCCGGCGGCTTGCTCAGCCCGCTGGGGACCGGTTTCGATTCCCGCGATTTGCTCCTCGCGTTGGACGCCATCCCCATCTTGGTGGCGCCCAACCAACTCGGCGTCGTGAATCACATCCTATTGACCCTGGAAGCCCTGCCCGCACGGTTCCGCCGCCGGACCACCGTCGTGCTCATGGCGCGGCCCCGGACGAATTCAGCCACCGCTTCCAACGCCGAGCTGTTGCACCGACTGGCCGTCCGGAACGTCTGCCACCTGCCGTGGCTGGGCCAAACCCCTTCGCCGCTGGCCATGCTGCGAACCCCGAAAGTCCGGCAATCCCTCGCCGCCCTCGTCCATTCCGTGCTCCCGGCCGGCGGCGGGCGCGATTTCGGCGGCCGGCGTGGTGGGTAAAAAACATGTCAAATCGGAGGAATTCCTGTTGCCGGGGATTTGTCGGTTGGCGTAAATTAAACAGCGTCAAACGAACCCGCTCGGCCAGGGTGGCTCGCTTTGCGCACTTAAATGAGTAATGTCAATCCTTCGGCGCTGCTCCGGTCGCTGATCGTCTATGCGATCTGCGTGCCCTTGGCCATTGTCGTGGGCTACCTGCTCACCGAGCTTGATTATCTGTCCATCAGCTTCCTCGGCGTCTTGCTCGGAATCATGGCGTTCCCGTTGCTGATGAAATGGCACTATCCGTTGCTGATCTTCTCCATCGGTCTGCCCGCCACCATCTTTTTCCTGCCCGGCCACCCCAATATCTACCTGTTCATGGTGGTGATCAGCCTCACCATATCCACCATCGAACGGATTCTCGATCGCACCCGGCCGTCCATGCCTTCCACCGCCGTTCGCTGGCCCTTGCTGGCCTTCCTGCTGGTCATCTTCATCACGGCGAAAATGACCGGCGGTTTCGGGCTCCGCTCCATGGGTTCGGAGGTTTATGGCGGCAAGAAATACGTCTTCCTCGTCGTTGGCATCTTGAGCTTCTTTGCCATCGCCGCCCGGCCCATCCCCAAGAAAGACGCAAATCTATATATCACCCTCTACTTTGCCGGCGGCTTTTTCAGCTTCATCCAGGACCTTTACACCGTTACGCCCTCCCCCTTGCGCTTCATCTACCTTGTGTTCCCGCCCTCCAACACTTGGGGCCAAGCCGTAAGCAGCCAGGATATCGTAGTGGGTGTCACCCGGTTGGGCGGCGTGGCCGCCACGGGCGGAGCCGTGTTATATTGGATGCTCGCCCGGCATGGCATCCGCGACAACTTTCTCCTGGCCAAACCCTGGCGGGTGGTCGTCCTCGCCGTGGCATTCATGCTGATGTTTTTGGGCGGTTTCCGCAACGCCCTCATCGGTCTGGCCATTACCGCCGGCCTGATTTTCTATTTGGAAAAGCTGCACCGGACCGGCGCCATGGTGGCCGTGGTCATGGCGGCAATCATGGGTGGCGCCCTCTTGGTGCCGCTTGCCCCGCTCCTGCCGTACACCTTTCAACGGACGCTGTCCTTCCTGCCCCTGAATGTTTCCGCCGATGCCCGCCTCGACGCCGAAAGTTCCACCCAGTGGCGGCTCGACATGTGGGAGGCCCTCTTGCCCCAGGTCCCCAAGTACCTCTTGCTCGGCAAAGGTTACGCCTTCTCCGCCGAAACCTTCAACGAATCCATGGGCGCCACAGCCATGTTCCAAAAGAACATTGATGCGGCCGAAAACCCCCTGGCTTTGTCCAGCGATTTCCATAGCGGGCCCCTCTCCGTCGTTCTCTCCTTTGGCATCTGGGGAGTTCTGGTCTGGCTGTGGTATTGGGCTGCCGGCTTCTTCGTGGTCTGGCGCAACTACCGCTATGGCGATCCCGTCCTTCGCCATATCAACCTCTACTTATACGCCGCCTTTGTCGGCAAATGCTTCTTCTTCCTCTTCATCTTCGGCGGCGTCGTGGAGGATGCGGGTGGCTTCGGCGCCATCATTGGCCTGAGCATTGCCTTGAATCACGGCGTCATGCGGCGCCCCAAGTTCGCCGTCCAGGCGGTGCCCGCCCCCCGGCCCGCCCCGGCGCCGGGGCGGACGCCTTTCCCGGCACGGCCCCCCTTCCCAGCCTTGGGCCGATAACCACGGCCCGGCATCTGGCGTGAAACCCAATCTCCTCATCGTGGAACTCTGGGGGCTCGGCGACCTCGTGATTGCCACTCCCTTCATCCAGGCGGCCACGCAAAAATATGCTGTCACCGTGCTCGCCAAGCCGTTCGCCCAAGAGGTCGGTTCCCGCTTCTGGCCCGATGCCAGCGTCATGTCCTTTACCGCCCCTTGGACCGCCTTCCGGCTCCGGGCCAAATACAGCTTCTGGCGCTGGCCCTGGTCGGAAGTGCTGCGGCTGCGCCGCCAGCTCCAGGCCAGTCGTTTCGCCTATGGCGTCTCCGGCCGCTGGGATCCCCGGGATCATTTCCTGCTCAAGGCCGTCGGCGCCCGGGAGCGCCTCGGTTTCCCCCGGCTGAAAAGCGAACGCTGTCTCACCCAGCCCCTTAAACGCCCGGACCCGTTCGCGCATCGGACGGAATATTGGCGCATCGCCGGGCACGCCTTGGGCCTCGCGTTGCCGCCCCGCGAAAAACTGCTTCCTCCCGCCCGCGCGGCGGCTTCCCTGGCGTTCATCCACAGTGGCGCCCGCCTGCCGGCCCGCATCTGGCCCCTGCAAAATTTTCAAAAACTCGCCGCCCACCTGCGCCGGGAAAACATCCCCGTGCAAATCGCCTGCGATCCCGACCAGTTCGCTTGGTGGCGCCAGCAGGGCGAGAACGTCGCCTGTCCCCGCAACGTGGCGGAACTGTTCACCCTCGTTGACCGCGCCGGCATCTTTATCGGCAACTGCTCCGGCCCCGGCCACCTCGCCGCCATCAGCGGCGTGCCCACCTTCACCCTCTACGGCCCCTCCCTGCCCGAATGGTGGGCCCCGTTGCATCCCGCCGCCGAATGGATTGAAGGCAGGGGCTGCCCCTACAAGCCCTGCTCGGATTATTGCCGCTTCCCCACCCCCGATTGCCTGTGGAAAATCACCGAGGAGGAAGTCTGGGCGCGCGTCCAAAAGTTCGCGGCCCGCCATCTGCGCCTGCCCGCCCAGGCCGTCCCGGCCTGACCGTTCACAACCGGTTCCACCAGACCGCCGTGGGCTTCGGCACCTCGATCGTCACCCGCCGCGTCGGACTCTGCTTCGTGTAGATGGCATAGCTCGTGGGCTTGAGCTGAAAATGCCCCGCCCGCAACCGGCGCAGCCGATGGCTCAAAATCCACAGCGGCTTCAGCAGCCGCAGCCACAACGGAATCATCCTCGCCGTCTCGTCCTTCTCCCGAATCGCGTTCGGCTTCAAGTTCATGTTCTCCCCCGTGTCCGCAAACACCGAGGTGAACGTGTCGCAGACCGCCATCGGCACCTGCTGCCGCATTAACGCCAGCACCCAGTGGAAATCCCCCAAATCCCGCCACTTCGTGTCAAAATAAATCCCCCGTTCGTGAATCACTTTGCGCCGGATAAATATGCCGCTCGTCAGGATCGGGAAGCGAAACCACACATGATGCGGACTCGGCACCAGCGAATGCCGATGACACAAATAATTGCCGTCGCCGTCGGTGACAATGCTCCCCGCCAGCACCACTTCCACCCCCGGATGCGCCAAAAAATATTTCTCCACCGCCGCCAGCGCGCCCGGCAGATACTGCTCGTCACAGTTCAGGTATGCCAGCACGTCCCCCGTCGCCCGGCGGTAGCCCCGGTTCACCGCGTCATACATCCCGTCGTCCTTCTCCACAATCGCCTTCACCCGGCGGTCCTGCGGCAGCCATTCCTGCGTGCCATCGTCAGAACAGGAATCCTGGACGATGTGCTCCAGTTCCACGCCTTCCTGGTCGGCCACTGACGCGATGCACAGCTTGAGCCACGCGGAATTGCGGAAGCTTGGCGTGATGATGGAAAATTTCATTGCTAATTTGACGAACTGGATTTGTTCTGGTTCCAACTTGTTGATTCGAATGCCGATAAACTGTTCAATCTAATGGGCACTGTCAAACTTTCGACCGAAACTTCTGCGCAATCGGAATGCGCCGGCCCATGCCAAACGCCCGCGGCGACACCTTGAGCCCGGGCGCCGCCTGCCGCCGCTTGTATTCGCTGAAATTGATCTTGTTCACCACGTCGTTCACCACCCGCGCATCGAATCCCCGCGCCACAATCTCCGCCTTGCCCAACTGCTTCACCACGTACAGCTCCAGGATCGCATCCAGCACCTCGTACGGCGGCAGCGAATCCTGGTCCGTCTGGTTCGGACGCAATTCCGCGCTCGGCGCTTTGGCCAGCGAATTCGCCGGAATGATCTCCCGGTCCCGGTTCACCCAGCGCGCCAACCGGTACACGTCCGTCTTCAGCACGTCGGCAATCGGCGCCAGCGCCCCGTTCATGTCCCCGTACAGCGTGCAATAGCCCACCGCCATCTCGGACTTGTTGCCCGTCGTCAGCACCAGCCCGCCAAACTTGTTCGACAATGCCATCAACGTCACGCCCCGCAACCGCGACTGCAAGTTCTCCTCCGCCTCGTTCGGCTGGGTCCCCGCAAAGACGCACTGCAACTGCGCCTCGGCCGCCTGGAAAACCGGCTCAATCGGCAGCACTTCGTAACGCAGGCCCAAGGTCCGCGCCAGCCGCTCCGCATCCGTCAAACTCCCCGTGCTCGAATACCGCGCCGGCATGGACACCCCAAACACATTTTCCGCGCCCACGGCGTCCGCGGCCACCACCGCAATCAGCGCCGAGTCAATCCCGCCGGAAAGCCCCACGATCACCGACCGGAACCCACATTTCCGCACATAGTCCCGCACCCCCAGCGACAGCGCGGAAAACAACAGCTCCTCCCGCGCCGGAAATCCCGGTTCGCTTGGCCGGCTGCCCGGCGCCCGCTGCTCCAGATCCACCACCAAAACCTCCTCCTGAAATCCCCGGCCCAGGGCCAGCACTTCGCCGCCCCCATCCAGCACCACGCTGTGGCCGTCAAAAATCAGTTCGTCGTTGGCCCCCACCATGTTCACGTGCGCCAGCGATACCTTTTCGTCGCGCGCCACCCGCCGCAACATCTCCAGACGCGTGTGCTCCTTGCCACCGTGCCACGGCGAGGCCGAAAGGTTCAGGATGATATCCGCGCCCTGCCGGATCAATTCCCGCACCGGATCCCGCCGGTACAGCCGCTCCGGCCAAAAATCCTCGTCGTTCCAGATGTCCTCGCAAATCGTGATGCCCAGCTTTCGGCCGCCAAACCTCAGCGGCTCGACCGCCCGGGCCGGCTCGAAATAACGGTCTTCATCGAAAACATCATAGGTCGGCAGCAGGCTCTTGGCCGTCCGCCAGATGACCTTCCCGTTTTGCAGCACCGCGGCGGCGTTCTTCAGCGCCCGCCCGGGACGCTCGGAATTCCTTTCCACATAGCCAACACAAAGCGGCACCGCCCCGGTCCGCGCCGCCGTCTCCGCCACGGCCGCCAGGTTCGCCTCCACGAAATCATCCCGTTGCAGCAGGTCGCGCGGCGGATAGCCGCACAGGAAAAGTTCCGGCGCCAGGACGAAGTCCGCACCCTTTCCGGCGGCTTCCGCGTAGGCGGCCAGAAGCTTTTGCCCGTTGGCGGCAAAATCGCCAATGGTCGAATTGAGCTGGAGCAGGCCGATGTTCACACGTTGGCTATGAGTTTCAACCGCCCCATCGTAAAGCGTGGCTCTCCCGTCGCAAATCAATTCCGCTCCACGCTCTGGAGCGCCGCCGCAAGGCTGGTCAGATGGCGCTCCAGCGTAAACCGCTCGCAAAAATGCGCGCGCGCCTGCTCCCCGCTTTGCTCCGCCAGCACCTTCAGGATCGCCGCCGCAATCTCCCCCGGCTCCTGGCCATTCACCAGCCCCGGATAGTCCGCCGGCAGCATCTCCGGCAGCGACCGCCACCGCGTCGTGATCAGCGGCAGCCCATACGCCATCGCCTCGATCAGATTCACCGGCTGGTTTTCACCCAGGTACTGCGTCGGAAACAAAAACAGCCCGGCCTCCCGCAATAACTCCGTCTTTTGCGACCCGCTCACAAAGCCCGCGTGTACCACCGTTAGCGCCGCCACCGGATCCGTGCGCAAACGGTCGAATTCCGCCTTCTCCGCGGTGTTGACAAAATTTCCCGCCGTGACCAGCTTCAACCGCAAGGACAGCCGGCGGACCGCCAGCTCCTGGTTGGCCCGGAGCACTCCCTGCGCCGCCGCAAACAGCCCCTTTTCCCGTGTGCAATGGGCCAGAAACAAAACCATCACCATCATCGGCGCCGCCGGAACTTCGCCTGCAAATATTTTCTTCCGCGCCAGAAAAGCTGCCTGCCGCCGCGGCCGCACTACCGCGTCAAAATCCGGACACGGATCCGGAATGCCGTTGCTCACCACCCGGATTTCATGCGACAGCAGCTTCTCCGCGTCGGCAAAGTTGAAACGCGACAGCACCAGGCTCAAATCCACCGGTCGAAACAGACGGTATGTGATCACTCGCGAGCTCATGGCCGTGGACGTTTCCAGCCATTTGGCCAAGCCGGCCGCGTGCCAATGCAGGATCACCCGCTTGAAAAACGGCCGGCACAACAGCATCACCAGCCAGTCGCGATACAGCGCCACCGGTTTGCCCGGTGCCGGCACATAATAAAGGTTGGTCACTCCGTACCGGAACCGCAGCCATATCGCTTGCAGGCAAAACCAGAAAATCAGCACCAGCTTCACGCCTTGAAACTCCCCAACGTCCGCCAGCGTTTCGGAAAAACGCGCGTTGACGTGATAACAATCAATCCCAAACGGGGACACCTCGCCGGGCTTGCGGCGCCGCGCGTCCCCGCCGAATCCCTTGAGCATCAGTTGCACCATGTAGCTCTGGCCGTGGTGCGGCGGCGGCGTGTGGGCGAAGACAACCAGTTTCATTGATTAGTTACGGTTTGCGATTTACGCGCCGCATGAATTCTGGAATCGTAGTTGGCAAATCGTAAATCGTAAATCGGAAATGACAAATCGCATCAATGTCCTCGGGGTGGGCATCAGCGTATTGAACCTCCAGACCGCCCTGGCGGCCATCGCCGCCGCCGTCCAGGAGCGGCGCAAAGGCTATATCTGCGTCACCGGCGTCCATGGCGTCATGGAGGCCCAGGACGACCGTTCGTTCAAGCAGATTCTCAACGGAGCCTTGCTCTGCACCCCCGACGGCATGCCCATGGTCTGGGCCGGCAAACTCAACGGCCACGCCGAAATGAGCCGCGTTTATGGACCCGATTTAATGCTCGCCGTCTGCGCCTGGAGCGAGTCCAGCGGCGCCCGGCATTTCTTTTATGGCGGCGCCGAGGGCGTCGCCGGACTCCTTGCCCGGAAATTGCAGGCTAAATTCCCGAAGCTCTCCGTCGTCGGCACCTTCACCCCCCCCTTTCGCCCGCTCGCCGCCGGGGAACTCCGCCAGTTGCAGGCGCAGGTCTCCGCCGCGCGCCCGGATATCTTCTGGGTGGGCTTGAGCACCCCCAAACAGGAGCGCTTCATGGCCGAATTCCTCCCGCAATTGGACGCCACGCTCATGGTCGGCGTCGGCGCCGCCTTTGACTTTCACAGCGGCCGCGTGCGGCAGGCCCCCCGCTGGATGCAGCGCGGCGGCCTCGAATGGTTTTACCGCCTGTGCAGCGAGCCGCGCCGCCTCGCCAAACGTTATTTCCGCAACAACCCCCTCTTTGTCGTCAAATTCTTCGCCCAGTTGCTCGGCTTGAAAAAATATCCCCCTCCGGTCAATTCCCTCCCGTAGGGATCGAACCAGGACGAACCTCAAGGCGAATTCGCTGTCTTCGCCCCACCGTCGCCGTCCCCCGGCCCCGCAAAACGCACCACATACCAAAAATGCGGTCCCATGGCCACCAACATCGTGGCCGCCACCGAACCAACCAGCTCCCCGCCATGCCCGTGCCGCCACGCCTGGATCTCCTGGCCTTGCCTCCGCAGAAACAGTTCGCTCACCACCACGTATTCCACCCCGCGCGCGCGGATTTCCCCTCCGGACTCGCCCGGCAGGATGTCTTCCACCCGCCGGTGACCATACGGCCGCCACAGCGAAATCTCCGTCTCGTTCTTGTCGCCCGCAAATCCCACCACCACCGCTTCCGCCGGGATCAGGGCTCGCACTTTCGCCAGCGAATCGGGACGGTCGGCATAGACCGAATAAACCTCCCGGACCCGCTCGAACAGCGCGTGCCCCCGCCCATAGCCGCTCATTTTCGCCAGCACCGTCTGCGCCGGCCACAGCGGCCGGGCGGGGGTCAGCACCACCGCGGCCACCGCCAGCAACAGCACCCCCACCGTCGCCCACCGCCACCACCGCCGGCGCACCAGCACCCCCGCCGCCGGCCCCCGCAGCAGCGCCGGCAACAGCAGTGGATAATAAGCCGCGACCAGCCGCGCCAGGGTCTCCATTCCCGATTTTGCAAAGAAAAAGAACAGCGCAACATAAGGCGCCGCCAGGACCGCTCCATTCCGCCAGCCTGGCCGCGGCGCCAGCCGGGGCGAACGGTCAAACCACGTCGCCAAAACCGACGCCACCAGCAGACAGCTCACGCCAAATCCCAAGCCTGACCATTCTTCCGTGGGGAGTTCGCCCAAATTGCTAAAGCCCGCTTCAAAATGGTGGATGAGTCCGCTGATTCCTTCCGGCAACCGCGCCGGCACGGTTCGGTTCCACCAACCAGCCAGCGGGAAAAAAGTCGGCACGAAGTTGCTCACCAGAAACATGACCGAATTCCCGGCCACGCCTAGCAGCGGATTCCGCATGGCAAGAATCGCCCTTTCCAGCACCAGCCCCGTCCAGTCGCCGCAGTAATGAATGTTGAGCAGGGCCGTCGGCACGAACGAAACCACCAGCCCCACCAAGGCCACACCCAAGCTCGCGAGCGGCCGGAGCAACAATTGCGACGCCACCGGCAGGAACACGATAAACCACGGCAGCAACAACGGCAGGTTGCTGGCCTTGGCGCCCGTCAAAAGCGCCGCTGCCACCAGCGAAAAATACACGTCCGCCAGCCGGCGCGACGTCGCGGCCCGCAACGCAAAATCCACCGCCGCCAGCGCATACACGGCCGCAAAGGCGTCATTCGACACGCTCGCCGCCTGGAGCAGATAAGTGTACCCGGTCGGCAGCAGCCACATCCAATACCACGCCACCCGGCCGCCCACCCCCAGCCGTCTGCAAACGCTGAACACCAGCCCGGGCAGCAGCAGAAACGGCAGAAAATTGATCAAAAATAAAGCTCGGTCGCACCGGGTCGCCAGCAGCACGGGCGTCATCAGCCACTCAAAACCACAATTGCGGTCGTTCATCCGGGGGTCGACCGTGTGAATCCACTGCCACCGCCCATCCGCCAGCCAGTGCAGCACCCGCGGCAGCCGATAGGTCAAGCCGTCGTAATTGCTCGGCGCGTAGAGCGCCCCCCCCAGGAAGACCAGCACCGCCAGGCCCCCAAAGGCCAGCGGCAGCGGACGCCTGAATCGCCGTTTCACCCCGGTCCACGAGCAACAAACCTCCCCGGCCAGCCATTCCCGCCGGGTAAGCACCGCCCCGGCCAGCGCTAGCGCCGCAAAAGCCGCATAACCGGCGCCATTCAACCACCCCAGCGCGGACAAGGTCCACCCCGCCACGCTCGCGAGTGCCGAGAGGATGATCCACATTCTGACTAGAAACATAAAGGACACGGACCAATTTGGCCGGGAATGCCCGCCTGCCGCAAGAATTTGTTTGAGCAGCCCGGGCATTATTTGTATCTACTTAGTTGTTACAAGACTCGCTTCAGATAAACGCATGAGCAAAAAGCAACTACCCTTCGGGCTTGCCCCGCATGAAATCGGCTTCCTGATTTTGTTGGCCGTGGCTTTTTACGTTTCCGCGCCCGCTCTCGGACCCAAAACCTGGCAGTTCGCGATTTTCGGCGTCACCCTGCTCGCCGCTGTGCCCGTCCTCATCTGGCGCTGCCGCGCGGAATGGGCGCAAATGCCCAATCGCTGGTTCTTCCTTGCCCTCGCCGCCGCCTGGATCGCCCTGTTCAGCTTCCTCGGCAACCCCGCCTTTAATCATTTCGACCCCTCCTCGCTGTTCAACTGGGTTTTCGATATCGACACCTCGCCGCTCGTGGATGAAGGCCACGGTTTGCTCATCCCCTTTGTCGTCCTCGGCCTGTATTGGTGGAAACGCAAGGAATTGGTCGCCCAGCCCCTCGGCCTCTGGTGGCCCGCCCTCGGCCTCATCGTGCTCGCCTTGCTCTTGCATGTCGTCGGCTTCGTCGCGGAACAGCAGCGCTTCTCGGTCGTCGCCTTCCTTCTGGGCCTCTACGCTTTGACCGGCCTGGCCTGGGGCTGGCACTGGATGAAGGCCAGTTTCTTCCCATTCTTTCTCGTCGTCTTCTGCATCCCCGTCGCCGAATACGCCGCCCCGCTCACCATGCCGTTGCGGCTGGTGGTCTCGCGCATCGTGGAAATCATCGCGCATCTCGGACTCGCTCCCGATTTGGTCCGCGAAGGCACCCAGCTCTTTGACGCACAACACACCTTCGCCTACGAGGTGGCCGCCGCCTGCAGCGGCATCCGCAGCCTGGTCGCCTTGTTGGCCCTCTCCACCATTTACGGCTTTATCGTTTTCAAGTCCCCCTGGAAGCGCCTCGTCATGATGGCCGTCGCCCTCCCGCTGGCGGTCTTGGGCAACGTCGTGCGCCTCTGCTTCACCATCGCCGTCGCCGAAACCTTCGGCCAGCGCGCCGGCAAGGCCGTCGAGACCGATGCCGGTTACCTCACCTTCGCCGTCGCCATCGGCTGCGCCTTTCTGGTGGCCCGCTGGCTCGAAAAAAACGAGCCCCGCCCCGCCCCCGGCGGACCCGCGGACCCGGGCGCGGGCGGCCCCCCCATCGCCCACAAGCCTGTGACCCCATGAACCGTCTCAAACCCATCCTCTTTGTCATCGTGCTGGTGTTGATCGGCGCCGCCGCCGGCGTCCTGGCCCACGCCAAATCCAGTCAAAAACTCGGCTCCCCCGGCGTCAAAACACGCCCCCTCGCCGGCAGTTACAACCTGGAAGTCCTCCTGCCCGCCGATGTCCCCGGTTACCAATCCCGCGCCGTCCCCATCGCCGACGTCGTCACCAATATGCTCCCCGCCGACACCAGCTTTGGCCAGCGCACCTACCGGGCCGATGACGGCTTCCAATGCCTCGTCAACGTCGTCTTGATGGGCAGTTCCCGCGCCAGCATCCACAAACCGCAGATCTGCCTCACGGCCCAGGGCTGGAATATTAACGATGAACTTTCGCGCGTGGACCGCGTCCACCTGGACCGCCCCGTCCCCTACGACCTCCCGCTCATGCATTTGATCGCCTCGGGCCATGTGACCACCACCGACGGCCAAAAACTGGCCGCCCAAGGCGTCTATCTCTATTGGTTCGTGGATGCGGACCGCCTCACCGCCTCGCACGCCCAACGCATGCTCTGGAGCGCCCGCGATGTCGTTACCACCGGCGTGCTGGACCGCTGGGCTTATGTTTCCTTGTTTTCCGTGTGCCCCGCCGGCCAGGAGAACGCCACTTTTGATCGCATGAAAAAACTCGTCGCGGCAGCCGTGCCCGACTTCCAACTGGTCCCTTCCCCGCCCAAATAAATTGCTTTGCCCACTCCCGATGCCTATGTTCGCCCCCAGTCGAAGTTGTTGACCTCTCATGCTGCAACGTGACCGCCAGATCCGCACTCAAGTCCATCAGCTTGCTGACGCCTGTATTTTCGCGGCAAGTTTCTGGCTGGCCTATGCCATTCGCAACAACGTAACGCTCACAAGTTGGATCAACCTCCTCCTGCCCGCCGGACATGAACTCGATGTCATTCCGCCGGACATGTTCGAGCAGGTCTGGTGGCTCTATTTTGCCCTGGTGCCCGCCGCCCCCCTCGTGCTCGAATCCCAGGGATTTTACAACCGCCCGGCCATGAATTCGCGCCGGGCCCTCATCGGCCCCCTCCTCCGCGGTTCCATCCTCCTCACCCTCGGCATTGACGTGCTCCTCTTCTTCTTCAAGGTCCCCGCGCCCCGCGGCGTCTCCTTCATCTTCATCCTCTGCAGTTGCGCCCTCGTCTGGCTCAAGGAGGAATTCATCCTCGCCGTCCTCCGCAGCCCCATGGCCCGCGCCCAATACCGACGCCGCGTCATCGTCGCCGCCACTCCCGCCGAATCCCGCCGCCTCCGCCAAATGCTCCTCGCCGCCGCCGGCGACGAAATCGAACTGGTCGGCGAATTAAACCTGGCCGAATCCCCCCTGCCACGCCTCATCGAACTCCTCCACGAACAGTCCGCCAGCAGCGTCTTGATCGGCGGCAAACATATCAGCCTCGAACGCATCGAAAACGTCATCCGCCTCTGCGAAACCGAGGGCGTCGAAGCCTGGCTCGTCGCCGACTTCTTCGCCACCAAGATCGCCCGCGCCAGTTTCGACGACCTCCTCGGCAGCCCCCTCATCGTCTTCCGTTCCGCGCCCGAGACGTCCTGGCAGATGCTCGCCAAGCAATTGCTCGATTTCACCGGCGCCTTCATCTTGTTCCTGCTCATCGGCTCCTGGCTCTTCCCGCTGATCGCCCTCGCCATCAAACTCGATTCCCCGGGGCCCGTGATGTTCCGCCAGCAGCGCTCCGGCCTCAACGGCGCCCCCTTCGCCATCTTCAAATTCCGCACCATGGCCACCAACGCCGAGCAGCTCAAACACGAGCTGGCCGCCATGAACGAAATGTCCGGCCCCGTCTTCAAGGTCACCAACGACCCCCGCGTCACCCGCGTCGGCAAATGGCTCCGCAAGTTCAGCCTCGACGAACTGCCCCAGCTCTTCAATGTCCTCCACGGCGAAATGAGCCTCGTCGGCCCCCGCCCCCTCCCCGTGGACGAAGTCAAGCGCTTCAATGACCTCGCCCACCGCCGCCGCCTGAGCGTCAAACCCGGCATCACCTGCCTCTGGCAGGTCAGCGGCCGCAACCAAATCACCGATTTCAAAGACTGGGTCCGCCTGGACCTCCAATACATAGATAACTGGTCCATCTGGCTCGACCTCTCCATCCTGCTCCGCACCATCCCCGTCGTCTTCCTCGGCACCGGCGCCAAATAAGGTTCTTTCAGAATTGAATCGGCCCGCTGTTCCGCTAGGCTCTTGCCACGAAATGAAAAAGTCGCAGAAACAACCCGTTTCCATCGTCACCGGCGCCGCCGGCTTCCTTGGCTCCCATCTCACCGATCTGCTCGTCGCGCGCGGCCACAAGGTCATCGGCATTGATAATTTTGTCACCGGCAGCGTGGATAACATCGCCCACCTCGGCGGCAACCCCAATTTCAAATTCATCGAACAGGACGTCACCGAGTTCCTCTTCCTCGAAGGCGCCGTGGACTACGTCTGGCACTTCGCCTCGCCGGCCAGCCCGATTGATTATCTGGAACTGCCCATCCAGACCCTGAAGGTCGGCTCCTTGGGCACCCACAAGGCCCTCGGCCTGGCCAAGGAAAAAAACGCCCGCTTCCTCATCGCCTCCACTTCCGAAATCTACGGCGATCCCCTCGTCCATCCCCAGACCGAAGAGTATTGGGGCAACGTCAATACCATCGGCCCCCGGGGATGCTATGACGAGGCCAAGCGCTTTGCCGAGGCCATGACCATGGCCTACCATCACGAGCACCACGTCGCAACCCGCATCGTCCGCATCTTCAACACCTACGGCCCCCGCATGCGCATCAACGACGGCCGCGTCGTCCCCGCCTTCATCAGCCAGGCCCTCAAACACAAACCCGTCACCGTCTTCGGCGACGGCTCCCAGACCCGCAGCTTTTGCTACGTCTCCGACCTCATCGAAGGCATCTACCGGCTCATGATGAGCGGCTATGACCTGCCCGTGAACATCGGCAACCCCGCGGAACTGACCATGGTCCAGTTCGCCGAACAGATCATCCACGCCACCAAGTCGCGCAGCAAAATCGCCTTCAAGCCGCTGCCCCAGGATGACCCGAAACAGCGCAAGCCCGACATCACCAAGGCCCGCAAGCTCCTTCATTGGGAACCCCAGGTGCCCCTCTCCGAGGGCTTGAAGGACACCATCGCCTATTTCCGCACCAAAGTCTGACCGCCCCCCCCGGCGGGTTGTGCTTTGAATTCCGCCCGGAAAACCGCACACTGCGCCAGTGCAGGTTGCGAATGAAATTATCTTCCGCGGGCGCCGCTTTGCCTTCGCTTTCCCGCGGCCCGCGGTCATCATGGGCATTGTGAACGTCACGCCGGATTCTTTTTCCGACGGCGGAAAGTTCTTTGACCCGCAAGCGGCCGTCGCCCGCGGACAAAAACTCGCGGCCGAGGGGGCCGAAATCCTCGATGTCGGCGGCGAATCCACCCGCCCCGGCGCCGCCCCCGTGTCCGAACCCGAGGAACTCCGCCGCGTGATCCCCGTCATCGAGCAGCTCGCCGCCGGCACGCGCGCCGTGCTGTCCATCGATACCATGAAACCCGCCGTCGCCCGCGCCGCCCTCGCCGCCGGCGCCGCCATCGTCAACGACGTCGCCGCCGCCCGCAGCGGACCCGAAATGTGGCGCGCCGTGACCGAAGCCGGCGCCGGCTACGTGGCCATGCACTCCCAGGGCGAGCCCCGCACCATGCAGCAGCACCCCGTCTATGCGGATGTCGTCCGCGAAGTCGCCGCGTTCTTTTCCGAACGCCTCGCCACCCTCGCCGCCGCCGGCGTCCCCGCCGAACAGGTCGTGCTGGATCCCGGCATCGGCTTCGGCAAAACGCCCGAACATAATTTGCAGTTGCTCGGCGGCCTCCGAAGTTTTACAAAATGGCGCCGGCCGCTGCTGCTGGGGGTTTCCCGCAAATCGTTGCTCGCAGCCATCACCGGCGCCCGGCCCGCTGAGCGCTTGCCCGCTTCGCTGGCCTGCGCGATTCTGGCTGTGCAATCCGGCGTGAATCTCATCCGCGTGCACGACGTGGCCCAAACCGTCCAGGCCGTGCGCATGGCCGAGGCAATTTTGCAAAATACGAATGCAGACCGACTTTGAACATGGCTGGCAGCCCGTCGTGGAGGTTTTCATCCTCGCGGTGCTCATCTATTTTGCGTTCAAATTCGTCCGCGGCACCCGCGGCTGGCCCGTCGTCATTGGCTTCGTCGTCATCCTGCTCGCCCTCGCCCTGGTCACCACCATCTTCGATCTGAAGGTCCTCCGCTGGATGCTCGGCAGCGCCTCCGTCTTCATCGCCGTCGGCGCCCTCGTCATCTTCCAGCCCGAACTCCGCCGCATGCTCGCCGAACTCGGCAACCTCCCCCTCTTCGCCACCACCAGCGAACAGCGCGAGGCCATCGAGGTCATCATCCAAACCTGCGAACGCCTGGCCGACGTGAAAATCGGCGCCCTCATCGCCATCGAACAATCCATCCAGTTGCAGGAGGCCGTCGAATCCGGCATCAAGGTGGATTGCGACGCCACCCCCGAAATGCTCGAAACCATCTTCTTCCCCAACAACGCCGTCCATGACGGCGGCGTCATCCTCAAGGGCGACCGCATCGCCTACGCCGCCTGCATCTTCCCCCTCACCCAGCGCACCGACTTGAACAAGTCCCTCGGCACCCGCCACCGCGCCGCCATCGGCCTCAGCGAGGAAACCGACGCGGCCATCGTCGTCGTCTCCGAGGAAACCGGCATGATCTCCTACGCCTACAAGGGCCAGCTCACCCGCGGCGTCACCCTCGAGGAATTGCGCGCCTTCCTCACCTCCATCATCCTGCGCCCGGAAAAAACCCACGGCTTCGCCAAGTGGCTCCGCACCCAGTTCCGCGAGCGCCATCGCGCCGCCGGCCCCGCCGTCATCACCAAACACGAACCGCGCCCCGTGCCCAAGGCCGCCGGTAAATAATTCCCCACCATGCGCGACCTCCTCTTCAAAGATTTCGGCTGGAAGTTGTTCTCCCTCCTCCTGGCCGCCTTCATCTGGTACACCGTCCACAAGCTCATTGAAGAGCCCGGTGCCACCGGCCCCGCCAATGCCACCAGCCCCGTCACCTACGGCGAACTGCCCGTCCTCGTCGTCGCCACCGCCGCCGATATGCACCTCTACCACGTCAAGCCGGACAAAGTCTCCGTCACCGTCAGCGGCCCCGAGAATGTCATGTCCGTCCTCCAGGAAAACCAGATCCGCGTCACCGTGGACCTGTCCAAATTTGACCCCGCCTTGGGCACCACCCAGCCCGTGGATGTCTCCGTGCCCGGCGGCGTCACCCTCGTCAAAGTCATCCCCGCCGACGTCTCCGTCATCGTCCCGCCCAAGCCATAGAATAGACTGTTCACCCGTCCCCATTTTTGATTAATTTTAATTGTTATCATGAGTTCACCCCAAAAGATTTTCGGCACCGACGGCGTCCGCGGCACTGCCAACATCGAACCCGTCACCGCCGAAACCGCCCTCCGCCTGGGCCGCGCGGCCGCCCACGTCTTCAAAAACCTCGAATCCCATGCCCGCGGCCGCGGCAATCACAAGATCGTCATCGGCAAGGACACCCGCCTCTCCGGCTACATGCTCGAAAACGCCATCTCCTCCGGCATCCTCTCCATGGGCGTGGACGTCCTCTTCATCGGCCCCCTCCCCACCCCCGGCGTCGCTTACGTCACCCGCAGCCTCCGCGCCGACGCCGGCATCGTCATTACCGCTTCCCACAATCCCTACACCGACAACGGCATCAAATTCTTCCGCGCCGACGGCTACAAGCTCGATGAAAAAATCGAGAACCGCATCGAGCAACTCGTCTTCTCCGGCGAAGTCGAAAAAATCCGTCCCAGCGCCGAGCTCATCGGCAAGGCTGTGCGCATTGACGACGCCCTCGGCCGCTACATTGAATTCACCAAGTCCACCTTCCCCAAGGGCCTCACCCTCGAAGGCCTCAAAATCGTCCTCGATTGCGGCCATGGCGCCGCCTACAAGGCCTCTCCCTGCGTCCTCCGCGAACTCGGCGCCGAAGTCATCGTCTATGGCAACCAGCCCGATGGCAAAAACATCAACGAAGGCTGCGGCTCCATGCATCCAGACGTCATCTGCACCAAAGTCCGCGAACACGGCGCCCACATCGGCATCGCCCATGACGGCGACGCCGACCGCGTCCTCCTCTGCGACGAAACCGGCCATTTGATTGACGGCGACGACATCATGGCCATCGCCGCGCTGGAGATGCTTGCGGAAAAGACCCTCGCCCATAAAACGCTCGTCACCACCGTCATGAGCAACGCCGGCCTCGAAGCCGCCGTCACCGCCGCCGGCGGCACGCTCGTGCGCACGCCCGTGGGCGATAAAAATGTCATAGACGCCATGCTTCAGGGCGGCTTCAACTTCGGCGGCGAGCAGAGCGGCCACCTCATCTTCCGCGACCACTGCACCACCGGCGACGGCCTCGTCGCCGCCTTGCAGGTTCTCCGCATCCTCAAATCCCGCGGCACCCCCCTCTCCGAACTGGCCCGCTGCTGGACCCGCTTCCCCCAAAAAGTCACCAACATCAAAGTCCGCGAAAAAAAACCGTTCGACCAACTCGACGGCCTGCCCCTCCTGGTGGCCGCGGCCGAAAAGGAACTCTCGGCCCAAGGCGGCCGCCTGCTGCTCCGCTATTCCGGTACCGAACCCAAGGCCCGCCTCCTCGTCGAGGGCCGCGACCCCAAAATGCTCGAGCGCTGGACCCAAAAAATCTGCGGCGTCATCCAGCAACAAATCGGGCTTTAATCTGTTGAACCGGCAGAACCGCTCACATAGCATGATGCCATGCTTCGGGAATCAGAAGACCGACCCTTCGTTGCGGGCATGGCGCGCGGGATGCGCAGATATTCAAGCGGCGATTTCCTGTGCGTATTGGCAATTATAATCGCGCTCCTGCCGGCCACGCCGCTTTTCGCGCAGGTGGCCGACACGCTGAGTCCGGGACCCAATTCTCCAGTCTTTGCCATCGCCATTCAGCCTGACGGCAAGATTTTGATTGGCGGAGGGTTTACCTCGGTCGGTGGCCAGGCCCGGAACGGGCTCGCGGAATTGAACCCCGACGGCACGCTCAACGCCGGCTTCAACCTCCCAGACAGCGGCAACGACGTCTATGCGCTGGCTATTCAACCTGATGGAAAGATCCTGGCCGCCGGCGCGTTTTATTCTTTTGGAGGACAACGTCACGCAAATATCGCGCGCTTGAATGCCGACGGCACGCTGGATTCCAGCTTCACCGCAGCGGTCAGCAATGCCGTAAACTGTCTCGTGGTGCAGCCGGATGGCAAAATTGTCCTGGGAGGTAACTTCACCGGCGTGAGTGGCCAGGTACGCAAGTACATCGCCCGGCTGAATGCGGACGGGTCACTCGATGGCCAGTTCAACCCTGGCGCGAACAACTCTGTCTATACGCTGGCCCTCCAGCCGGACGGCGGGATTATCGCGGGTGGGCGGTTCACCAGCCTGGCCTCGGCCGGCCAGCCTTACCTCGGCCGGCTCACCTCGGCCGGCCTGCCGGATGGCAGCTTCAATTCCGGGCCGGATAATTTTGTCTATGCGCTCGCCGTCCAACCCGATGGCAAGATCGTCGTGGGCGGTAGATTCGCCACGATCAGCGGCCAAAGCAGCAGTTATATTGGCCGGCTCAACACCGATGGAACACCGGATACGACGTTCGGTGCCAGCGCTGATAACAACGTGCTTGCGCTGGCGTTGCAGGCGGATGGCAAATTACTCTTAGGAGGCTTTTTCACCACTCTGGACGGCCAACCCTGTGCCCGACTCGGTCGGCTCAACCCGGATGGCAGTTTAGACACCACCTTCGGTGCCGGCGCGAGCAATTCGGTCTATGCCCTGGCGCTCCAGGCGGATGGCAAGTTACTGGCGGGCGGTTCCTTCGCAGCCATCGGCGGCGCCACGCGCACAAATCTTGCCCGCTTGACCAACCCCGAGGCAGCCACCCAGACGCTGGCGTTCGACAACACCAGCATCATGTGGCTGCGCGCCGACGCCAGTCCCGAGGTATGGCGGTCGAGTTTTTCCCTCACCACCAACGGGCTGGATTGGACGGTGCTCGGGGACGGGACGCGAATTGCCGGCGGCTGGCAACTGGGCGGCTTGACCCTCGCCTCCAACGCGACCCTCCGGGCGTCCGGCTGGGTCACCGGCGGGTACTATAACGGTTCAGGCTGGATCGCCGAAACTTTTGCGGGATTCCCCGCCTTCACGCTCCAGCCCGCCAGCCTGACCAATATCCCCAATTCCGTCGCCAGCTTCTCAGCTGCGGCCGTTGGTTCTCCAATATCCTATCAATGGTATAAAGACGGTATGGCGATAAGCGACGGTCCAAGTTTTTCGGGCTCCGCCACCCCGACCTTGACCGTGAGTAACATTTTTGGCGGGGACGCCGGTCATTATTCCGTGCTGGCCAGCAATTCGTTCGGCAGCATCACCAGTGCAGTGGCCAGCTTGACCGTCCTGGATCCGCTCATCACCAATCAGCCGGTTAGCTGCCTGGTTAACGCCGGACAAACCGCCATTTTCAGCGTGTCAGCCACGGGCACCACTCCGGCTTACCAGTGGCGTAAGAATGGCCAGAGTTTGGCAAACACCACCAACACTTCGCTCACCCTCACCAACGTCCAATGGGCCGACGGAGGCTCTTTCGATGTGCTCGTCAGCAACGGTTTCGGCTGTGTCACCAGCGTCGTTGCGAACTTGACGGTGAACCTGGCCTGCCCGGACGTGGCTGGTGCCGGAGCGGATAGCATGGTCGATGGATTTGCGGAGCAGCCGGACGGAGGGCTGCTGGTCTTTGGCAGCTTTGCCAACTTGGCTGGCCAGGGCAGCACTTACCTTGGCCGTTACGACCCGGCCGGGATTCTCGATCCCGGCTTCGTCTCCCCGGTCAGTGGCACCTTTGGCTCATTCACCCCGGGAGTTTGGGCGGTCGGCATGCAACTGGATTCCGAGTTCCTGATTGTTGGTGATTTCAACCGCTTGAACGGCCAGGAGCATGATCGCATGGGCCTGCTCTTTGCCGACGGTACTCCTGACACCAACTTCACCTATGGTGCGCTTGATTGGGTTATGTCCACGCTGCTGCAGCCCGATGGCCAGACCCTGCTGGGCGGCAGCATCATAGGGCTCACCACTCCCACGAATACTGCTTATTACGATGGCATGGTTCGCCTGAGCGCGGACGGGGTGCCGGAAACAAATTTTTGCCCGAACCTGGATGGCTACGTCCTTTCACTTGCCCTGCAAACCAACGGCCAGATCATTCTCGGAGGCTACGTTGACAGCATTGGCTCCACCGTGGTCACCAACCTGGCGCGACTATTCCCGGACGGCACCGTCGATACAAATTTCGTTCCCTCGGCCGACAACGAGGTCTATGCGCTGGCCATGCAGGCTGATGGGAAAATCCTGGTGGGCGGCGTGTTTTCCACCTTGTGCGGCCAACCGCGCAACCAGCTTGGCCGGCTTAACAGCGATGGAACCTTGGATACGAATTTCAACCCGATTTTGAATGGGGTGGGACCCAATGGTGAATCCCCAAACTACAATGTGCCGTTTGTGGAATCGATCATCGTTCAGGCCGACGGCAAAATCCTGATCGGAGGCATGTTCACAAATCTCTGCGGCCAACTGCGCAGCAACCTTGGCCGGCTCAATGCCGACGGCACACTCGACGCCACCTTCAATCCTTGGGCTGAAGGCATCGGCTCTCAAGCCTCGGCCCTGGCGCTGCAGTCCGATGGCACGGTGTTGGTCGGCGGGGGATTTAGCACGCTGGCCGGCGTCGCTTGCACCAACTTTGGCCGCCTCAACAACACCGGACCCGCCACCCGATCGCTCGCGTTCGACGGCTCGACCATTACCTGGCTGCGAGGCGGGACGGCGCCCGAGGTCTATGCCACCATTTTCGACGCGCAAACCGACGGGACCAATTGGAATTCCCTCGGCTCCGGAGTGCGAGTGCCCGGTGGTTGGCAGCTTGCTGGCATTTCGCTGCCACTCAACGCGACGCTGCGCGCACGAGGCTTTTTGACGGGCGGCGCTTATAACGCTTCGAGCTGGTACGTCCAGCAAACCCTGAGCGGGTTGTCAAATACCCCGCCGCGCATCCTTGCCTCCAATGGGGGGCTGGCCTTCGGGCTCAATCAGTTCACCTTCACACTGAAGGCGCTTCCGGGGCAGGCTGTCGTCATCGAAGCCACCACCAATTTTGTCCAATGGGTGCCCCTTCAGACCAATCTCCTCACCACCATCGGGCAATTCCTCTTCAGCGATTCCCACGCCGCACACTTTCCGCGGCGTTTTTATCGAGCGCGCGTCTTCTCCGGAAGCTTGCCACCGCCAGCGATTCAAACCGACAGCGCGCTCGGCCTCCCGGCGGGTTCTTTTGGCGTCGAGTTTTCCGGCATCGCTGGGCAAACCGTCGTCGTTGAAGCTTCAACCAACCTCTTGAATTGGACGGCGCTTAGCACCAACGCTCTGGGCACCGTCCCGCTTTACTTTGGCGATCTCAATGCCACAAACTATTCGCAACGGTTTTATCGCCTTCGGCAGCAATAGAAGGCTATTGGTGACAGTTTAGCTGATCCTTGATCCTCAATCCTATGCCCCATGCCCCCCCCGCGGGCGGCCACGCCACGCTTTACTTGCCGCGAAGGCTGGTTCATTTTTCCGCCATGGTTTTTAATTCCCGGAACGTGGATTGGTGGTGCGAACGCGGCATCCTGATCTTGGTGCTGGCCGCCTTGGTCTTCGCCCCGCTGGCGTTCGGGGCCGTTTATACCTGGACTTTTCTGGTGGTGCAAACCCTCGCCCTCGGCGTGGCCCTGGTTTGGTTGGTCCGCCTCTGGGCCGGCTACAAACCCAAACTCCTCTGGCCGCCCCTGGCTTGGCTGGTCGTCGCCTTCGTCCTCTATGCCGTCGTCCGCTATCTCACCGCCGATATCGAGTACGTCGCCCGCTGGGAACTCCTCCGCGTCCTCCTCTACGCCTTCCTTTTCTTCGCCGTCATCAGCAACCTCTACAGCCAGGACTCGACCGAAACCATCACCTACACCCTCACGCTCGTCGCGGTCCTGGCCTCCTCCTATGCCATGGCGCAATTTGCCCACCACTCCGTTCACGTCTGGGATCTCACCACCCCCTATGACGGCCGCGCCAGTGGCACCTACATCAACCCCGACCATTTCGCCGGCTTTTTGGAACTCGTCCTCCCCCTGCCCCTCGCCTTCCTGCTCGCGGCACGCGTGGGCGTCACCACCCGCGTGCTGCTGGCTTACGCCACCCTCACCATCCTGGGGGGATTGGCCGTCACCCTTTCCCGCGGCGGCTGGGTCGCCGCCGGCGCCGGCCTGCTCCTCCTCTTCGGCTTCCTCCTGTGCCACCGGAATCATCGCGGCCACGCCGCCCTCGTCCTCGCGCTCCTGCTCCTCGGCGGCGGCCTCTTCATCAGTGGCATCTTGTCCCACAGCGTCGGCTACATGCGCCGCGTCGTGAAACCGGATGATGTCGGCGCCTCCGTCCTCGAAACCCATGACCGCTTCCAAATGTGGCGCGCCTCCCTCCAAATGTGGAGCGACCACCCCCTGTGGGGCGTCGGCCCCGGCCACTTTGACTACCGGTTCCGCGAATACCGGCCCGAAGCCTTCCAGGCCCGCCCCGAGCACGCCCACCAAGATTACCTGGAATTGTTCGCCGATTGGGGCCTCGCCGGCGGCTTGATCGTCTTCGCCGGAATCGGGGTGCTCATTTTCGGCCTCGTGCGCAGCTGGCCCCACGTCCGCCGCGAGGAAAACGATTTCGGTTCCGGCATGAGCACCCGGTACGCGTTCTTCCTCGGCGCCCTGTGCGGCCTGTTCGCCCTCGCCGTCCATTCCTTCGTGGATTTCAACCTCCATATCACCGCCAATGCCCTCGTCGGCGTCGTCTTGCTGGCCCTCCTGGCCAGCAGCCTCCGCTTCGCCACCAAACGCTATTGGGTCCGCACCCGCCTGCCCCTCCAAGTCTCCGTGACCGCCACCCTGGCCGTCTTCCTGCTCTACTTCGGCCTCCAAATGTGGCGCCTCGGCGGCGAAATGCTCTGGACTTGGCGCGCCGAAAACTTGCATGTCTATTCCACCGAACAGGCCCAAGCCTTGCAAAAAGCCCTCGCCTACGAACCCGATGACTATCTCACCTATTACAACATCGGCGAATGCTACCGCGTCCAAAGCCTCGACGGCGGCGATAATTTCGCCGCGCTGGCCCAATCCGCCCTCACCAACTACGCCCAAGGCATCCGCCTCGACCCCTACGACGCCTACTGCCCCCTGCGCTCGGGCATGTGTCTCGACTGGCTCGACCGCCATGCCGACGCCGCCAAGTTCTATTCCGACGCCGAACAGCGCGATCCCAATGGCAATTTCGTCGTGGCCAACATCGGCTGGCATTACCTCCAACTCGGTGATTATTCCGCTGCCCGCCAATGGTTTATCCGTGCCGCCAAACTCAGCCTCTGGCGCAACGACACCGCCAAATCCTCCCTCTATGACATCTGCGAACCCAAACTCACCGACCGCGCCTCCGGACGCCTCCCCCTGGCGCTCTTTTATAATGGAAAAGACAATTGACAACTCATTTGCCCCGGAGCTATTCTCAAACAAGCCTAGAGCTTAAACAGAGAAATTATGAAAAAACTGCAAACCCTTCTGGCCATCGCCATGGGCGGCGTTCTCCTGAATGTTGGTCTTCCCGCTTCTGCTCAGCCCGCCAAACCCGGTTACGCCACGGTCATCCGTGTGAAAGGTGCCGCCAGCTATTCCACCGACGGCGGAGCTCATGTGTCGCCCCTGCTTCCCGGCAAATACCTCGAAGCCGGTTCCACCATCATCACCGGTGATGATGGCGTGGTGGACGTCGTTCTCGGCCGGGCCGTGGATCTGCCCCAAGCCACTTGGGCTCCCCGGCGTGTGTCCTTCGCCGCCGACTCCCCCGTCCGCGGCCTCGTCAGCTATCGCCCTTCCCAGGAACAGAACGTCGTGCGCGTCAACAGCCAGAGCACTCTGGTGATTGATAAGCTCACCACCACCTCCTCCGGCGCCGACACCGTCAGCGACACGGAACTCGATCTCCAAAAAGGCAGCATTTTCGCCAGCGTCAAAAAACTTTCTCCCGCCGCCCAGTACCTCGTCAAGTCCCCCACCGGCATCGCCGGCGTGCGCGGCACCCAGTTCTCCATGGCCCTTAACCTCGATGGTTCCATCAAGGACGTCACGGTTTTCCGCACCCTCAACGACGAAGGCTTGGTTCTCGCCATCACCTCTGCTGTGGGTACCACCCAAACCTTGCTGATCCGCGACGGCGAAACCTGGCAGCCCGGCCAAACCGGCCCCGTGCCGATCACTCCGTCCGTCCACGCCATCCTCCAAACCGTCTTCGCTGCGTTCCGGACGCCTTACTACCAGATCGTCAGCTTCGATTACGACCGGACCCAGTTCCTCCTGTCGTCCGATTTTGGTTCGTTCTGAACCGTGTTTTGCCACCCCGCCGGGGCGGCAAAATGTCCGCTTGCAAAACCAGAGCAGTCTTGATTGCTCTGGTTTTTCTTTTAACCCCAAATCGTGAAAGCCAAACCCTTTAGACTCGGCCCCCTCGCGCTGGCCGCCCTCGTCCTCCTCCTCATCTGCGGCCTCCGCCTCTGCCATCCCGACCTCCTCGAACGGTTCGAGCGCATGACCTACGATCTGCGCGTCCGCTCCGCCCGCCATTTTCCCGCCCCCACCGCCACCAACCTCGCTTTCGTGGCCATGGATGATTCCAGCATCTCCGCCATCCGCCATGGCCTCCTCGGACCACCCTACGGCCTCTACTGGCCCCGCCACGTTTACGGCCGCGTCGTCGAGGAACTCTCCGCCCAGGACGCCAAGGCCATCGCCTTCGATGTCCTGTTCGGCGAACTCCGCCCCGACCACGCCCCCATCCGCCTCGCCGACGGCTCCCTCATCGAATCCGACGATTTCTTTGCCCTCCAAATCCGCCGCGCCGGCGACGTCATCTCCGCCTTCACCCCCGAAACCCACCCCCCCGACCTCTTTGCCACCAACTCCCTCGCCCTCGGCGATATCTCCACCGAACGCGACCCCGACGGCGTCCTCCGCCGCCTCCGCAGCTTCAACTTGGACTGGCACCCCGCCTTCAAATCCGCCTCCCGTCAGCTCGGCATTGACCTCAACCAAGCCCGCCTCGCGCCCGGAAAAATCCTCCTCCCCCTCCCCGGCGGCACCACCTTCCCCGTCCAACTCGACCGCGACGGCAATTTCGACCTCGCCGATTTCGTCGGCGACCAAATCCCCCCCGGCTGGAAACGCCACGACAAGCCTTACACCCGCGTCTGGGACCTCGGCATCGTCCTCGCCGCCCGGGAATTGAACCTGGACTTGGACCGCGCCGTCGTGGATCTCCCCGGCGGCAAAATCATCCTCCCCGGCCCCCACGGCGTCCAGCGCATCCTCCCCGTGGACGCCGCCGGCTGCTTCTACATCAATTGGCAGTTGACCGCCAATGACCCCCGTCTCGTCCGCGCCCCCATTGAAGACCTCCTCCGCCAGGATCAGGCCCGCCTGCAAGGCCAGACCGCCGGCCTCCGCGACGATTTCCGCGGCCGTCTCGTCGTCATCGGCTCCACCGCCCAGGGCAACGACCTCAGCGACCACGGCGCCACCCCGCTGGCCAACGATACCCTCCTCGTCAGCAAGCACTGGAACGTGGCCAACTCCGTCATCACCGGCCAGTTCATCCACCGCGCCTCGCTCCCGCTCGAACTCGCCATCCTCGTCGCCCTCGGCGCCCTCACCACCCTGCTCACCTGGCGTTTGCCGGCCGTTGCCGCCAGCCTCGCCGCCGCCCTCCTGCTGGCCGGCTACACCGCCCTGGCCTTCCTCCTCTTCATCCGCTTCCGCTGGTGGCTGCCCCTGGTCTATCCCCTCGCCGGCGCCATCGCCCTGCAACACTTCGCCCTCGTCACCCACCGCGTCGTCTTCGAGGAACGCGAAAAACGCCGCGTCCGCTCCGTCTTCTCCCGCGTCGTCTCCCCCAACGTCGTCAACGAGCTCCTCGCCGCCGATGAACTCGCCCTCGGCGGCGCCCGCCGCGAAGTCACCGTCTTCTTCGCCGATATCCGCGGCTTCACCACCCTCACCGACCAAACCCAGGAACAAATCGCCGAATTCGTCCGCCACAGCGACGTGGACCTCGTCACCGCCGAAAAATATTTCGAGGCCTCCGCCCGCGAAATGCTCGAAACCGTCAACCTCTACCTCGCCGCCGTCGCCGATGTCATCAAGGACCACGGCGGCACCCTCGACAAATACATCGGCGACTGTGTCATGGCCTTCTGGAACGCCCCCACCCCCAACGAAAAACACGCCCTCGCCTGCGTCGAAGCCGCCATTGACGCCCAGCGCGCCATCCAGGCCCTCAACGAAAGACGCCAGGCCCAAAACCCCGACCGCGAAATCGAAAACCGTTCCCGGGTTGCCGCCGGCCTCCCGCCCCGCCCCCTCCACGCCGCCCTCCAGCTCGGCACCGGCATCAACACCGGCCCCGTCACCGTCGGCCTCATGGGCTCGGACCAGCATATCCTCAACTACACCGTCTTCGGCCGCGAAGTGAACCTTGCCAGCCGCCTCGAAGGCCACTCCGGCAGCGGCCGCATCATTATCAGCGACACCACCTACAACCATCTCCTCCGCGCCAGCCCCGCCCTCGCCGCCACCTGCGTCGAACTCTTCCCCGTCAAACCCAAGGGCTTCCTCCACCCCGTCCGCATCTACGAAGTCCCCTGGCAGGTGAAACAACCCTAATTCTCCCCATAACTTACCCCTTGTCACCCCGCGCCCGCCCCCGCTAACCTCCCGCCATGCGCATCGCCATCTACCCCGGCAGCTTCGACCCGCCCACCAACGGCCACCTCGACGTCGTCCAGCGCGCCGCCAAACTCTTCGACCGCGTCATCGTCGCCGTCGCCCAAAACGACTCCAAACACCCGCTCTTCACCCTCGCCGAACGCAAGGAACTCGTCCGCAAAACCGTCGCCCACCTCCCCAACGTCGTCACCGACGCCTTCGGCGGCCTGCTCGTGGATTACGCCGTCGCCCGCCAGGCCAGCGCCATCGTCCGCGGCCTCCGCGCCGTCTCCGACTTTGAATTTGAGTTCCAGCTCGCCCTCATGAACCGCAAGCTCGCCGAAAACCTCGAAACCATCTTCATGATGCCCAAGGACACCTACACCTTCCTCAGCTCCCGCATCGTCAAGGAAATCGCCCGCTTCGGCGGCGATGTCAGCGCCTTCGTGCCCCCCCACGTCCGCCTCGCCCTCCGCAAAAAACTCAAGCCCCGCGCCCGGAAAACCTGAGTGGCAGAGCAATTGGTCGTCGCAAAGCGACGCCATGACCCTAGCCCGGCGCTCGAGTCGCCCGCCAACCAATTTTTCCACACCCCGGCAGGCGGTGCCAGAAGGGTGTGAGACAAAATTCTTCGCCGACATCTGCCTTGCCCTGGAAGGGCACCGGAAATTAGCCAGACACGCCAGTGTCTGGTAACGCGGCAAAAGGGAATTCGTCCTGAAGGGACGATGGAAACGGTCAACGAACCAAAATGTCTCGTCGTCTAGACACGACTCCGCACAAAAATGGGCAGAAACCGCCGGTTCGAAGAATTTTGTCGCACACCCGTGCCAGAACAGCCCGCTGGAATGAACTTGAAATTATCCAGAATGGCGCGAGTATCGGCCCACGTCAGTCATGGGCTTGAATTCAGACGGAAAATCCGGATTAACATTGATTCCTTTTCAGAGAGAGAAACCGATATGAAACGACACCTTCTTTCGCTGCTTGTCTTCCTGCTCGCGGCGCCTGCGGTGTGGGCGCAATTCATGTACACGATAACCAATGGAACGGTCACCATTACCGCTTACACGAATTCGAGCGGCAGCGTCACAATTCCGACCAGCATCAAGGGCTATCCGGTCACCGCCATTGCTCCGTCGGCATTCACCTTCAACGACACTCTCACCAGCCTGAGTATCCCGGTCACAGTGACTAATATTGGCACCAACGCATTCTATGGATGCGGGTATTTGACCAGCATCAATGTCAGTGCGGGAAATCCCGCATTCGCCAGCATCAATGGAATCTTGTGCAACCAGAATCAGACGATCTTGCTCCAGTACCCCGGCGGCAAAACCGCGTCCAGCTACACTGTGCCCGCCACGGTTACCAACATTGCCGCAAACGCCTTCGCAGAGTGCAGCAACCCCATCACCGTCACCCTTGGCTCCAATGTGGTCTCCATCGGCGACAGCGCCTTTAACGAGGCTGGCGTGACCTCCGTCAGTCTGACCAACGGCCTCGTCAGCATTGGCGAGCAGGCATTCTTTGAATCGGAACTGGCCAGCCTCAGCCTACCCGCCACCGTCACCAACCTTGGTAACGAAGCGTTTGTGGATTGCCCGCTGCGCCAGATCAGCGTTGCGGCTTCCAACCCATTTTATTCCAGCGCGAACAACGTGCTCTTCGCCGCCGGCCAGACCACTTTGCTGCAGTATTCAGCCAGTGGCGAAGGCAACAGCTACGTCATTCCCAACACGGTTACGAACATCGCCGACGGAGCCTTCGCTTGTTCCGGGCTGGCGAGCATCACGTTCGGCACCAATGTCCAGTCTATCGGCGACAAAGTGTTTTATAATTGTTATCTGCTCCAGACGTTCAACTTCGACGACCATCTTGCAAAAATCGGTTCCGAAGATTTTGTTGACCTGTATATGACGAATTTCACGATTCCACCCGGCGTTACCACGATCAGCAATGAAGCTTTTCTGGAGTGCACATATCTCGCCACGATTACCATTCCCGCCGGCGTCACCAATTTCGGCAACTCTGTTTTTCGCAGTTGTTTTGCCCTGGGCGAAATCGAGGTGGATCCGCGAAACCCGTGTTACTCAAGTCTCGGCGGCGTCATGTTCAACAAGGCGGGAACCACCCTCGTGGAATTTCCCGAGGGCTCCTCCGTCACGTCCTACACCATCCCCAACGGTGTCACGAACATTCAAGCCGGGGCGTTTTCGGTATGTGGCAATCTAAACAACGTGGTGGCGCCGAAGGGTCTCCTCAGCATCGGCGATGAAGCATTCGAGGCCTGTTTCGAACTCACCAATCTCACCCTGCCCGCGAGCGTGTCCAGCATCGGTGTGAGTACTTTTGCGGAATCTCTCGAACTCCAAAACATTGCGCTGGGTCCGGAAGTGACCGTGATTCCTGATTACGCCTTTTGCGACTGCCCTCGCCTGACAAACTTCAGCCTCGCCAACGGCGTTACCTCAATTGGCCGGTTCGCGTTCTTTGACACCGGATTTTCCAGCATTGTCATTCCCGCCAGTGTAACGAACATTGACGAAATGGCGTTTTCTGGCTGCGACTGGCTGACCAGTGTCTATTTCCCCGGTGAGCCTCCGGTGGCTGACGGCACGATATTGCCAACCTATTCGGTCGCTTATTACCTTCCGGGGATGCCCGGCTGGGGCACGAATTACGCCGGGGCTGCCACCGCCTTCTGGACCCTGCCGTATCCCACGATCCTGGCCGGCAGTGCGGCGACCCGGGGCGGGCAATTCGGTTTCACCATCTCGTGGGCCACTAACGTGCCGGTAACGGTGGAAGCCTGCGCCAATCTTGCCGCTCCAGTCTGGCAACCCGTCCAGACGACTAGCCTCAACAACGGTGTCTGTCCGTTCACTGATTCAAACGCGGGCGTCGTGCCGTGCCGGTTTTACCGGGTGCGGTCGCAATGAGCAGATCCCAACGATTTGAATGCTCTCCCGCCTTTTGAACGAGGAGTCAGGCCATGTGTGAAAGGGTCCGGGAAACATGACGGACCCTTTGAACCGCCGTTGCGCGGGCTGGCTGTTCACGGCTTGACCTTCAATTTTTCGGCGGCGGCGAGTTTGCGCTGGTTGGCGTCGAACGTGAGAAATTCCCGCGCGCCCAGATGCAATGCCGTGGCGACGTGAAGCACGTCAAACGCCCGATGGCCGCCGCCGGTGGTGTGGCGTTGGGAAAGGGTTTCGGCCAATCGGTGAACGTCCGGCCAGTCGGTGGCGACGGGCACCACCGCACCCGCCTCCATGTTGGCTTGAAGTTTCCCCAGCGCGGCTTCCGCGATGGCTTGCGAATAACCTTTGGTTTTGTCCCGCCCGTGCAACCACACTTGGAAGCGGACGCTCTGGCGAAATTCGTAAAGCATGAGGCTGGAAACATGCAACGCTTCCGGCATGGCTTGGAAATGCGCCGACGCTTCCGGGGAATTGTCCTGCCGGACGTAAAGCGCGCAAAGAAACGAAGTGTCGGGAAAGGCAATCACCCTTCCTCGCCTTCCAATTCCGCCGCCCGCATGGCCTCAATTTCTTTGGTGGAAAAGATGCGGTCGCCCCAGACTTCCTTGAGCTGCGCCATGATGTCGGGTTTGACGAGTTTGGCGGTTTTGGCGGGCGTGGCCGGCACCAGCCGGGCAAACGGCCGGCCGGATTTGGTAATCTCCACCGGCTCGCCTTCGGCAATCCACGCGGCGACGCGCGGAAACCGGTTTCGCAAATCTCTGACCGTCGCTGTTTTCATCGTGAGACAAATATGTATCACACTGCCAACGCTGTCAACCGGGTTTGGCAAGCAGGGGTCACCCACGGAACGGCTGGCACGGTCTCCATCGCTCCCGACCTCGTTTTTCGGGTTGATGAATACATCGCGCCATTTTCCCTTTTCAGCCTTTAACATTCAGCCTTTAGCATTTTTTTCGTCGCCCCCCCGCCCCCCTCTGCTATACTCTCTCCAGTTTCGGGTTGAACGTCGGGGGCGCGCCCGCTGTCATTTCGTTGGCTCTCAACGCCGAAGTATTATGTTCAAAATCAATCTCCGTCATCTCGAAGACCACGGCCTGCAATTGCAGGGCGACCTCCCCGTGGCCGAACTGGATTTGGGCGTCAACGACGAACTCATCCGCGCCGAAAAACCCCTCCGCTACCGGCTCTCTGTCGAACTCCTCCACGAAGCCGTCCTCGTCATGGGCTCGCTGGCCCTGCCGCTGGATTGCGAGTGCGCCCGCTGCCTCAAACCCTTCGCCACCGAACTCAAACTCGACCACTGGGCCCTCCACCTCCCCCTCGAGGGCGACGACAAGGTCCCCGTGGACAATGACTCTGTGGACTTGACTCCCTGGGTCCGCGAAGATATCCTGCTCAACTTTCCGCAACGTCTGTTGTGCAGACCGGATTGCGCGGGATTAAAAACGAAGACCGTCCGCAAACCCCGGGCCGTGAAAACACCGGCCTTGGATGTGTGGGCCAAACTGGATAAACTGAAAATTAAATAGATTTTATGGGCGTTCCAAAACGTAAACCGTCAACCAGCCGGCAGCACCAGCGCCGCGCCTACAACAGCGTGCTCAAACTCCCCCAGTTGAGCAAATGTCCCCAGTGCGACGCACCCTATGTGCCTCATCGCGTCTGCCCCGCCTGCGGTTTCTACAAGGGACGCCAGGTCCTGACCGTCAACGTCGGCGCCTGACCGTTTTTTTGTTCCCGGCCGGCCGGCGCCCGCCCCGCGCCCCCGGCTTCGTGCGCGGGCTTTCGCCCCGCACTGCGGCAGCCATGGTTTCAACGGGCGGCGGATTCTTAAAACTTAAGGACTTCTCGACATGCGAATCGCAGTGGATGTCATGGGTGGCGACCACGGCTGCGGTGTCATCATCGCCGGCGTGAAACGCGCCCTGGAGGAAAACAAAGACCTCTCCGGCATCTATCTCGTCGGCAACAAGGATGACATCCACGCCTCCCTGCCCCCCCGCGGCTTCCGCGACCATCGCGTCCAGGTCATCCACACCACCGAAGTCGTGGAAATGTGCGACAAGCCCATCACCGCCCTCCGCCGCAAAACCGATTCCTCCATCGCCCGCGCCGCTGAACTCGTCAGCGAAGGCAAGGCCGATGCCCTCGTCTCCCTCGGCAATACCGGCGGCATCTTCGCCGCCGGCACCTTCAAAATCGGCCGCATCCCCGGCGTGGACCGCGCCTGCATCGCCACCGTCATGCCCCGCCAGGAAAGCGAATTCGTCCTCTTGGACGCCGGCGCCAACGTCGAGTGCAAGCCCTTCCACCTCGCCCAGTTCGCCGTCATGGGCAGTGTCTATTCCCGCATGGTCCTCAATCACCCCAACCCCCGCGTCGGCATCCTCAGCATCGGCACCGAGGACTCCAAGGGCAACGACCTCACCCTCCAGGCCTTCCGCCTCTGCAAAAAACTCAACCTCAATTTCATCGGCAACGTCGAAGGCCACGACCTCTTCAAGGACCACGTGGACGTCGTCGTCTGCGACGGCTTCGTCGGCAACATCGTCTTGAAGTCCATCGAAAGCCTCGCCGTGGCCATGTTCTCCATGCTCCGCCGCGAACTCATGCACAGCGCCCAGCGCCAGTTGGGCGCCTACCTCGCCAAGGGCGCCTTCCAGTCCCTCCGCCGCCGCATGGACCCCGAAGTCTATGGCGGCGCCCCCTTGCTCGGCTTCAAGGGCGTCGTCTTCAAGGCCCACGCCTCCTCCCGCGAACGCGCCGTCTCCAGCGCCATCCGCATGACCGCCAACGCCCTGCAAAACCAGATCAACCAAACCATCGCCCGCGAAATCGCCGCCGCCAACCTGGTCCTCCAGGCCGATAACGCCCCCGCTGCCCACGCATGAAGTACCCCCGCGCCAAGCATAATTTCATCGGCCGCTCCTGCTCCATCACCGGCACCGGCTCCTACGTCCCCAAAAAAGTCCTCACCAACGCCGACCTCGAAAAAATGGTCGCCACCACGGACGAATGGATCACCTCCCGCACCGGCATCAAGGAGCGCCACCTCGCCGCCGCCAATGAATTCACCTCCGACCTCGCCACCCAGGCCGCCCGCCGCGCCATGGAAATGGCCGGCGTCACCGCGGACCAGCTCGACGTCATCATCGTCGCCAGCATCACGCCGGACATGGTCTTCCCCAACACCGCCTGCCTCGTCCAGCAAAAAATCGGCGCCCGCTGCATCCCCTCCTTCGATATCGAGGCCGCCTGCTCCGGCTTCCTCTACGCCCTCGAAGTCGGCCAAAACTTCATCTCCGCCCGCACCTTCGAAACCGCCCTCGTCGTCGGCGCGGAAAAACTCTCCGCCATCACCAACTGGAAAGACCGCAATACCTGCGTCCTCTTTGGCGATGGCGCCGGCGCCGCCATTCTCCAACACCGCCCGCAGTCCCACGGCCTCATCACCACCGCCCTCGGCTCGGACGGCTCGCGCTCCGAACTGCTTTCCATGCCCGCCGGCGGCAGCCGCCACCCCGCCACCGCCCAAACCGTCCAAGCCGGCCTCCATTTCCTCCGCATGGATGGCCGCGAAACTTTCAAGAGCGCCGTCCAAGCCATGTGCAGCGCCGCCGCCGAAGTCCTCGCCCGCTGCGAGATTGACATCACCCAAATCAAGTGCGTCATCCCCCATCAGGCCAACCGCCGCATCATTGATGCCGTCAGCGAACGCCTTGGCGCCACCCCCGAGCAGGTCTTCATCAACGTCCACAAATACGGCAACACCTCCGCCGCCTCCGCCGCCATCGCCCTCGACGAAGCCGTCCGCTCCGGCCGCGTCGCCCGCGGCGACCTCATCCTCGTCATCGCCTTCGGCGCCGGACTCACCTGGGGCGCCGCCATTATCGAGTGGTAAACGAATGGTCTTCGTCTAATCATCTTGGTTCCAACGGCTAATTTGACGGATTCTTCGGGCGTGGTATTGTTCAATACCTGCTTATGAGCGCAAAACGTTTTACGGGCAATAGTTCCTTGCAAACCGAAGTCAGCGTCACTTCCCGTGACGCCCGCCTGGAGCTGTCCACCGACGCGGTTTCCATCCACAAAAATGGCCTCGAATTCCGCAGCCCGCGCCCCTTTCATGAGTGGAGCGAGATGACCGTCGCCTTGGTCGCCCGCGACGGCCGCCGCCTCTCCTGCCAAGGCGTCATCGTCGGCTGCGCCGGCAACAAACACACCGGCTACCACATCTCCCTCGTCTGCACCGGCCTCAATTCCGAGACCCAAAAACAGCTCGGCACCATGGCCCGCTCCGAATTCGGCGCCGGCTGAGTGCCGTTTTTTCACCTAAATTTGCCGCGCCCCGAACCCCGTTCGGGGTTATTCTTTTGACGCCGGCCCGCCCGTTTTTTATGCTGGCCTCTCGCACTGTGCCCGACGGACGACTCGTCACGATCCTTCCGCCCCGCCGCGCGAATCAATTTTTGGATTATGAACTACGGCCTCCAGATCAAACCCGCCGGCGCCCTTGACTTCCTGTCCCTCGGCGCCCTCGTCCACCGGCTCGACCCCGGCATCATCCCCTTCCGCAAAGCCACCCATTGCGATATCCATGTCAGCGGCGGCGAATTCAACGTCGCCGCCAATCTCTCCGACTGCTTCCGCCTCCAGACCGGCATCGTCAGCGCCATGGTGGATTATCCCATCGGCGACCTCATCGCCGAGCGCGTCCGCGCCATGGGTGTCCGGCCCTTCTACAAACACTTCAAGCACGACGGCGTGCGCGGCCCCAATATGGCCACCGTCTATTCTGACCGCGGCCAGGGCGTGCGCGCCCCCGTCGTCTTCTACAACCGCAGCAACGAGGCCGCCGGCCGCCTCCAGCCCGGCGACTTCAACTGGGACCAAATCTTCGCCCCCGGCGTCCGCTGGTTCCACAGCGGCGGCATCTTCGCCGCCCTCTCCGAAACCACCGGCGAGCTCATCGTGGAGGCCATGACCGCCGCCAAGGCCCACGGCGCCATCACTTCCTTCGACCTGAATTATCGCCAGAAACTCTGGGACATCTGGGGCGGCCAGGCCAAGGCCCTCGATGTCCTCGGCCGCATCGTCCGGCACGTGGATGTCCTCGTCGGCAACGAGGAGGATCTCCAGAAGGGCCTCGGCCTCGCCGGCCAGGATGTCGAATCCAAATCAAAGCTCGACCCCGCGGCCTTCTACGCCGTCATCGGCCAGGCGGTGAAAAAATTCCCCAACATCAAGGTCGTCGCCACCACCCTCCGCGAAGTCCATTCCACCAACCGCCATACCTGGGGCGCCGTCGCCTGGGTCAACGGCAAAACCTTCCAGTCCCCCATGTGCGAACTCGACGTCCTCGACCGCGTCGGCGGCGGCGATGGCTATGCCGCGGGTTTCTTCTACGGCCTCCTCGCCGGCCTTTCCGAGCCGGAAGCCGTCAACCTCGGCTGGGCCCACGGCGCGTTGCTGACCACCTTCCCCGGCGACACCACCATGGCCACGCTCGAACAGGTCCGGGCTTTCGCCCAAGGCGGCTCCGCCCGCATCCAGCGCTGACCTATGCTCTATTTCGCCCGCGGCTCCGTCACCGACAACCTCTCCGACGCGGATCTGCGCGCCGGCTTGTTCGCCGCGCTCGAAAAGCTCGGCCCGCGCCGCCGCGTGCTCGCCGTCCCCCCGGACTTCACCCGCTTCCATTCCCAGGCCGGCCGCCTCACCCGGCTCGCCTTCGACTTCTACAGCGACCACCTCACCGATGTCCTGCCCGCGCTCGGCACTCATTCCGCCATGACCGGCCCGCAGATCCGCGAAATGTACGCTGGCGTGCCGCAAAGCCTTTTCCGCGTTCATAACTGGCGCACCGGCGTCACCACCGTCGGCGAAGTCCCCGCCCCGTTCGTCCGCGAAGTCTCCGGCGGCGCCGTGGATTTCCCCTGGCCCGCCCAGATCGCCAATCTCATCGCCACCGGCCATCACGACCTCATCCTCTCCCTCGGCCAGGTTGTTCCTCACGAGGTCGTCGGCATGGCCAACTACAACAAAAACATCTTCGTGGGCACCGGCGGCCAGGAGGGCATCAACAAAAGCCATTTCATCGGCGCCGCCTTCGGCATGGAGCGCATGATGGGCCGCGCCGATACCCCCGTCCGCCGCGTCCTCAACTACGCCTCCGAACATTTCATCCACCACCTGCCCATCGTCTATGTCCACACTGTCGTCGGCCGCGGCGATGACGGCCGCCTCGCCGTGCGCGGCCTCTTCGTCAGCGACGACGCCTCCGGCTTTGATCGGGCTGCCGCCCTCTCGCTGGAGGTGAATTTTGAAATGCTCCCCGCGCCGCTCCCAAAAGTCGTCGTCTATCTCGACCCCGCCGAGTTCAAGAGCACCTGGCTGGGCAACAAGGCCATTTACCGCACCCGCATGGCCATGGCCGACGGCGGCGAACTTGTCATCCTCGCCCCCGGCCTCCGCGAATTCGGCGAGGACCGCGAAATTGACCGTCTCATCCGCAAATACGGCTATCGCGGCACGCCCGCCACCCTCGCCGCCACCCGGGCCAACCCCGAGTTGCAGCACAATCTCAGCGCCGCCGCCCACCTCATCCACGGCTCCAGCGAGGGCCGCTTCCGCATCACCTATTGCCCCGGCCATCTGACCCGACAGGAAATCGAAAGCGTGAATTTTCAGTACGCGGATTTGCCGGCCATGACCGCCCATTATGATCCCGCCAAGTTGCGGGACGGCTGGAATACTTTGCCCGGCGGCGAAAAGATTTTCTACATCTCCAACCCCGCCCTCGGCCTCTGGGCGTGCCGCGCCCGGTTCTCCAACTGAGATTATGTCCCTGCCCCTGCGCGAAAAATCTCAATGCCGGTACGACCAGGTTTCGCTCGGCGAAATCATGCTCCGCTTTGATCCGGGCGAGGGACGCATCCGCACCGCGCGCCAGTTCACGGTTTGGGAGGGCGGCGGCGAATACAACACCTCCCGCGGATTGCGCAAATGTTTCGGACTCAAAACCGCCGTCTGCACCGCCTTCGTGGATAACGAGGTCGGCCACCTCCTCGAAGACTTCGTCCTCCAAGGCGGCGTGGACACCGATTTCATCCGCTGGCGCGACGACGACGGCATCGGCCGCACCGTCCGCAACGGCCTTAATTTCACCGAGCGCGGCTTCGGCATCCGCGGCGCCGTGGGCGTTTCCGACCGCGGCCACTCCGCCGCCTCCCAGCTCAAGCCCGGCGATTTCGATTGGGATCACCTCTTCGGAACGCTCGGCACGCGCTGGTTGCACACCGGCGGCATCTTCGCCGCCCTCTCCGAATCCACCGCCGCCCTCGTCCTCGAAGCCGTCCAGGCCGCCAAGCGCCACGGTGTCATCGTTAGCTACGATCTCAACTACCGCCCCTCCCTCTGGAAATCCATCGGCGGCCTTCCCCGCGCCCAGGCCGTCAACCGCGAAATCGCCAAATTCGTGGATGTCATGATCGGCAACGAGGAGGATTTCACCGCCTGCCTCGGCTTCGAAGTCCCCGGCGCCGGCCAACATCTGGACCGCCTGGATCCCAGCGCCTTCAAGGCCATGATCGAAACCGCCGTCCAGACCTACCCCAATTTCCAAGTCGCCGCCACCACCCTCCGCCGCGTCATCACCGCCACCCGCAACGACTGGAGCGCGATCCTCTGGCACGCCGGCAAATTCTACGAGAGCCGCCCGTACCCGAATCTCGAAATCCTCGACCGCATCGGCGGCGGCGATAGTTTCGCCAGCGGCCTGCAATTCGGCTTCCTCGAATTCAACGACCCGCAAAAAGCCGTGGACTACGGCGCCGCCCACGGCGCGCTGGCCGCCACCACCCCCGGCGACACCAGCATGGCCACCCGCCGCGAAGTGGAAAAAACCCTCGCCGGCGGCAACGCCCGCGTCCAACGCTGATCCCATCGCTATTTAGTTCGACCCGCAAACATCTCATCCCTTTTCCAAAATATGAAAACACCAGCAGAATTATTCTCCCTCCAAAATAAAGTCGCCGTCGTCATCGGCGGCACCGGCGTCCTGTGCGGCGAAATGGCCTCGGGCCTCGCCGCCGCCGGCGCCCGCGTTGCCCTCGTCGGCCGCGATCCCGCCAAGGCCCGCGCCCGCCTCGATAAAATCGCCCACAGCGGCGGCACCGCCGAGTTCTTTGCTTGCGACACCACCTCCAAGGCCGGCCTGCAGCAACTCCTCGCCGCCGTCCTCGGTAAATTCGGCCGCGTGGATATCCTCGTCAACGGTGCCGGCGTCAATTCCGCCACCCCGTTCCTCGACATCCCGGAGGCGGAATTCGACCGCATCATCACCGTGAATCTCAAGGGACTCCTGCTCGCCTGCCAGGTCTTCGGCAAACACTTCGTTGCCCAAAAATCCGGCAGCATCATCAACCTCGGCTCCGCCTCCGGCCTCACCCCGCTTTCCAAGGTGTTCACCTATTCCGCCTCCAAGGCCGCCGTCCATAACCTCTCCAAAAACCTCGCCCGCGAATGGGCCGCCGCCGGCGTCCGCGTCAATATCCTCGTCCCCGGCTTCTTCCCCGCCGAGCAAAACCGCAAGGTCCTCACCCCCGAGCGCGTCGCCCAGATCATGGGCAAAACCCCCATGAAACGCTTCGGCGAAGCCCAGGAACTCCTCGGCGCCACCCTCCTCCTCGCCTCCGATGCCGGCAGCTTCATCACCGGCGCCGAAATCGTCGTGGACGGCGGGTTCGCCGCCATGAGCATCTGATCCGCCAAAGACAAACGCGTCAAGGCCGGATGTTTCTCAAACCTGTGGCGCAGACTTCCAAGTCTGCTGTATCGCCGATTTCCAAACCCGCAGGCCATCTCTATTCCCAACGTCCTCGACCGTGCGACG
>CAZHIM010000042.1:0-39781 GCA_964532525.1 uncultured Bifidobacteriaceae bacterium
GTTTCATTGTCATACGTTTCTTTCTGAGAGCATTTTGATTAAACAGCAGTGGGCCGGAATGAGTCAAGCGCAACCGCCTCCAATTCCCGCCGGCCCGCCAGCGCCGGGAAGATTCCGGCTGGACTATCACGCGGCGCGTGCTTACAGTGTTGCTGGTGGGGGAAGAACGGCCCCGGGGCGAGCGGGCCAGAAAGGAAGTCATATGAATCCGGAGACTGGACAACCGATTAACCGGCAGGCGGCCGCGGTGAAACTGACGTTCCGACGGGGAAGCACCACGGCGCGGCTTGCGGAATGCCAATCAAATCCACGCCAGACAGCCAAAGGCGCCATGATGTTCCGGCAGGTTTTGCGAACCCCGCCCAAGGAGGGGATCATTGAGTTCACCCCGCTGTTGCCAGCGAGGGGAATGGCATGAACCCGTCCCCGGCCGGGCCGCCGATTGCGACCGCTGTTTTTGAATCCCGGCCGGCCCGGATCCTGGTGGTGGATGACCAACCGGCGAACCTGCAAATCGTGGGGGCCGTGCTCGGCAAACTGGGACACGAAATCATCCCGGCGGAGGACGGCGCCGCCGCCCTGAAGCGGGTGGCGTTGCGGCCGCCCGACTTGATCCTGCTGGACCTGCTGATGCCGGAAATGGACGGCTGTGAAGTCTGCTCGCAATTGAAGGCCAACGCGGCTTGGCAGAACATCCCCGTGATTTTTCTCTCCGCCGCGGATGACAAGGATTTGATTGTGCGGGCGCTGGACTCGGGCGGCGTGGATTACATCACCAAGCCGTTCAACCAGGCCGAACTGGTGTCCCGGGTGCGGACACAACTGGTGCTGAAACTGGCGCGCGATCAGCTCCGGCAACTGGCGGAAGACAAGGATGAACTGCTGGGCATTTTGGCGCACGATCTGAAAAATTACCTGGGCGGCATGAACGTCAGCGCCGGATTGCTCTGTCGCCAACTGGCGCGGTTCAACGACGAGCGGTTGATGCAATTGGCGGAGAACATTTTTCGCACGAGCGCGCAATCCCTGGCGTTCGTGAAGGAATTCCTGGCAAACGCGGCGGCGGACCACGTGTTCTCGTTCAAGCCGGCGGAGATCAACCTGGCGGAAGCCGCGGCGGCGACGGCGCGGCAGCACGAGGAAGCGGCGCAGCAGAAGCGAATCACGATTCATCTGGAGCCGCCGTCCGGTGCCGTGATGGCGCTGGCGGACGGCAGCGCGCTGGACCAGGTGCTGGACAATCTGGTGTCCAACGCGGTGAAGTTTTCGCCGCCGAGCAAACGCGTGTTTCTTACCGTGCGGTCGGCGCCGGGCCACGCGGAGTGCGTGGTGCGGGATGAGGGGCCCGGATTCAGCGCGGAGGACAAGCTGCGGATGTTCCGGCGGTACGGCCGGCTGTCAGCCCGGCCCACGGGCGGCGAACCTTCCACCGGCCTGGGCCTGAGCATCGTCCGCAAGCTGGTGCTGGGGATGGGCGGAGAGCTGTTGTGCGACAGCGCGCCGGGACAAGGGGCGGCCTTCACAGTGCGCCTGCCGCGGCCCGGACCAAATTGAGGGAAGGACGGCGGCCGGCTTCTTCTGCCCGCCAATCATGGTTGAATCGGGCACGGCTGGTCCGTCCTCAAGGGCGGTGAAGCATGGCAGCCAAGGCCTGATCCAGCGATTCAATGCTCACGGGCTTGGTGAGATGGGTGGCAAAACCGGCTTCAAAGCTGCGCTGGATGTCCTCCTCCATGCCGTAGCCGGTGAGCGCAATGCCTTCCAAGTGATGTTGCTCGTGCAATTCGTTCATCAAGTCGTAGCCGTTGCCGTCGGGCAGGGCGATGTCGGAAATAACCAGGTCGAAGCCCGCCTGGGCGTCCTCCACAAACGAGCGCGCTTCCGCGACAGAACCGGCGCCGGTCACTTCAAAGCGGCGGCGCAGCAGGAGCCGGGTGAGAGCGGCGCGGGTGGGCTCATGGTCCTCCACCAGCAGAATGCGGGAACGCCGGGTGGGTTGGGCTCCAGAAGCGGCCGCGGGCGGCGCGCCGGCAACCGGCCGCTCCGAACGAAAGGCGGTTTTGGCCGCCAAGACAACCGGCAGCGTGATACAAAAGGTGGCGCCACGCTGCCGGCCGGCACTGGAGGCGCGAATGGAACCGGAGTGCATTTCCACCAGCTTCTTTGAAATGGCGAGCCCCAAGCCCAAGCCGCCCCAACCGGACCGGCCGGCCTGGGAAAACGGCTCAAAAATGGATTCGAGGTCGGCCGGGGCGACGCCCACCCCGGTATCGGTGATTTTAATTTCCAAAGCCGCCCCGGCCGCGTTCGTTTCAACGGTAATGCCGCCATGCTCCGGCGTGAACTTGATCGCGTTCTTCAGGAGGTTCAAAAAAACCTGCTGCAGGCGCACCGGGTCGGCCAGCACGGTGTGCCGTCTCGCGTTCAACGCCAATTTGAGCTGGATTTGCTTCCGCCCGATGTCGTTTTCCACCATGGCCAGGGCGCTGCGCAGCACATCATGGACTTCGAGCGCCTGCTTTTCGAGGGTGAGCTTGCCGTGGGTGATGCGCGTGATGTCGAGCAAATCGTCCATCAGGCGGGCCTCCATTTCAATGTTCCTGCGAATCGCGTCGAAATCCGCCCGGACGCCGGGGCTCAGATCACGGTTGCGGGCGGCGTCGCCGGCGAGCAACAGGACGGGATTGAGCGGCGTGCGCAGTTCGTGCGACAGCATGGCCAGAAAATCATCCTTGGCGCGGGAAGCGGCGAGGATTTCCTCGTGCGCCCGTTTTGCTTCCGCCTCGGAGCGCTTGCGGTCGGTGACGTCGGCAACGGTGCCGATGCAGCCAGTGCATTCGCCGTCGGCATTTCTCAGCGGAAGGCCCTGGGCCTGGGCCCAGATAATGCCGCCATCCGGCCGCCGAATGCGGAATTCAACCGAGGCGGGCCCGCGGCGCAGAGCCTCGATCCAGCCGGCCTCCAACCGCGGCCGATCCTCCGCATGCACGGTGTCGAGCCAGCCGCGGCCGCGTGCCTGTTCGGAAGAAAATCCGGTCATGGCGCACCAGGCTTCGTTGACATAGCAGTTGTTGCCATTGGCATCGCACCAGAAGATGCCCACGGGCGCGTAAACCGCCAGGGTCCGGAAACGCTCCTCGCTTTCCCGCAACGCGCTTTCGGCGGTGCGCCGGGCGGTAATCTCAATCAGCACACTTTGGAAGCGCAGGGGGGCATCGGCCTGGCCGGGGGAGGAACTGGCCACGACCTCGACGAACACGGGCGGGGCGCTTTTACGCCGCGCCAGTTCCACTTCCACCCGGTGCTGTCCGGGGCAGCGGCGCAACTGGGACAGACACTTCAGGAATTTGTCGCGGTCCGGGCGGGCGAGAAAAATGACCAGCGGCTGGTCGCACAATTGCCGCCGGGTAAAGCCCAGCAGGCGCGCGCCCGTGAGATTGATTTCCACGATATGGCCTAAGTCGCTCAACGTGGCCAGGCCGATTGGCGCGGAATCATAGAGCTCGGCACGGCGTGCGTGAAGCACCGCAAGCTCCGCCCGGGCCGGGGCCAGGGCGCCGGGTGGCTTCCCAATATCAATATCGTTGGCGGCCGGCCGCCCGGAACGGACGCTCCGTTTTCGCGGACGGGCGCGAGACGGAGCCCGGGACGACTGCATTGGGGAAAACTTAATTGGCACAATTAGACATTACCCTCGGCGCCAATTTTTGCAAATTCCCCGGGAAAAGACCGGTTGCCGGAACGCCCGGGTTGGCCGCGGGCGCGAATCGGCTGGCATGGTCAAAGCTGGACTTGTCGGGCTCCCACCTTATCATGGCTCACCGTCATGAACGAACCGGTGAATATCCCAGTTTTCATCCTGTGCGGCGGCTTGGGCACGCGCATCAAGGAAGAGACCGAATTCCGGCCCAAGCCAATGGTCCCCATTGGCGAACACCCCATTCTCTGGCACATCATGCAGATTTATGCGCGCCATGGTTTCCGGCGCTTCGTGTTGTGCCTGGGTTTCAAAGCCGACGTCATAAAGGACTATTTCCGCAATTTCCACCTGCACAACGCCGACTGCACGATCAAGCTCAGGACGAACGAAGTGACCGTCCACGAACACCGCCAAAAACTCGACTGGGAAGTCACGCTGGCATACACCGGCGAGAAGAACCTGACCGGCAGCCGCATTGCGCAGGCCACGCGAAAGTACCTCGGCGCGGCGGAGAGTTTTGCGGTCACCTATGGGGATGGCGTCACCAACGCGGACTTGGCTGGGGAACTCGCCTATCACCTCCAGCAAAAAAAACTGGGCACCGTACTCGGCATCAACCCGCCGTCCCGTTTCGGCGAGATCAAGGTCGAGGGCGACCGGGTGGTGGAATTCGCGGAGAAGCCCGACCTGGAAGGCCACTGGATCAACGGCGGCTTTTTCTTTTTTCACCGGGATTTTTGCCGGCAACTTTCCGAGGATGAGCGCTGCATGCTGGAGCGCGAACCGCTCGCGCAGCTCGCCCGGAATGGCCAGTTGAACGTGTTTCGCCACCGCGGCTTCTGGGCTTCCATGGACACCCAGCGGGACCGTGAATATTTGACCAAGCTGGTCGAGGCCGGCACTCCGCCCTGGCTGGCGTGAGCGGCCAGCCCATTGCAACCGCCCCGCAACCGGTGTTTTCACGGTATTAGCACCGTCAAAACCTCGAACGTGATGGTGGGCACCGACTAGGCTGAGCCCGGTGGCTTGCCTGCGGGGATCTGGCCGTCCACCAACTGGCGGACCTGCCCGCCCGTCATCCGCAAAAGCGCCCATTCGTCCAGCACCCGGGCGCCCAGCCCGCGATAGAACCGGAGCGCGTTTTCGTTCCAGTGCAGCGCGCTCCATTCCAGCCTGCCGCCGCCCAGTGCAATGCTGGCCTTGGCCACCGTCTCCAGCATCGCCCGGCCCAAGCCCTGTTGGCGAAACTGCGGGCGCACATAAATATCCTCCAAATAGATGCCCGGCCGGCCCACGAACGTCGAAAACGTCCGATAGTAAACCGCATAGCCCGCAACGGCGCCTTCCACGCGCGCCAGCAACGCCGCCGCGACCGGCCGCTCCCCGAAAAGGGCTGCCCGCAGCAAATCCTCGCCAATGACGACTTCATGACTGAGGTGCTCGAACTCCGCCAGTTCACGGATCATGGACAAAAGCGCCGGGACATCGGATTCCGTGACCGGGGTGATGGTGAAGTTTTTCATGGGTATTGAAATCATTGGAATCCACGGCGGGGCGGGGCGGCCCCAGCCGGCGGAACCGGATTCCGCCGGGCATCGGACAAAGTGGCGGAGAGGGGGGGATTCGAACCCCCGGTACCTTTTGAGTACTCACGCTTTCCAGGCGTGCGCGTTAAACCACTCTGCCACCTCTCCACGCGTTATGTGTGTCCTCGCCGCAGGCAACCGCTTCCGCTGAGGACATAAGTCGCTCAGCAAAGAAACGTTATTACGATCAATCCTGCTGTATCGAGCGCGATTTTATTCGCATGAATCCGCCTCAAAAGCAAGCTCATTCGCCGGACGCCAATCCGGGCGCACGACAGTTTTAAGGAACGCCACGGCCGTATCGCCGATTTTCAAATCGGGGGTGTGATTCGTCATTTCCAACCGGCTCCTCGCCTGCCATGATTTCCCGCGTGCCTCTCAAAGTTAGCGATCAAGTCACGCTGCAGATTCAGGACCTGGCCTTCGGTGGCGAAGGCGTGGGCCGGCTCGACGATTTCGTCGTGTTTGTCCCGTTTGTGATCGTCGGCGAAACCGTGCTGGCGGAAATCGTGGAAATGAAAAAGCATTTTGCGCGGGCAAAATTGCTGCGCGTGGTGCAGGCCTCCCCGGAACGGGTGACCCCGGAGTGCCGTTACTTCACCCGCTGCGGGGGCTGTCAGTACCAGCACCTGGCCTACCCCGCCCAATTGCGCGTCAAGCACAAGCAAATCGCCGACCTGTTTGAACGCGTCGGCAAAATTTCGCCGCAAGTCGTCGCGCCCGTGCTCCCCTGCCCCGCCCCTTACGGCTATCGCAATCGCATCATGATCCGCAGCCAGTGGAATGGCCCGGCCAAAAAGCTGGAGATCGGCTTCATCCAGACGGACAACCACTTTGTCGCGGACATCGAGGAATGCAAGATCGCCGAGCCGGCGTTGAACGAGCAGATCAAAAACGTCCGGGCCAACCCGCCGCCGCACGGCGGCCTGAAGGTGGTGCTCCGGGTGCAGCCGGAGGACTGGGAGGTGCCGGGCCATTCCTTTTTTCAGAACAATTTTTTCCTGCTGCCCAAACTGGTGGAAACCGTGCGCAGCTTCCTGCAAGCCGGCGGCGCGCGGCACCTGATAGACCTCTATTGCGGGGTGGGGTTTTTCGGGATTGAGGCGTCCGACGTCGTGGCTTCCTTCACCGGCGTGGAATACGACCAGCCGGCCATTGTCGCCGCGCGGCAGAACGCGCAGTCGCGCCAGGTGACCAACGGCGAATTCATCTGCGGGCCGGCTGAGACCGCATTGCCGGACCTGCTCAAGAAATACCCGGTGGCCGAAACGTCGGTCCTGCTGGATCCGCCGCGCAAAGGGTGCTGGCCGGAGATGCTGGATTTGCTGCGGCAAACGGGCCCGGCGCAGGTGATCTATGTATCCTGCCATCCGGCCACGATGGCGCGCGATTTGAACATTCTGTGCGGGGACGGTGTCTTTGAACTTGTGCGGGTGCAGCCACTGGATATGTTTCCTCAAACACAACACGTTGAATGCGTGGCGGATTTGCGTCGCAAAAAAACAGCCCCAATAAATCCCCCCGCGTGAAACAGAACTTGCCAAGCGACGGCTCTTGGATTCAACTGAACGAAACCTAATGCCAAAAGAAAGTCAGATTGACCCCCGAAAAAATTTTGTGCCGCGCTGGTTGCCCTGGTTGGTGGGCGGGGCCATGCTGGTGGTTTACGGGCTCACCCTGAATCATTGGGTCAACCTGTCGAATATCTTTCAGGTGGCTGCGGTTTCGGGCTGGCTATGGCAGCCGCAGTTATTCAATCCCCTGACTTTCCTCATCACGCTGCCCTTCCGCTTGGTGCCCGCGCCTCACATTCCCATCGCCATCAATTTTCTCTCGGCGTTGTGCGCGGCGGCCACGTTGGCGGTGCTGGCACGGAGCGTGGCCATCCTGCCGCACGACCGTACGGACATAGAACGCTGGCGGGAGCGGACTGATTTCGCTTTTCTCACCGGCTGGGTGGCCTGGGTGCCCCCGTTGGCGGCGGTGATCTTCGCGGGCTTCCAGCTCGCATTTTGGGAAAACGCCACGAGTTTCACCGGGGAGGGATTTGAGCTGCTTTGGTTCGCGGTCATTCTGTGGCAATTACTGGAATACCGGTTGGATGAACGGGAAGGCCATTTATATGTGGCCGCGTTGCTGTATGGCGCCGGCCTGACCGAGAACTGGGCGATGCTGGGATTCTTCCCGTTGTTTCTGGTGATGATCATCTGGCTGCGGAAACTCGATTTCTTTGATGCCGGCTTTTTGCTGCGCATGGCCCTGTGTGGTTTTGCCGGCCTGCTGTTGCTTTTCCTGCTTCCGCTGAAAATCAAGCTGTCCGGAGCCTATCCCCTCACGTTCTGGGAAACGCTCAAGCCGGGTCTGCGCGCGAACTGGATGGTGATTCAGAGTCTCGGGCAGGATTCCGTCCGGCACGCCTTGGGATTGATGGCGCTGACCTCGCTGCTGCCGGCCTTCGTCATGGCCATTCGCTGGAGCTCGAGTTTCGGCGACAGCAGCCGGATGGGCGCCATGCTGGTCAATTATCTCATGCATGGCGTCAACGCCATCCTGCTGGCCGTGCTGGTGTGGGTGACCTTTGATCCGCCGTTCAGCCCGCACCAATTGATCGAACATCTGGGATTCAACGCGCCGGGCCTGTCCCTCTATTACATCGTGGCGGTTTGCATCGGCTACTATACCGGCTATTGCCTGCTGGTGTTCGGCAAAGATCCCATTCCCAGCCGCCGCAATACCCGGCCGGATCCGGCCCTGCCCCAGGCGTTCCTCTGGCTTTGTCCCGTGATTGTCACGGGCACCTTGGTATTGTTGATCGTTCTGGGGGGGATGCTGGTCTATAAAAATGCGCCCATCGTCCGCGCCGCCAACGATGATTCTTTGCTGAAATATGCCCGATTTTCCACACAAAAGCTGCCGGCGGCCGGCGCGATCTTGTTGTGCGACAGCGACAATCCGGCGGCGGATCAGCCCGTCCGCGCCTACCTGCTTCAGGCGGAGCTGGCCCGGGCGGGCCGCGCGCGAAATATCCCGGTGGTGGACACCACCTCGCTGAGCTGGCCGATTTACCATCATTATTTGCACGAACGTTTCCCGAAAATCTGGCCCGATCTTTCGCCGGCCAGGGAAACCAACGGCCTGAGCCCCGTCCGGGTTCTGGGACTGCTCAACCAATTATCCCAGAGCAACGACCTCTACTATGCCAATCCCAGCTTTGGCTACTATTTTGAGCAGTTTTACCAGGAACCGCACGGACTGGTGTATGCCTTGAAGCCGGTGCCGAAAGGAACCCTGCTGCCGCCGGCCCTTGCGACAAACTTGATCGCCGAAAACGAGTCGTTTTGGACGGGCGTTTTGGCGGAAAGCCGGCCCGCGATTGAACTGGCCCAGCGCCCCTGGGATCCCGGCCAGCAATCGGGCCCCATCCCGTGGCTGCTGATGCACCTGCATATTCCGCTGGAGCCGAATCACAACGCCCTCCGCGCCGGGCTCTATTACTCGCATAGTCTCAATTCCCTGGGCGTGGAGGTCCAGCGTGCCGGCCACCTGGACCAGGCCGCGGTCCTGTTCGCCGATGCCTGCGATTTGAATACCAACAACGTCGTGGCCGGCATCAATCTCAACTTCAACAAGACGTTGCGCGCCGGTTCCACGGCCGGTCTGGCCCTCTCGCGGGTGACGTCCGACCAGTTTGGAATTTATAATAATTGGAACGAAGTGCTGGCCGCCAACGGCCCGTTTGACGAAACCAGCTTTTGCTTTGCCAACGGCGTCTGGCTGATGCAGGGCGGCATGATGCGCCAGGCCGCCGTCGCCTTCACCCGGGTGCGCCAACTGCTGCCGGATAATCTGGCCGCCCGGCTGTTTCTGGCCCAGATTTACATCGTTTACCGCGAGCCAGACCAGGCGCTGGAAGCGCTGCATGACCCGATCACCCGCCCGGTTCGCTTCGCCCTCACGGAGTTCAATTCCAAGGAAGTGAGCCTGCTCGCCGCGGCGGCCCATTTCGAAAAGAATGAAACGGGCGATGCCGTGGCGCTGCTGGAATCCGAAATCGCCCGCCATCCCGATGACGAGACGCTGCTTTTGGCGGCCAGCCGGAGCTTCATCCTGCGCGGCCTCTACTCCCAGGCGCTGGGCGTCATCAATCGCAAGCTGGCCCGGACGCCGAACGATCCGCAGTGGCTCTACGGCAAGGGCGTGGTCAGCCTCCAGGTGAGCAACTATGACGACGCCATCACGGCCCTGAACCACTTTCTGGATCTGCGCACCAACAGCCCGGATGCGCTCTATAATCGTGGCCTGGCCTATTTTCAAAGCGGGCGACTGGACGCGGCGCGGACCGATTTCAGGCGCGTGCAGTCCACCTATACCAACAGTTTCCGGGTGGCCTACGCGCTGGGAGAGATCGCCCGGCACCGGCAGGAAACGAACGAGGCCGTCCGCAATTACCAGATCTACCTCGAAAATGCCCCGACGAATTCCGCGGAACTGAAAGCCGTCCGCCAGCATCTGTCCGAATTCGACGGCAAATGACGCCATGCGCGTCACCCACATCATCACCCGGCTCGTCATTGGCGGCGCGCAGGAAAACACGCTCGCCAGCATCGCCGGCCTGCGGCAAAAGCCCGGCCTCGACCTCAAGCTGATCTCCGGTCCCACGACCGGCCCGGAAGGCTCGCTGGAGGAAACGGCGCGCGGGATTCCGGGGCTGCTCACGCTGGTCCCGGAATTGGTCCGGCCGGTGCATCCGCTCAAGGATTTTATTGCCCTCCGCAAGCTCGAACGGATTCTGCGTGAACAGCGGCCGGATCTGGTGCACACGCACAGCGGCAAGGCCGGAATTTTGGGGCGCCTCGCCGCCAGGCGGGCCGGTGTCCCGCTCATCATCCACCACATTCACGGGCCGTCATTTGGCAGCTTCCAAAGCGCGCCGGCCAACTGGGCTTTCACCGCCGCCGAGCGATACGCCGGGCGCGTGACCGACCACTTTTTCTGTTCCGCGGAGGCCATGAGCAAACTGTACTTGGCGGCCGGCATCGGCCAGCCGGCGATGTTTACCCGGATTTTCAGCGGTTTCAATCTGGAGCCGTTTTTGACGGCCACGAACGACCCGGCGCTGCGCGGGCAACTCGGCCTGTCGGAAAACCATTTTGTCATCGGCCAAGTGGCCCGGCTCTTCCGGCTCAAAGGCCATGCCGACCTGATCTCCGCCTTCGCCCAGGTTCTTCCGCAGGTGCCCCAGGCCCGGCTCCTGCTGGTCGGCGACGGCCGGTTGCGCGGCGAATTGGAAAACCAGGTCCGCACCCTCGGCTTGGCGGGCAAGGTGATTTTCACCGGCCTCGTCCCGCCCGGCGCGGTGGCCCGTTATGTGGGCATCATGGATTGCCTCGCCCATCTGTCCTACCGCGAGGCCCTGTCCCGCGCGCTGCCGCAGGCACTGGCCGCCGCCAAGCCGGTCGTCGCCTATGACTTCGACGGGGCGGATGAAGTTTGTCTGGAGAATGAAACCGGCTTTGTCATCCGCACCGGCGACCTCGCGGGGGCGGCCCGGAAGTTGGTCCAACTGGCGGCGGACGCCCCGCTGCGCGGACGCCTCGGCCGCGCGGGGCGCGAATTCGTAAGGGCGAATTTCTCCATCGAAAAAATGGTGGACGATCAATATCTTGTTTATCTGAAGCTGATGGCCGCCCGAACGAACCAATCCTGAACCATGATCCATCCGGCAACTTCCGGTCTGACGCGGCCCGGCGACCGCGACACCCGTCCCCGGCGGCTGGCGCTGAGCTTGCCGCAGCGGGGTTCGTCATCGGCCCTTGACTCATGACATTCCCCTTCAATTTTTTTGCCGCGGCTTTCCTGGGGGCCGGCCTGACGTCGCTGCTGGCGCTGCCCCTCTGGCGCCGGTGGTGCCTGTACACCAACCACGTGGATGATCCCGGCCGCCGGAAAATCCATGACCGGCCGGTGCCGCTGGCCGGCGGCTTTGCGGTGCTCACCGGAATTCTTTTGCCGCTGGGGGTGGGCGCGGCTTTGATGGAACTGGGCTTGGTCAAGATCGACGCCGCCGCGGCGATCCTGCACGGCATTGACCGCCGCGCGCTGGAATTGGCGGTGCTCGCCACCGGGGCGGTGGCCATCACCGGCCTGGGCGCGTGGGATGACCGGCAGGAATTAAAAGCCCTGCCCAAGTTCATCGGCCAGTTGCTCATTGCCATCGCCGTGGCGGCCGCGTGCAAGCGGATCACCCTGTTTGTCCACAGCGAGACTTTCAGTTACGCCATCACCGTGCTCTGGCTGCTGACCGTGATCAACGCCTTTAATTTCATGGACAACATGAACGGCCTCTGCGCCGGCATGGGCGCCATCGGGGCGCTGATTTTTGCGCTGATTGCCGCCGCCAACGGCGAGTATCTGGTGGCCATCACCGGCTTTCTCATGTGCGGCGCCCTGGCCGGCTTTCTCCCGTGGAATTTTCCGAACGCCCGGGCTTTTCTGGGTGACGCCGGCAGCCATTTGGTGGGCTACTTGCTCGCGGTGATGGCCATTCTGCCGCACTTTTACACCCGGCAACATCCCCGCCACCTCGCGGTCCTGGCGCCCTTGTTGGTGCTGGCCGTCCCCTTGCTCGACCTGGCGCAGGTGAGTTTGTTTCGCACGCTGAACCGGCGGCCGTTCTGGATCGGGGACACCAACCATTTTTCGCACCGGCTCGCCCGCGCCGGCTTGAACCGCACCACCGCGGTGTTGCTCCTGTGGCTGGCGGCCGCCCTGACCGGCTTCGCCGCCACCTTCCTGTGACAACACCCGTGGCCGTGATTCTTTTCGTGTCTTTCGGATGATTCGTGGTTAAATGTCCGAGTGAAAATCCTATTCATTGGTGACATCGTCGGCAGCCCCGGCCGGCGTGCCGTCAGCGAACTTGTGCCGGTCCTTCGCAAAACCCATGGTCTCGATGTCATCATCGCCAACGCGGAAAACTCCGCCGGCGGCAACGGGGTGACTCCCGACATCGCGGCGGATCTGTTTTCCTACGGCGTTGACGCCATCACCACCGGCGACCATTTATGGGATCAAAGAGAGGTCCTGGAACTGCTGCAGAACGAACCGCGGTTTGTTCGTCCGCTGAATTACCCGCCGGGCACGCCCGGCCGGGGCAGCACGGTGTTGAAGATCCGCGATCTGCCGCCGCTGGCGGTCATGAATGCGCAGGGCCGGACGTTCATGCCCCCGCTGGAGAATCCATTTCTGATGGCGATGGAAGAGGCGAAGTGGCTGCGCCAGCAAACGAACCTCATTTTCGTGGACTTTCACGCGGAGGCGACCTCGGAAAAGATCGCCTTTGCGCGCATGCTGGACGGCCAAGTGAGCGCGGTGGTGGGGACGCACACGCACGTGCAGACGGCGGATGAGCAGATCTTCCCGGGCGGCACGGCCTATCTGACCGACGCCGGCTTTACCGGGCCGCAGCTGAGCGTGCTGGGGCGCGAAATCCAGCCGGTGCTCCAGCGGTTTCGGACCGCCATGCCGCAACGTTTTGAAGTGGCGCGCGACGACGTGAAGCTGCACGGGGCGATCATCGAGATTGACAACGCCACCGGCAAGGCCACGAAGATCCAGCGCGTATCGGCAGCCGTGGCGGTCTAGGCCTGCGTCCAATAAAAAGCCCGCGCCAAGGCGCGGGCTCCAAACCAATTCAGCGGGGCAAAGGTCGTTTAACTCGCCACCGCACCGGCGGCAGCGGCATTTTGCTTGAACACGAGCTTGTCCTTCTCCGCCGTGACATTGATCATCTCGCCTTCGTGCACCGCACCCTTGAGAATCTCTTCGGCCAGCGGATCCTCGAAGAAACGCTCCACGGCCCGGCGCATCGGACGGGCGCCGTATTGCGGGTCGTACCCCTTCTCCACCAGGAAGTCTTTGGCCTTCTCGTCCAATTCCAACTTGAGGTTCTTCTTGCGCAACCGTTCGAGCACCTTGCCCACTTCCAGATTCAAGACCTGGATCAAATCGGGCTTGGTGAACGAGCGGAAGACGATCACATCGTCCAAGCGGTTCAGAAACTCCGGACGGAACACGCGCTTCGATTCATCGAGGATCTTATCGCGCATCTTTTCGTAAGAGTTCTCGTCGCTGATGGGCGAAAAGCCCATCGAGGACTGCTTCTTGATGGTGTCCGAACCCACGTTCGAGGTCATCAGGATGATCGTGTTGCGGAAATTAACCACGCGCCCGAGGCTGTCGGTCAATTTGCCTTCCTCCAGGATCTGCAACAGCATGTTCCAGACGTCCGGATGGGCCTTCTCGATCTCATCAAACAGCACGACCGAATAAGGATTGCGGCGCACTTTTTCGGTGAGCTGGCCGCCTTCTTCGTAACCGACATAGCCGGGAGGAGAACCCACCAGGCGGGAAACGTTGAACTTCTCCATGTATTCGCTCATGTCCAATTGGATGAGCGACTTGGTGTCGCCGAACATCTGTTCCGCCAACGTCTTGGCCAATAAAGTCTTGCCGACGCCGGTCGGGCCCAGCAACAGGAACGTGCCAATGGGCCGGCGCGGATCTTTCAGGTCGGCGCGGGAACGCCGGAGGGCCTTGCACAAGGCGGAGACCGCCTCGCGCTGGCCAACCACGACCTTTTCCATCTCCGTCTCGACCGTCAGCAGGCGCTGCATCTCGCCCTGCCCCATCCGCTGCAGCGGAATGCCGGTCCACTTGGAGACCACATGCAAGATTTCTTCCTCGCCCACCAGAACGCGCTTTTCATCGCCCCGCGCGCGCCATTCCTTAAGGAGGGTTTCCAGCTTCTCCTTGGCCTTTTTCTCCTGGTCGCGCATCTGGGCGGCACCCTCAAAATCCTGGTTCTTGATGGCCTTTTCCTTTTTGCCTTTGATCTCCTCAATCTCGGCTTCCATGACCTTGACCTCCGGCGGACGCGTCATGGTGGTGATCCGCGCGCGCGAACCGGCTTCGTCGAGCACATCAATCGCCTTGTCCGGCAAAAACCGGTCGGTGATATAACGGTCGGACAGCTTCACCGCCGCCTCGACGGCGGCATCCGTAAACTCGGCCTTGTGGTGCTCCTCGTATTTGTGGCGCAGCCCCTTCAAAATCTCGATGGCATCCTCGATTGAAGGCGCCTCGATTTTCACCGATTGGAACCGGCGCTCCAGCGCGGCGTCTTTTTCGATGTACTTGCGGTATTCATTCAGCGTGGTGGCGCCGACGCACTGCATTTCGCCGCGGGAGAGGGCGGGTTTGATGATATTGCTGGCGTCCATCGTGCCTTCGGCGGAACCGGCGCCCACGATGGTGTGCAATTCGTCAATGAAGAGAATGATGTTTTTGGCACGGCGGATTTCATCCATCACCGCCTTGATGCGCTCCTCAAACTGGCCGCGATACTTCGTACCGGCGACCATGAGTGCGAGGTCGAGGGTGATGACGCGCTTGTTCAGCAAAATCTCCGGCACGTTGCCGGCCGCGATTTCCTGCGCGAGACCTTCCACAATGGCAGTCTTGCCGACGCCGGCCTCACCCAAGAGCACGGGATTGTTCTTGGTGCGGCGGCAAAGAATCTGGATGACCCGCTCGATCTCGTTTTTGCGGCCAATCACCGGATCCATGTCACCCTTGCGGGCAATTTCCGTGAGATCGCGGCCAAAGGCCTTGAGGGCCGGGGTCTTGACTTCGCCCTTCTTTTCGCCGGCGCCGCCCTGCTTCTCGACGGGTGACTCTCCGGACGATTGCTCCTCACCGACTTGCGCGGCAAAATTCGGATCCAACTCCTTTAGAATCTCCTGACGGCATTGCTCGATATCCACGTCCAAGGCGCGCAAGACCTTTGCGGCCACGCCGTCGCCTTCGCGCAACAAACCCAGCAGCAGGTGTTCAGTGCCCACATACGTATGGTTGAGATTCTTCGCTTCCTTCTGGGCCAGGGCGATGACTTTCTTGACCCGCGGGGTATAGGGAATGTTGCCGATCATTTTCTGATCGGGACCGGTGCCCACCTGCTTCTCCACTTCCATGCGGACAGTTTCCAGGTCGAGCCCCATCTTCTGCAATACATTGACGGCCACGCCCTGCCCCAATTTAATCAGGCCAAGCAAAAGATGCTCGGTGCCGAGGAAGTTGTGGTTAAGCCGGTCGGCTTCTTTTCGGGCCAACGCGAGCACTTGCTGCGCGCGCGGCGTAAAATTGCTCATGGCTTCGTCGCTCATACTAGAACTATCTTGCTATGAATCGGCAGATTTGTCCAATTCCAACAGAAAAAAAACAGCAATTTGCCAATGCCGAGGTGCAATCTACACGCCAATCCCGGCAATCTGCAGGCAGGATCCCCCCGCCAAATGCGCAATTTCTTAAAAATTTCAACAAATCCGGCGGCGGCGGGTTGGCAAGGTTCAAGCTTCAAGACACTCGGAAGGCCCGCGGTAATTGGAAAAGCCTGCGGGAGACAAAGGGAGAATTCCTGGAAACGAAATAGGCCGGCGCGGTCGCCCTACGCCCCCGAAACCGGACTGCTTTCCGTGGGCAACGTAAAAAAGAAGCAAGCCCCGCCCTGCTCCGGTCTCTCATATCCGCAACCGCCGCCCTGCAAATCCACCAAACGTTGGACGATGGACAATCCGAGCCCGGGAACACGTTGCTCCGCGTGCAACGAATCAAATTCCTTGAACAGCTTTCCGCGCATGGCTTCGGGCACGCCCGGGCCGTTGTCGCGCACCCAGAACCGCAGGGAATCCCGCCGCGTTTCCCAGCCCAGTTCGATGCGCGGTTTCGGGCCGGCGTGTTTGAGGGCATTGAGCAGCAGTTGCCACCAGATCATTTCCAGCCACGTCAGAACGCCGGGCACCACGGGCCAGGACGGAGGTTCGACCATGGCGGCCTCGCGCCGGTAAATCCGGCTCTCGAGCCGTTGGAGCGCGGGCAAGACGGCATCGGCCATGTGCACGGCGGTCTTGGGCAGCGGACTGGCCGAGGCCCGCGCCACGAAACTCACCTGCTTGATCATCTGGCCCATTTCGTCGGAGGCGGTGAGCAGCGAATCCGCCAAGCAAACGGCGGAAGGATCGTGGGCCGCCAGGACCTCCTTGATGGCTTCGGCCGCGCTCACAATGCCGCCCAGGGGGGTGCGCAAGTCGTGGCTGAAACGCCGGGCAAGCGTGAGCAAATCGCCCCGCAGCCGGGCGTTTTCGCGTTCCACGGCCGCCGCTGGTTTCCGGGGTGAAGACTTCATTGCAGCCCGATCTTTTTGCGTTTGCGGTAGAGGGTGGCCTGGTCAATGCCCAGGATTTGCGCGGCTTCGGTAAGGCTGGGGGTCCGTTCGAGGATTTTTCTCAAATGGGCTTCTTCCAACTGCTCCAAGGAGATGAGCGCCCCGGCCACGGGGAGGTTCTCGCCGGTCTGGCCGTCGCCATGGGACTGTCCGCGGAGTTCCGCCGGCAAGTCATCGGGCACAATCCGGGACTCCTTGGCCAGAATGACGGCGCGCTCGATGGCGTTGCGCAATTCGCGCAGATTCCCCGGCCAGGAATAGGCCCGAATGATGGCGATGGCCTCCGGGCTGATGCCTTCGAGTTTGCGGCCGCATTGTCCGGCGAAATAGCCGGCGTAGTACTCGGCGAAGCGCACGAGGTCCGAGTCCAGTTTGCGCAAGGGGGGCATCTCCACCACAATGACATTGAGGCGAAAGAAGAGGTCTTCGCGGAAGGTGCCTTCGGCGACGCGTTTCTTCAGATCGCGATTGGTGGCGGCGATGATGCGGACATTGGCCTGGCGGGTGGTGTTTTCGCCGAGCCGCTCGTATTCGCGCTCTTGCAGCAGGCGCAGCAGCTTGGGCTGGACCTCCATGGGCAGGTCGCCGATTTCATCCAGGAACAGCGTCCCCCCCTCCGCCGCGCGCACCTTGCCCCAATGGTCCTTGACGGCGCCGGTGAAGGAGCCGCGGACGTGGCCGAAGAGTTCGCTTTCAAGCAACTCGCGGGACAAACTGGGACAGCTCACGACCACAAAGGGTCGGTCGGCGAGGTGGCTCTGGTCGCGGATGATGCGGGCGGTGAAGCTCTTGCCGGTCCCGCTTTCCCCCAGGATCAGGATGGAAGCGGGGGTTTTGGCGGCCCGGACCAGGACATCCATGACCTGGCGCAAGGCCGGGGTGGTGAAATCGAAGATGGGCTCAACATTCTGGGCACGGGTTTCGGCCACCTCCTGCTCCAGGCGTTCAATCCGGCGGCCCATTTGATTGAGCCGTTGCAGGCGCGCGAGCACGGTGAGAAACTGCTCGCGCTGGAAGGGCTTCTCAAGAAAATCCACGGCTCCGCGCCGCATGGCCTCAACGGCCACCTTGATGCTCCCTTGGGCGGTGAACATCACCACCGGCAACTGCGGAAATTGCTTCTGAAATTCCACCAATATATCCAGGCCGTTCTCCGCGCCCAGGTTCACGTCCAGCAACACGGCGTCAAACTTGTCCTCCTTGAGCGTTTCCAGGGCGACCCGCCCCGATTCCGCGCCTTCGGCATAATGGCCCGCCTCCTCGATCAGATAACAGGTGGCGTCGCGAAACGTCTTGTCATCATCAACCACTAAAAAATCCATAACGATCCTTTCATTACCGGTTTGGGCGCGGCAGCCGGATGTTCTTCCTGGCGGCTTGGGCGAACCGGACGCGAACGAAATCACAGATCTCCCGCAAGTCGGTCGGCTCGGGCCGCAGGTCCACGACGCCCGCCTCGATCTTTGACATGTCGGGAATGTCGTTGATGAGTTGCAGCAGTGACTCGGCACTGGTGCGGATGGATGCCAGCCAAAGGGCCAGTACGATCCGGTAAAACTGCCTGTCTGATTGTTGTTTCATCACTCACCATCAGCCCGCCCGGCTTTTGCCAGGCGACTAAAAGTTAGCCCGTCACCGCGCGGCCTGTCCACTCCAACTTGCCGACAGCGCCCCGGGAGGCGCATCCACCCATCAGCAGTGTCAATGCCCCCGGCGAGAAACCACAATCAGGGCCTCCTCCGCCTGGAATCTCAGTCACGTCGGCGGGCCAGAAATCCCACCAGCAAGCCGAGCCCAAAGGCGATGCCGATCGCGGGATAGGGATGTTCGCGGATGGCCCGATCCGTGGCTTTGGCGCCGGTCACGGCGGATTTCTGGACCACGAACCAGGCATCCTTGCCCTTCTCAAGGGCAACGGCAAGGCGTTTGCGCGCCTCCACCACTTTTTCCTCTGCCACATGCGCCGTGGCCTCGAGCAATTCCCGGGCATCCTCAACGAGGTGTCGGGCGGGTTCCGCAAATTCGTTGGCTGCAGGATCTTCTTTCATGGCGATTTTACAGTGTTTGAACGTTTTCGATTTTCAGCCTCCGGCGGTCGTGAACCGTTTCACGATAACGGATCTGACAATGATCTTTTAAGCCAAACTCGTGCCGCGAACCCAACGCCGGATTTCGGCGCAAAACCGTGATTTGCGCGAAGCGCTGGCTAACAAAACATTGCAAGTTGCAATGCCTCCCCTAGCCCATTTGCAGTTTGCATACTAATCGTGCGGTTCACTTTTTGTTATTTTGGATAAACGGCGGTCTTTCAACCATCCCACCGCCCAGCTCCAACGGCACGGCAATTGCGGCACAAACCCGCGATCAATCCAGATGAATTCGACACTTCCATTCAAAGCCAACGGGAGCGCGATTTCCGGCCAAGCAAACGGGCTGCCCGCCGTCCACATCCAAGTTGTGTTCATCTCCCGCGCCCCCGGCAAACCGCAAATCAAGCGCAGGAAATGGCATACCCCCGATTGGAGAATTGTCCCGGCACCCGCCAGGTGGCCAGGGCTCTTATTCAAATCAAGATGGTGCTGAGGGCGGTTTCGAGCGATTGAATGCCCACGGGCTTCGTGAGATGCGCCAGAAAACCGGCGTCCCGGCTGCGAGCGATGTCCTGTTCCATTCCGTAGCCGGTCAGGGCAATGCCCTTGAGGGGGCGCTGTTTGCTCAACTCCACCATTAAATCATAGCCGCTGCCGTCGGGCAGACCGATATCCGATATCAGCAATTGAAAATCCCGCTTGCTCGCGAGGTCGCGCGCCTCGGCGACCGTCGCCGCCGTCACCACCTCATAGTACCGGTGCCTGAGCAGACGCGCCAAGCAAGTCCGGGTGGGTTCGTGGTCTTCGACCAGCAAGATGTGGATGTCATTCAGCTTGGCCGGCCTTTTCACCGGGACAGGCGGCCGCCCGGCATTTTTTCCCGGGTCGTTCTGCTCCGGCGCTTCCGCAGGCAGCGGCAACTCCACCACAAACACCGTGCCCTTATCGCGCCCCTCACTCATTGCCAAAATCTTTCCGGAGTGCAGCTCGGCCAGTTTCTGGGAGATGGCCAGCCCCAAGCCCAAGCCACCCCAGCGGTGTCCACTGCCATTCTCACCATGCGCCTCCTGCGAGAAGGCGGTAAAAACCCGGCTGACCTCCTCGCGCATCAGGCCGATGCCGGTATCGGCGATTTTTACGCTGAGGCAATTCTGGCTGACGGCGGTCTCCACCGTTATCCGGCCGCCTTCCGGGGTGAATTTGACGGCGTTGTTGAGGAGGTTCCAGAAAATCTGCTGCAGGCGCGCCGCATCGCCATAAACCGTTTGCGGCTCGGCGTGCAAATTCAAATGCAGCCCGAGTTGCTTCCGCTCCATGGCGTCCCGTTCCTGCCCGATGGCGTCTTGCAACACGTCGTGCACATTCAGAAAACGCTTCTCCAGAATGACCTTGCCGCGCTCGATGCGGGTCAGGTCGAGCAGGTCATCAATCAGGCGCGCCTCCAGCTCCACGTTCTTGCGGATGGTGTCGAAATCGGTCCGGATGCGGGGCGGCAATTCCCGGTTGGACGAGGCGTCGCTGGCGATCAGGAGCACGGGATTAAGCGGCGTGCGCAGTTCGTGCGATATGTTGGCCAGGAACTCGGACTTGTAATTACCGCCAACGCGCTCCATCTGCGCGGCCACCTGGTTCAAAGTGTCCGCGACTTTGCCGTCCAGCCCGGTGAGGTTCGGGGCCATGCGGATGGAAAAGTTGCCTTCGAGCAGAGCCTTGAGCGTGGTCAGCAGTTGTTTTTTGAAATGGTCGCCATCAACGCCGGTTCCATTGACACGGGCCTGAAGCATCGTTGCACTCTTCATTATATCAAGACGTCAGAATGGTTGCTTGGCCGGGATTAATTCCAGCCCCCGCGCAGAGCTTCAACGGTTCAAACTCTGCCAAGCGATCTGAAATTTTCTAATCTTTAGACGACAACGCCAAAAGGAATCACGGCTCCCCCAGACAGGCGCAAAAATTGTGCCAGCGCGCGGTTCTCCTCCGCGCAACCAATCCCCCTTAAAACACTTGAAAAAAACGACACCGGCGATGAGATCCGGATTTTAAGGCTTTATGCAAATTGCACTAAAATAAAGAATCGTGATTGCAGATCGCAAGTGACGGAGGCATCCCGGGATGAATTCGTGCGGAGCCGCGCGGGGGGGGCGACGGCTCGTCCCCACGAATCAAACACAATGGTGACCCGGCCAACCACGGGCGGCTCACCCGTGTGTTTCATTGGAACCGCTGGCACGGAGCGCGGCCCGCACCCTTTGAATCTCGACAGGCCCAACGGTGTTATCGGGTGCTATGGGTCCGTAGCGGGGCTCCCACGGTTGCGGTCAATCCATCCTGAACTACGGTTTTGGCGTTACCACCAGGGTGGACGTGACATCGCGCACCCCGCCCGCATCGAGGGCCAGGGCGATGGCTTTGCCAACGTCTTCGGGCGACGAAACGCTGCCAGACAGCTTCACATGGCCCTGGTCGCAAGCCACGGAGATGTTCCAGGCCGACAGCGTGGAATCCATGGCATATTTGCCCTTGATCTCCGTCACCGCGCGCGCATCCGACGCGGCGTTCACCGCCCGCTCGCCGATGTCCTGGGCTTTGTGGCGCACAATCTGACCGTCCTTGGCGAGGTCGTCCCGGATCTGATCCGTCCGCAAATTCAGCGTGTCCAGTTTGGCGCGCATGGCCGCCGAAAGGTTATGGGCGGCATCTTCGGCGTTGGTCCGCAACTGCGCGGCGGATTGTTCAAAGCGCTGTTGCGCTTCCGGATGTTCCCCCGCCTTCTTTTGCAAGAACCAATAGCCGACCGCGCCCAGAATGATGCCCAAGATCAGTCCATTCAAAAATCCTTTCATAATTTTCCTCTTTCGTTCCTTTGGTTGCGGTTCGCGGTCTTAGTTTACCGACATTTCCGTCCGTCGCAATTTCCATGTGTCCTCCGGCGGGATGTCAACAACCCCACCTGCCAACTGCCGGCGCGGCCGGCGGACAATACAACCAACCGCTTGCTCACATCCAAAAAGCAAAGCCGCAATTGCCCTGCCGCGACCGCACCCCAAACCAACCGCTCCGGAATACGAAGCATCCATGGTGCATTGCCAGGCCGCGTGAAAGGAATCCCGCGTTGCCTTCAAAATACGTCGGGGCGACCGTGCAAATTGCACGCCCTGCTGGTCTTGCAGTTTGCAAGTTGCATCCCCATTTCCAGCTCTGCCAGGAGCCCTGCCTCATAAACGCCGCTTTTTACGGCGCCAGCGGTTCCGGCGAAGAACGGCACGGCATCCGCTTAAGACCGTGACCATGGACGCCTCAGCGGACAACCCTCCCCACTTGGCCGACGCGTCGAAGCGGATCGCCCAGGAGGCGCTGGTGATTTTCGAGAACCGCATGGAGCTGTTGGTGCTGGAAATTCAGGAGGAACGGGAGCGGATCATGCGCGCGTTCTGGTTGAGCCTGGCCGCGGCGGTGTTTGGCTTGCTCGCGGGGGTGGCGTTGAGCATCGCGATTGCCGTCGTCTGCTGGCAATGGTCGCCGGTCGCCGTCTTGCTGATCCTGGCCGCGTTGTATGCCGGCATCGCCGGTTTCCTGGCCCGGCAACTGGCCCAGTTGCGCCGCGATTGGCAGTCGCTCCCCGCCACCCTCGAGGAATTACGAAAGGATCGCGCATGGCTGGAAAAAGGTCTCAATTGACGCCGCTGGCGGCCCGCAAAAAACTGTTGCTCATGGAAAGCGAGCTGAACCGGCTCCAATTCATCGAGGCCGTCCGCGACTGGAAAGCGGAATTCCGCCGGTCCAAACAGCAGCTCGCCAGTTTCGGTTCGCTGGCGTCGCTGGCCGGCAAAGTGGCCTCGGTGGTTCCCGCGCTCGGCGGTCTTTTTTCCCGGCGCCCCGCGCATCGTAAAAAGCGGCGGTTTTCCTCCCTCTTCAACGGCATGCTGACAGGAACGTCCCTGTGGCTCCTGCTCCGCTCCCTGCGCCGAAGACTTTGACCGGCTTCGCCAACTGCGGCTCAAAATGATTTGAAAAACCTGACGGAAACCAGCGCGTCCGCGAAAAGCCGGCCGCAAACCAACGGACCCGCAAAGTCACGGCGGACCCGGGCCTTCAAATCTTATCGTGCCGTTCCAACGAGGCGCGTTGATCCAACGCTGGCGCCCGCGTCGGCGCATGGGAAAGACCGCCGGGCGGCGCGGAGGCGGTCGAGCCCGGCGTCAGGACCTGCGGAGCCTTCAGGGAAGCGATTTGCGGGATATAGACCGCCAGACCGAAACAGGACCAAAAGAGCTGGGCCAGGCGGAGCGCGAAGCCGTACGCCACCCCCATCACCGGGCTATAGCCAAAGGTTTGCAAAACCAGCACGCGGGTCCCTTCGAGCGTGCCGATGTTCTGCGGCACCGCAAACGTCAGCAAATCGAACCACATGCCCAAAAACCACGTGCAGGCGGCGACCGTCCAATTGGCATCCTGATGCAGCAGATGAAAAAAGAGCCAGGTCTGGGCTATGCCCACCGCGTAGCCCACCAGGTGCCAGCCGACGGCCAGCGGCAAGCCGAACGGACGCTCCCGATAGAACTGTTTCATTGTTTCGTCCACGGCGGTGAGTTCATTGGCCGCCCGATGTAGCATCCGACCGCCCAATTCCCGCGCGGCCAGCCAGCGCACGAGACCGCCGAGCCGGCCGTATTTCTGAAGCAGCAGAAAGCCAATCATGCCCCCGGCCATCAAGGCGCCGGAACCCAGCATCGCGCTCCACAACGCCGCGGGAATCTTCACCCGCCACAACACCAGCACGGCGCCCAGCACCACGAAGAGGAGATGTGCCAGGGCAAAACAGAGCTTGCCGATAAGCACGCCGCTCGCGGCTTCCGGCCCGCGGTGGCACTCCGCCAACAGGGTGCCCTTGGTGACCTCGCCGCCAAGAGCCGCCGTCGGCGTGAGGTAATTGATGGCGTAGCCCGCCATTCGGATGCGAAACAGCGTCCACCAAGACAGCGAGCGAAGCGGACCGCTCAGACAATGGCGCCAGCCCACCGTATGAATCATTTCCGCCACGCCCTCCCCGAGGATCAGCGGAATCAACCCCCACCCGAGCATGGCCATTTTATCCCACAGGTCATGCAGGCCGACGTGGGCCACGAGGACGGACAAAAAGACGATCCCCAGTCCGAGCAACGTTAGTTGCAGCTTTTTCATTGGGACCGGGTCTGGCCCCAGCCGACTTTGAAGCGTGAACAATACCGCTTGAAACAGGACGCTTCGGCGATGGTCACCGGCCGGGCCTCAAACGACGCGGTGCCGGTCCGCCGATGGTCGTAGCGCGAACGCTGATGGGCGAGCCGGGCCATCCGTTCGCCGGCCGCCGGCGTCAGCGGCAGGCCAAATTTTTCATAGACGCGGCGGATCACCTCCAGGGGATCGTCCACAATCTCCTGGTATTTGACATCAACGAACCGGCCGGCCAGTTCGGGATGCGTATCGCGAAAATTCAGGAAGCGATTCAACCCCTGCGCCAGCACCCGGGACTCCCGGGCCGCCAAACGCTCGGGCACGTCCGGCCAGCCGTACAAACCGTGCAACACCTCCGTCAGATGGCAGGACGACTTCAGCACCTCGATCGGGTTCCGGTGGGTTTGGATGATCTGCGCGTCTGGAAAGACGGCAAACAGCGCCTCCAGACCGTAGGCATGGTCCGGGGACTTCAACACCCAGCGGCGCTCCGGCGACCGGAACTGAAGGTGCTGCAGGAAGCGCCGCTCCCACGCGTAGGCCGGGCGAAGATCCGTCTGCCGCAAAAACGATTCGAAAGCCGGAACCCGGCAGGTGGAAATGAATTCTTCGGACAAAAGCGAATAGCTTTGAATGGCCACGCATTCGTGGGGCGTGCCGGCCCGCAGGGGAAAGACGGTGTCTGCCTGCGGCGCAAACCGGCGGAACCACCACAGGCATGCCGCGGCTTTGCGTATGCGGGGATCCGGCACCTGGCGCCGCCCGCGCGGGGGAATGGGAAACATCACCTCCCAGACCCGCGGTGCGCGGTTATCCGGATCCTCGGCCAGGAGCTCGTGAAGATACGTGGAACCGCTCCGCGGCATGCCCGTGATGAAGATCGGCCGGCAAACCCGCGCGGCCGCCATTTCTTCCTGCCGCGCGCGCCATAAATCAGCCAGGCGCAGGCGTGTTTCCAAGAGGTCCTGAAGATGGACGCGCATCAGGAACCGGCCCAACGGGTGTAAATCGGCCTCCTGCTCCAGGCTGTCGCCCAAGATGGACAGGGCCGGTTCCAACGGTGGATCGCCAAAATCCTCCAGCCCCGTCCGCCGGCGCGCCGCCGCCACGAGACTCCCGGCATCCAACGGCCACAGCTTGCGCCCCAGCGCGTCTCCCAGCGTTGACCACCAGGCCCGGTTAGACCGGTCATCTGATGAAATGATTTCAGACATTATCAACGAACGAAATCAAACTCTCCGGATCCACATCATGCCTCGAGATTTCCTTGCGTAGTGCCATATTCCCCTGTCTTCGTGTATATCGGAAGCGGAATGGGGGTGCAAATCATTTCGACCGGGCATTCTCGGGCAGTTTTGACATTTAACATCCACCCGTCCAACACCTTTCTCCAAACGCGGCCGCTCAGGCCGGGGACACCCCCCTCCAACTTCGTGTCAATCTTCCATCAGTCGCCGGAAATTGCAAAGCCAGTTTTCCGCACGGGCCATGCTTGCGCCGGGCCGGTTTTTGGCGACACTTTCCGCACATGTACTGGCACGCCGTCATGGACCGGTTCTGGCCGCACATCGCCGCGGGATTCTACCTGCTTGCCTGTGTGCTGGCCACCGGCCACGCCTTGCTCAACAAACGCGATACGCGCGCGACGATCATTTGGATCAGCGTCATCTGGACCCTGCCGCTGTTCGGCCCGGTGCTCTACCTGGCGCTCGGGGTCAACCGCATCCGCCGCCGGGCCATCCAGCTCGGCGTCCACAACACCCTCTACCGGCCCGTTCCTGAAAATCTTGGGGAACCGGAACCGGAGGGCGCGGCCCATCTCCACCATATTGCCAGCGTGGTCACCCGCATCACCGGGCAGCCCCTTTCCTCGGGCAACCACATCGAACCGCTCATCGCCGGCGACGCCGCCTTCCCCGCCATGCTGGCGGCCATTGAGGCCGCCGGCAAATCGGTGACGCTGGGCACCTACATTTTTGACAATGACGTCACGGGGCGGAAATTTGTGGCCGCGCTGGGGCGCGCGGTCAAACGCGGCGTGGCCGTGCGTGTCTTGATTGACTCCGCCGGCCTGCGCTACTCGTGGCCGCCGATCACCCGGAAATTGCGGCAGGCAAAAGTGCCCTGCGCCGAGTTTCTGCCCGCCTCCTTGTTCACGCCTTGGCGCGCCGCCACCATCAACCTTCGCAACCACCGCAAGCTGTTGGTCGTGGACGGCCGCACCGCCTTCACCGGCGGCATCAACCTCCGCCACGGCAATGTCCTGGCGGATCATCCCAAACACCCCGTCCAGGACCTGCATTTTCGCGTTTCCGGGCCCGTCGTCTCGGCCTTGCAGGAAGCCTTTGCCAACGACTGGGCGTTTACCACCAACGAAATTCTCGACGGCGACCTCTGGTTCCCCGAACCGGAGGAAACCGGCGAAGTGATTGCCCGCGTGATCACTGACGGCCCGGACGCCGATTTTGAAAAGGCCCGCTGGACGCTGCTCGCGGCGTTGGCGGAGGCGCAAACCTCGATCAAAATCGTCACCCCCTACTTCCTGCCCGGGACGGCGCTCATCACCGGGCTGAACCTGGCCGCGCTGCGGGGCGTGCGGGTGGATATTCTGCTGCCGGCCAAAAACAACCTCCCGTACGTCCAGTGGGCATCCCGCGCCATGTGGTGGCAGGTCCTCGAGCGCGGCTGCCACCTCTGGCTCACCCCCCCGCCCTTTGACCACTCCAAGCTGATGACCGTGGATGGCCATTGGGTGCTGCTCGGCTCCGCCAACTGGGACACCCGCAGCCTGCGCCTCAATTTTGAATTGAACGTCGAGGCCTACGGCCGCGCCTTTGCCGCGGAAATGGAGTCCATCATCGCCCGTAAAATCGCCACCGCCCGCGAGGTCACCCTGGCGGAAATGGACGCCCGGCCCATCGCAATTAAATTGCGTGATGCCATTGCGCGTTTATTCTCACCGTATTTATGAAGACGTTTGACAGTCTGACGGAACGCGAAATCCTGGCCCTGGCAATTTCCCTGGAAGAAGAGGATGCGCTGATTTACGAGGATTTTGCCGATGGCTTGACGGAGAATTTCCCCGAACAGGCGGCCAAGTTCCGCAGCATGCGCCGCGAGGAAGACACCCACCGCCACCGCCTGCTGGAACTGTATAAGACTCGGTTTGGCGAGCATGTGCCCCACATCCGCCGGCAGGACGTCCGCGGCTTCGTGGACCGCAAACCCGTGTGGCTGATCCGGCCGCTGGGCCTCAAGACCGTGCAGAAAGCCGCCGAAAGCATGGAAGTGGAAACCCGGCGCTTTTATGAGGCCGTCGCCCGCCGCACCACCGATGCCGGCATCCGCCAGCTCGTCGGCGACCTCGCCGAAGAGGAGCGCATCCACGCGCGCACCGCGGAACAAATCCAACTGACAAAATTGAGCGACGATGATCGGTCTCAGCAGCAACGGCTGTTCGTGCTCCAGGTCGTCCAGCCCGGATTGGCCGGCCTGATGGACGGCTCGGTCTCCACGCTCGCGCCGCTGTTCTGCGCCGCCTTCGCCACCCACAGCAGTTTCGCCACCTTCCTTGTGGGCCTCGCCGCCAGCGTGGGGGCGGGCATCAGCATGGGCTTCGCCGAGGCATTGTCGGACGATGGCTCCCTGACCGGCCGTGGACACCCTTGGGCTCGCGGCTTCGTGTGCGGCCTGATGACCACGCTGGGCGGCCTCGGCCACACCCTGCCCTTTTTGATTCCAAACTATCGGGTCGCCATCGGCGTCGCCGTTTGCGTGGTGTTGGTGGAATTGGGCGTGATCTCCTGGATTCGCCACCGCTTCATGGACAGCCCTTGGGCGTCCGCGCTCTTCCAAGTGGGCCTCGGTGGCGTGCTGGTTTTCCTGGCGGGCATCCTCATCGGAAATTCGTGATCCCGCCTGCCACCTAACCGCCCCGGCTCACCGCGCCAGCCAGCCGCCATCCACGTTCAGGATGGCGCCATTCAGGTAATCCGCTTGCGGGGAGGCGAGGAAAACCACGGAATCCGCAATGTCTTCCGGCCGGCCCCAGCGGCCCTCGGGAATACGGTCTTGAATGGACCGGTTGCGCGCCGGATCTTCCCGCAAGGCCCGGGTGTTTTCCGTGGCGATATAGCCCGGCGCGATGGCATTGACGTTAATCCGCTCCCGCGCCCATTCGTTGGCCAGTGCCTTGGTGAGGCCGGCGATGCCGTGCTTGCTCGCGGTGTAGGCCGGCACCGTGATTCCGCCCTGAAACGACAGCAGCGAGGCAATGTTCACCAGCTTGAGCCGGGCCGCCGCCGCCGCCCGGGCCCGTCCGGTTTCCAGCCACCATTTGCCCACCGCCTGCATCAGAAAAAACGGCGTGCTCAAATTGGTGGCCATGACGGCGTTCCAGTCCGCCTCCGAAAAATCCCGGGCCGGCGCGCGGCGGATGATCCCGGCATTGTTGATGAGCGCGTCAATTCTCCCGGTCCGGGCCAGGATCTTTGCGATCACCGCCGCGGAGTCCTTTTGCGTGCCACTGCCCAAGTCCGCTGGGTGGGCCACAAACTTGCCGCCCGCGGCCTGTACGGCCGCCGCGGTTTCCGCCAAATCGCTCCGCGCCACGCCGACGACCGTCGCCCCCTCCCGGGCAAACGCCACGCCAATGGCCTGGCCGATCCCGCGGCTGGCACCCGTCACCACCACTACTTTGTCCACGAATCGCTGTTGGTTCATAACATTTCTCTCGCTCCGCCTTCGGCTTCAGCGCAGTTCCAGCGGCTTCACTTGGTCCATGTCATCAAAGACCTGGTTCTCGCCGGCCATGCCCCAGATGAACTTGTAGTTGGCCGTCCCCACGCCAAAATGCATGGACCAGTTGGGCGAAAGGGCCACCTCCTCGTTGTGAAGGAACAAATGCCGGGTCTCCGCCGGCTCGCCGAAGAAATGCGAAAGCACGTTCTCGCCCAGGTCGAAGTACAGGTAAATCTCCGAGCGCCGCCAGTGGGTGTGCGGCGGGAAGGAATTCCAGACGTTGCCCGGTTCCAGCGCCGTCAGGCCCATCACGAGCTGGCAGCTTTGCATCCCGCCCTGGTGGATGAATTTGTAAATGGTGCGCTGGTTCGCCCCGGCCTGCGTACCCAGGTGAACCGGCGAGGCCTCGGCCGACTTCATCATCCGCGCCGGATGGGCCGCATGGGCCGGACAGGAGAGCAGATAGAACTTCGCGGGCCGGGCGGCATCCGCGCTGGCGAAAGCGACTGACCGCGTGCCCATCGGCAAATAGACACAATCGTGCGGGTCGAGCGCAAAGGTCTGCCCGTCGGCCACCACCTTCCCGGCTCCGCCGATGTTGATCGCTCCGAGTTCGCGGCGTTCGAGAAAAAAAGCGTGCCCGGTTTCCTTGTGATTGGGCAGTCCGATTATTTGGCCCGCCGGCATCGCGCCGCCCACAAACAGGCGGTCGAGCTCGGTGAAGTGGCCGGTGATCTCGCCGGGAACAAACAGCCGGGTGATTTGAAACGTATCGCGGAGTTGCCGGGTGGACATGCCGATCACGTCCTGCGGACGCGGAGTGCGGCGAATGGAATTTTCAAGCATTTCCGAGCTTCCCAAAAAAACGGCCCGACGACAAGCATCCCCGGCCCACCCCGGCAGCGCCCGACGCCATAAAAAAGGCGCCCGTTGCCGGGCGCCGGAGAAATTCGGCGGCGAAAATCAGCTCTCCACCTCGCCCACCTGAAAGCGGACGAACCGGCGGATTGTGATTTCATCGCCCAACTGCTTGGCGATCTGCGCCACGTGTTCTTTGACGCTGACCTCCGAGTTGCGCTTCACGAACCCCTGGTCCACGAGGCAGTAGCTCTGGAAGAACTTGTCCAGCACGCCGGCCAGGATCTTTTCCATGGCGGCGGCGGGCTTGTGTTTCAAGCGGTCGGACTGCGCGGCAATCTCGCGTTCCTTGGCCACGATCTCGGCCGGCACCTGCTCCCGCGAAACGGCGTGCGGAAAACCCGCGGCGATTTGCAGGGTGATGTCCTTGACCAACTGCTTGAACTCATCCGTGGCCACCGTCGCAGCCTTGCCGGCCCCCACTTCCACCAAGACGCCCACCTTGGCGCCGGTGTGAATGTACGCCGCCACGAGGCCGTTGCCGGATACGTCCAGCCGGGCATTCCGGGCGATCTTGATGTTCTCACCCATCTTGCCCACGGCGGCCTGGCGCTCCGCGTCCAAGTTGGCCTGCGGATTGCCGGCGATCTTTTTGGCCACGTCATCCGCGAAGGCGCGGAACGCCTCGTTGCGGGCCACAAAATCGGTTTCGCAATTCACCTCCACGAGCACACCGGACTGGCTGCCGGGCGCAATATAGTGGGCAATGACGCCTTCGCGCGCCTCGCGCGTGGCCTTCTTGGCGGCGCTGGCGGCACCGGACTTGCGGAGAATGTCCACGGCGGCATCCAGGTTGCCCTTGGCGGCCACCAGGGCCCGCTTGCATTCCATCATGCCAACGCCCGTCATTTCACGGAGCTTGGCCACAGTTGTTGCAGTAATTTCAGCCATAAAGTTGACGTCAGAGTTGTGTTCGGGCGGACAGCCTGCGCGCACGCATTCGTCCGCCCGACAAAATCCAATCTTTCAGGCGGCCGCCGGAGCGGACGGGGCGGCGGGCGCAACGGCCGGTGCGGCCGGAGCTACCGGGGCAGCCGGGAAGGCGGACGCAGCCGCGGGAGCGGCCGGAGTGGCGGCTTCCGCCGGAGCGGCAACCTCGCCCTCATTCACGCGGCGGGATTTCTTGGACTCAAATTCGGCGCGCGCCTGCGTGATCGCCTGGGCCACGGCCTGGAGAATCAGGCGGACGGACCGGATGGCATCATCGTTGGCGGCAATCGGATAATTGGCGTCATCGGGATCACTGTTGGTATCCACCAGCGCCACCACCGGCACGCCGAGCTTTTTCGCCTCGGCCACGGCATTGTGCTCGCGCTTGACGTCCACCACAAACAACGCGGCCGGCATCTTGTCGAGATCGCGGATGCCTTCGAAATACTTTGAAAGCCGCTGACCTTCGCGGCGGATGGTGGCCTGCTCCTGCTTGACATAGCTGGCCAGGGTGCCGTCCGTGTCCCACTTCTCGATTTCCTTCAGGCGCTTGATGGAGCTCTTGATGGTGGTGAAATTTGTCAGCGTGCCGCCGAGCCAGCGCTCCACCACGTACATCTGCCCGGTTTCCTTGGCGGTTTCCTTGACGCATTGCTGGGCCTGCTTCTTGGTGCCCACGAACACAATCCGGCCGCCTTTGCGCACGGCGTTGCTGAGAAAATTCAAGGCCGCCTCCAACTGCACCTCGGTCTTGCTCAAATCAATGATATGAATCCCGTTGCGCGCATCGAAGATGAACGGCTTCATCTTGGGATTCCAACGCTTCGTCTGATGTCCAAAATGGACGCCGGCTTCCAATAGTTCTTTGATACCGATGGTACTCACGATTTTCCTTTGGTTGTAACCCCGAAACCTTCAGGGCATCCCGCGGAACACGGGATTGTATTTGATGTTGTTATGGCCGCACACCCCCGTCCGGGGATGTATCTTCAGGCCGTTATCCCCTTTCCCCCATGAAATTTCATGCCGGAAAAAGGGTGCTCAGGATAGCAAAACCGGCCCGGGTGACAATGTTTATTTTGTGGGCGCCGCCGCCCGGTTCCGCCCGCCGGTTCCGCGGCGCCGCCCCGCCGATAGCAGCGTTTGCGGTTTGTCCGGCGCGGCTTCGCCCTCGCGGCGGCCGCCAAAGAGCAGCCGCAGGCTGTTCATGACCACCACCACGGTGCTGCCTTCGTGCCCCACCACGCCAATGGTCAGCGGCACCCGCCCCAGCAACGCAAAGCCCACCAGCACCACGATGGTGCCCAGCGAGATCACCAGATTCTGCCGGATGATCGCCCGGGCGCGCTGGCTGAGCCGCAATGCCGCCACGAAGTTCTCCAACCGGTCGTGCATCAGCACCACGTCCGCCTGCTCCAGCGCCGCATCCGAACCGCGCGCCCCCATCGCCACCCCGATGTACGCGGCCGCCAGGCTCGGCGCATCGTTCACCCCGTCGCCAATCATGGCCACCCGGTTCCCCTGCCCGCTCAGTTCGCGGATCGCGGCAACCTTCTGGTCCGGCTTGAGTTCCGCGCGCACGTCGTCCAGCATCAACTCCTCGCGCAAATGTTCCGCCGCAGCCTTCCGGTCGCCCGTGAGCACCACGCTGCGCAAGCCTTCATCCCGCAGTTCCAGCATGACCCGGGCGGATTCCGGGCGGATGTCGTCGCGCAGGATCACCCGGCCCAGCAAATCGTTGCCTTCCACCCAAACCTCGGAAAAACCCGCATCCACCGGCGCGCCCACCGGCCGGTGGTCCAGGTTGAACCAGTCGCGCCCGCCCAGCCGATATTCAACCCCTTTCAGGGAGGCCTTCAGCCCCTGGCCGGTGACCGACTCAAAACGTTCGAAGGCCATGGGCTGGAGACCCTGCTGTTTGCCATGGCGCGTGATGGCCCGGGCCAGCGGATGCGTGGATAACCGTTCCAGGGAATACGCCAACCGCGCCACAGCGTCCTCGCGGCCGGGCGGATAACTTTCGACTTTTTCCACGCGAAGCTCGCCCGTGGTGAGCGTGCCCGTCTTGTCGAGGCAAACGACATTGACGGCGGCCAGCTTTTGCACCGCCGCCCCGCCGCGAAATAAAATCCCCCGCCGCGCGCCGTGCGCGATGGCCGCCAGCACCGCCGACGGAATGGACAGCACCAACGCGCACGGTGACGAGACCACCAGCAGGGTCATGGTGCGGTAAAACGCGCTGTGGGACTCGACGGTGGAGGCAAAGGCCGCCAGATGCAGACCCAGCCACCACACGAAAAACATGGCGAGCGAGAGCGCCAGCACTCCATACGTGTAATAGGTGCTGAATTTGTCGGCGAATTGCTGGGCCGGGGCTTTGCGCTGTTGCGCCTCCCGGATCAGTTTGATGATTCTTTGCAGCGCGCTTTCCGCGGCCGGCCGCACGGCCGTCACCTCGACGGCCCCCCAGAGATTGATGGTGCCCGCCAGGGCCAGGTCCCCAACCTTCTTTTCCACCGGCGTGGCCTCGCCGGTCAGGTTCGATTCGTCCACCGCCGTGCCGCCCTCGACAATTTCCGCATCCACGGGAAACTGCGCGCCCGGCTTGATGAGCAGCCGCGCGCCGGCGCGGATTTTGCCGACCGCCACCTCGGTTTCCACGCCGGCGGCGTCAATGGCGGTGGCGGTCTTGGGCGCCTCGCGGAACAGGGAATGAATCTCCTTTTGCGTGCGCCCCAGGGCGTAATGTTCCAAGGCCCCTGAAACGGAAAACAGGAACAGCAGCGTGGCCCCTTCGGCCCACCGGCCAATGAACGCCGCCCCCGCGGCCACGGCCAGCATAAGAAAGTGAATGTCCAGCACGCGCTCCTGCAGCCGCTCCCACGCCTCTTTGGCCGGAAAACAAGCCCCGGCCACATACGCCGCCGCGAATGTCGCCACCCGAAATTGCGCCGGCGCCACCGTGGCCGCCAGGAGCCCCAAGACCCCGCACAGGCTGGCCGCAACCAATTGCCACTTCCATTCTTCGGCCGCCTCCTCGTCCTCTTCCTCAAACTCGACGCTGCGCGGTTCGATGCGCGGCAGCGGCAGATCGCTCCAACGCCAGAACGTCGGCGCCGTGGGACAGGTCAGCCGGGCGATGGTCGTGGCGTTGCCCTCGGTCCGGATGCTGATCTTCCGCCGCTCCTCGTCGCTCAGCGGATGGCGGCAGGCGGCGCAGTCATCCCGGCCCGCCAGCAGGCTGCAATGCTCTTCGGCGTTGGCGGATTCGGCGGCCGCGAGTTGGTGCGTGATGCGTTCGGTGAGTTTCCCGTCGGTGCGCCCCAGCGTGGCCACGGAAATTTTCTGGTGCGCGTGGTCAATCGTCACCGCCTCCAGCGCCGGCTCCCGGGCCAGCGTGTCCGCCAGCGACCGGGCCAGGCAGTGCTCCCGCCCAAGCTGGCCTGCAGGTGTGGCATCGGTCGTCGCAGCCATAGATCACCCTACCTTTAGCACATCGCCTGACTTGGAGCGATGCAAAACTCGACCGCCGGAACCATCCCGGCACCCCCGTCCCCGGCGGATCCCAGGCATTCGCCGGCCCAGGTTTGGAGCGCCCCGCCGACTTGGCCGAAACCGGCCAAAATCTGGCCTATTTACGTACAAACAGACACTCATTACACCTTTGCCGGAGACGACGGATAACCAATCTTGTCTTTTTTTAACCATAATTAGCCATTTTGCAACAAACCTGCGGTCCATTTCGATTTAGTGATTGTTTTGAGACGTTAGGTAAGGCATTTTATGGCCTTGTGATTTCTCGTGTTCACGCAGAAATCACGTCTATGACTAGTACTAGTGTTACGGATACCAAACCAAACACCACCAATCAAAAGTTGATTGCGTGGGTCGAAAAAATGGCTGGCTTGTGCCAGCCCGATAACATCCATTGGTGCGACGGTTCTAATGCAGAGAACCAAGCCCTCTGTGATTTGATGGTGCAACGGGGCACGTTCACCAAGCTCAACCCAAAGAAACGTCCCGGCTCTTACCTCGCGCGGTCCCATCCCAGCGACGTGGCGCGCGTGGAAGACCGCACGTTTATCTGCACGCAGACCAAGGACGAAGCCGGCCCCACCAACCATTGGGCCGACCCGGTCGAGATGAAGAAAACCATGCTCGAACGGTTCCAAGGCTGCATGAAAGGCCGGACAATGTATGTCATCCCATTCGCCATGGGCCCGTTGGAGTCGCCGCTCTGCAAAATCGGCGTCGAAATCTCCGACTCGCCCTACGTGGTGGTGAGCATGCGCATCATGACGCGCATGGGCAAAAAGGTGCTCACCAAGCTGGGCGCCAAGGGAACCTTCATCCCCTGCATGCACTCGGTCGGCGCACCGTTGGCGGTCGGGGAAAAAGATGTGCCGTGGCCCTGCGAACCTGATCCGCAGAAAAAGTACATCGTGCACTTCCCGGACGAGCCGTCCATCTGGTCCTATGGCTCCGGTTACGGTGGCAACGCGCTGTTGGGCAAGAAATGCCTCGCGCTGCGCATCGCCTCCTACGTGGCCAAACGCGAAGGCTGGCTGGCTGAGCACATGCTCATCCTCTGCCTCACCTCCCCCGCCGGCAAAAAACATTACGTCGCCGCCGCCTTCCCCAGCGCCTGCGGCAAAACCAACCTCGCCATGATGCAACCCGCGTTGCCTGGCTGGAAAGTCACCACCCTGGGCGACGACATCGCCTGGATTCGCGTGGGCAAGGACGGACGGCTTTATGCCATGAACCCCGAATGGGGCTTCTTTGGCGTCGCGCCCGGCACCTCGGCCAAATCCAATCCCAATGCGCTCACCGCCTGCGCCAAGAACTCCATCTTCACCAACGTCGTGCTCACGCCGGACGGTGATGTGTGGTGGGAAGACATGGGCATCCCCGCGCCGGCCACAGGCATTGACTGGCAGGGCAACGAATGGACGCCGCACTGCGGCCGGAAGGGCGCGCATGCCAACTCCCGGTTCACCGCGCCGGCCTCCCAGTGCCCGGTCATTGACCCCGAATGGCAGAATCCCGAGGGCGTCCCGCTCTCGGCCATCCTGTTCGGCGGCCGCCGCCCCAGCACCATCCCCCTCGTCAACGAGGCGTTTGACTGGGAACACGGCGTGTTCATGGGTTCGGCCTGCGGCTCGGAAACCACCGCCGCCGCGCTCGGCAAAGCCGGCGTGCTGCGCCGCGATCCCTTCGCGATGCTGCCGTTCTGCGGCTACAACATGGGCGATTATTTCGCCCACTGGCTCTCCTTCGCCCAACGCACCGACCGTGCGAAACTGCCGAAGGTTTACTTCGTGAACTGGTTCCGCAAAAACGCGGAAGGCAAGTTCATCTGGCCCGGCTACGGTGATAACGCCCGCGTGCTCAAATGGATTTGCGAGCGCGTCGAAGGCACCGCCAAGGCGCAAAAGACCCCCATTGGCAACGTGCCCCTGCCCGAGGCCCTGGATTTGAAAGGTCTGGACCTTTCCGCCGAACAGGCCCGGCAGTTGCTCACCGTGGACGTCGCGGGTTGGAAGAACGAAATCGCCAACGTCGCCACGAACTACGAAAAGTTCGGCAAGCACCTGCCCGCGGCGTTGACCGCCCAGCTCGAGGGCCTGCGCCAGCGGCTCGGCTGAAATACGCCACGAAACTCTCTCATGCGGAGTGGAAATTCGTTTTCCACTCCGCTTTTTGCTTTTGCAGCCTCAATCCTCGATCCTCAATCCCTCTTTGGGCTTGCCTTTCAGCCCCCCGTCGGCCATCAGTTCAGCGAACTAACTCAACTCTCATTCGCCCCTTATGAAAAAACTCCTTTTGCTCACTTCGGCCTTGGTCGCGCTGGCGCTACTCCCCGCCCAGGCGCAGTTCGCCGGGCAGGGCCCCAAACTCGGCGGCGGCATGGACAAGCTGTTTGGCGCCAACCAGACCTTTTCCGCCCAGACTGAATTTCAGACCACCCTGCCCAGCGGCAACGTCATCATGCCCGGCAAAATCAGCTTCGATACCGGCAAGTCGCGCTTCGAAATGAACCTGGGCGACGTGCAGGGCTCCCAGATGCCCGCCAGCGTGGTGCAACAGATGAAAAGCATGGGCATGGACGTCATGATCGCCATCTCGCGGCCCGATTTGAAGCTCGGCTTCCTCATTTATCCCGGACTCAAAAGCTACGCGCAAATGCCTTCTCCCGAAACTTCCGGCAGCCTCAACCCCGATGATTACCAGGTGGCCATTTCCGACCTCGGCAAGGACGCCGTGGACGGCCACGACTGCGCCAAGCGCAAGGCCGTGGTGACCGACAAGGCCGGCAACACCCACGAATACACCGTTTGGAACGCCAGCGACCTGAAGGATTTCCCGGTCAAAATCGTCACCAGCGGCGGCGGCATGTCCGTCACCATGTTGTTCAAGAACATTTCCTTCACCAAACCCGCCGCCGGCGACTTCGAAGTCCCCGCTACCTTCACCAAGTACACCGACGTGCAGACCATGGTGCAGACCGAAGCCGCAAAAAAAATGGCTGCCGGCGCCCCGCCCACCGCCCCGCATTGAGTCGCCCCCGATTGCTGAACGCCAGCCGCGCCGGGGCGGGGACGGCTCGTCCCCGGTGCCAGAAGCCTCCGGAAGCCCATTAAACATGGAGTGCGCGGACATGTCCGCGCTTTGGAACTGGCAGACATGTCTGCCAGTGGGAAAGCGGCGACCTGTCGCCGCACTCCACATGACGCCCCACGCAAATCCGCCACGCCCCGCAACTCCCTTCGCGTCATGGACTGCGCCGGCAAAGCGCAGCGGCGACGGCGCTTTCGCACGCACGCGCGACCCTCGAACCTTTGAGCACCGTTGCCCGCACGAAAGCGGCGTGCCGCTTCCCGCCGCGCTCCGTTGCTGGACCCGCGCCCGGACCGCGGCTGTGTCGCAGACCAGCCGCAGCAGCTTCGCAGGAATGACCGCGTCCGAAATATTCAACCCGGCTTGCGAACCCAACGCGCTGCGGCTGATCCGGCGCCGCGCCGGACACAGCCGCGCTCCATTGCAGGGGCGGGCGATTCTGCCCCTCCTTCGTGCCGCACTCTCCATGACGCTCCGCGCAACCCGAAACCCACCGCCACAGTCCTCCATTGCCGGGATGGTTGGTGGCAGGCCCGGGAAGGGCGGCCGAAGAGAAGTTTTTTTAGGGTTGACCAAGGGCGACCAGGGTTGACCGGGACTCGGGGCGCGGAGCGCCGTTTGCAGGCTAAATGAAGGGTAAAGCGAGCAAAATTGCGTAGATCGTGAGGCTACGGGGCTGCGCGGAGGCGCGGACCGCATCCGGCTGAACGCGGCCACCCCATCCCGCGGCTGCTGGCTGGCAGCTTTCACCTGACCAGCATGACACAGTTTTCACGGGGGTGTTAGTTAGCCGCTAACGCAAAACGCGCTTTTTTTACGATTTTTCGTTAGCCGCTAACAATCGCAATGCCAAAGGCCAATAACATCCGATGGGCGTGGGCCCAGACTCTAGTTTAACCCCTTGAGTTTCTTTCAGTAGGAGAACGTGGTTGAGTACCTGACATTCTCTCGGAACTCCGGTCGGGCCGGGGAAAATGGAGGGATTAGAAAAAAACTCACAATTAATTTGCAAATTAATTGGAACGCAAGAGAATCAACAAAGAGGAGAGCGGCCCACCCTGTTCGGTGGCGCAGATTCATCAGGTGATAACCGTTTAAAACAACCGCTGATTATGATGAACAAAGGATCACAAAAGCCGGCAGCTTCGAAAGGCAAGGAACCCCTGCGCTTTTCCCACCCGTTTTTTACAACCACCCCCAAGAGTCAACGAAAAGAAATACCGAAGGTGGGCAAAGGGCTGGCCGAATACCCCTCCACGGCGTTGCTGCTGGAGCCAATTCCGGCGCCCCAGCGGGATCCCACGATGACTCTGGACCAGGTCATTGGCACTACAGGTCTTCAGCAAATACAGCAGGCAGGGCAGATCACTTTTCATGCCGTGGGCGATACTGGCAGCCCCGATACCATGACTGAGCTTATTTCCGGGGCGATGGCCGGTGATTATGACATTTCGAATCCTGGCACGGCGCCTGCGTTTCTTTTTCATCTGGGCGACGTGATTTATTACGACAACACCGATGCGGGTTATCTCTCCCAGTTTTATACTCCTTACAAAAAATACCCGGGAAAAATCATTGCCATACCCGGTAATCATGATGGCGAGATGTTCAAATACGATCAACCCGGCCAGCCAGGAACAGGACAGGCGACTACCCTGGAAGCATTCCAGGAGAATTTCTGCCAGAAACAAACTGGTGTGCCGCCGGCGGCGAAGACAATTTACCGGGAAATGATCAGCCAACCCGCAGTCTATTGGTACCTGAATGCTCCCTTTCTCGATATTGTGGCTTTGTACTCCAACGTGGCCGATGGGCCAGGGTTCATTTCGGATCCAAACGTCATCGGCACAGTGCAAACGGATTGGCTGGCAAAAACGCTAAAAGGCATTGCTGCGCAGCGCAAGGCTGGGCCGCGCAAGGCCTTGGTCATCGCCGTGCACCATCCTCCTTTCAGCGGCGGCGGACATAGCCCGAGTCCCGCCATGCTCAAGGATATGGACACCGCTTGTCAGCAGGCGGGCATTATGCCGGACGTGGTGATATCAGGACACTCACATAATTACCAAAGGTTCACCCGCTATCTGCCGTTCAATGGTGTCAACCTGGAAATACCCTATTATGTTGTCGGCTGCAGCGGGCACGGCATTCAGCCGGTGCCCCACGCAGACGGCGCGAGGGTGGATGATCATACATTTGACAGCTCCCTGTATGGCTACGGATACCTGAAGCTAGCCGCAGATCCTCAAAAAATTGTCATTAATTTCACCCAAGTTGAAAACGATGGCACCAAGCAACCCTACGATCAAACGATCGTAGTCGATTTGAAAACCAACCAAATCGTGCCGGCGTGATTGGTGCCGCATCACCAAAACCACCCAACGCCGGATTCGCCCCTCAACCACTCGCGCAACCCGAACGCACCGCCGCTGTTCCTTCTCCTCGGGGGAGAAAGTCAGGATGAGAATTCACCGAACGTGTTCGCGCATTGGCCCCCTGAACCGGGGTGGATCCAGCGCGAGCATATTGCCGATTCGCGGAAACGAATTCTCCCTCTCCCCGGGGGAGAGGGCCGGGGTGAGGGTAAGCGTTAAACTGTTTAGCTCACGGTGTTTCCAGTCCTTCACAGCTTTAGATTTGGCGCGGAGATTCATGGGGAGTTTCGACATCCCAAATGGGATGCACATTGGGGCCATGAACCTGG
>CAZHIM010000043.1:0-39105 GCA_964532525.1 uncultured Bifidobacteriaceae bacterium
CGGCGTCATGCTGCACCGGTCGCCCCGGTCAGGTGGCTGGGGCGCGGATTGAAACAAGATTCCGCTTATCGGCTCGTATCTCACTTTGAGGTCGCCCCGGTCAGGTGGCTGGGGCGCGGATTGAAATGTTAAGCTTTTCCTTCTGCCCCTCTAGGCCCTGGGTCACCCCGGCCAGATAACCGGGGGCAGGAAGGCGTAAAGAGGGGCTGACAGTGTTGCTGCCAGCCCCGTTGTTTTGAGGGAGCAGGTCAATTACTCAGTATGGCCGATAATTGCCTGTCCGAGTCGTGGGGTTGAAGATAAATGGCAATCCCGTGGCTGGAATTCCAACCGATTTTTAAGAATTTCCTTTTGCCGAACTCCAGCGTATTCGGCAGGTCGGCATAATCAACCGCCGTCTGGCAGCGGATCATTAATTTCGTTGCCCCGTTGGGCAAACGTACTTGACCTTCACAATACAGGATCAGGGGGCCGAGTTCGTTCTGGCCATCGCTTGTTTTTTTTATGGCGTCTTTCATGGGGGAAAGCGGAATAGTTGCGTTACCAGTATTTTGCGTCAGGCTTATCATAACTCAATATCCGGTCACGTTCGCGCACATACCAGTGACAGGCCTCACGGGACTGGCGTAAGATGGATTTGACCCTCTTTGCTAGCTTGTCGGTTTGTTGCTCTTTGGGAAGGCTTCGATAAAACCGTAAGAAGTGAGCAGCTTCATTCCGGGCTTGCATAGCCGAAACCATCATGTAGTCGTACGTTAAGCTATAAGGCCACCTTTTGGGGCTTCTATCGTATAATTTTAGCGTCTTGGGGTGTACCGAGAGCATAGAATTTAAGAGTTAACGGTTTGAAGTTCATGCCGCGGCCTATGATTGCCGGCGGAGCGCCGGGAGGTTGGCTTGGGCGCGGTCGTTGAGCGATTTGATGTCAGGCAAGCTCCACATAAATCAGTTCCTCCCTTGGTTGCCGGTTGCAGAAATCAGCCCATCGTCCGTGGCCAGCCGGACGATGCCGGCGACGAAACGGTGTTCAATGGCGAGGGCTTTCCCGAAATACGAGTGTTCTCCGTCGTCCGGGCAGTGGAGCCGGAGCCAGTCGGTGGCTGAATCCGTGAGTGGGCGGAACAGCGAGAGCGTTCCGTGATACGAAATGGCGAAGTCAGCGCTTGGCTCCGCGGCGCTCTGTGGATGGTTCGACGCAGGCCGAGCCGCCCGCGGGATTGTATTTTTCATTCAGTGTGTTTCTGTCAACACACCGGGAAGCACGGCAACAAAACGGCCATCCTCATCGGGATGGCTCTGCCGTCGCAGACTTTTTTGAGAGCGTAATGCTCTCCGCATTGACAAGACCCACACGAGCCTTGTTCGACCACCGTGCCGCTGCTGGCCGGTTGGTAAGATTGCCGCTTGGGCAATCTGTTCCCCGATGCTTGATGCAGCTTTACACCCGTTGCTTTTAGCGTGCAAGTCGAATTCGTCTGGTATTGTGAATCAGGGTGAAACCGCGAATTTTTTGGGCACAAAAAAGGGCACACTTTTTTGGAATATGCGAATTTGCTGGGGAATTTGCAGAAAACTAGTACCGTGTCAAGGTAATGCTCTACCACTGAGCTAACCGCGCAACCGAAAAAAAAGGCTTCTGGTTGGGCTTTTCAAAAACATTACCCAAGTCCATCACTGCCAACGATAAACACATCCGGTCATGCCCTACCGACAAGCAAACCCGGAACCACGTTCGCCAAGCTGGCGTCCGAAGCCGGGCCAGAGTCACAACTCAACCGCAACCCAATAAGCCATTTTTATGTCGAACCGCAGAATAAAGGGATTCCACCGGCCTGGCAACATTTTTTGGCTGCCGCGTGAATCGGATGTTTTACAGATTGGTATTGACCAAAGTGATCAGTCTATTCATTAGTACACCACAGACGTTCATTTTTTGATTGCCTATGCTTTGTTGCCAGTGCCGCCGGGTGCAAATACACACCTGTGGAAATGTTCTTTTCGGGAACCGCCCGGTTTCCATTTCACGAGTGCAGACGCTGAAATGGATGGTGTTGTCCGTGGCGGCCTTGCTGGGGCTGGCGGCGACCGTTCAGGGACGCTTGGAAGTTGTCAATGGCGATTTTAGCGACCTTGCCGGATTGACGCCGGGCAATGATGGCTGGTATTCCGGCCTGCCGAAGGGCTGGACTGGTTCGGCCGGCACCTATGCGGTCAGTGGCAAACATGGCGTGGCACCGCCCATCTGTAATCCGTCCCAGTTGGGCCGGTTGAGCCAGCCGGTCGGCACCTTGGAGCAACGGGCCGACGTTGTGGTGACGTTTGATGTCTCTGACGTCTTCAACGGCGAGACGGTTTTGAAGGCGTCCATATTGGACGGGCAGCAGAATCAGCTCGCGAGCGGCGAATTCACCGACGGAGCCGGACAAACGCTCGTGGCGAAGCGGGTGCCCGCCGGCACGGCGATCGTCATTCTTTTCCAGGCCACGCAATCCACTCCGGGGCTCGGCCGGGTCTCCGTGGCGGTCCGGAAACCGGGTTCCACCGGGGGCGTTGCGGCCCAATCGCGTCTCGTGGCCGGCGCACCCATCACCGTGGCCGCCTACTATTACCCCGGCATGCATCCGGATCCGCGCTGGGACAAAAACAAATATCCCGGCTTCACGGAGTGGGATGAGATCAAAGCCGCCAAGCCGCGCTTTCCGGGACACCACCAGCCCAACCCCCCGGTCTGGGGTTATCAGAATGAAGCGAAGCCCGAAGTCATGGCGCAGAAAATCGCCGCCGCCGCGGACTACGGCGTGAACGCTTTCATCTTTGACTGGTATTATTACAACGACGGGCCGTATCTGGACGATGCGGTGGACGAAGGTTTTCTCCACGCCACCAACAACGCCCGGGTGAAGTTCGCCCTCATGTGGGCGAACCATGACTGGTATGATATCCAGGGCTACAATCCCGCCGACAACAATCTCAAGCTGCTGTATCCGGGCAAGGTCACGCCCGCGACCTGGGACAAAATTTGCGACCTGGTCATCGCCCGCTACTTCAAGCATCCGAGCTACTGGCTGGTGGATGGCAAACCATATTTCTCCATCTACGAAATGAGCCAGTTTCTTGACAGCTTCGGCTCGATTGAAAACGCCCGCGCGGCGCTCGACAAATTTCGGGCCAGGGTTCGCGCCGCCGGATTTCCGGGCTTGCATGTCAATGCGATTGTCTGGGGCGAGCCCAATCTGCCCGGGGGCAAAACGCCGCCCGGCTGGCCCAAACTCTGCCACGATCTCGCCCTCGACAGCCTTACCAGCTACACTTGGGTGCATCATGGCGCCCTTAATAACGATACCTTCCCGGTGTCCGATTACGTCTGGGGCCGGCGGAAATATCTGTCGTTCTGGGCGTGCGCGCAGACGGACTATCCCATCCCCTATTTCCCGAACGCCACGATCAATTGGGACAACAGTCCGCGCGCGGCGGCCAACGCCGATTGGAGAAGGCCCGCCGCGCCGGTGGTGAATCCGGTAATCACGGGCAACACGCCCGCCGCGTTCAAACAATCCCTGGAAATCATCAAGCAGCGGCTCCTGGCCGCGCCGACGCAGCCGAAAATCATGACCATCAATGCCTGGAACGAGTGGCCCGAGGGCAGTTGTCTGGAACCGGCGCGGCAATACGGCTGCGGTTATCTTGAAGCCGTCAAGGCCGTCTTTGGCCAGCAATGAACGGCGGCGGCATTGCTTTTCGGGCCGATTTCGCAAGTTATTGGGAGTAACTCCCAGTCAAAATCCCCGGAGCGGACCGGGCTGGCGCAGCCCTGTCCGCCAGCAAGCCCGCGCCCGCCACGTCTCAACGCAGACATCCCCGTAAAATAAGGCCATTGCCGGTTCAGTTGTTGTCCAAAATGCCAACCGCCGTGGGTGACGAGAATCAGGCTGGCAGAGCGGCAGCGATACGTTTTGGCGGCAGAATCGCGGGCGGTGCGGTGCGGGACCGGATCACCGGCCATCACCTGTTTCGGTGATGGGGCTTTAACCATTTTTGGGCATATGCAGATTCCCGGCCCCGGTCTAGTATAAAAAACACACCAGACAAACTAAAGTCCATAAAGACAACCCAACAATTAAGTCGTTACTTATGAAAAATCCATATGGCATGAGGAGGGCATTGTCTCGTCTAATCATTGCTGCTTCCCTGCCCGTAATTATTCAAACGGCATCCGCGGATGTTCTGCTCACGGATGATTTCATGGTGAGCTCGAACTCGCAAAATGTTAATCAGCAGCTTGCAGGCCGCCAGACTGGCCCGTTGGCTCCCGCTTACTATACGGGGGTGCAAGTAAACCATCAGGTCGGGAATACCACAACCGACGTCGGTCAACCGGGAGGTGCCACCAATGGCAACTACGTGCTTCTGGCCGGCGATGGGTGCTTTTTCAGCAACCTGGCCCTCGATGCTTTGGCAACGGGGCCTTTAACGATTGAATTTGACCTGTACGTGGCCGGCGTGAACGCTGGTTCCACCGATCCCACCACGTGGGTGGCGTGTTGCTTGACACATCCGGATCCCAATGACTTTTTCCCGGTGGTTCCGCAAGCCGGTGAATTCGGCTTTCTGGTGCGGAATAATGGCGGGGTGCAGGTGTTTCAAAACAACGGCAGCATCACCCCCAATGGTTTCGACACGGTTGGTTTTGCCCCCTCCAATCATTGGACGCTGATCTTCAGCGATTCGACCGGAGCCGGCTCGGCCTTCAACGGAAACGGCTCGCAAGTCGTAATGATGAATGGCACGACCGTGCTGGGCACGATTGCCTTGAGTCAGTTGGACAGCGCGGGTCTCAGGCTCGGTTTTCGCGATACCGGAAACCGATACGGCGGCATCAGCAACCTGAAAATCTCGGGGACGCCCTCGGGTCGCGCGCCGGCCGGTCGGAACTTAAGCTTCGAGTACGACACGACGTTGCCTGGCTATGCCGTCCAGAGTATCCCCACCAGTTGGACTGCATTCAATGAGCGTAACTGGGCTGATATTGGTTCTCAGGATGCCGGCGGCGTTGATTATACGGTTTTCAATCCGCTGGCTGCCACGGCCACTGGCAACCAATTCTTGTATATGAACATGTTTACTGGAAACCCCCAGGGTGGCATTTATCAGGATATGGGCCCATTGGCGACCAACAGTATTTATACGTTGACCGTGGCGATCGGATCGCGGGCGGATCGTATTAATTCACCAGGAATTATTTCACTGGTGAACGGCACCGACAACACCGGCACGGTGTTGGCCACGGGCGGCGGGCTTCCGAGCACGCAGAATACGTGGCAGGACTATACGGCAACCTTCACAACTGGTCCCACGGTCAGCGGGGACCTGACCATCGTGCTGACAACTCTCCCGGCGGGAACCATTCAGGCAGATTTCGACAATGTGCGGCTGAGCGTCCAGCAACTTACGTTCCCGCCGCCGTTTTTAATCAGCAACACCCTGCCCGCCAGCGCCACGGTGGCTGTGGGTAGCAATGCGGTGTTCACCGCCGCCTTCAGCAATTCGCCGCCGGTCACGCTCCAATGGCAGCAGATCGTCAGCGGATCCCCGAACGTGACCAATAATATCAACACCGGAGTGGTCACGGTGACCGCCAACGGAGTCGAGACCTCGACGCTCACGCTCAATAATGTGCAAATGTCCGCTGCTGGCTCATACCGATTGAGCGCCGTCAATCAGGCCGGTACAACAGTTTACACCACGCCTGCTCCCCTCACGGTCATTCCGACCATCACCTGGTATGCGGCCGGAACATACAACAGCAGCTTCGTAGATGACACGGTTCTGGCGCTTGCGGGATCCGTCGCCAATGAGGTTTACGGGGTGGACTTCGGCGGGTCGGGCCCGGTGACCACCGACAACGGCTACGCCTTCAACGACTATGCCGGTTCTGGAAACATGGGCGTCGCCGGCGGCGGGCTTTTGGATTTCGGTGGCTTTGAGGGTGGCGCCAGCACGGGCGACTTTAACTTTGACACCATTCTGAATAATGGCATCAGCGGCACCGCGGCCAATACGGGCACCTTGAGCAACCTGACGGTGGGGCAGACCTACACCGTGTTGGTGCTGCTTGATGACACCCGTACCAGTGGCGCCAGCGGACCCAACTTTGACGTTACGGACGGCATAACCGTCAGCCCCGCCCAGACCTTTGCCTTCCCTAATGGCACACCGGCGGTTGGCGGCTTTATCATGGGGACGTTCACCGCACAGGCAACGACCCAGCCATTGACTGTTTTGGAAAATGGCAATGCCCAATATATCGCCATTCTGCTGGAAAAAGGCATCGCGCCTGCCCCCCCCATCCCGCCAACGCTGGCCACTGACCTCACTCCTCCCCTGCTGGAAGTCACCACGGGCGGACCGGTAACCTTGTCGGTGGTAGGCTCTGGCGCCGCGCCACTGGAATATCAGTGGTTCAATCAAAGCGGCCCGATCAGCGGCGCGACCAACGCCAGCTACTCGTTTAGTGCGGTGGCCGGCACAACTTCTTATCAAGTTGTCGTCACCAATTCTTTCGGTTCCGTCACCAGTTCCGTCGCTGAAGTGATTAGTTCCACGAACATCGTTACCGTCAACAACTTCAGCTTTGAGGAAGGGACTGTTCCCGGCCCCGGCGGCGGAACACTCCCCGTGCTATGGAACAGCTTTAGCAACAACAATTGGTGCGCGGTGTCTACCGGCACTTTCAGCACCATACCGGATGGCACCCACTTCTTCGCCTTAAACGAGGGTCCTAACGACCCCACCGGCGGCATCTACCAGGATGTGGGCGCTTTGCTGCCCAACACCACCTACACACTTACGGTGGCGATTGGAAACTCCCCGTCTGCTCCCGTAAGCGGGCAGTCGACATGGTCGCCGGGAATTATTTCACTCATCAACGGGACCAATAATGGCGGCTTGGTTCTGGCCCGCACCAACGGGCTTCCTGCGACAGCCGGCACTTGGCAGGACTATTCCGTAACGTTCATCACCGGACCTTCGGTCAGTGGGGATCTCATTGTTGAGCTGGCGGTCGCCGGTGCCCCAACCTACCAGGCGACTTTTGACAATGTGCGGCTGACCAAGACGACGGCGCCGGCTGTCGTTCCGCCCACGTTGTTGACGGATATCAATCCGCTCCGGTCGGAAGTCACCACGGGAACGCCATGGACGTTGTCGGTTACCGTCAATGGCAACCCATTGCACTATCAGTGGTATAGTGGAGGGAGCCCGATCAGCGGTGCGAACAACACGAACTACTCGTTCACTGCGGTGGCCGGCACCAACTCTTACCAAGTGATCGTCACCAATTCCGCCGGCTCGGTGACCAGTTCCGTTGCGGGCGTGATCAGTGCTCCGAACCTTGTCACCGTCAACAACTTCAGCTTTGAGAACGGAACCACTGCCGGTCCCGGCGGCGGAACGCTCCCCGTGGAGTGGACGAGCTTTAACAATAACAATTGGTGCGCGGTGTCTTCCGGCAGTTTCACCGCCATACCGGATGGGACCTACTTTTTCGCGCTCAACGAGGGTCCCAGTGATCCCACCGGCGGCATCTATCAGAATGTGGGCGCATTACTGCCCAACACCACCTATACGCTCACGGTCGCGCTCGGCCGCAATCCCGCCTTTGGACCGGGAAGCGGGCTGGGCTCACCGGGCATTATTTCGCTCATCAACGGCACCAGCAATACCGGCATGCTTTTGGCCAGCACCAGTGGAATTCCCGAGGCAGTGAATACCTGGCAGGACTATGCGGTAAGCTTCAGCACCGGTCCTTCGGTCAGTGGGGATCTCATCGTGGAACTGTCGGTTGCCGGCGCGTCAACTTATCAGGCGGAATTTGACGACGTGCGGCTGACCACGGCGGGATTGTTCCAGTTCACATCACCGAGGGTTTCGGGTGGAAATTTGATCGTGACGGGCACCGGTGGTCCGGCAGACGGAAGTTATACCTTGCTGACGACGACGAATTTGGCAAATCCGAGCAGTTGGACGACGTACACCACCGGCCCCCTGGATGGCTCGGGCGCCTTTTCCAACTCCATTCCGATTGGAGCCGCTCCGGCGCGTTATTTCCGGGCGGTGCATACGCCGTAAGGCAAACCCATCAGTGCCTGGCTATTTGTGCGGCATGGCCAGGTTTGATTTGAGAAAAAGCGAAGTTGCCGGAGCAGCACTCCGGCAACTTTTTTAGCCGACCAAACAGTAGTATATGCGGATAACAAACAGGGGCAGACCGGAAAGCGGGTTGTCTCTGTCAGTTACGAAGTTCTGATGCAAATGAAAACAGTCACGTCGGTCGCCACAAACCATATGAATAGCCGGCGGCGAGACCAGGCGTTCACCTTGATCGAGCTGCTGGTGGTCATCGCCATCATCGCGATTCTGGCGGCAATGTTGCTGCCGGCTCTGGCTTCGGCCAAGGAAAAGGCCAAGCGCGCGCAGTGTTTGAGCAATATCCGTCAGGTCGGCATCGCCTGCACCATGTATGCGGGAGACTATGGAGACAAGTTGTTCGCTCCGCTCGGAGGGGGGCCGTTTAATCCGATTGGCTTGGATATTTCCCTATTCCCGACCTTGCAAAGATATGGCATGGTGATCAAGACCAATACGCTGGAGGTCAACAATATGTGGGCATGCCCAGAGCGCAATTATTTGCCTCGCCAGGACCCAAACGTTTCAACTTCGATTGCCATTGGCTATGCTTATTTTGGCGGGGTGACCGAATGGGTTAATCCTGCCGGCACGTTTGCCAATCCGCCCAGTCCGGTGAAGCTGGGGAATTCAAATCCGCGCTGGTGCATGGCGGCGGAGGCCAACGACCGGGTGGTTACCCCCATGCCCGGCTTTCCTGCAGCAGACTTCGGTTGGGGTGGAGACGGATATGTGCCGGGTGAACCAGTTCATGCTCCCCATCCCAGTCGCTCGCTGACGTCTCACCCGGCCGGAGGCAACATCTTGTTTGTGGATGGTTCGGCGAACTGGGTCAAGTTTGAGAATATGTTTTTGATGAATACGGACAATCTAACCTACAACCGGTTTTTTGCCTACCAAGAGGCTTGGGGCACCTTGACCGACGTTGATTTATACAAGATGAAGCCGCTATCGGCGGATCTTCAATGAAAGCCAATAGCGGGCGCCGTTATTTATTCTTATGAAGTTGGCCAAGGTGGGAGGGTGTCTTCGGAGTTGCGGGTGGATGATTTTGCTGGGGGCGTGCTCGGCATTTGCCGGCATCCAGCCGGCGAATTTGCGTTGCGAATCAAAACTAAATCCCCTTGGCCTCAGCGAGACCAGCCCCCGGCTAAGTTGGCAGGAGGTGACGACAATACCGGGCGAGCGCGGCCAATATCAGACGGCCTATCAGATCCAGGTGGCAAGTTCGTTGCAAGTATTGACGAACAATCAGGGCGATTTATGGGACACCGGTCAGGTGGCGACGAATCAGACCTCGCAGATTGCCTATGTGGGCAAGGTGCTGGCCTCGCATCAGGCATGCTATTGGCACGTGCAGGTGTGGGATAAAAACGGCCAACCATCAGGGTGGAGCGCCCCCGCCTCATGGTCCATGGGCCTGCTGACGCAGGGCGAATGGACGGCGGAATGGATTGGGCGGGATGACGGACCGGCTTGGAATACCGGTTCGAGCTTTTACAGCGCGAATTGGATTTGGTATCCCGAAGGCGACCCGGCGGTGAGTGCTCCGCTGGCTACCCGGTGGTTTCGGAAAGTCTTTACCGTGCCGACGGGCGTAAGTGTCACCCAGGCGGTCGCCACCATGGTGGGTGACAACATGTTCACTTTGTATGTCAACGGACAGATTGCGCTGTCCGTGGAGAACCAAAACTTCTGGCAGCATTATGGGCAGGCGGATATTTCCGCATTTTTGACCCCCGGCACCAACGTGCTTGCCGTTGCCGTGGTTAACGATGGCACCACTCCGAATCCCGCGGGGCTGATCGGCGCGCTGGATTTGACCTACAGCAATGGCGCGACGAACAGCCTGCAAACGGATGGAAGCTGGCTGGCCGCCAACCAGCTCTTCAATAATTGGAATCAAACCAGCTTTGTCGCCACGGGTTGGACCAATGCCCTGGTGCTGGGGGCCTATGGCATGGCGCCGTGGAATAGTTTTGTTGAGACCTATCTCGCCGCGACCATGGTGAGGAAGGATTTCACCCTGTCCCAATTGCCGACGCGCGCGGTCCTGTATGTCACCGGGCAGGGTCTGGTGGAGCCGCATCTGAACGGCGCGAAAGTGGGCAACGATTACTTTCTTCCGGGATGGACTGACTATGCCATGCGCATCTATTACCGGGCCTACGATGTGACCGCTTTGTTGCAAACCGGATCAAACACGCTGGGCGCCATATTGGGCGACGGCTGGTATCGCGGGAATTGCGCCTTTGACGGGCAGGACTATTACGGCACGAAGACGCGGCTGTGTGCGCAACTGCATTTATTCTACAGCGCCGGGACGAATCAGATGATCGCCAGCGATTCGTCGTGGCAGGCCGGCTTTGGCCCGATTCGCCAGGGGGACAATCAGGCCGGGGAAACTTACGATGCTCGCCTTGAATTGCCGGGCTGGGACAGCCCCGGGTTCAGCAACGCCGCCTGGACCAACGTGACCACGGGGGCGGAAGTTTTTCCCACGATCCAGGCGCACCCTGCAGAGCCGGTGCAGACCAATCAAGTGTTCGCTCCGGTCGCCATCACGCAGCCACAACCCGGCCTCTACGTGCTCAACTTCGGGCAGAATATCTCCGGTTGGGTGCGCTTGCAGGTTACCAATCAGCCGGCTGGAAGGCGGATTGTCATGCGCTTCGGGGAATGGCTGAATTCGGACGGGACGGTTTTCCGGGATAATTTGCGCATGGCTCTGCAGATGGACACCTATATCTGCAAAGGCGGGGGAGTCGAAACTTGGGAACCGCGTTTCACGTACCACGGCTTCCAATATATGGAAGTGCAGGGCCTGGTGCAGCCGCCGACCACCAACACTTTTGCCGCCATCTCGGTTCGCTCGGGGCTGGCGGATTCCGGCTCGTTCCAATCTTCCAACGGCCAGATCAATCAGATCTACTCGAACATGCTTTGGTCGGTCCGCGACAATTATTTTGAAGTACCGACGGACTGTGATCAACGTTCCGAGCGGGCCGGCTGGTGCGACGGAATCGAAATCATGGGCACCGGCATGTTTAACGAGCAGGCGGAAAGTTTCTTCAGCAAATGGAGTCAGGACATTGTGGACAGCAAGGCCCGGGCGACCCAGTCCGACTTTGGACATCAGGCGCCTTTGGTGAGTGATGATGGCTTTGCCGCCGGCTGGCAGGACTCAGTGGTGTTTGTTCCTTATTACCTTTACCAAACTTATGGCGACCTTCGCCCGGCTCAACGTTTTTATGCAGACATGCAGAGTCATCTGGCTTATTACGCGTCCATCTCGAGTGGTTTCGTCGGGCCCAACAACGGTTACGGCGACTGGGTGTCGGTGGACAATTCCACGCCCCTGACCCTGATTTCAACGGCATTTTACGGCCGGTGTGCCGCCATGATGGCCGAGCTGGCGCAAGCGTTGGGCAAAACGTCGGATGCGGCGACTTATCGCCTGCTTTTCACCAATATCTGTTCCGCCTTTCAGAGCAATTTCGTCGCGGCGGATGGCACGGTGGGAACCGGCTCACAAGGGGGGTATGCGCTGGCCATTGCTTTTAACTTGCTCACCCCGGCGCAGACCGCCTTGGCGGCGAACAAGCTGGCGTCGGCGGTTGGTGCTCAAACTGGACACCCTTCGACGGGCATGGTGACCACGCACCTGTTGTTGCCCGCGTTGACCGCCATCGGCCGGAACGATCTCGCTTATCAAATGCTGGCGAAAAAAGATTATCCTTCCTGGGGTTTTGAGGCCGGATTGGGCGCCACCACCATTTTTGAATTGTGGAACAGCGTCAACGCCGACGGGACCGTAAACGTCAGCGAAGATGCCATGAATTCGTTGAACCATGCGAATTTTGGGGCCTGCGCAGAGTGGTTCTACCGGGATATTTTGGGAATCAACGCGCTGGCGCCCGGCTTTGCAAAAATTCTCGTCAGTCCGCAGCCGGGCGGCGGTCTGACATCGGCGCAAGGATGCTATGATTCCGTCCAAGGCCCCATCTCGAATGCGTGGACGTTTACCAGCAATACGTTTAATCTGGCGGTGGCAATTCCCCCGAATACGACGGCGCAGGTCTTTGTGCCCACCACAAACGCCGGTGCCATCACTGAAAGCGGCGGGCCGGCGGCCAGTTCGCCCGGTGTCACCTATGTCGGCATTTCCAACAATGCCGCCATCTACGCTGTTGGCTCTGGCAATTATGTATTCTCATCACCCTTCATAATTATCCCGACGTCGCCAGGGACGGCGGTGACCGTGAGCAATTTCAGTTTTGAGTTAAATGCCGCGACTGGACCTGGTGCCGTGGCGGGGACGGTTCCCAGTGGTTGGATGGCATTCAATGAGGCCGGGTCAACCGATATCGGCTCCCAGTGGGCGGGCGACGCTGATTATATTACCAACAATCCGCTCGCCGCGCCTGCCGCCGGCAACCAGTATTGCTACATTAACATGTTCAATTCCAGTGTTACGGGCGGCATTTATCAGGACGTCGGAGCCTTGCAACCCAACACCACTTATGCGCTGACTGTGGCGATTGGATCGCGGGCGGATCGGATCAATTCGCCGGGAATTATTTCACTCATCAATGGCTCCAGCAACATCGGCACAATATTGGCCACCACCAACGGGCTTCCGGCCACGCAGGGTGGCTGGCAGGATTACACCGTCACCTTCACCACGGGAGCCTCCGTCAGCGGGGATCTGGCCATTGTGCTGTCGGTTCTCGGCAATGAAACAACCATCCAGGCGGATTTTGACAACGTGCGTCTCACCGCAACGCCGGTGCCCCAGACCAATTTCAGCTTTGAGCAAAATGTGGCCAGCGGGCCCGGTGGACTGGTGGCGGCGGTTCCGACCGCTTGGACCGCCTTCAACGAGGGCGGGTCCACCGATATCGGTTCCCAATGGGCGGGCGGCGTTGATTATACCGTCAACACGCCCTTGGCCGCTCCGGCTGCCGGCAACCAATATTGCTTCATTAACATGTTCAACCCGAGCGTGACGGGCGGAATCTATCAGGACGTGGGAGCCTTGCAACCCAACACGAGCTATACGCTCACCGTGGCGATTGGGTCGCGGGCGGATCGGATCAACTCGCCGGGAATTATTTCGCTCGTCAACGGCTCCAGCAGCACCGGCACAGTATTGGCTACTACCAACGGGCTGCCAGCCAAGCAGAATAGCTGGCAGGACTACACGGTGACGTTCACCACCGGCAATTCAACCAGCGGCGACCTCACCATTGAGTTGTCCGTGTTGGGCAATGCCACCACCATTCAGGCGGACTTTGACAATGTGCAATTGACGGCGACACCGGCTGTGCTCAAGGCGCCGACGCTGGGCACGCCCGGGATTTCTGGCGGCAACCTGGTCGTCAAAGGCGTTGGCGGCATGCCAAACCGCGGTTACGTGTGGCAAGTTGCAACCAATCTGGCAGCACCGATCAATTGGACGACGAACAGCATCGGCACGCTGGACGGCAGCGGCGCATTCTCCAACTCCATTCCGATCAATGCCTCACAACCGGCCTCCTTTTTTCGGTTGCAGGTGCCTTGAGGCCGGCTTTGCTTTCGTGATGTCAAATCCAAAAGACCGGACAACTAGGCTGCGGAAGATATTGTGGCAGGTGACTTTCATGTTGATCGGAGTCATGCTGGCCGCCAGTCCGCAGCGCACGGCTGCCGTCGTGGTGATGAACTACGGGGCCGATGGCAACGATTACTTCCAATTCACGACGCCGTCCATGGCCTTTGACAAGGCCTCCGGTTTCACGACGTTGATTACCTTTGCCATGCATGTCAACCCGGATGGCACACTTATCATTGCCGGCGTGGCCTGCACCAATGGCGTCTATGTGGGGCCCACCAACTGGGGTTCGCTGGTCGCCACGTTGAAAGCGCCGCCCACGACCGTCGCGCGCTATGAGGTGTGCATTGGCGGCTGGGAGGACAGCAGCTATGACAACATCAAGAGCCTGGTGGCTGCGCAGGGAACGGGTCCCGGCAGCATCCTCTACAAAAATTTCCAAGCCCTGAAAAACGCGGTGCCGGGAATTGACGCGATCAACGATGACGACGAACAGACCTACGATCTCAATTCCTCCACGAACTTCGCCAACATGCTGGGCGCCTTGGGCTACAAGTTCACCCTGGTTCCCTACACTGCGCAGAGTTTTTGGGTGAATCTCAAAAATAACCTCACCAACTGCGACTACGTCTATCTCCAGTGTTATGAGGGCGGCGCGGGCAACGATCCGGGGCAGTGGAATGCCGCGTTTGGTCATGGTGTCGTGGTGATCCCCGGGCAGGAAAGCAACACGGCGAATCCGGCGACTTTTCACAATTGGTATCTCGAAACCGGGGTGCAAGGCGGCTTTTACTATCCTGACATCGTGTTTAACAGCACCTATTGGAGTGCGGCCATCATCGAAGGGAACGGAGCCGCGCCCGGGGCGCCGATGGGGGTGACTGCGGGTCCGGGTGGCAGACAGGTGGCTCTCTCTTGGAATACGGTTCCCGGTGCGATTTCCTACAACGTGAAGCGTTCGACGAGCAGTGGTGGTGAGACCGCCATCGCCAATGTTTCCACCGCCAACAATTGGCCGGCCTCCAACCGATACACCGACGCCGGGTTGTCCACCGGCACGGCCTATTACTATGAAGTGTCGGCGGTCAATACCAACGGGGAAAGCCTTAATTCCGCAGAGGTCGGCGTCACGCCGCAAGCGGCGACTGTTGTCAATCCCAGCTTTGAGTCGGATGCCGCCGCGTCTGGCGGAGAGGTGGCAAATGTTCCCACCGGCTGGACCGCATTCAATGAGGCCGGATCTTCTGATATCGGCTCACAGAACGCCGGGGGCACCGATTATACGGTTTACGATCCGCTGGCCGCCCCGGCGGAGGGAAGCCAGTATTGCTTCGTCAACATGTTCAATTCGAGCGTGACGGGGGGCATCTATCAGGATGCCGGGCCATTGCAGACGAACACGACCTATTCGCTGATCGTCGCGATCGGATCGCGCCATGACCGCATCAACTCACCGGGAATCATTTCGCTCCTGAATGGCGTCAATAACACCGGCACGGTGCTGGCCAGTGGTGGTGGGCTGCCGCCCGCACAGAATAGCTGGCAGGACTATGCGGTAACCTTCACCACCGGAGCCCAGGTTAGCGGTGATCTGACCGTTGAGTTGTCGGTTCTCGGCAACGGAACCACCATCCAGGCGGATTTTGACAACGTGCGTCTAAAGACGACGCCGGGGGTAATCTCCACCACCTCCAGCCAGACTGGCAGCGGCAGTGGCACATTTTATCCCAGTTGGACCGTGGTGACGAATGGCAGCCTGATTGCCGGTCGGATTCCCAGCACGGCCTTGGGCAATTTCAGCGAGGAGGCACCTGGCCGGAACGTCAATTCGCTGACGGCCGGCGGCAGCCTGGGGCTCGCCAAGATCACCGGGACCTCTGGCAGCACCACCAGCACGAACTATGTGACTTGCGGCAATGGGGTGGGTCCGGATGGAAGCAGTGCGGGATCCACGATTATTTACGCATTGCCGGCGGCCACCAACGGGTATGATCTCACCAACATCACGGTTTATGGTGGCTGGGCGGATAATGGCCGGGACGAGCAGGCATATACTGTCTATTATTCGGCCGCCTCGGCACCCACGAACTTCCTCTTTCTGGCGGTGGTCAGTTATAATCCCCCGATCGCCGGTGGCATCCAGTCCGCGACGCGGGTGACGCTGACTTCCGAGCTGGGTGTGCTGGCCACGAACGCCGCCGCCATAAAGTTTGATTTTACCAGCCCGGCAGCGGAGAACGGTTATTGCGGCTACGCGGGAATCAACGTGTTTGGGACGCCAAGCACCGGTCCGGCGGTGCCGGCCGGTTTGAATGCGACGGTGCTGACGCCGGGTAGTTTTGTAATCAACGTTGGCAACCTGGTGGTCGGCCGGCATTATGTTCTCGAAAGCGCGACCAATCTGGCCGCAGCCGTCTGGTCGGTTGAGACAAACTTTGTTGCGACGCAGACGACGGCGGTCTGGAGCAAATCCGGCGGGGCTAGCCCGCAAGAATTTTACCGGATCGTGGGCAATTAGGCTGTGTTCGGCGGGCGCAAGTCTGGTTGGATTGTCCATTTGGCGGGGCTGGATTTTGGGTTAGCCGCCCAGTCAGCGGGCCCGGGTGGAAAGACCGGGTGACGGACCTGGTGGCATTGCCCTTTTCAATAAAGAAATACGATTATGAGATTATGGATGGCATTGCTGTTGATGCTGGTTGCGGGGCCGGTGCTGGCAGATGATTTATCTGCCCAATTTGCCAGACCACCGGCCTCGGCCCGGCCGTGGGTCTATTGGTTTTGGAATAACGGCAACGTCACCAAGGCGGGCATCACCGCCGACCTCGAAGCGATGAAGCGCGCCGGTGTCGGCGGCGTCATCATCATGGACGTGGTCGAGCGGTTTGCGCCGCCGCCGGGCACCGCGGATTTTATGAATGCGGAATGGCAGGACCTCTTTTGTTTTGCCGTCGCCGAGGCGCACCGGTTGGGCTTGGAAATCAACATGACCAACGGCCCGGGTTGGTGCGGGAGCAGCGGACCCTGGATTACGCCGGAGCTTTCCATGCAGATGCTGGTCGCCACGAACGTGATGGTTGAGGGGCCGGTTCATTTTTCCGCCGTGCTGCCGCGGCCCGATACGGCCGGGCAGCGTTCCCACGATGGCTTTAACAGCTCGGTCAAATATGAGGATTACTACCGCGACATCGCGGTGCTGGCTTGCCCGGGAACGACGAATGGGGTGGTGGCCCCGGAGGCGGTATTGAATTTGACGGCGGAATTGGAGGCGAATGGAGAATTGAAGTGGGACGTCCCCGCCGGCAAGTGGATCATTCAGCGCATCGGTCACACGACGACCGGTTCGTCCACGCGCCCGCCGGTCAAAGGCGGCAACGGGCTGGAATGCGACAAGCTGAGCCGCGAAGCGATGGACGTTCATTATACGAACATGATCGGAAAGCTCATCGCCGAAGTCGGCCCCCTGGCGGGAACGACGCTCTCGGCAACGCACATTGACAGTTGGGAAGTGGGTTCGCAGAACTGGACGCCGAAATTTCGCGAAGAATTTCAAAAGCGCCGCGGCTACGACCCGATTCTGTTTTTGCCCGACGTGCTGGGCGGAAAAACTCAAATCGGCGATGCCGCGACGGCCGCCCGGTTTCGCTGGGATTTTCAGCAGACGCGCTCCGAGTTACTGGCGGAAAATTACGTCGGCCGGCTGGCGGAGCGGGCGAACGAACATGGCCTGCGCCTGACCCTTGAAGGCTACGATCTGCCGTTTGGCGACGAGGCAACTTATACCCAGCGCGCGAACGAGCCGATGACTGAATTCTGGGCGACTGGCGGGAGCCAAAATCTCGCCAAGGGCCGACAGATGGCGTCGGTCGCACACATCATGGGCGAAAGAATTGTCGGCGCGGAGGCGTTCACCTCCGATGACACGGAGCAATGGAAATTTCATCCGGCGACGATCAAGGCGCTGGGCGACTATGAATTCTCGCAAGGGATCAACCGTTTTGTGGTGCACCGTTACGCCCACCAGCCATACCTCGACCGCTTTCCCGGCGCGACGATGGGGCCATGGGGCCTGCATTACGAACGCACACAAACCTGGTGGGAAATGTCCCGCGCGTGGCATGAATACCTTTCGCGCTGCCAGTTTATGCTGCGGCAAGGCCGGTTCGTTGCCGACCTGTGCTGCCTGCGCCCGGAGTTGCCGGACCAAACCTACTTTGTGCCGGCGCCAGAAGTGCCGGTCGGTTACAAATATGATGAATGCAGCGCCCAGGCATTGATTGCCAGGATGGAGGTGAAGGCCGGCCGGCTCGTTTTGCCGGACGGCATGAGCTACCGGCTGTTGGTGCTGCCGGCGGGGAACACATTAATGACCCCGGCGCTGCTTGGCAAAATCAGGCAACTGGTGGAGGCTGGCGCCACGGTGCTGGGGCCGCGTCCGACCGCTTCGCCGAGTCTCGCAGATTTTCCCAAATGCGACGAGGAAGTGGCCCGGATGGCAGCCGAGGTTTGGGGCGATTGTGACGGCAAAGCCGTGACGGAGCATGTGTTTGGCAAAGGCAAAGTCGTCTGGGGCCAGCCCCTGGGAACGGTATTGGCACAATTGCAAACTCCCGCGGATTTCAGGTCGAGCGTGAAGCTGAACTGGATTCACCGCCAGGTGGGCGACACCGAGATTTACTTTGTGGCGAACGAGTCGGCTTCCGTGGCGGAGGCAAAATGCAAGTTCCGGTTGAATGGTATGCGTCCCGAGTTATGGAATGCGGAGACCGGTCAGATGTCACCGGTGGCAACTTATGAGGAAACCGCGGCCGGCATATCCATCCCGCTGCGTCTCGACGCGAGCGGCTCGACTTTCGTGGTGTTTCGCCGGCAACGAAAATCGTTTGATCCAGTGGTGAATTTCACGCATGACGGGCAACCGGTGCCGCCGGTGGCCGAGCCGCCCACGATCCGAATCATCCGCGCGAGCTATGGCGTGCCGGGCGACGCGCAACGCTCGCGCGATGTGTCGAACAGCGTGCAGGCGCTGGTGAACCGGGGCGACACCAGCTTTCAGGTCAACCAATTGGCGGAGGGGGGCGATCCGGCTTTCGGCACTGTAAAGACCCTGGTGGTGGAATCCACGGCCAACGGCCAACCGTTCACGGTCACGGGCCAAGACCCCGATACGGTGGACCTGAATCCGACAATTGTGCTAACGACCGGGGCGGGCCAGGTTCCGGGATTGACCGGTGAATACTTCACCAATACAGACTTGAGCGGCACGCCCGCCATGGTGCGCACGGATTCCCAGGTTAACTTTGCGTGGAATAGCGGTTCCCCGGCGCCGGGGATGCCGGCCACCGACTGGTCGGCGCGCTGGACTGGGACCCTGACGGCGATGAAATCGGGGACGTACACATTCTGCCTCTACGCCGACGATGGCTGCCGGTTGTTTATTGACGACCAGAACGTGATTGAACATTGGAGTCTGGACGGCGGCAAGGAGGCGCATATCGGGAAGATTAATCTCGCAGCGGGGCAGCGGCACCGTTTTCGAGTGGAATACTATCAAGCTGGAGGCGACGATTGCATTCATTTGAGCTGGCTGGCTCCCGTGCCCAGTCGCCCGGCGGAAGTCCGTTGCGACGCTGCGGGACGGCTGGAACTTGTTGCGTCGCAGGCGGGACATTATGAATTGACCCGCGCGAGCGGTCGGGGGCGGCGCGCAGACATCAGCAGCCTGCCCGCGCCCCAGGAGCTTACCGGTGCCTGGAACGTGGACTTTCCATCCCGCTGGGGCGCGCCGGAGAAAATCACTCTCGAACATCTGATCTCCTTGAGCGATTCGACCAATGCCGGCGTTAAATATTTTTCCGGCACGGCCACTTACACGAAGACATTCGACTGGAAACCGGCTTGGCCGGCCAGCCGCGAAAAATCCGAAATCTGGCTCGACCTGGGTGACGTGCAGGTGATGGCACAGGTGAAGCTCAACGGCCACGACCTGGGCATTTTATGGAGGCCGCCGTTTCGGGTGGACGTGACCGCCGCATTGAAGAGGGGGCGGAATGTGCTCACCATCCGGGTGGCCGATCTCTGGCCAAATCGCATGATCGGCGACGCGGCGTTGCCGGTGACGGAGCGGTTTACTTGGAGTTCGTACGAGCCTTTTACCCGGGACACCCCCCTCTTGAAATCCGGTTTGCTCGGCCCCGTGAAACTTCAAACGGCGGAAATCATCGCTTGGCCTTGAATTGTCATCGCAAAATTCGACGTCTGTTGCCGCGGTGAACCAAGGTGTTTGCGGTTCAGCAAAGCAGACGTTATTGGGGGGGCGGAATAAGGAATGAGTCAAGGGACCCACAACTCGCTTGGCGCGGTGGAAAAAATCGGTTAAACTGGGAACGATTGCACCACTTGATTTTTCATAGCCAGCTGCTGATATCGTGTCTGGGCCGTTGCCAAGTTAGGGTGATCGGGTGGCTTCTTTTGGCGTTGTTTTCGGCCCCCGCCGCACGGGCAGACGCCGCGGACAACACGGCGGACAGCCAAAAAATCCAGATGGAACAGGAGGCGCCCTACGTCAGTCCAACCAACGGACTGGGTTCCTGGATTTGGGAGGAAAAAACGCTGGATAACCAGACCTGCCAGCTGTGGAAGACATTTGAAATCCCCAACCAGGGGACGGTCACCAACGCGCGACTGGTGATGACGACGGACAACGAATTCACGCTATATCTGGACGGCCGCGAACTGGGGCGGGGAGCCGAGTGGCGCGAGTTGTTTGTTTTCGATGTGACCCAGTTGTTGACGCCGGGGCGGCATGTTCTGGCCGTCAATTGTTATAACGGGTCATTTTTCGCGGGAATGCTTTTTGGTTTGCGGGTTGACCTGGCGGACGGCCGAAGCATTGAGGTCAAATCAGATAAAAGCTGGAAGGTGGTTCCTGAGGGGGCCAGCCGGTGGACCAAACGAACCGAGGCCGACCCTTTGTGGCCGGCGGCGACCGTGATCGCTCCATTGGGCGGCAGTCCTTGGTGGACAGCCCCCACCGCGGTGAACATGATGCCGTCCTTGCAGCCGATCAGGGTCTTCTTTTGGCAAACCGGCTGGTTTCAGATTACGCTGCTGTCGGTTTGTGCCCTCGTTATTCTGATTAGTTTCCGGCTGATGGCCCAACTGGCGCTCCACCGAAAAGAACGCTGGTTTTTGCAGCGGGAACGCTCCCGGATAGCGCGGGAGATTCATGATGACATTGGATCGAGAATGACGCAGTTGGTGTTGCACGGGGAAGTTGCGCAGAGTGGGTTGGCCGCCGGTTCGGAATTGCAGGTGCAATTGGTTCAGATTTGCGAAGAAGCCCGCGGTTTGTTGTCCACCATGGATGAGATTCTTTGGGCGGTGAATCCGCGGCGGGACACCTTGCGTGACTTTGCGGCCTATGTTTGCAAGTATGCCCAGGAATTTTTGGCGCCCACCAAAATCCAATGTCTGTTCGAAGTGGGGCCGGAGATGTCGGCGGCGGCCTTTGACATGCCGCTTCGGCGGAGCCTGCTGATGGCCATCAAGGAGGCGCTTAATAATGCCGCCAAGTATTCCGGGGCCACGGAACTGCGCCTGCGAATCCACTGGCAAGGCCAGCAACTGGTCGTGGAAGTGCAGGACAATGGCAAGGGGTTTGATCCAGCGGTGGTGAAAGGGGGGCGAAACGGATTGGGCAACATGGCCCAGCGAATGAACGAACTCGGCGGCCATTGCCTCATCACCAGCCAGCCAGGCCAGGGCTGCCGGGTCGAATTCAGCGTGCCCTTGACGCATCCGCGGTGGAATACCTGGATGTGGATTTGGAACGCAAACAGTTTTCGAGCGCATAATATTGAAACCGGCAGTGACCGGCTGGATGAACGTTCACAAGACCATGACCCCACCAAATGTTAAAATAGCGAAAGCCACGAAAGACAGCCGTCCGGTTGAACCCGCTGCGAAGCGTCCGGTCAAAGTTGCTCTGGTGGAAGACCAGCCGAAAGTTCGCGAAAGTTGGGTCAAGCTCATCAATTCGTTTCCGGATTTTACGTGTCTTTGCGCCTATGCCACCGGTGAGGAGGCCTTGCGCAGCATCCCGACGCAGTTGCCGGACGTGGTGCTCATGGATATTTTTCTGCCCCGCATGTCGGGGATCGAGTGCACCGTGCGGCTCAAGGCTTTGCTGCCGCAAACCCAGATCATCATTCTCACCGCCATGGACGACCAGGAACTGGTTTTTCTGGCGCTGGAAGCGGGGGCCGACGGCTATTTACTGAAGCGGACCAAGCCTTCGGATTTACGCACGGCATTACTGGACGTGCTGGGTGGCGGAGCCCCCATGACGAGCCAAATTGCCCGGCGGGTCATCGAATCCTTCCGCCAGAAGGCGAAAATGCGGGATGAATCCGCACACCTTTCGGTTCGCGAAGAGCAGATTCTGGTGCTGCTGTCGCAGGGCTATTCCAACAAAATGATCGCCGGCAATCTGGATTTGAGCATTGACACGGTGTGCAGTCATTTGAAGCATGTTTTTAACAAATTACATGTGAGCTCGCGCACCGAGGCGGTCGTTCGTTATATGGCCTCCAAAACCCCCCAACAGAAGCCGCCGGCCTGAGACGACGATGCTTCCGGGAGGGGGCGGCCGGGCGCAGATTTATTGCGGTTACAGGGGGTTTTGCCGAACCACCCCCTGTTTCGGTGATGAAATTCTCACCATGTTCGGGGGATGGACGCGTGCGCTGGCAAGAGGCTAAGGTATCAAAAACACATTGAAATTCGCGGACGGCTTCACCGGTCCATGTCAGGCATTGACAAATGGTAAGTGAGGCATTTGCTGGTTCCATCACAAGCCGGCCTGTGGGCGTCTTTCGCGCGCGCATCGTGAAGCCAACGCTTGTTTTCAAAGCAATCCATGAGACCAGCCACAGCAGACAACCTCCGTTCTGCCAGTTCCCAACCGGGCGCTGGCAATCTGTGTGCCGGCCGGGAGCAGGTTCAAGCGGCCGGTCTGTTTTCCGCGCGTGCCGGTTCGGCCCGGAACATATAAGCTCCTTGAGCGCGCAAAAATTTAATGGCAATTACAGCAAAGGGAAGATGAAAAGCAACCGATCAAAAAACATTCTCATCCTGTTTGGCGTTCTTATCACTGGAATCTGCTCGGCGGCCATCACCGCCCAAAACCTGCGATGCGAGTATCTCGCCAACCCGCTTGGCATTGACGTCGGCGGCCCGCGATTGAGCTGGAGGGTGGATTCGGACCAGCGCGGCGAGCAACAGACGGCGTACGAGGTTTTGGTGGCGTCCTCGGCCGCGATGCTCAAAACGGACGCCGGGGATCTGTGGGACAGCGGCAAGGTGGTTTCCGCTGGGAGTTTGCAGATCGAGTATGCGGGCAAGGCGCTGGTCTCGCGGGAAGACTGTTTCTGGAAAGTGCGGGTCTGGGACCGCAACGGCAATCCCGGGGCGTGGAGTTCCGTGGCGCAATGGCAGATGGGGTTGCTTCAGCCGGGGGATTGGTGTGCCCAATGGATTGCGCCGGCGGCTCCCGCCGGAACTCCAACGAATTCGTTGGCTATTCGTCGGGCCACCTATGAGACGGATGCCGATGGTCCGGCGGCGGATGTGACCGCCACCCTGAAGCGTCATATTGAACAGGGCCGGCTGGTCATGGTGGCCAATAACCAGACCTTGGGCGTGGATCCCGCCCATAATCGGGCGAAACATTTGCTCGTGGAATACGAGTATCACGGGCGAACCCTCAAAAAGGAGGTGGCGGAAAATCAAACTCTCAGGTTGCCCGAGCCGCCCGCTTCCGCGCCGTATTTGCGGAAGTCTTTTGAACTGGGCTCGCCGATTCAACGGGCGGTGCTTTATGTCACCGCGCTGGGCCTTTATGAGGTGCATATTAACGGCGGGCGGGTGGGGGACCACGTGCTGGCGCCGGATTGGACCGACTATCGCAAACGGGTCCGCTATCAGACGTACGATGTCACCGGTCAGTTGAAAACCGGCGCCAATGTGATGGGCGCATACTTGGCCAATGGATGGTTCAGCGGCCATATTGGCAATGGTGGCTTCAGGTTCTTTGGAAAGTCACCCGCGTTCATGGCCCAGCTGGAAGTGACTTACTTGGATGGTCACACGGAGAGGATTGTGACTGATGACACTTGGAAATCCCACGACAGCCCCATCCAATCATCCGATTTCATGCTGGGGGAGGATTATGATGCGCGTTTGGAAATCAGTGGCTGGGACCGGCCCGGTTTGGATGAAAGCGGCTGGTCCGCCGTCAGCGTGCGCAATGAATCGTCCCGGCAATTGGACTCTCAAATCATGCCACCGGTGCGTGAAGTTGATGAATTAAAGCCCAAAACCGTCAAAAAGTCCCAACCCGACGGCTGGATTTATGACCTTGGACAAAACATGGTCGGAGTGGTGCGGTTGAAAGTATCCGCCCCCGCCGGCACCGTGATCACCCTGCGCCATGCGGAGATGCTCAACCCCGATGGCACGCTCTACACCAATAATCTGCGCGGGGCGCCTTCGGTTGACCAGTATGTCTGCAAAGGCGATGGCTTGGAAGTGTGGCAACCGCGTTTTACTTTTCACGGGTTTCGCTATGTGGAAATCAGCGGGCTGGCGCGCCGGCTTGGCAAGAATGCGGTGACAGGGATTGTCATCGGGTCGGATACGCCCCGCACCGGGGAATTTGCCTGTTCCGATCCGCGGCTCAACCAACTGCAATCCAACATCCAATGGGGCCAGCGCGGCAATTATCTGAGCGTGCCCACGGATTGTCCGCAACGCGACGAGCGCCTGGGATGGATGGGTGATGCCGAAGTATTCGTCCGTACGGCCAGTTACAATGCGGATGTGGCGGCTTTCTTCACCAAATGGCTGGTGGATGTTGACGATGGCCAGTCGCCGGCCGGCGCCTTTAGCAATGTGAGTCCCAATAGCAGCCGGGATATTGGCGGGGTTCCCGCCTGGGGCGATGCCGGCGTCATTTGCCCGTGGACCATCTATGAGATGTACGGCGACCGGCAGGTGTTGGAGCGTCATCTGCCGGCGATGATCAAATGGGTGGAATACCTGCGGTCGCACAGCGATGGCTTGATTCGCGACCGCGACCGGGGCGAGGACTTCGGCGACTGGTTATCCATCAATGCGGATACGCCCAAAGATCTGATTGGCACCGCGTTTTTTGCCAACGCGGCCCATTTGGTGGCCAAGTCTTGCCGGGTTCTTGGGCGCGAAGCCGACGCAGATAAGTACGATCAATTGTTTGCGGACATCAAGGCCGCGTTCAACCAGCGCTACGTTGCGGCGGACGGTCGCATCGCGGGGGACACGCAGTGTGCCTATGCCATGGCGTTGAAGTTTGAACTGCTGCCCAATGATCTGCGGTCCAAGGCGGCCCAGTATCTGGCAGCGGACATCGAGGCCAAAGGCGGGCATCTTTCGACCGGCTTTATCGGCGTCAGTTACTTGCTGCCGGTCCTGACCCAGGCGGGCAAGGCGGATACCGCCTACGCGTTGTTGATGCAAGATACGTTTCCGTCCTGGCTGTTCTCCGTAAAGCATGGCGCCACCACCATTTGGGAGCGGTGGGATGGCTGGACGCCGGAGAAAGGGTTTCAGGATCCGGAGATGAACTCGTTCAACCATTACTCGCTTGGATCCTGTGGAGAATACCTCTTTGGTTACATCGGCGGCATTCGTCCGGCGAGTCCAGGTTTTGAAAACATCCTGATTGATCCCACCATCCGGGATGGCCTGACGTGGGCCAATACCAGCTTTGATTCGATCCACGGACGGATCGCCACTGCCTGGAAGATCAGGGGGAAACGCCTGACGCTGGAGGTCGTGGTGCCGGCGAACACGACCGCAACGGTCTGCATTCCGACCCGGAATTTGGCGGGCATCACGGAGAGCGGTAAAACCGTGCACGACGCCAAAGCAGTGAAGTTCCTGGGGGAGGAAGGCGGAAAAGCGATGTTTGCAGTGGGCTCAGGAAACTATAAATTTGCGTCTGAAATCAGCCGGTAGAGTCAGAAAAACCCATTCAGGCCGGCTACGGCCTTACCAGAAAACACCGAAACTGTTTTAGCTTTTATGAACATGAGATCCAACAACCATCCGAAGTTCATTTGGTTTTTGATGCTTTCGTGGGTGGCTGGGGGAATGGCCTTCGGCGCGGAAACCCTTCGCCCGCCCTCCGTGCCATTGGTGGCGTGCGATCCTTATTTCAGCATCTGGTCCCCGGCGGATAGATTGACGGATACGGGGACGACCCATTGGACCGGCAAATCGCAACGCCTCACCAGTTTCGTGCGGATCGATGGAACGACTTTCCGGGTCATGGGCGCAGAACCGACGAACGTACCGCCGTTACCGCAGACTCATCTTGAAGTATTGCCCACGCGAACCATCTATGCTTTCGCCGGCGCCGGCATCAAGCTCACGCTGACCTTCATGACCGCCGACTTGCCGGAAGATGTGGATGTGTTGTCACGGCCGGTCACCTACCTCACATGGGAGGCGCAATCCACGGATGCGCAGAAGCACGTGGTGTCGGTCTATTTTGATGCGAGTTCGGAGATTGCCGTCAACCAACCGGACCAGCCGGTTTTCTTCCAAAACGCCGACGTCGCGGGAATCGAGGCCTGGCGGGTCGGTTCGGTGGAACAACCGGTTATGCAAAAAAAGGGTGACGACCTCCGCATTGACTGGGGCTATTTATACGTCGCGATGGCCAAAGACAAGCGGGCCGGTTCCACTGTGAACTCAGCGCCAGCCACGCGGGCCGGATTCATCGCGGGAAGCGGTTTGGTCAATCCTGCCGCCGAAGGCCTTTTACAAAACAACGCGCGCAACGATTCCGTGATCGCCTTCGCGATGGACCTGGGAAGCGTCGCGGCCAAACCGGTTTCGTGCTGGTTGATGCTCGCCTATGACGATCTTTATTCCATCCAGTACATGAAGAAAAACCTGCGCCCGTATTGGCGGCGCAACGGCTGGGAAGCGGCGGATCTTCTACAGGCGGCGGCGCATGATTACAAATCATTACAGGGGCGTTGCCTGGCCTTTGATGAGGAGCTGATGACGGATTTGCGCGCCGCCGGGGGCGAAAATTACGCATTGCTGGGCGCGCTGGCCTATCGGCAATGTTTTGCCGCCGGGAAATTTGTGGCGGACGACCGTGGCCAGCCGTTGCAGTTCTGCAAGGAAAACCACTCCAATGGCTGTATCAGCACCTCCGACGTATTCTATCCCATGTCGCCGCAGTTCTTGTTTTTCAGTCCGACCCTGGCCAAATCGTTCATCGTGCCGTTTATGAACTATGCCGCGAGCGAGCGCTGGACCTTTCCGTTTGCGCCCCACGACCTCGGCACTTATCCGCAGGCGAACGGCCAGGTCTATGGGGATGGCGAGCGAGGCGTGAATAACCAGATGCCGGTGGAGGAGAGCGGCAATTTGCTCTGCCTCTTTGGCGCCGTCGCGCAGATGGACGGCAACGCGAACTTTGCCGGACTTTATTGGAAGCAGCTGGAGCAATGGGCCGGCTATCTGAAGGAGAAAGGTTTTGATCCGGAGAAACAGCTTTGCACCGACGACTTTGCCGGACACCTGGCACATAACGTCAACCTGAGCGCGAAGGCCATCTGCGGCCTGGGCTCGTTCGCGAAGCTTTGCGAAATGCGGGGCGACCACGCCAAGGCGGAAGAGTATTTCAAATTGGCGCGCGGGTTCGCGCAACGTTGGGTGACCGAGGCGGACGACGGCGACCATTTCCGGCTCGCGTTCGACCGGCCGGGGTCATGGAGCCAGAAATACAATCTGGTCTGGGATCGCATCCTCGACTTGAATTTGTTTCCGGCGGAAGCGAAGCAAAAGGAAATGACATTTTACCGGAAGATGCAAAACCAATATGGCCTGCCGCTCGACAACCGCGAAACTTATACCAAGCTCGACTGGATCACTTGGACGGCGACGCTGACGGAAAACCACGCGGACTTCGAAGCCTTGATTGCACCGGTGGTGGCCTTTCTGAATGCCACGCCGGATCGTTCGCCGATGACCGATTGGTATCAGACGCGGACTGCGCGAAAAGTGGGCTTCACCGGCCGGCCGGTCGTCGGCGGAGTGTTCCTGCAAATGCTTTACAACCGAACGGTCTGGCAAAAGTACGCGGAGCGCGACCAAACCCGGGCCACGAATTGGGCGCCGATGCCGAAGGCGCCCCGGGTTAGCGTGGTTGTCCCGGCAGCGGACAAACAACCCGCAACCTGGCGTTACACCACCACCGAACCGGCCGGCGGCTGGAGCGGACCGTCATTCGATGATTCGTCATGGAAACTGGGGCGGAGCGGCTTTGGCACGCCCGGCACCCCAGGGGCGATCATTGGCACCGTTTGGCACACCGATGACATTTGGTTGCGGCGGCAAGTCTATCTGCCGGCGGGAAGTTACAGCGATGTCAGTGCCTGGCTGCATCATGATGAAGATGCCGACGTGTACATCAATGGCGTGCTCGCCCTTAAGTCCGCCGGATTTATTGAGAATTACGATATCTTCCCGCTCACGTCCGGGGGGCGGGAGGCGCTCAAGCCCGGCAAAAATCTGATCGCCCTGCACTGTCACCAAACCGTGGGCGGACAATATGTGGACCTGGGGTTGGTGCGCGTGCAAAACAATTGAATTGGGATGTTGAAAACTTCCCGAACCTCCTTTTAACTGGCTGATAAATTGAGATGAAAAGCCATTTTAGAAGACAAGACGTGCTGGGGGTTTTGGTTGCCGTTATATCGGCGATTGCCAGCGTGGCGGCGGCGGCAGGATCAATCATGCCGGTGGATTTGCGGTGTGAATACCGGGTCAATCCGCTGGGCATTGATGAGGTACAACCGCGCTTGATGTGGCAGGTGCAAGCGGGCGAACGCAATCAAGGGCAGACGGCCTATCAAATTCTGGTCGCCAGCAGCAACGAACTGCTCCGGAATAATCAGGGGGATTTGTGGGATAGCGGCAGGGTTGCCAGCGATGAGACCGTCAACATTGTTTATTCGGGCAGTCCGCTCGCGTCGGGCCGGGAATGTTTTTGGAAGGTGAAGGTCTGGGATAAGAACGGCGGAGAATCCGCCTGGAGCACACCCGCCAGCTGGAGCATGGGGTTGCTTGAGCCAAGCGACTGGCAGGGACAGTGGATTGGATGGGACCAGGGCACCAGCACGAACGATTTCAGCGGGGCACAATGGATTTGGTATCCCGAGGGCAATCCGGCGGTCAGCGCGCCGGTGGCCACCCGGTATTTCCGCCGCGTCTTTGAAATGCCGGCGAATCAGGAAGTGAGTGCAGCGGCCATCGAAATAACTGCTGACGATAAATTTCGTCTATTTGTAAATGGCCAGGAAGCGGGCGAGGGGGATGGTTGGGGGAATCCCAAACAAATAGCCATTGGCGCTTTGTTAAAGCCGGGAACGAACGTGCTGGCCGTGGAGGCAAGCAACGTTGGCAACAACCCGAATCCGGCAGGATTGGTTGCCAAACTGAAGGTTAAATTGGCACAGGGAACTCCCTTGACGCTCATCACCGACGGTGGTTGGAAATCGGCCACGAATGCCGAACCCGGCTGGCAGGCTCTGGCTTTTGAGGATGCCACCTGGATAAATGCAAAGGCGCTTGGTGAATATGGAATGCTGGCCTGGGGAATCATCCAAAGCGACGACCGGCCTTTGCCCGCCCGTTACCTGCGACGGGAATTTGTTGTGAAGAAAGAAGTGCTGCGGGCCACGGCGTATGTCTGCGGGCTGGGCCTTAGCGAGATATTTTTGAATGGTCAGAAGGTGGGCGATGATGTGTTGTCGCCGGCGATTGCGGAGTATGACAAGCGAGCGTTCTATGTGACCTATGACGTGACAAAACAACTGCGGCGCGGCGACAACGCCATGGGCGCCATGGTGGGAAACGGGCGGTATTATGCGCCGCGGGTGAGAGTGCCCGCCGAATGCCGGACGTTCGGATATCCAAAGCTGCGGTTACAGTTGAATGTTGAATATACCGATGGCACGACGACGCAAATTGTCAGCGATGACCATTGGAAGATTACTGATGCCGGCCCAATTCGTGCCAACAACGAATTCGATGGCGAAAGATATGACGCGCGGATGGAAATGCCCGGTTGGAGCCAGCCCCAATTTGATGATTCCCAATGGCAGCCAGTGCAATTGGTGAAACCCGGCGCACCGGTTTTGTCCGCGCAAATCGGCGAACCGATTCGCGTTATGGAAACGCTCAAGCCGGTGGCGATGACCAACCCCAAGCCGGGCGTTTATATTTTTGATATGGGCCAAAACATGGCGGGCTGGTGTCGTTTGAAAGTGGGCGGCCCGGCGGGGACGATGGTGAAGCTGCGCCACGCGGAGGGGACCAATTCAGATGGCACGCTTTATACCGCCAATCTCCGCAGTGCGAAGGCCGAGGATGAATATACGCTGAAGGGGCAGGGTGTCGAAACGTATGAACCCCGATTTACTTACCACGGTTTTCGCTACGTTGAGGTGACCGGTTTTCCGGGCAAACCGGGGTTGGATGCGATTGCGGGCAAGGTCGTTCACGACGCATTGCCCAAAGTGGGTGAAATTGCCACGTCCAATCCCTTGCTCAATCAGATTTGCCGCAACATTTATTGGACCACGCGCGACAACTACCGCAGCATGCCCACGGATTTACCCCGCGACGAACGCCAGGGATGGATGGGAGACCGGCAGGAAGTGTCAAAAGGCGAAACCTACATGTTTGAGGTGGCGCCGCTGTATGCCCAATGGCTGGCGGACATACAGGACGATCAACGGTCCGACGGCAGTGTGCCCGATGTGTGTCCGGCCTATTGGTCTCTCTATCAGGACGGCGTCGTCTGGGCCAGCACCTGCGTGATTGTTCCGCACATGCTTTATGATCAATATGGTGATCTGGGAATTTTGCAAAGGCACTACGATTTGATGAAGAAATGGGTTAATCACATGACGATGTTTCTGGAGCACGATCTCATGCCCAGAAACACCTATGCGGACTGGTGCTTTCCGCCCCGATCGGCGGCGGAGATGACGGTGATTAATTCCGCCGATCCCCAGTTGACCACCGATGGGAATTTGATAAGCACGGCGGTCTTTTATCATGATCTGTGCCTGATGGGGCGGTCGGCGCGGCTGCTGGGCAAACCAGGGGACGCGGACAACTTTGAAGGGCTGGCGAGCCGGATCAAGGTGGCATTCAACCGCCGTTTCTACAACCCCGGCCCCGGTTATTACGACAATGGCACCCAGACAGCCTGCGTGCTGCCGCTGGCGTTTGGACTGGTGCCGGATGAATATAAGACGAACGTGTTCGCCCGCCTCGTGGAGAAGATCACGGTGGAGAGCGGCAATCACCTGGGGACCGGACTCATCGGCGGGCATTACTTGATGCGCGTGTTGTGCGATAATGGCCGCCCCGATCTGGCCTATGCCATCGCGACGCAAACGACCTATCCGAGCTGGGGCTACATGATTTCGAAGGGAGCCACCACCATATGGGAACTGTGGAATGGCGACACGGCCGATTCCGGGATGAATTCCCGCAACATCGTCATGCTCATCGGCGATCTCAACATTTACCTGCACGAATATCTGGGCGGCATCCGTCCTGATCCGGAAGCGCCGGGTTTCAAAAGAATTATCATCAAACCCGAGCCGGGGGGCGACCTTGCCTGGGTCAAGGAAAGTTATGACTCTGTCCGCGGGCGCATCAACAGCGAATGGCACCAATCCGCGGGGCAGTTTGATTTGCGCGTCACCATTCCCGCGAATACAACTGCCACGGTTTACCTGCCGGCAAAAGACGTCAATGCCATTACTGAAAGTGGACAGACTCTAACGAAGGTAACCGGCGTGGAGTCTGCCAAAATGGCAGGCGAACGCGCAGTGCTGAAGATCGGCTCCGGCAGTTATCATTTTCTGTCAAACTGATGATGAATCACAATCCGCCAAAAGCCATTCCAACCTGCAAAGACGGCCAAGCGTGAAGAAGTTGATAATGTATTGGCTCGCGGTGTGCCTGGTTACGGCGAAAGTCGCCGCGGCTGTGAGCGTAGGCGATTTGCAGTGCGAATCGCGGTGCAATCCCCTGGGCATTGACGAACCGCACCCTCAGTTAAGCTGGATCATCGAATCAGACCGCCGTGGTGAAGTCCAAACGGCGTATCAAGTTTTGGTCGCGTCCACGCCGGAGTGGCTTGCCGCCGGGCAGGGTGATTTGTGGGACAGCGGCAAAATCTCATCGGATGCCACGGCGCAAGTGCCATACGCCGGACAAAATCTCTCTTCGCGCACCCGATGCTTTTGGAAGGTCCGTGTCTGGGATCGCAAGGGCAAACAGTCGGCCTGGAGTCCGCCGGCGAGGTGGAGCATGGGGCTGCTTCAGCCGGCCGATTGGACGGCACAGTGGATCAGCGATCCCATTCTGACGGACCCGACCAACCGGCCAATGACACCCATTCATTGTTACCGCAGCGAACTGGCATCCCATGCCGATGCCACCAAGTGGATTGTTCTCGACCTCGGTTCGAGCAAACGGATGGACGCCGTGGAGGTCATTCCGGCGCGCCCAAGGGGGCAGAGCTGGGATTTTCGCAGTGCAATGTATCCGCTTCGGTTCAAGATAGAAGTGGCGGACAACCGGGATTTTCGCGATGCGCGGGTCGTGGTGGATCAAACCGGGGCTGATTTTCCCAACCCGCGAGGCGATTCATCCCGTTTTCCATTCACAGCGGTCACGGCACGTTATGTTCGTCTTACGGCCACGCGCCTGTCCCGGTGGGACGGACAGGTTTATGGACTGGCCTTGGGCGGGATTGGCGTCTTTGATGGCTCGACGTCCATCGCCGTCGGGGCTGACGTGGATTGCTCGGATTCCATCGAATCCGGACTCTGGTCCAAAAGATTCCTCGTTGATGGCAAGGCGGCGGTGGCCCTGATGGATTCTCCCGCTTTGGATGCCGGGATACCGGACACAACGAAAAGATTCACCGTGTCGCGCACGCCGATGTTGCGTCGGGAATTCAAACTCGCCGGCCAGGTTCGTCGCGCCACACTTTCGGTGTCAGCCCGCGGTTTTTACGAAGTGCACATCAACGGTCACCGCGTGGGCGATGAACTGCTCGCTCCGGGTTACACCGATTATCACGTCCGACTTCAGTATCAGACCTGGGACGTCACCGATTTTCTTCGTAGCGGGACGAACGCCATGGGAGCATTGCTTGGTTACGGGTGGTATGCCGGGCATATGAATTTGTCCGAGAACCGCTGCATTTACGGATACTTTCCCCAATTCCTCGCGCAACTGAACGTGGAACTGAAGGACGGAACCCAGGAGACTTTCGGCACCGATGGTCAATGGCGCAGCACCTTGGACGGACCGGTGCGCTGGTCCGATTTGCTGGATGGTGAAGGATATGATTGCCGGCAAGAAATGCCCGGCTGGGATCAACCGGGCTTTGACGATCACGCCTGGCTGCCGGCCTGGACCCAACCGCGCGACAACGTGCCGCTGGTGTGGCAGCGCAGCCAGCCGGTGCGGGTCATGCGCGAGTTCGAGCCCATCGCCGTGACGGAGGCAAAGCCGGGCATTTATGTTTTTGATTTTGGCCAGGAAATTTCCGGCTGGTGCCGGTTGAAGGTGAATGGTCCGGCTGGCACGCATGTGCGTCTGCGCCATTCCGAGATGGTTTCGCCGGATGGCGACATTGATGTCGAATCCCTCTCCGGCACGCTTCAGGAAGAAGACTATATTCTTGATGGCAAAGATGGGCGCACTCTGCAGCCGCACTTTACCTATCATGGCTTTCGTTACGTCGAACTGTCGGGCCTGCCGGGCAAATTGAAACCTGGCACGTTGGTGGCGGTCAACGTGCGCACCGATGCAGCGATCAAAGGCCACTTTGAATGTTCCGACCCATTATATAACCGCATTCAAAAAGCCGCGGATTGGACCGAAGCCAACCTGCTCTTCGACGTGCCGGCCGGCTGCGCAGGGCGATCCGAACGGGTGGCTTGGATGGGCGACGTTCGGCCCTGCGTGCAGACATTGCTCTTCAATTTCGATGCCGCTCCACTTTTGACCAAATATGCCGGCGACATGCGGGATGATCAGACACCCGACGGTTGTTTCACTGACATTGCTCCGCATGCACATCTTCGCGGCACCCGCATTTGTGTGGGCACACCGGGCTGGGCGGATGCCGGCGTGTCCCTGCCATGGCAAGTCTATGTGAATACCGGCGACCAACGCCTGCTCGCCGCACATTTCGCGGCGGCCAAGCGCTGGGTGGATGCCGTTCATGCCGGGAATACCAATTTGTTGTGGCGCAACAACCGCGGACAGGACTGGGGCGACTGGTTAAGCGCCGGCCACGAGACGCCAAAGGAACTCGGCGCCACGGCGTTTTTCGCCCACTCAGCCGATCTGCTATCACGGATGGCCCGGGTGTTGGGAGACCAAGCTGACGCGGAACGTTATCAGGCCCTATTTCAAGATATCCGGCGGGCGTTTGTTGAAAACTACGTCAGCTCGAACGGAATTATCGAGGAGGCGGCTTCCCGCAGGTCATCCTCGCGGGACGTGACAGACACCGTTCGTTCCCTGATGAAAAACGGGAAACTGGCTTTTGCAGTGAAAAATGATGTGCTTGGCGGCGATCCCGCTCCGAATCAAACCAAAAAGCTGCACTTGGTCAGCCGCAAGGGAAACAAGTCAGATGAGCAGACATTTGCCGAGGACAGCAATGTGGAAATGGGAGCTCAGAATGGCGAGCCGTTGGAAATCGTTTCCGCCCGTTATGGATATGACGCCGCCGACGACGTGGACACGCAAGGCAGCTATGCGCTCGCGTTGCATTTTGGGCTGCTGGATGAGCCGTTGCGTTCCCTGGCCGCCCAACGTCTTAATGAATTGGCCGTCACAAACAAATTTCATCCCACGACAGGGTTTTGGAGCAGCATTGAAATGCTTCTGGCCCTGTCCGATTCCGCCTTTTACGCGACCGCGGCTGAAATGGTTGAGCAGCGCAACGAGCCTTCATGGGGTTACATGGCCGACTACAACACCACCATGTGGGAAGCGTTCAACGCTGACAGTCGAAAGATATCTCTGAATCATTGGACGCATAGCGCGGTGAGTGAATGGCTCTGGCGTTATGTGGCCGGGTTGAACCCCGACGAGCAGCATCCCGGCTATAAGTCATTCATGATTCGGCCGCGTCCGAGCAAGGAAGTTAGCTGGTGCAAAGCTGGCTATGATTCCATCCGGGGCCCGATTGTCAGCAATTGGAAACGTGTGGGAGACAAGGTCACCTTGGAAATAACCATTCCGGTTAATACAACGGCGGTCGTCTTCATTCCGGCATCCAGTCCCGCTGTAGTGACCGAATCCGGCCGGCCGGCGTCACGCTCGGAAGGCGTCACGTTCTTGCGCACTGAATCCGGAACGGTGGTTTATCAAGTGTCGTCAGGGGTTTATCGGTTCGATTCCCTGCTTAAGTGAGTATATTGAAGGGGAATCAACGACTTGAGGGATAGAACAAAGGCCGGCTCTCGCGAGCCGGCCTTTGGCGCCAAAGCATCAAAAACTTACTTGCCGAATGCGGCGGCCACATTGCCGACCAGGTTTTTGCCCGGGCGGAGCGTCTTGGCGCCGGGGGTCCAACGGGCCGGGCAGGCTTCGCTCGGATTGGCGAGCAAATGCACATTGGCCTGCAACTTGCGCAGCAATTCGCCGGCATCGCGGCCGACGTTATAGAAATTCACTTCCGAGGACGCCAGTTCGCCTTTCGGATTGATGAGGAAGGTGCCGCGCAAGGCCAGACCGGTCGCCGCGTCGTACACGCCGAAGATGCGGCTGACGATGCCGGCGGGATCAGCCGCCATGAGGTATTTGACGTCTTTGAGCAACCGCTCGCTGTTGCGCCATGCCATGTGGGAAAACTTGGTGTCCGTGGAGACGGAAATGACGGTGGCGCCGAGCTTTTCAAGTTCGGCGTGATTTTCGGCCAGATCCGCCAGCTCCGTGGGGCAGACGAAGGTGAAGTCCGCCGGATAAAAGACGAGAATGGTCCATTTTCCCGCCGCCTTGATGTCGGCGAGGGAGATTTTCCCGAAATCGCCCTCGGCGGGGTTATACGTTTCCATTTCAAAATTCGGCACCTTGGTACCGACTGAGACAATTTCAATATGATTTTCCATTTAATGATTATTGTAGTTAATCATGTGGGCCGCGCAAGCAAACATCATGAGTAAATGCGATGAAAAGGCGAACCGGCCAGGCTGTTGCCGCTAAAACTGCCGCCCCTGAAGCAACAGGGAGGTTCCCAGTTTCAGGAGCTTCCGGACAGCGTCGTCGGACTGGGCTTCGGCGTAGATGCGCAGGACTGGTTCGGTGCCGGAACCGCGGAGCATGAGCCAGGTGGCATCGCGCGCCACGAATTTGACGCCGTCGCGGGCGTCCACGGCGGCCAGGGGCGAGCGAAGAAGTCTGGCCGGCGGGTTGGTTTTGAGGGATTCCATGAGGGCGGCGCGTTTTTCCAAAGGATACTGGGCGTCGAACCGGGCGTAGCGGTGCGGACCGAATTCTTTTTCGAGGCGCGCGTAGAGCCGGTTCACGGAGGTTTTTTCCAGGGCGAGCATTTCCAGCAGAAAGAGGCCGGCGGCAAGGCCGTCGCGCTCGGGGATATGATTGGCGAAGCCGACCGAGCCGCTTTCCTCGGCGCCGAAGAGCGCGCCGGGCTTCATCAATTCGGGAGCGATGAAACGAAAGCCGATGCCGACCTCGGTGAGGGGCAGGTTCCAGGCGGCGCACATTTTGTCCACCATGGCGGTGGTGTTGAAGGTTTTGGTGATGACGCCGCGGCCGCCGCGGTTGCGGACCAGGTGATGCAGGAGGAGGGCGATGACCTGCTGGTTGGTCAGGGGTGCGCCATGGCCGTCCATGGCGCCAATGCGGTCGGCATCGCCGTCGGTGACGAGGCAAATGTCATGGGGATGGCGGCGGAGCTGGGCGCCGCCGAGGACATAGTTTTTGGGCAGGGGTTCGGGACAGATACCACCAAAGAGCACGTCGTAGCGGCCGTTCAAAGTGGTGGCGGTGCAACTGGTTTTGGCGAGGAGCGTCTCGAAGACGCCGGCGCCAACGCCAAAGAGGGCGTCGTGGGCGACGCGCAGCCGGGATCGGGCGATGAGTTTGAAGTCCACGAGGCGCTTGATGGCGGCGAAGTGTGCCGGGCGGACGTCGCGGGAGAGAATGCGGGCGGCGGATTCGGGAATGCCGAACCGGGGAGGATTTTTATCGAGCCAGCTTTCCACGGCTTGGCAGTCCGCGGGGCCGCTGGAGCCGCCAAAGTGGGACTTGAGTTTGAAGCCGTTGAAGATGGGGGGATTGTGGCTGGCGGTGATCATCACGCCGCCGACGGCGCCGAGGTTTTTGACGGCGAAGGAGACGCTGGGGGTGGGCGTGGGCTCCGGAGTGAGGATGACTTCGTAACCATTGCCGGCGAAGACCTCGGCGGTGGTGCGGGCAAAGCGGTCGGAGAAGAAGCGGCGATCATAGCCGACGACGGCCTTGGGGGGGCGGCCGAAGAGGGCGGAGGCGGGGTTCCGGATTTGGGCGGTCCAGAAATCCGCGGTGGCCTGCGCGACGCGGGCGACGTTGGCAAAGGTGAAGTCTTGGGCGATGACGGCTCGCCAGCCGTCGGTGCCGAATTGGATGTTAGCCACGGCGCGAAAGTTATAAGAAGGGGTGCCGGGCTGTCAGGCAAAATTGACCGCGCGAGGCGAGCGGGAGGTGGGTAATCAAGTATTTGTGACGGCGGTCATGATGGATTCGGGGGGATGGCGGACTTCGGGGGGCAGCTTGAATTCGCGGGGATGGGCGGCGGAGAGGTTGGTGAGCATCTGGCCGGAGATGATGTGGAAGCTCTGGGCCCAAGCCAGGGGGGTATTATGGCCGGTCTGGGTGCCCAGATACATTTCGGGCACGCAACCGTCCGGGGTCATGGTTCTTTCCAACTGCTGGAAATAATGGACAGCCTTTTGGAAATAATTCCGGCGCTGGGGCCAGTCGAAGTGGATGATTTTCTGCGAATGGTCGAAGTCACGTCCGTGCTCGGCGAGTTTGGCGTAACAGATGGCGAGCCAGGCCAGGCCGAGGGGCCACTCGGCGGTTTCGCGACTGCCGGGCACGAGTCCCTTGCCGCAATAGACGTCGCCGGGATAGCGCCGCACGCCGCGCTCGCCCACGAGGTGGGTTTCGATGTTGTGGAGCAGGATCTTTTTCGTAGGGAGATCCACGACGTTGTAGGGCCAGATGAGACTCAACTGGGCCATGTCGTAGGGGCGGACTTCGGATTCCCGCGGCAAGAGGCGGGCGAGGGAGCGGATGCCGTCGGCGATCATGCGTTCGCTCACGGGGACGTAGTGGCTGATCTCGATTTTATGACGGTACTTGTAATCGTAGAACCCCTGATCGAACCACATCCTGAGGCCGCCGAGGACGGCGCCGAAGCTGCTGGCATGATCCTCGGGGCCCTCCTCCCACATGCCGTAGTCCGCCTCGAAGCCCATGTTGAAAATATAATTACGGATGTGGCTGATGAGCGTGAAGTCCTCGAGCTGGAAGCGGAAGCCGTAACCTTTTTTGATGAGGTCGCCCATCTTGTACATGAACAGGCCATAGACATCGAGCTGGTGGTGGCCCCAGGCGTCGGTGATGGTGTCGAGGGTGGTGGGATGGACGCGGGCGGGCATGAACTGGCCGGTTTGGTGGCGGACGTCCGGCTTGATGATGGAGGCTTGGACGATGCGGGAGTGGTAGCGCTTGAAGATATCGAGCACGAGGCGGAAGCTTTCGACCATTTTATCGAAGCAACCGAGATACTCGTTGGCGTAGGTGGCGAACATGATGTCGCGGATCCAGAAGACATTGTAGGCGTCGCCCGAACCATCCTCGGCGGTGTAGGGGCTGGCGATGTATCCGCCGTTGGGGCGGCGCATGCGTTCCAATTGCCGGTAGGACACATTGATGCGTTCCTCCAGCGACAGCTCATGGAATGTTTTCATGGCAGCGTGTAAAAGTCCGGGTTGTACCAGGCCTTGGATCCGCCTCCTTTTTAAGCGAATCCCGATCCGGCGGCAGCTTGCCGGGAAACGCGGCGGGAAGCAAGTCCGGTTGTGGACATTGACTTGCGACGAATTGAGCCAAAAGTTTTGTTACCCGGGCCGGGGGCCGGGGTGGTAGAA
>CAZHIM010000044.1:0-2022 GCA_964532525.1 uncultured Bifidobacteriaceae bacterium
CTCCGACGCCAACGGTGGAGAAACCCATCTGGCAGGCGAATTTCGACAGCACCTTTCCCAACGGCTACGACTACGGCTTCAGTGACCGGGATGGATCTCCCGCCGCAAGCGGCAGTTGGGCCATCAATCCGACCAACGGCGTTGGCGGCAGCGCTTCGCTCGAATACACGGTGGACTTTTCATCCTGGAGCAGCAGTCCGCCCGTCAACTATTCGGGGTTCGGCTTGGGCGCGAATGAAAACCCGCTGCCTTACCTGCTCACTTCCTCCAGCGGAGCATCATATCGGGTTTACCTCTCGGCCAAAGTGGGCGGGACCAGCGCCGGCGTCACCAGTGTTCCCGGCAACGTGGACCTTAGCTTTTTCACCCCGGCCCAGGAGGTGTTCGATCTGACATCGCCGCTGGCGCTTTCGACGAATTGGCAGGCGTACGTATTTACAAACATGCAGGTTGCGCCATGGCTTACCGGAGCGCAGCAGTTATTCGACCAATACGTTACGAACGTCAACCAGATGGAAGTGCAGGTTAGCATCCAAGGCAGTCCGGACGTTGGCGCGCTGTTTGGTTATGCCACCGACGCCACCGTTGATATCGACAACGTCAAAGTGGTGCAACTGGTTCCGGGACTCGCCCCGCTCACCATCGTCCAGACCCAGGGCCAGACCAGTGTTTGGTGGGCGGACCCGACGACTGGCGGAACGGCGAAGCTCCAGGGCGCGACGAGCGTCGCCGGGCCATATCTTGACGTTACGGGGGCGTCCTCAGCCACGGCGTCGCCTTACACTGTGCCGCCCGGCAGCCAGCAACAATTTTTCCGAGCCGTATGGGTGCCTTAGACTCTGTGGGGGAACGGAAGAAATGACAAGCAGACGACGCGGGGGGAGACCCGAAATCTTCCCTCGCGGCCGGTTGGCAAGCCTGAGCGGCCTGACGGGGGCGAAATGCTCACAGTCGTTATCAAAGTTTTTGTGTTTATGTCTCATCTATCAACATTTATGTGTAATAAGGAAGTATTGATTCTTAGCCGGTCCCGATGTTCAACCTGGATTTTCGCGCTGATCTTCACCAGCCTCACCCTGTTCGCCCCAGCAGTGCTTGCTTGGAATTGTACCACCCGCGACCAATTCGGCAGTTGCCAGGATGGATCCTGGACGGTTGAACAGGACGTTTGGGGGGGGGCTAGTGGCTGGCAACAGTGCCTTTACAGCGACTCTCACAGCCACTGGCAAGTTGTCGCCAACCTGAAGGGCCAGACCTGGGTGGGCTCCTACCCCCATGCCAGCTACCCCGTGGACCAGGCACTCAACAATGTGCTTGACAGCCCTGCGCCACTCCTGGCCGCGTGGAACGCCAGTTACCCGACGAACAACAAATTCGATTTTGCGTATGACTTGTGGCTCAGTGGCACGACCTATGAGGTCATGATCTGGTTGAATTGGAATGATACCGCCCCGATTGGAGGCAATCCGTTCACCAACGCGACAATTGACGGTATTACTTACAATGTCTATGAAGGGGCCGGAGGCAGTGGTCCGCATTGCCTCTCCTTTCTGCCCCAGAACGGCATGATGGATACGGCGACAAATTTTAACCTCTGCGGTATTCTGAACTGGATTAACAACCTTAAATGGAGTGGCGGGCCGGGAGGCTGCTTCTGGCGGAATCCCAATTTCGAAAGCGTGCAACTGGGTTGGGAGATTTGTGATACCCGTGGCAGTTCGATCACCTACACCATGAACTTCTTCGACGTATATTACGGGAACACGAATGCGCCGCCGCCACCAACAGTGGAGAAGCCCATATGGCAAGCCAATTTTGACAGCAGCTTTCCGAACGGCGGCGGCTACGATTTCAGCTATCGGGATGGATCTCCCGGCGCCAGTGGCAGTTTGTCCACGAATCTGACCGGCGGAGCTGGCGACAGCGCTTCGCTCGAATACACGGTGGACCTTTCAGCGTGGCGCAAAAGTCCGCCCACCAGCTATTCGGGGTTCGGCGTGGGCGCGAATGAAAGCCCGCTTC
>CAZHIM010000044.1:2122-38665 GCA_964532525.1 uncultured Bifidobacteriaceae bacterium
GAACTGCAGGTTACCGTCGAGGGCAGTCCGGACGTAGGCGCGCTGTTTGGTTACGACAAAAACAACACGGTGAATATCGAGAACCTCAAAGTGGTGGAGCTGGTTCCGGGACTTGCCCCCCTCACAGTCATTCAGACCAGCGGCCAGACCAGTTTGGTGTGGGCGGACCCGACGAACGGCGGAACGGCGCAGCTACAGAGCGCGACGAAGGTCGCGGGGCCATATCTTGACGTTCCCGGGGGCTCCTCGGCCGCGGCGTCGCCCTATGCCGTGCCCCTGGGTGGCCAGCAACAGTTTTTCCGAACCGTATGGGTTCCTTAGACTCTGGGGAAATGAAAGAAAGAACCAGCTTCAATGACTTCCGCAGATTTCAACCCCGCCAAAAGTGTGCCAACGGGTTCAAGCCGTCCAATTCAACAGCCAGTGAATTGACGAATACCTGAGCGGAGATTGGCTGCCGGCGGAAATGCGGGCGAAAGTTTTGTGGCGAGCGTTACGGGTTGGGCTTCGGTTGCGCCTGGCGATTCATAAGGCGACTGTATCCGGCGGCGGCCCGGTTGTCCGGCTGCAGCTTGCTCAGGGCGGCCATGGCATCGCGGGCGGCGTCCCATTTGCCCTGCGCCACGAGGGCGCGGGTGAGAATGAAATGGGCATCGGGCAGAAAATACTTGAGCTGGATGGCCCGGCGCGCGGCCGCTTCGGCTTCGGCGGGCTGCTGCAGTCGCAAGGAAGCCTCGGCCAGGCCCAGCCAGATGATGGGGTCGCTTTCAAATTGAACGAGCGCGGCTTTGGCCATTTCGGCGACGATCCGCCATTCGCGCAGGCGCACCAGCAGGCTGCCCAGGCGGCGGAGCGCCAGGGGGTGCGCGGGTTGCAGGCGGCGAATTTCCTGGACGAGCGCGCGCGCCTTTTTTGTGTCGCGCCGGGCCAGGGCCAATTCGGCCTGCGGCAGCAGCGCCGCCACGCCTGCCGGGACGGTTTCCACGAGCACCTCCAGCGTTTCCTGGGCGGCCGCCAACTGGCCGAGGGCCAGCTGGCATTGAAAAAGGGCATGACAAAAGTCGGGGCGTTCGGGCGCGGATCGGAAGAGGATTTCCAAATGCGGGAGCGCTTCCTGGAGGCGGCCGGCCTCCAGGCATGATTGCGCGACATTCCATTCGGACTCCTGCCGCAGGCCTTGCGCGGCGGGGTGGGCGGCAAGATCGGCGCCGGGCGGTTCGGCGACGGGAGGAAAATCCTTGTCCCAAGAATCAATCCGCCGGATTTCAGGAAATTTTTGGAAGGCTTCCACCAGGATGCGGCCTTCCATGTCTTCACCCAGGGGCAGGCCCAAAAGGGTGAGGATGGTGGGGGCGATATCCAGGATGGCGGCGCTGTGCAGCGGGGTGTCGCGGTGCAGGGCGGGGCCGGCGGCGGCCAGCAGGCCGTGCGGCAGTTTCCAGCCGTGCTCATCATTTTGCGGAAAGCCGGCCGGCGGCATGTCCGGCAGCCGGGTGCCATGACCGGAAACAAGCATGACTGTCGCGCCCGGGCCGGCCACTTGCCGCAGCGCAGCGAGCATCCGGTCGCAGGCGCGCCATTCGGCAAGCATGACGCCGTGGTAGATTTCAAAGTCCCGTTCGGTGATCCAGGGGCGGCGGGGGGGATGAAAGGGCAGGAAAATTCGTGCCAGCTGGCCGGCGGCCGGGAAGCGGACCGCGGCAAAATCCCACTCCGAATGCTGCAACAGGTGCCGGGCAGCCGCGAAGTGAGAAAGATCAACGGTTAACAGCGCCCGCAATTGTCCCAGCCGGCGGTCCTGCTTCTGGTCTATCTTTTTCCATTGCGGAATATAATGGGCGACGATGTCGGCGCCGATGCCCGCCGGGTTTACCCGCAGCGCATCGAGGGCTTTGCCGAGTTCCAGCGGCCAATAAGTTCCCGGCCCGGCCGGCGGCCAGGGCGTGACGCCGGGCGGGGCCGTGGGCTCGGAGTAGCGGTCGGAAACGATGGCGGCCAGCGGGGATTGGGAACCGTGGGTGGCGGGCCAGCCGACCACGATGCTCCGCAGGCCGTGTTGGGCCAGCATCTCCCACAGCGCGCGGGTGCGGCGCGGCCGGCGGCCGGCCGGGACCACCTGCTGCCGGGCGGCATCGAACTCGCGCGAATGGCTGATGCCGTGCTGCCATAGGCGTTTGCCGGTGGCGATGGTGGTCCACAGCGCGGCGGAATCCAGCGGCTGGCAGGCCAGCAACTCGCCGGCCACGCCGTCTTCGACCAGGCGGTTCAAAGCCGGCAATTCGCCGGCATCCAAGGCGGGATTCAGCAGATTCCAACTGGCGGCGTCCCAGCCCACCAGCAGGACGCGATGGGAGTTTGATTTCAACGGGCTCAGATTGAACCAGGCGGTGCTGGGCGCAAGCAGTTTTCGTTCAGCCGAAAAAAAACGTTCCCGGGAGGGGTCCCGGGAACGTTGCCAGCCGCACCCATGTGCCGGGGTGGCTACTTTGATGCCGAGGGCACCAGCGTGGGCGGGCGGGCGCTGGGGTCGGACGCCCATTTGTATTCGGGGAACGAGGCCATTTCGAACACGACCTCGCCGCCGGCGGTGATCTGGCCGTGCGTCAGATAGACCTTGTTGAAGTCCTGGCCGTTGAGCTTGGCGGCGCGGATGTAAGGCCGCTGCGGGCCGTTGTCCCGGGCCACGATGGTGAACTGGCGGTGGCCGGCCACCGTCAGCGTGGCTTTGTCGAACAAGGGGCTGCCGATGGCATAGACATCGCTGCCCGGGCAGGTCGGATAAATGCCGAGCGCGCTGAGCACATACCAGGCCGACATCTGGCCGGTGTCTTCATCGCCGGAAATGCCATCGGGGGTGGACTGGTAAAGTTCGTTCATCACTTGGCGAATGCGGATCTGGGTCTTCCACGGCTGGCCGGCGTAGTCGTAAAGATAAACCACGTGGTGCACCGGCTCGTTGCCGTGGGCGTATTGCCCGAAATTTTGCGCGATCATCTCGTTCATTTCGTGAATCATGCCGTGGTAGGTGCCGGGGTTGACGGCCGAGCCGGCGTTGAAGAGGCCATCCAGCTTGCGGGTGAAGGCTTCCTCGCCGCCGAACAGTTTGATCATGCCGGGAATGTCCTGCATGACGGACCAGTTCCACTGCCAGGCGTTGCCTTCAGTAAAGGGGCCGCCCCACTCGCAGGGATCGAAGGGGGCGCACCACTGGCCATCCTGCTGGCGGCCGCGCATGAAGCCGGTCGCAGCGTCGAAGACGTTGGTGTAGTTCATCGCGCTGCGGTCGAAATTGGCGGCGTCGGCATCCCGGCCGGCGGCGCGGGCCAGCAGGGCGGCGCAGGCGTCGTCGTAGGCGTATTCCAGCGTTTTGGAGGTGGCGGCCGAGACCTGCGGATAGGGCACATAACCGAGCGAATCGTAGAGCTTGCAGCCGTCCCGTCCCATGCCGAGGAAGCCGGCGTTGTGAGCGTCGTGCACCATGGCGGCGACGGCGTCGTGCACCTCGAAGCTGCGCACGTTTTTCACCCAGGCATCGGCCAGCAGCGAGAAGGCGTGATTGCCGATCATGGCGTTGCGGTTGCCGGGGCTGGACCACTGGGGCAGCCAGCCGCTTTCGCGATACGAATTCATCACGCCCGCGACGATCTGCGCGCTGATCTCGGGGAAGAGCAGATTGTACAACGGATGGGCGGCGCGGAAAGTGTCCCAGTAACCGCTGTCGGTGAACAGATAGCCGTGGTGGATTTTGCCGTCGTAGGGGCTGTAATAAACCGGCTGGTCCGCCGCGTCCACTTCATTGAAACGGTGCGGGAAAAGGATGCTGCGGTACAGGGCGCTGTAAAACGTGCGGCGTTGCTCTTCGGTGCCGCCGGCAATGCGGGCGCGGTTGAGCATGCCGTTCCAGGCGTCTTCCGCGCGCCGCCGGATGGTTTCAAAACTGGCCTGGCCAATTTCCCGGTCCAGGTTCAACTGCGCCTGTTCGGGGCTGATGAACGAGGACGCCACGCGGCAGGTGACGACCGGCGTCTTGGCGGCGTCGAACTTCAGGTAGGCGCCGACGTGTTTGCCGGTCAGGTTGGTGGCGCCGGCAGTGGCAGTGTCATTCGACCAGACGCCGCTGGCGGCAAAGGGCTGGTCGAAGGTGATGACGAAGTAATTCCCGAAGTTGTCCGGGACCGCGCCCTGGTTGCTGCGCGCGACGCCGACGATTTTATTCTGGTCCGGAAGGATCTGGATTGACGACGCCTTGTCGCCGGGGAGCAGATCGAGGATCAGATAGCCGTCGCCGGGGTGTTCGAAGCCGAAGCGGAAGAGAGCGCCGCGTTCGGTGGGCGAGAGTTCGGCGGTGGTGCTCCAGGTATCGAACCGGACCTTGTAGTAGCTGGGTTGCGCGATTTCATTGGTGTGATCGAAGGTGGAAACGCGGTCCTTGTCGGTGAAGACCAGCTTGCCCGAAACGGGCATGAAGGCGAAGGCGCCGTACTCGGGAATCCAGGCGCTGGGCTGGTGCGTCTCGCGAATGCCGTAGATTTCGTGGTCATGATACTGGTAATAAAAAGATTCACGGTCGGGCCGGGTAAACGGCGACCAAGTGTTCATGGGGAAGGGCAGGGCAATGGCCGGGTAGGTGTTGCCGTGCGAAAAGGGCCAGGATGAATCGGTGCCTTGCAACGGATTGGCCAGTTGCACGGGCATGAGATTTTCGCCGGCCAAGGCCGGCCAAACGGCCAGGCTGCAAAGCACGGAGAGCGGGAGATATTTTTTCATGAGGTGATTGAGTTCGACAAAACCGGGAATCAAAAGCTTGCAGACATTTCGCAAAAGTCCGGGACGATGTAAAACGAAAAACGCGCCGGCGCGGGATTTCGCGGCAAAAGCCGGTTGGACAATTTGCTGGATTCGTGGCGGTGAATCCTGTTTTGTTGCCGCATGCCCAGCGATGCCGCCCCACGAGTCCCCCCGTGTGGCAAACCATGGCCCGCGCGCGCGGGCCGGCGGTCCCAGGAGGGGCCCCCCCCGCGCGGACGGGGGAATTGCGTCCGATATGGGATGATGAGAAGATTTCTTTCATGAGCGCAGGCTGCTTAAACCCTCGGGTTTTGCGGCGCCACCCGTTGGCGGTGCTGGTGCTGTTGTTTTCCATCAAACTGGTGGCGGCCGGACCTGGCTTTGGCTCGGCGCCGGAACTGATCACGAACCTCGACCAGATTTCACACCCCGCAGCCGCGGAAGTCCCGGTGCGGAGGCTCGTTCGGTTGGATGTGTCGGGCACCGTGCTGGTGGGCGGCAACTCCCGCGCCGTGGCCGTCCTGGATGGCTCGCCCGCACTTCACGTCGTCCCGGCCCCGCCGGCGGCTCCGTTGCAGCGGGGTGAGCGGATTCAGCTTCAGGGCTATGGCATGGTTGACGGCACGAATCTCATGGAGGGCTCGCAACCCTTGATTGACAGCGATGGGCTGCATTCGCTGTATGACGTGTCTGGCAGCTTGTGGCTGGACCAGGGGCGGCTGCCAATCCGAGTTCGTTATTTCAACCGCACGGGCGACCGCGGACTGGTGGTGTCGCTCGCAGGGCCCGGATTGCCGCGCCAGGTGATTTCGACCGACATGCTGTTTCACGCGGAGACGAATGCCGCGACGGGCGAGGTTTCCTGGCGGAACGGCGTGCGCTTTCGATGCTACCGTGGCGAATGGAGCGTCTTGCCCGATTTTTCAACCTTGAGTGTGGTGGCTGCGGGGGTGGCCTCGAATTTTGACCTGACGGTGGCTGATGTCAGCCTCGCCGGCAACACCGACAATTACGGTTTGGTGTTCGAAGGTTATCTCGCCGTTCCGCGGCCGGGATATTACACCATCGTGTGCGCCTCGGATGACGGCTCCATGGTGGACTTGGGCGAAACGCGGCTGGCGGTCACGCCGCTGGGTGCTGCTTCGCTGCCGCCGCTGCCGCAACTCGCGGCCGGCCAGTTGCTCAATGACGACAATCCTTTTAGCGCGGCGGTGGAGGGCGTGGTGACGCTCGCGGCGCGGGATGACGGCGGTTTGCGGCTGGAACTATCCAGCGGCCGGGGCAGAACGCAGGTGTGGCTCCCCGCCTATTTTGCGATGGACCCGCAATGGTTGATGGGACTGCGGGTGCTGGCCACGGGCATTTGCGAGGGTTTTTTCGCGCCGGAAGGAAACCGGGTGGCTGGCCAATTGACGGTTTATTCGGAAGAAAACTTGCAAGTGCTGGATGTGCCCCAACGGGTTTGGAACACCCAGCCGATGTCCAGCACCCGGCAGGTCGGCGCCCGGCTGGCCAAGAGCCAAACTCCGCAGCTCGTCCGCTTGCGAGGGGTTGTGCGGGCCGAAGCGGGGGCGCTCGCCCTGGAGGACGAGGCCGGGAAAATCGTTTTGGGCGGCGGCGACATTTGGAACCTCGAGGCCGGAGCCCGGGTGGAGGCGTTCGGTCTGGCTGGCACGGTGAACGCAATCCCCACCCTGCGCTGCTATGCGCTGCGAAAAATCGAATCCGTGGACAGCTCCGAAAACGGGCTGCCGCTGTTGACGACCGTTGAGGGCGTCAAGCAACTGAGCCGCGACGAGGCGAAACTGGGCTATCCGGTAAAGGTTCGCGGCGTGGTCACCCATTCGTGGGGCGTCGGCGGCTTTTTTCTGCAGGACCAGTCGTGGTCCATCTACGTTAGTTTGGGCACCAACGTGGAGGTTGGACTCTCGCAACTTGGACGATACCTCGAAGTCGAGGGCAAAACCGCGGCCGAATTTGCGCCGGATATTTCGGCCCAACGCGTGACCTCGCTGGGCCGCGGGGCCATGCCCAATCCGGAACGCCCCAACTTCACGCAACTGGTGGACGGCAGCTTGGACACGCAATACATCGAGGTCCAGGGCGTGGTGTTGTCGGTCAATGGCACGGCGCTGGACTTTTTGACCAGCGGCGGCCGGGTGGCTGTGGATCTGCCGGAGGTCCTGCCGGCCTCGCTCACCAATTACTTGGGGGCTTTGGTTCGGGTGCGGGGCTGTTTGGTGCCCCACCGGGACATCAACACGCAACAGGTCAAACTCGGTGGCTTCGGGCTGGTGAATGCTTCGCTGGCGGTGGATGAGCCCGCGCCGGCTGATCCTTTCGCCTTGCCGCTCAAACATGCCAGCGACCTGTTTTTGTTTGAGTCACACGTCAGTCCGATTCAGCGGGTGAAAATCGGCGGGGTGGTGTTGCAGCAGCGCGGCATGGAGGCGTATCTCATGGATGGCACCAACGGCCTGCGGCTGGGCCTGGAAGCGGGCGCCGAGTTGCACCCGGGCGATCGGATTGAGGCGGTGGGATTTCCGGATTTGGCCGGCCCGGCACCGGCGATCACGAGCGCCTTGGTGCGTCGGCTGGCTCAGGGGCCGATACCGGAACCGGTTATGGTGACGTCGAGCAACCTGCTGAATGGGCAGTATGATTCCACGCACGTCGTCGTCGAAGGAACGGTGATCTCGGAGCGGTTGAGCGGGACCGACCAGATTCTGGAAATGCAGTCCGGCACGCGGTCCTGGCTGGCGCGAATGCCGCTGCGTGCGGGGGTCGTGCCGGCGATCCCCTGGGGCAGCGAGTTAAGGCTGGCGGGCGTTTATCTGGGGCAGGGAGGCGACCGGATCCAGGGCCGGGACATTGACGGTTTTGAGGTGCTGCTGAATTGGACCGACCCGATCGTGGTGCTGCACAGCCCGTCGTGGTGGACCGCCCGGCACGCCTTGACGGTGACGGGGGCACTGCTGGCGGTATTGCTGCTGGCCGCCATCTGGATTTGGGCCCTGCGCCGCCGGGTGGAGGAGCGCACGCACGCCCTCAAGGTGGAGATCGAAGACCACAAGCACACCGAAATCGAGCTGGAGAAAAAAGGGAATCTGTTGACGCAGGAAATCCAGGAGCGCATGCGCATCGAGGCGGAGGTTGAGCGCGGGCACAAACAGTTGCTGCTCACGTCGCGGCTGGCCGGCATGGCCGAGGTGGCCACCAGTGTGTTGCACAATGTGGGCAACGTCATGACCAGTGTGAACATACTGAGCGCGTCCATCGTTGACTTGGTGCGCAACTCCAAAATCTCCAGCGTCAGCCGCCTGGGGGAGCTGCTGGGCAAAAATCAGCATGACTTGGCCAAATTCGTCACCGAGGACCAGCGTGGACGCCAACTCCCCGAGTACGTTGGCCTGCTGGCCGGCCACCTGGCCGAAGAGCAGGCGGTGCTGCTGCAAAAAGTGAAGGTCTTGAACGAAAACATCCACCACATCAATGAAATCGTGGGCATGCAGCAGGCCTACGCCAAGGTGTCCGGCGTGCTGGAAACGCTGCCGCCGGCGGAAGTGGTGGAGGACGCCCTGCGGATGCACGGGGAGTCGCTGCGGCGGCACAACATCGAGTTGGTGCGGGAATTCGAGCCGCTTTCGGCCGTGACCGTGGATCGGCACAAGGTTCTGCAAATCCTGTTCAACCTGCTGGAAAACGCCAAATACGCCTGTCTCCAAGGTTCGGCCCCGGAGAAGAAAATCGTGGTGGGTCTGCAAGCCGCCGCCAATGGATTCCTGCGCCTGCGGGTGGCCGACAATGGCATGGGCATTGCGCGCGAAAATCTGGGCCGGATTTTTGGCCAGGGTTTCTCCACCCGCAAGGATGGGCATGGGTTTGGCTTGCACAGCAGCGTGCTGGCGGCGCAGGACATGGGCGGCAGCCTGGTGGCCCACAGCGAGGGTTTGGGCCAGGGTGCCACCTTTGTGCTGGAAATTCCCGCGACGCCGCCAAACAAAGGCGGGCGGCAAACATGATTTTTGTCTCCGGCCCGGCCCATTCCCCGAAGAACTCTTGCAAAAAATAACCCCCGGCAAAGCCGGCGCTCAGGCCCGTTTTTGGACCGCATGGCACGCCACCCCCGCTATTTTGGCACGGCCCGCCTGCGACAAGCGGAAGCCTGGGATGGTAATCTGAAAATATGACACCCAACCAACGCCGCCAAGGGACGGCCTCGCCCGCCCGGTTTGTTTCGCGGTCCGATAGACCAGGCAGAAACCGCGGCTGCTCCGCCGGTTTCACTTTGATTGAGCTTTTGGTGGTGATTGCCATCATCGCCATTCTGGCGGCCATGCTGTTGCCGGCCTTGAGCAAGGCGAAGCAAAAGACCATGGCAATCCGATGTCTGAACAACAACAAACAGCTCATGGTGGGATGGCTGCTTTACTCCCAGGAATATGATGACGTGCTGCTGACGGACTTTGATGGCATTTCGGGGCGGGCCAACTGGATGGAAGGCAATTTTCAAACACCGAGTGTCGCGGATGTTGATCCGAGGTACGATCTCGATAAAAGTCCGTTGATGCCGTTCGTGGGCAAGAGTCGCGATGTTTTTTGGTGTCCGGCGGACCCCGTTGTCGAGTCGTATTCGCAATACCAAAATGGCACGGCGTCGCACCGCATTCGCAGCAATTCCATGAGCCAGGTCTTTGATACGGGCGGGTTCCTGGGTACTGCGGGCAAATACAAAACCTATTCCAAAAACTCGCAAATCCTCCGACCGGTGTCAACGTGGGTCTTCATCGAGGAGCATCCCGACAGCATCAACGACGGTGCCTTTGCGTGGGTTATGTATGATGGCACCTCGGGGAATGACACCCCCACAATTGAGGACTTCCCGGCCAGTTACCACAATGGAGCTTGCGCGCTCAGCTTTTCTGATGGTCACGCCGAAACGCACAAGTGGCTGGGGAGCACGATCAAGCCACCGGTGGTCCCGATAGCGGCATCGAAAATGGTACATGGAACACCCGCGGGCGATTCCACCGCCGACGTGTGGTGGCTTTCAAGCGTGACCACGATGCTCAATTAAAAGGCCAATTTTACTTTCTAATTTTCCCCCAAGCCAAAACCTATCCGCTATCAGTGAATAACCAATCAACTCAATCCCTATGAATAAAAAACAAAGTCTGGCCCTTGCTTCCACCTCCCTGATGGCTGCGGGCGTGGCGCACGGATCCTATTTGTGGTCTGGTTCGATAGACTATGAGATCCCCGGCACCGGCTCCATATTCTATTCGCAAATCATTGATTTGCAAAACGTTGGCACGGAGAACTTTCAAGTGCGTTTCGATGGTTATAACTCTCCCGGCTCGACGAAGCCCTTCGTCAGTGCCCGTTCTGGGGATGGCGCATCGGCGAATGCGTGGACGTTGTCCACCACCAACATGGATGCCGGTACGAACATTGCGACTGCGGGCGCGCCGCTTACCGGTTTTGGCACGAACATTGGCATGGCGTACGCCGCGCAGTGGCCGCCGGCCAAGACGGCTTATCTGTGTCAAAATTATCAAAAGGAAACCGTGGGGCAATGGCCTGACAATGCGAATACCGAAGGATATGTCGGCGTGGAATTGAACGATGGCGCCGGGAATACCAACTATGCCTGGGTGCATTTGATTTATCAGGCGGCCAACATCAACGACGTGCAGCTCGAGGTGGTGGATTATTGCTATCAAACCACCCCCAATGTGCCCATTATCGCCGGGGTCACGAATGATCCGGGCGCGCCAGTGTTCTACTATAGTTCACCGTCCAGCACGAATGGTGACGGCGCCATCGTGCAAATGACGGTGACGGCGATCGGGGCTCCGCCGCCGACGTTGCAGTGGCAAGCCGCCGGAACGGGCGGAGTCTATACCAATTTGCCTGAAAACGCGCATTTCGTGGGAACCACCAGCAATATTCTGACGATCGCCGGGTGCAATGCCGGTGACCAGCTCAACTACCAGGCGGTGGCGGCCAATTCACTGGGCACCGCCACCAGCGCGCCGGCGTATGTAACCGTGAAACCGGTTATTCTGGTCGGCCCAAACCCGCCGCAGGCCCAAGTGTTTGCCGGCCAGACGGCGCACTTTAATATTGCCGTTCAGTCGGGCCTGGCCACGGGATACCAGTGGCAATTTAAAGGAGCCAACATAACGGATGGAGCCAAATATTCCGGAACCGCCACGACTTCCCTTGTCATCAGCAATTTGGCGGCTGGCGATGCCGGAAGCTATGACGTCGTGGTCATGAACGCAGGGGGGCCGGTGGCCAGCACCAACAGCACCCTGACCGTGGTGGCCACCAATGGCGGCTTTTATGAATTGGTCCAGTTGGCGGATGGTCCGGTGGATTATTACCGGCTCAACGAGACGGGGGATCCTTCCACCAACGGCTTGATTGCCTTCGATAATGTGGGCGAGGCAGATGGTGTTTACGGGGCTGACGTGCAGAACGGCTTTGACGGGGTCATGGGGCCGTCGGTTGCGAATGGCTGGCCGGGCATTGCGAGTGGCAACACGGCCGCGGCCATTCAGGGCGGCGATACCAATAGCGTGGTGACTTTGCCGCCTTGGAATCTAAACACCAATACCGTGACCATTACCGCCTGGATTGACCCAACCAATGGAATCCAGCCCTCGGGTGCCGGTGTGGTGTACACCCGGAGCACGAACTCGATGGTCTGCGGCATGGCTTTTCATGGTGGCCTCGATGCCAACGGCCTTTACGACTTGGGCTTTAACTGGAATGACCAGCAAGGCGCCTGGAACTGGACGTCCGGGTTGGAGGTGCCCACCAATCAATGGTCCTTTGCCGCCGTGGTCATTACGCCCACGAATGCCACGGTGTATGTCATCAACAACAGCGGAATTCACTTCGCGGTCGACCCGAACATCACCACCAACGCAGTACAGGCTTGGAACGACGTGGAATATATCGGATGTGACCCGAAGAGTGGGTTGGGCGCCCAGAATTTCCAAGGCGTGATCAGCGATGTGGGGATCTTCAATCACTCGCTCACCACGGATCAGGTTTATGACCTGTATGCGGCCTCGGTCTTGCGCACGAATCTGCCGCCGACGCTCAGCACGCAACCGGCGAGCGAGATTTTGTACGCGGGCCAAACCGCCCGTTTCAGCGTCGCGGCAACCGGCAGTTCCACGCTGACCAACCAGTGGTCGTTTAACGGCAGCCCGCTTTCGGATAACGCCAATGTGAGCGGCAGCGCGAGCCCGGCGCTGACGATCCGCGACGTCAGCGGCGCCAATGCCGGCAATTACACCCTCAGGGTCAGCAACCCCGGTGGCGCCACGAACAGCATGAGTGTCTCGCTGTCCATCCGCCCGAATCCAACCGACGCATACGGCGCGACGGCGCTGTCGGTGGCGGGGACGGGGACGCTCGCGGCGTACTACGCGCTGAATGAGACGAGCGATCCCGCGGCGGGCGGCGTTCTGGCGTATGATTACGCCGGTGATTTTGACGGTGCGTATGGCACGGGCGTCACGAACGGCTTCGCCGGCATCATGGGGCCGCTTGCCGCCGACGGTTTCCCGGGCTTCGGCGCCGTGAATTATGCCGCGCAGTTTACCGTCAGCAATGCCAACCCGGACATTGTCTGTCCGCCCATGAACCTCAACACCAATGCGGTCACCATCACCGCCTGGATCAATCCCGCGGCCTATCAACATCAGTTTGCCGGCGTGGTCTTCGCTCGGGGTGGCGCAACCGTTGCCGGCTTGGACTTCCCGACCACCAATAGTGCCGGCCAAGCCTGTCTGGGTTATCAGTGGACCGGTGACATCTCAACCTACGGGTGGAATTCGACCTTGGTGCCGCCGACCAATCAATGGTCCTTCGTAGCCTTGGTGCTTAACCCCGCCACCACCAATGCCACCATCTGGATGATCAACACCAACGGCTCCAGCTCGGCCAGCCATTACACCACGGACAACCTGATTATGATGGCCTTCGATTCCGGTGTGCATATCGGCAACGATTCGGAATCCACGAGTGGTGCCGACGTGTTCAACGGTGAGATTGACGAGGTGGGCATCTATACGGCCGCCCTCAGCGCCGCACAGATTCAAACGCTCTATAACGCCGGACTCGGCATGGTGAATGTATCCATCAAGCCGGTGAGCGGCGGGGTGCAGATCTCGTGGCCGGCCGGCACATTGCTGCAGGCCCCCAACCTCGCGGGTCCTTGGACCACCAACAGCGCGGCTTCGCCCTATACGGTCGCGCCCACGGTGGACAGGCAGTTCTATCGGGTGGTTAATTAATCGGCAACCAAGGTAACGGACAAACGGCGGAGCGAAGGCTGGACGCTCCGCCGTTTCTTTTCCGCCTGGGTCATTTTTTCGGGTTGCGGAATTCCGTTTGCAGAAACAACTGATAGGCTTTTTGAACAATAAGATCATGACAACCCTCAGACACCCGCGCTCACCTCTGCCCATCCATGTCCGGCTGGCACTGGCCTGGGGCCTGGCTGGCAGCCTCTCGCTCTCACTCCACGCCTATCCCCTGCAAACGCTCACCACCAATGTGCAACCGTTGAACGGCACGGCCAACGACGGCGACACTTTTCCCGGGGCCGTGGTGCCTTTCGGCATGGTGCAGTGGAGCCCCGATACCACCAGCTTGGGCCACGCCGGCGGCTACTTCTATCCGGATACGCAAATCGTGGGCTTCAGCCTCGACCACCTCAGCGGCGCCGGTTGCGCTTACGGAGGTGACTTCGCCTTTACGCCAATACTGGGCGGCGTGACGACGTCTCCCGCCAACAGCGGCACCAATGGGCGGACTGCCTATCCGTCCACGTTTTCGCACGCCGGCGAAATCGCCACGCCCGGGTATTACTCCGTCCAGTTCACCAACGGAATCCGCACTGAACTGACGGTTGGCACCCGAACCGGCTTCGGCCGCTTTACGTATCCCGCCGGCAATGCCGCCAGCCTGCTGATTAACGCCGGCAGCGGCGCCACCGGAACGCGGGATGCCGCCATTGAACTCGACCCGGCCGGCCGGGAAATCAGCGGCTGGACCATCCAGAACGGATTTTGCGGTTCGGCCCAGCCCGTGACGGTTTATTTCGACGCGGTCTTTGACCAGCCGTTCGCCGCTTACGGCGTGTGGAATGGCGGCTCATTGATTCCCAATGGCACCAGCGCCGCGGGAACCGAAACCGGCGCCTATCTCAGTTTCAACCTGCCCGGCGGCGGCGCCGTGCTGGCGCGGGCGGCCATTTCTTATGTGAGTGTGGCCAACGCCCGGAACAACTTGCAGACTGAAAGTCCGGCCTCGGCCTTCACCAGCGCCGGGTTCGATGCCATGGCCGGCTCCGCCAGCAATGTCTGGAACGGCTACCTGAACAAGATCCAGGTGACCGGCGGCACGGTGGCGGACCGGGAGACGTTTTACACGATGATGTATCACGCGCTGCAGGCCCCCAGCGTGGTCGGCGACGCCAACGGCCAATACCTCGGCTTCGATAAATTGGTCCATACCGCCACCAACTTCACCAAATGCGAGTTCTTTTCCGGCTGGGACATCTACCGGAGCGAATGCCAGTTTCTGGCCATGATCGCTCCCGACCGCGCCAGCGACATGGCACAGTCGCTCGTCCAAGACGCGCGCGAAGGCGGCGCCATGCCCCGCTGGAGTGTTCCCGGCGGCGACACCGGCATCATGATGGGTGACCCCGCCACGCCGATCATCGCCGGAATGTACGCTTTCGGCGCCACCAACTTCGACACCGCCGGCGCCCTCGCCGCCATGGTGAAGGCCGCCGTGAATCCCGCCGTCGTGGCCGTCAACGGCGTGCAGGAGCGCGACGCGGAGCGCGATTTTCTGAATCTGGGATACATTCCCGCCGGGGAGCGCGGCGGCTACGGCCCGGTCTCAATGACCTTGGAATACTGCTCCGCCGACTTTGCCTTGGGACAATTCGCCCAAGCGCTGGGCGACACCGCCAATTATACCCTCGCCATGAATCGCGCCCAAAATTGGCGGAACCATTTCAACGCCGACTCCGGCTATCTGCAAATGCGCGAGGCTGATGCGCGGTGGTCCGCCGGCTCTCCCGCGGATCAGGGCGGGGCTTATGTGGAAGGCACGGCCTACCAGTATTTCTGGATGGTGCCCTTCAATTTGCGCTCGCTGGCCGACCTGATGGGCGGGCCGGAGGCGGCCGCGGCCCGCTTGGACGGCTTCTTCACCCAAATCAACGACCCCGACACCGGACGTTCGCATTATGCCTACATGGGCAACGAGCCGTGTTCCGAGACACCGTGGATTTACAGTTTCCTGGGCAAGCCCTACAAGACCTCAGCCGTCGTCCGCCAATGCGTGAAGCAACTTTTTTCCACCGCGCCGACCGGCTTGCCCGGCAACGATGATCTCGGCCAGATGGCGTCCTGGTACGTCTTCGCGGCACTCGGCCTGTATCCGGAAATCCCCGGCGACAACGTCCTCATCCTGAATGGGCCGCTGTTTCCGCAAGCCGTCGTGCACCTGGCCCATGGCGACGTGACCATCACCGGCGGCGCCGGTGACGATGCGCCTTATGTCCAGAGCCTGACGCTGAACGGACAAGCCTGCCCGGCGGCCTGGATTCGTTTCACCGACATCGCCGGCGGCGGCACGCTCGCCTTCACCATGGCCGACACGCCCAATACCAATTGGGGCGCGGGCATTATGGTCGCGCCTCCCTCGTACATGGATGGCATGACGGCGCCGTTCGCACCCACGTACGTCTGGGGAACCGGTTTGGAATCAAGCGACATCCCGCTGTCCACGACCAACACCGCGGACGACGAGGCGCCCGGCGGCGTCAGCAACGTGGGACCAATCACCAGCGGACCGGCCGGTCCCGAGCTGGCCATCAGAAACGAGAACAGCCAGAGCGGCCAGAACGCGATCCTGTACTCGGGCAAGGGCTCCGGCCAAGCCACTGAATGCGCATATATGAAGGCGTTTGATTTGACCGGATCCAATGTCATCGTTACCCCCGGCATGCGCCTTTCCTACTGGGTTTTCCCGCAGAGCCCCAAAACGAGCGGCCTCGTCACGGGAAGCAACAGCGCCTTCGTTGCGCTGGATCTCGTCTTCACGGACAAAACCAATCTCCGCGACAGCGGCCTGACCGACCAGCACGGCACGCGCCTGCATCCGGCCGCTCAAGGCAGCCAGCTCGTTCTGGACACGTGGAATTATGTGACGGTGGATTTGACCCCCCTGGCCGGCAAGACCGTCAGCCGGATTGACGTGGGCTACGATCAGCCCGAGGGCGCCGGCGGCTATCGCGGTTATCTGGATGACATCGCCTTCACCCGCCCCGCGAGTTGGTTTACCAACAATCTTGCGCTGAACCAGCCGTCCACGGCGGATAGCGAACGCACGGGCCATGCGGCCGGCCACGGCAACGATGGCAACGCCGACACGGCCTGGCTGGCGGCTGACGACCACACCGGTCATTGGTGGCAGGTGGACCTGGGCGCGGCCTGCAATTTGACGGCGGACGAGGTGCACTGGCCGGCGGACGGCCTGATCTACCATTACACCGTGCAAACCTCGCTGGACGGCACGCATTGGACCCTCGTCGCCTGCAAAGCCGCAAACACCAGCACCGCCCGGGTCCAAGCCGATGTTTTCGTGACCACGGGACGTTATGTGCGGATCAACTTCACCGGCTTGCCGCCAGGCCAACCGGCCGGGCTCTCCGAATTCCGCGCCTTCGGCACCAAAATCGTGGCGCCGTCGGCCCCGGCGGGATGGTAGGCCTTCAGCGGCTGTGGCTTTATTGCACACTTGAAGTTTCCGTTTTATGCCTCAAGATAATCGGGACGAACCTAAAACCGTACCGGCGGTGAGTGCTGGCAATATCTAAGCATGACCAAGACCATTCTGGAACGTCTCAAGACGTTGTTGCTAAACGAGTACAACATTGATGTGGGATTGATAAAGACGGATGCGCCCATCCAAAGTCTTGGTCTCGACTCGCTGGACATGGTTGATTTCTTTTACGCCATCGAGAAGGAGTTCAAAATCAAGCTCCCCACCCAGAACCTCGACCTGAAATCGGTTCAAGATCTAATCGCCTTGGTTGAGCGGACGGTAAAGGAACAAACGCCGGGGCAACCATTGAACCCGAAAACCGAATGAATCGGGTGGTGATATCCGGGGTGGGCGTGGTTTCGCCGCTGGGAAACTCCGGCCCGGAATTCTTCGACCATCTTATCGCCGGCAAATCCGGCGTGAGCAGATTTCCGGATGATTTTGCCCCCCGCTTGGGAATACGCATTGCCGCCCGATGTGCTTTCAACCCGGAGGAGCATTTTCCCAGAAACATTGCGCGCAAATTGGATCCGGTCAGCCAATTTGCCCTGGTGGCGGCGGAACAGGCCGTCCAGGATGCGCGGCTGGAGCTGGCGGAAGAGGAAAAGCGGCGGTCCGGAGTTTATGTGGGGACCAGCGTCGGCGGAATCAAGGCGCTGTTTGACAGCCATATCCAACTGCTGGTCGAAAACGCAACCCGGCTTCCTCCGTTGTCGATTCCCATGGCGATGAACAACGCCCCGGTCTCACACATCTCCGCGCGATTCGGCCTGAAGGGCGCCTGCCTGACGTATTCCACGGCCTGCTCCTCGTCGGCCGTGGCCATCGGCGAAGCGTTCCGCCTCATCCAGCATGGCTATGCGGATGTCATGTTGGCGGGCGGTTCGGAAGCCAGCCTGGAGTACGGACTCCTCATGGCTTGGGAAAGCCTCGGCACCTTGGCGCCGGAAGCCAGCGACCCCGCGGCCTCGTGCCGCCCCTTCTCCAAGGATCGCTCCGGATTTGTCCTGGGCGAAGGCGCGGCGATGGTGGTTTTGGAGTCCCGAGACCGGGCGCTGCGCCGCGGCGCCCGGATTCTCGGCGAGGTCATTGGCTACAGTACCACGGCCGAGGCCGGGCATATCACCAAACCGTCCGAGGCCGGAATGGCGGCCGCCATGCAGGCCGCTTTGGACAATGCCGGAATTACCGCCGACAGCATCGGCTACATCAATGCTCATGGGACCGCGACGCTGGTCAATGACGTAACCGAAACCCGCGCGATCAAACAGGTGTTTGGCGCGAAGGCATACGCCATTCCGGTTAGTTCCACCAAGGCGATGCACGGCCATTTGCTCGGGGCGGCCGGCGCCTTGGAATTGATTGCCTCGGTCCTCAGCCTTCAGCATCAAATCCTGCCGCCGACCATCAACTTGGCGGTCCCCGATCCGGAGTGTGATCTCGACTACGTGCCGGGCCAGGCGAGAAAGGTGTCCGGACTCACGACGGTTATGTCGAACTCGTTTGCGTTTGGTGGCACCAACGCCGTGTTGATCGTCCGGGCAGACCGTTAGGCTTCCCCGAAATTCAGGGCCGCTCGTCGGCCAGGACGAAAAGGGGCCGTTGCGCGCCGCCACGCCCCCCCGTTGGAAACATCGCGGCTCCCTTTGCCTACAGCGCCAAGACCAGTACATGCCGCGGAGCGAGTTCTTTCCCGCCCATCCGCATGGCCAGATTCGCCGTCTCCCGATGCTCGTGCTCGCCGCTTCGGAACTGCAACCGGCGCACGGGATCCGACGGGTCGTACTGTTTCAGGCAGTGATGGAACATGCAAAGATTCGCGAGTCCGCCCAGACGCGGATCCGGATGCCTGACCACCCGCACGTCAAAACAGGCCGCATCGCCCTTGACCCGGGCCAGCAGCGTTCCGAAAGCCTCCTCCTTCTCAAATAGAATATTGGAAATGTCCGGATGAAAAGCCGTCGGCTCCCCCCATCGCCAGCCAGCCCGAATTTCGTCCGGTGGCATCAACCGATATTCGGCAATCAAATCCAGCACCTGCTCCGGGGGCTGATGCCGGATGGATTCCGTGTGCCAGTCGCCGGGAATCGCCGCTTGGTGCCGCTCCAGCAATTTCATCACCCGGGCCATGCTCACGGCCACGTCGAGTTCAAAAAAGCGCTCCGTGCGCATGACCGACAAACCCTGTTCCCGCAGCAGGGCGTAGGTCTCGTCCGCCTCGGCCAGCAGCTTGCCGTACATGAGGTGCCTCAGGCCGGACGCGCGGGCGGTCACAGCGGCCTCCTGGAGCAACGCCTTGGCCGCGTCTTGCCGGGCGGTTCCCGGCAAACAGGCCAGGTGAAATTTCCCAAACTCGCCCTCCAGCCAGCCCGCCAAGGCGCCGACAAAACGTGCGACCGGTTTGGATTTCACCGCCACCAGAATCTGGGCTTGCGGCCGGATGGGCTCATTGCTGAACAACCGCATGACCCTGGGCAGTTCGCTGATCGCGGGAGGTCGCACTGATAAATCATTCATAGACGTGGCCGCTTGTGGTCCACGCGATGCTATCTCCATGGCCATCGGCGCACAAGCCACGGGGCGGCTGGCGCCCGCGCCAAAGGTTGGCATTCACCCAGCTTCCCGCCGGCGCGATTAACAACGCGGCGGTCCGTGGCATCCGGCCGCTGGGATTCGATCAATGGCTGGCCCCGGCCAGTTCGTCCGCCGGCGCCACCGCATACTTGGCGCAGGCCCGCAAAAGCACGCGCGCCACGAACACCGAAAGCAGTTGCACCAGGCCGACGAGCAGAACGGAATAGCGCAAGGCAAAGGTGGTGTCCTTCATGGTGGCCAGCAACAGGAACAGGCCGCAGCCCCCGAACCGGCCGATGAAGAAGCCGAATTCCTGATTAAAAAGATAGGCATATTTGTTGCGCTTCTCGATGGCCGAAACGGTGTCGATCACCAGCATCTGGATGGTGAAGTAGCCGATGTCCAGGAAGGGGCGCCCGAGCGCCAGGCAGAGCATGAAGACCAGGGCTCCCGTCCGGTTGAAGAACATGGCGTTGGGAATGCCGCCCAGCACAAACAGGGTCAGGCCGATCCCAAAAATGAAGATGCGGTGCTTGGGGCCGGTGGTGCGGCCGAGGATATACAACAGAATGGCCGAACAAATCGTTCCGATGGTCTGCAGCAATCCGAGTGATCCCTCCTTGCCCACCAGGGTCATGATGAGCATGGCGGGGGCGGTGACGATGCAGCCTTGCGCCACGCCCTTGAGGATGGCCAGCAATTGCATGCAATTCCAGAGCCAGTGGAAGCGGAAATAGATGAACTTGGTCGCGGGCGGGTTCTGGAACTTGCCCTGATGAATTGCCACCGACGCGAAGACCGCCAGCACAAACACAATGACGGTAATGATGACATAGGCGAGATTGGCCTGTCCCCGCAAAGCCAGCAGACCGATGAATCCCCCAACGCTGGCCGGCCAAACAATATTGACGGCGGTGGAAAAGAAATTTTCCAAGCCGTAATAATAATTCCGGTTTGAGTCATTGGTGCTGGACAAGGCCAGAAAATCGCGGTTTGACCAATAGAAACCGATCGACATGCCCATGAGCACGCCCGCCACCACCAGGCCCGCAATGCTCAATTGGTGCAGGGACATCATGCAAATCATCGAGAGGCCGCTGATCAGCATGCCCAGCGAGTAGAGGCGCTGGACGCCGATATGCTGCAAGAGCCAGCCGTTGACCAGGAACGTGAAGGGAATGCCGCTGTAAATCGCCAGCTGATACGCCATCACCAGCCGGGGATCGTTGGAATTGCGCATGACATAGGCGGCGATGAAGATCTCGACGATCGGCATCACGAACGCGTAGATGAGGTTCGTGATCAGCAGCACCCGCATGTTGCGGGGATACGACAGGAATACCCGCAGTTCAGTGAACGGATTGTACATGGGATGAGGGGTTACAGTGATTTCAGGATTTGGGCGATGGACAGGCGCGCGCCGCAAATCACGCTGTCGGACGCGCCGTAATACATCGTGATTTGGTCGCCGTCCACGAAGTGGCCGTTGGTGAAGACCACTTGGCCGAAAAATCCGGAACATTCATACGGGGCGGTGGGTTCCAGGATGGGAGTCTTCGAGCGGGCCAGGACTTTCCACGGCTGCTGCAGATCCAGCAGCAGGGCTCCGAGGCAATAACGATGTTTCTCGTCCGCGCCATGGTAAATCTCCAGCCAGCCGGCGGGCGTGCGGATCGGCGGGGCGCCCGCCCCCACCCGGGCACTATCCCAACTGCCCGCGCGCGTATGGGCAATGCAGCGGTGATTTCCCCAGTGCAGCAGGTCCGGCGACTCCGCGATCCAAAGGTAGTTGCCACCGATTTCCGGGCTGCTGGGCCGGTGCAGAGCCTGGTATTTCCCGGCGATCTGCTCTTCAAACAGGGCGCAATCCTTGTTGTGCGGCGCGAGCATCATTCCATGCTGCTGGATGTCTTTCCAGTCATCGGTCGAGCGCAAGCCCACGCCCACGCCGTTGGACGAAACCTGCGTGTACGTCAAATAATACTTGGCACCAATGCGCGCCACGCGGCAGTCCTCAATCCCGTACGCTTCGAGCGGGCCCTGTCCCGTGAGCGGGGGATAGCCGGGCTCTTCGCGAAAGTGAATCCCGTCTTCGCTGCTCACCAGGCGAAGATGGGAGAGCGTGGTCAAATAATCCTCGCCGGCAAACGTCACCACCCGCGGATCGCTCAAGTCCAGCCGGGGATCCGTATTTTCGAATTCACGGATTTTCACCGCGCCATGGTCCAGAATGGGAAACGTGGTTTTGCCCGGCTTTTGTTCGGGCCGCTCGGCCACGCGGAGCAACAGCCAGATGCGCCCTTTGAACCGGAACACTCCCGGATTCAACAGGCATTCCACTTTCATGCCGGGAATGCTGGGCCGGATGTCTTTCGGCGACAAAATGGGGTTTTGCGCGAATCGTTTGACCAGGTCAGTTTCGCTCATGGGTGATGGTCTTGTGGGTATCCTTGCCGACTTGGGTTGCGGGCCGGCGATTTATTTATGAGGTTGGGGCCGGCCCGGCAAGACGTAGGCCGCCGGCGAGCCGGAGTCGTAACGGATCCCGTTCAGCAGCCAGGTGAACTCAATGATGTTCATGGCATTGAACAATGAGGGCTTCACGCCGCCCGTGGTGGGATTTTTCCCGTCGCCACCTTCGAGTGTCTCGGCAAATTCGCCGCCGCGAATCAAATCCCGCAAGAGGGCCTCCAGGTACTCGCGGGCCTGGAGGTTGTGATGGTCAATCAAACCGTAGGCCACGAAATTGTTGTCCGGGTATTTCAGATAATTAAAGCCGTCGGCCGCGGCGTCGGGCTTGTGCTGGGCCGCGAAAAGCTGTTCCAGCCGCTCCTGCATGGCCGGCGGCAGAACCGGCAGGCCCAGCGCCGTAAGTACCATGATGGGCCGCACTTCATTCCTTTTGGCCGTGGCATGCGTTCCGGAATTGGTGAAATAATACTGGTGCAGCTCCTCCGGGTCGGAGAAAAACCAGCGGTTCATGTTGGCGATCATAGGCTGCGCCTTGGCGCGCCAAAAGGCGCTCTCGTCGGGCCGTCCCAGGGCCTCGGTGATCCGCGCGGCGTATTCAATGTCAAACAGCCACGAGACCACGAATTCCAGGTCCTTTTCGTCCGCCATGTCATGGCCGCCGCTCCAGATCCAGCGCGGGTTCTGCTCCCGCCACAGCAGGTAGCGCTTGAGGGCCGGGTAAACGGCCGCCAGCCGCTGCTTGTCCGCCTGCCGCTGGTAGAGCATCCACGCGGTCTGCGCCTTGCGCGACGGCAGCGATTCCCCGCCCAGGCGCCCCTCCCCGTCCACGCGCGACATGATGCCTTCATAGGCGCGCCAGGCGAAATCGGGATCGATAAACGAAAACCATTGCAGGCCCAGGAAACTTTCCCAGCCGCAGGTCGCGATCGAAGTCCGTTCGCCGCCATCCCAAAGCGCGCCCTTGCCCAGGCTCATCTGGGGATAGGGGAACGCCGGATTTTCCGGCAGCACGTCCAGGGTGCTCTGATACAGGAACGTCCAGGCCATGTAATAAGCCTGCCGCCATTTCTCCGGAGTCACTCCATACGCGTTCACCGCCTGCCAATCCCATTGCTGCGGCGCCGGCACTTTGCCGAGGAATTGATCCATCAGCGTCTTGACCTTGTCCAGGCTGTCCTTGACCGGTTGTTGGAAGGCGCGTAGCGCGCGCTCCACAGACACGTGCTGGCCCTCGGGCCGCGTGGCAAATCCAAAGCTGATTCCGTAATGCCCGGCCCCGCCGTTCAGCGGCAGCTCCAGCCGCCACTGGTTTCCCTTGAGCAGCGGTTTTGTGACGGCTTCGGCCGGCTTCCTGGCGCGGCCGCCCAGCTCAACGAATCGCAGGGCGTAGAAATAGTTCGTGCCGGTCACCAACAGCGCGTGGTTGTCTTCGTCCCAGGCCAATCGGCTGCTCTCGTCCGCCTGGCCGCAAAGCAACAGCGACTTGGCCCCGGCGTCTTTGACGTCCAGGGTGCGAATCAATGCGCCGTCCCGGCCGATAAAAGCGTCGGTCCCTGTCAGCGTGGCGCCGGCGGCGAAGCGGCCGGTGAATTCCAGCTTGTACGGAAACCATTTTGTGCTGCCGGACACGGCCCACTCGGGTGCGGAATCCGGCTGGCTGGCGTCCCGCAAGCCGGCGCGGACCACGTTCGATAGGCGCACCACCGTCGTGCCAATATATCCTCCCAGATCGAGTTCCAAATTCGTCGGGGTGTCCGCGACGACTGAATCGCTGGTGGCCGGGTTGACGCAAAGCCGGGCGCCCGGGTAACTCAGCCATCGGCGTTCCGGCTTTCCGGTGCTGGCAATGCTGTCGCTGTCAAAGTGTCGGGTGCCCGCCAGATTCAAAGTGCCCGGTTCCTTGGCGCCCAGGCTGGCGCAGGCCATGGCCAACGCCGCCGCGATGCCCCGCCAGAAACAATGAAGCGGAAATCGCCACGGTGTGGCTTGGTAACGGTTATTCATAGGTTTGTTGTTTGACACGCGGCCGCCTCGGCCGCAATCACCGCGCCAAAGGCGGCGGCCTGATCAGGACGCCAGCCGCGACCAGGATAAGTGCGGATAGAATAAAAGTTTTCTGCGGTTCACGATTGAGATATTAGTGGAACGCCAATGTCATAAATTTGCAACTTGGCGTCAAGGGTTCTGTGAAAATATGATCTGTAACTCTGATTTTATCGCCACCTATCAGCCCTGGCCCTGGCCGCGAACAACTCTATTTGTGGATAAGTGCCCAAGTTACAGGGTCAGGAGTGCCAATGGCACTCCTGACCCTCCGTGTAAAGTGGACTTACAGATTCATCGCCAGAGGATGACGACTGTCCGGCCGCCCGCCCCGGGTGGGAAAAGCGCATGCGCCCGGCCGCCGGCCAAACCCACGGCCCCTCCTGGCTCAGTCAAGTTCCACGCCACACCGCCGCATTAGCGCGGTTGTCCTAACCGGCGGCCTTCACGGGCTTGTTATATTCGCCGGGCAGCACGCCGAAGTGTTCGCGGAAAATGTTGCGAAAGTATTTCGGATCGGAAAATCCCACCGTATAGATGATCTCCGAAACGGTCATGTTCGATTCACGAAGTAATTGCGCCGCCCGCTTGAGCCGGATGTCGCGAATGAAGACGTTTGGCGTGGAACCGGCCAGGGCCTTGAATTTTCGAAACAACTGGCGCCGGCTGACGGCCATCAGCCGCGCCAGTTTTTCCATGTCGAATTCGTAGTCTGCCAGGTTTTTCTCCACGATCTCCACCACGCGCCGGAGAAATTCCGCGTCCATCTGGTTGGTGGCCAGTTCGCGCGGCAGCACCGTTTGCAACTGCTGAAAATGCTCGTGCAGCTTTCGACGGTTTTCCAGCAGATTGTTCACGCGCGCCTTGAGCAGGGGCAGGCGGAACGGCTTGCTTAGGACATCGTCAACTCCGGCCTCCAGCGCGCGCAGTTGGACCGCCTCCGAATCATCCGAGGCGAGCAATACCACCGGGATGTGGCTGGTGATCTCGTGGTGCTTCAACTCGGCGCACAAACGGACGCCATCCGTCTTTGAGCCGCCCGTGCCAATGACGATGAGGTCGGGCACGCCGTCCGCGGCGGCGGCCAGGCCCTGCACGGAGGTGCCCGTTTCCACAACGGAATAGTCGTCGCCAAAACCTTCACGGATGAAGGCGCGGAGGTCGGTGTTTTCCTCGATGACCAGGATCACCGGCTGGCTCTTTTCGATGGTTTCCTCCGGTCCGGGAGCAGGCCGGGCGGACATTTCGGAGCCGGCGGCGGGGGCTGTTTCCGGGCCGGCTCCCGGAAAGGAAACCAGCAGGCTCAAGCCGGGCGCTTGGTCCGCCGCGTGCGTGTGGGAAGGTTCGACCCGCAAGTCGCCGCCGAGCAACCGGAGAATTTCGTGGCTCAGCAACAGTCCCAGGTCACGCTCCTGCAGGTCCACAACGTCCCGGATCGGCCTGGGAATTTCCAAGTCGAGTGCCACGCCTGAGTCTTCGGGTTTAATCCGGATTAAAAGATGGCTTTTGTCCGCAGCCGCGCCCAGCGCGGCGGCAAAAATATTGAACAACGCCTTTTCGAGCTTGACCGTGTCCGTCCGGATCGGATGCGAATCCACTTCGGCATCGAAATCCAGTTCAATGCCGCGCTCGCCGGCGCCCGCGGCGAACATCTGAATCAATCCGCGCACAAAGGCGATGAACTCTATTTGGGTCCAATCCAGGCGCCGGTCCTCGAGTTCCAGCCGGCGCACGAGCAGCGAGTCCTCAACCAGTTGCCGGAGGGTCTGGGCGTTGCGCTGCATGGTTTCCCGCGCGGATTTTTCAAACGCGGCGCCGGCGGGCGCGTTTTCGAGCGTGTGCAACATGACCGTCAACGGTCCGCGGAATTCCTGCGCCAAGTTCGTAAGATGACGGAGTTTGGACTGATCGAGTTCCTCAATCCGTTGATGTTCGCGGCGGTGAAATTCGATGAGTTTCTGCGTGCGCTGCGATACCAGGGCCTGGGCCTGCTCAAATTTCATGGCCGCCTGCCGGCCCAGAATCCATTTTCGCGCCAGCGTGCTGGCAAGTTGCATGACTTCAATCTCATGAAACGGCTTTTTCAAAACCAGCAGACGGTCAGTCTCCCCCAGCCGCTTCGCCAGGTCCTCCCACCGATAATCGGCGTAGGCGGTGCAAATCACCGTCTGGAGGTGCGGATCCAGTTGCCACATGCGTTCAATGGTTTCCACCCCATCCATGCCCGGCATGCGAATGTCCACGAAGGCAACTTGATAGGGGGCATCCGCCGCCCTGGCTTGGCGCACTTTTTCGACGCCTTCGGCGCCCGACAACGCATGGTCCGTTTGATAGGTCGGTTTTGGCACGCGCGGTTCTCCGGCCGGGCCAAACATGATGGCCTCCTCCTGTTCCAGCTTCTCATTGGCCGGCTCACGGCGCAGGATTTCATCAAACGCGTCATGCACGGACGGATTGTCGTCAATGATCAGGATTCTCGGCGGCGCGGAGTCTTCCCAGGAAAAATTTGGCATAGTTCAGAGTCGGTTTCGTTGTGGCAGTGATTCCCCGGGGTGGCGTCACGGGAATTTCGAGCCGGAAAGCTGCGCCCCGGCCGAACCCTTCGCTGCGCGCGGTCACATTGACAACGCAGGATGGCTGGGTTGGGTGGCATGGTGGAAACAAACATAATGCTATTTGAAAGGCTGAAAAGCTGAAAAGCTGAATGACACCGCGATCCGGGCGAGCACTCCCACGCAAGAGCCCCTTGCGGCGGGCGGCGAAATCAAATCGGGGATGACCTCCGGCCCGGATTACCGCCGGGCGATTGGAGCAAAAGACCGTCCGCCGGCGCTGATGCCGTCCCGGCTTGCGAAATAAAGGCCGCGCGGTGAGCCTGTCTGCTGGCACGGATGCCCCGCACTTTTGGCACCGGTGACCAGCGACAATTCCGGGTGTTGTTCTAAACTGTTTCTGCATAAGAAACCGCAATTCATGAACCCGCCGCCGCCCACCGCCAGCCGTCTTTCGCGCCGTCAATTTCTGACCGCGTCCGCCGCGGCCACGGCGACGCTCTGCATCGGCGGCGCGCTGCTTCCGCGCACGGTCCGCGCGGCCACCAGCAATCTCCGTTGCGTTTCGCTGAACGGAAGCTGGCAGGTGGCGCAGGCCGGAACCCAGGACTGGATCCCCGCCCAGGTGCCCGGCTGTATTCACACCGATTTGCTCGCCGCCGGGAAAATTCCGGACCCCTTTTACCGCGACAATGAGAAATCCGTGCAGTGGGTTGGCGAAACCGACTGGGTTTACCGACGCAAGTTTGATGTGGATGCGGAGACGCTCTCCCACCGGCAGGTGCGGTTGCGCTGCGAGGGCCTGGACACGCTGGCGACGATCCGCGTAAACGGCCGGGAGATTGGAAAAACGGACAACATGTTTCGCACCTGGGAATTTGATGTGAAGCCGGGGCTGCGGCCGGGCGAAAATCGCATCGAAATTTCCATTGCCTCCCCGGCGGCGTTTGTCAAGGCGCTCGAGGGCAAACGCAAGGAAAACAAGGGAGTCACCGGCCGCGCCTGGCTGCGCAAGCAGCCGTGTCATTTCGGCTGGGACTGGGCGCCGACGCTCATCACCAGCGGCATCTGGCGGAACATCTGCCTCGAAGCCGTGGATCAGGCGCGGCTGGATGATGTGTTGATTCTGCAAGACCATTCCCGCAAAGGTCGCGTCGGTCTGACGGTCCAAGTGTCGTCGCAGAATGTCGCCGGCAGCGCCTTGCGCGCCCGGCTCACGGTGGCCCAGAACGGCCAAACCGTTGGGGACACAACGATCGCCCTCACGGACGGCAAAGGCGACGGCGCACTGCTGCTCAATGAGCCAAAGCTCTGGTGGCCCAATGGCCTGGGCGGGCAGCCCCTTTACGAGGTGCGCGTGGATTTGCTCGGCGGCGATGGCCGCAAGCTGGATTCGGTCACCAAACGCATCGGTTTGCGCACGCTGCAAATCGTCGAAAAGGAGCAGGACCGGCCTCTGCATTTTGTCGTCAACGGGGTGGACTTTTTTGCGAAAGGCGCAAACTGGATTCCGTCCGATGCGTTCAGCAACCGGGTCACGCCGGAGCGCCTGCGCCAGTACATCGCGGATGCCGCGGCGGTGAACATGAACATGCTGCGGTTTTGGGGCGGGGGGTATTACGAGGAAGATGCCTTGTATGACGCCTGTGATGAACTGGGGATTTGCGTGTGGGCGGACTTCAAGTTCGCCTGCGCAAGCTATCCGGCCTTCGATGCGGGATTTGTCGAAAATGTCCGCCACGAGGCGCGCGATAATCTCAAGCGCCTGCGTCATCATCCGTGCATCGCCGTGTGGTGCGGCAACAACGAGATCAGCCTGCTGGTGAAGGACGACTGGTCGGAATTTTCGATGGGCCGCGACGGCTACGAGAGCCTGTTCAAGCGGGCGCTCGCCGACGAGGTCAAGGCCTGCGCGCCGCAAGCGAGCTATGTTTCCGGCAGCCCGGATTGCGGGGACGTGCATTACTGGGGTGTCTGGTGGGGCGCGCGCACCTTTGAAGCGTATCGGGAACTCAGCGGCTTCATGAGCGAGTTTGGCTATCAATCTTTTCCCGAGCCCAGCACGGTTTGCGCCTATACCGACGCCGGGGACCGCGCTTCCACCATGACCGACATCATGAAATGGCATCAGCGATGTCCGGAGGGCAACGACCGCATCAAGAGCATGACCGGGAATTATTTCCGGGCCGGCAAAGATTTCGAAAGCACGCTCTGGGTCAGCCAGTTGGTGCAGGCTTTTGGCGTCAAACTGGGCGCGGAATACTGGCGCCAGCACATGCCGCAATCCATGGGCTGCCTCTTCTGGCAATACAACGACTGCTGGCCGGTCGCCAGCTGGGCTTCGGTGGATTATTACGGCCGGTGGAAGGCGCTGCACTACGCGGCCCGGCATTTCTACGCCCCGGCGATGATTTCCGGGCTGGAGGATGCGAAGGCAAAAACCGTGGCGGTTTTTCTCACGTCGGACCTGCCGGCGTCCCAGCGCGGCACACTGGAATGGCGCGTCACCGATCTGCAAGGGACACTGCTCAATGACGGCACGCTCGCGGTGGACATCGCGCCGCGGAAAAGCGTGGTCGCCCAAACGCTGGATTTGAATTCAATGAGCCAACGGCATGGCGCCAATAATCTGCTCGTCTGGCTCAAGCTGAAAATTGACGGCCGTGACGTGTCGCGCAACCTCGTGACGTTCGCCCGGCCCAAAGACCTGCAGCTCGTGGATCCCGGCCTGAAAACCGAGGTGGCAGAAACCAAAACCGGATTCCGCGTCACGGTTTCCGCCGCCAAGCCGGCGTTGTGGGCGTGGTTAAGCCTGGCGGAGGCGGACGCCCGCTATTCGGACAACTTTGTCCATCTTGATTCGTCCGGGCCAATGGCAATAGAGGTCACGCCGGCCAAATCCATGTCGCGCGCGGAGTTTGAAAGGGCGCTCGTCGTCCGCAGCCTGTTTGACACCTATGCGCGGGCAACCTGAGTCATCCTGGCGGCATCCTGGCCGGTTCCATGGCCTCCTGCTGCTCTGCTCCTTGGGAGTGTGGTTTGCCTTGTCCCAACCGGGAATGGTTGGTGCGGCTTCGCCGGCGACGCAGCTGCTGGCCGGCGGCTGGCAATTGGCCAGGGTTCCGGACGTGACCCAAACGGGCGCCGAGATTTCAGCGGTGGGTTTTAATTCATCGCCTTGGATTGATGCCGTCGTGCCGGGCACCGCCCTGACCAGCTATCAAAATGCCGGGCTGATTCCCGATCCGTATTTCGGAACGAACATGGCCGGGCTGGAGGATTCCGGCTGTTACGACACCTATTACTGGTATCGGGACACGTTCTACGTGCCAGCCAGTTATGCGGGACAGAAAATCTGGCTGAACTTCAACGGCATCAATTGGGAAGCCGACATCTATGTCAATGGTTCGTACGCCGGCAGCATCCCGGGCCCGTTCGAACGGGGCAAATTCGACATCACGTCGCTGGTCTCGACCGCGGCGACCAATTGCGTCGCGGTATTGCTTTACTGGTCGAACGCGACCGTTTGGGATTCGCCGGCCTTCATCGCCGCGGACGGCTGGGATTTCATGCCGATAGTGGCCGGGCGGGACGTTGGAATTTATCAAGATGTCTATCTGAGCACCTCGGCCGCGGTCAGCATCGTTGATCCGTTCGTCGCCACCACCTTGCCGCTGCCAAACACCTCGCCGGCCAGCCTGGCCATTCAGGTTGGGCTGACCAACTCCGGCAACACCGCAGTCAGTGGCACCCTGAGCGGCGTCATCCTGCCGGACGGCATCAATTTTCAGACCAATGTGACGATTGCCGCCGCGGTGGCGACGAACCTCGCGCTGGGGCCGGGCCAGATCCCGCAGCTTTCCATCCGCGACCCGGCGCTATGGTGGCCCAACGGTTATGGACCGCAAAACCTGCACAGTTTGCAACTGTCATTCCTGATGGGGACGAATGTTTCGGACGTGCAAACGGTCAGCTTTGGCATCCGGCAGTATTCCTACAATACGAACGGCCATGACTTGCAGCTTTCCTGCAACGGGCAGTTGGTTCTCTGCAAGGGCGGCAACTGGGGAATGCCCGATGCGATGCTGAAATATACGGACGCACAACTGGACACGGCGATCCGTCTGCACCAGGGAATGAATTTTACGATGATTCGCGCCTGGCACGGCACTTCGGATCTTGGGGGGTTTTACGATGCCTGCGACAAATACGGGATCATGGTCTGGGATGAATTCTGGCTGAACGGATCCAATTTCGGGTTGGGCCCCAGCGATCCGAACCGGTTTGAGGCGAGTGCCGTGGACAAGATCCGGCGGCTGCGCAACCGGGCCTGCCTGGCGGTCTGGTGCGGCGAGAACGAGGCCAGCCCGCCGGCGGCGCTGAACACCTTCCTGGCAACGAACATCAGTCAACTGGATGGCACACGAATCTACTTCCCCGCCTCCAACGCGGGCGGCATCCACGGCGGCGGGCCCTATGCGGTGCAAGACCCGGAGTGGTATTTCAGCAATGCCTACGGCTTTACCACCGAGATCGGCCTGCCTTCGATCCCGCCAGTGGAAAGCCTGGAGGCGATGATGCCGGCGGCCAGTCTCTGGCCCCCCGGCGACACCAACTGGGGGCTGCATGATTGGGCCACGGACATTGGGAACAAGGGCCTGCCGCAATATACCAACGCCGTCAGCACTGAATATGGCGCGGCGACCAGCATAACGGACTTTTGTGAAAAGGCGCAGTTGTTGAACCTGTCAACCTACAAAGCCATTTTTGAAGCCTGGAACGCAAAGCTGTTTAACGATGGCAGCGGCGTCCTGCTCTGGATGAGCCAGCCGGCCTGGCCGTCAACCATCTGGCAGACTTATGACTGGTATTTTGAGGTGGGGGGCGCCTATTTTGGCAGCAAGAAAGGCTGCGAACCGGTGCATATCCAGTGGGATTGCGCGGATAATTCAGTGAGAGTCATCAATGCCACCGCCCAACCACTGACCAATGTGTCCGCCGGCATCCAGGTTTATAATCTGGACGGCTCCCTCAGATTCAGCACCAATATTCCAGGAATCAATCTGGCCGCCGACAGCCTTTCCAATTGCTTCACCCTGTTCAACGCCGGCAACAATCTGGCCCTTCACCAGCCCGCTTATGCGTCATCCATTGACAACACCAACGACGCCATCCCGTTTGCCGTGGACGGGAATCTGTCCACCCGCTGGTCGAGCGCTTACAGCGATCCCCAATGGCTTTATGTGGATCTGGGGTCCACCCAGAGCTTTGACTCCGTGACGATCCTTTGGGAAACCGCCTATGCGAGCGCCTTCCAGATCCAGGTGTCGAATGACGCCACCCATTGGACCACCGTCTGGAGCACCAACGGAATGGTGTTAAGTTCGTCGGGCGGCTGGTCCACGTCCAGCTTTTCCCCGGCCACCGGCCGCTATGTGCGGATGTATGGGACTCAACGCGCGACCATGTGGGGCTACTCAATGTTTGAGTTCCAAGTTTGTAACAGCGTGACCAGTTGGACCACCGGCCTGTCCAGCGTCCATTTCATCAAGCTGAAGCTGACCGACGCCAGCGGCTGTCTGCTGTCCGACAATTTTTACTGGCGGGGAACCAATGACTTGAGCTACAGCGCCCTCAGTTCGCTCCCCAGCGTCAGCCCGCTCTGTTCCGCGAGCTATGGAATCACGAACGCCACGACCACCATTACCGCGACCCTGACCAACCCGGGTGCCGGGATCGCTTTCGCCATCCGGCTCCAAATGCTGAACGCGAGCACCGGCGCGAGGGTTTTGCCGACGATCTACAGTGACAATTATTTCTCGCTTTTACCCGGCGAAGCAAAAGTGGTCACCGTCGAGTTCACCAACGACAGCGTTGCCAGCGGTTCCCTGGAATTGGTGGCCGGCGGCTGGAACATTCCCCGGCAAACCGTGTTGAGCCTCACGGTCAATCCGGCGCTGCCTGCGATCAGCCCGCCGGTGGCGAATCCGGCGAATGTGATAACTCAAGGGGCGACGGTGACGCTCACCTGTTCCAATTGGAGCGGAATGCCGCCGTATGATTTCCAGTGGCAGACGAGCGCAGGCGGCGGTGATTATGCGAACGTGCCCGGGGCGACCACCAATACGCTGACGCTCGCCAACGTCATGACCTGCAATTCCGCTTACTATCGCCTGGCGTTTGCCGCCGGCGGCCAGTGGGTGACCAGTTCCGTGGCTTCGCTGACGGTCTTGACCAGAGACAATATCGCCACCGCCGCCGGGCCGCGCCTGTCCGTGAAATGCGCCGCCGACAAGAATTGGGGATATGACGCCATAAACAGCGGCGAGGGAGCCGGGGCGCTGGGCACGGAATACTGGTTCAACTTATACGGCCCCGACGGGGCCAGCAACGGCGTCAGTCCGGTGCCGTTTTACTCCACCAACGGGATTCCGGTCCCCTCCGGCGCGGTGCTGGTCTATGATTATGCCGGCGAGCCGAATTACATCAACGAGCAGACCACCCAGCCGGACAACCTGGCTCTCATGGACAGTTTTATTGTGGTTAACAACGGCTGGTACTTATCCGTGACTAATTTGGATTCCGTATTTACCAACGGCTACGACCTGTATTTCTATTACAATGGCGGCGTGGTGGGATGGGGCGGCCAGAATTATATCAGGTATCACGCGGGACCAACAACAACTTCACCGGTGTTGGGAACCCAGCAATGGAACCTCTATACCACGACCACGAACAATGACGGGCATTTTACCCGGGACCTCACTCCGATGAACCCGGGTGTGGCCGGCGAAACGCCCGGCGCAAACTATCTGGTGTTCACCAATCTTTCCGGTGGCGCCTTTGATCTCCTGGTGACCAACGGCTATTATGCGGGGTTGAACGCCTTCGAAGTCGTCGCGGCGGTGCCGTCTTCACCGGTCCAGGTTGCCATGCAATGGTCCGGCGGCGGCCTCGTCTTGGCATGGCCCAATGGCATGCTGTTGCAGGCAACGAACCTCACCGGGCCGTGGATAACCAATGGCGGCGCCTCGCCCTACGTGGCGCCAATGACCAATTCACAAATGTTCTATCGCGTTCTGGTGCAATAGCTATGCGTAACGATATAAAACTGCCGATGCCTGAGGAACGCGCGGCCCATGCTGTCGCGCCAGCCCGGGCGGTCATCCCGCAAACCCGCCGCCGGCCGAAGCTATGGCTTTGGCTGCCTGGCTTGCTGGTCTGGTTCGCGGTCAGCCCGGCGGGCGCCCAGCTCCTGACGAACGGCGGCTTTGAATCCGGTTTGTCCGGCTGGAACAGCAGCCTGCTCAGCGGCGGCGTGGCGACGTTTGCCAATTCGACCGGTGATATCCACACGGGCACCAACGCGCTGTTGGTAACGGTCAGCAACCCGGGCACGGCTTCCAATTCGGTGCAGATTACCAGCAGTCCGTTCACCGCCAGCAGCTCGGACACCTACGTGCTGCGGTTTTGGGCGAGTGCGAGCGTGGATTTCGCCAAGCTGGGGATCAATTTCAACGGGGCGGTTCCGGCTTATCCCCAGATTCCCTTTCAAATTTCGACCAATGCAAACAGTTATCAGGAATACCTCTATGCCTTCCGGGCTTCCGGCACGGTGACGGTGGCCTTTGACTTTCAAACGGCGGCAAACTACTGGCTGGACGACGTGGAAGTGTTGGACCTGACCAACAATGACGGATGGGACATTCCCATGACCTACCTCTGGCAATGGGGACAATTGAACTATTCCAAGACCAACAGCGTCGGCTGGGGCGGCGGAGACAACGACAAATCGGCCCAGTTGCCGGATGGCAGCGTGGCGTGGATCTTTAATGATACCTGGACGATGACGCTCACGAACACGTTTTATTCCAACATTCACGGCGGCGGCTCGTTGCCGCGCAACAGCCTGGTGCATCAGGTGGGAACCAATCTGTACTGGATGAACAACGGGACCGCGACGTTTTTTGTGCCCACCAATCCGGCGAATCTCTATTGGATCGGGGACAGTGTGGTCGAGAGCAACAAGCTGCTGGTGCTGCTGAACGAGATCAATGCCGCCGCCATAACGAACACCGGCATGGCCGTGGCCACGCTGTCGCTGCCGGAACTGACGCTGGACAGCATAAGCGAGGTTCCCTCCCCCGGCACGGACAACTACGGTTCATTCGTCAACGGGGGTGATGGCTACTATTACATTTATGACGGACCGAAGGTGGCGCGCGCGCCCGTCGGGGATTTGGCGGTGAGTTCAGCGTGGACCTATTGGAACGGGAGCGCATGGGTGACGAATCATGCGCAGGCGGTGGGACTGCCCAATCTGGTCAATCCCTGGTCCACCATCCGGCTCGGGCCAGGCAATTATGCCACCGTATTCATGCCAGCCTTGAGCGTGACGATCATGGCGCAATTTGCCCCGACGCCCATGGGGCCGTGGGGCATTCCGGTGCCCGTGTACCAGGCTCAGGGGCAGTGGGGCGAATTGTATTACGCACCGAACATCTGCGCGGGGACCGGCAGCAACGGAGTTTATACCATCGCCTACTCAGACGACGGCTCGCCGGACAATCTGGCCAAGGTGGCGGCGGACAAGTCGTACTATAATCCCCATTTCATAACCGCCAATCTTTGGCAATTGTCGCCTTATTCAGTGTCGAATGGCGCGGGCGGTCCGGGTTCGCGCCTTTCCCTCAAGTTCGCCGCCGACAAGAATTGGGGGTATAATGCGATTGACAACCGCTGGGGCGCCGGGGTTTTGAACACCACGAATTGGGTCAACATCTACGGCATCAATGGCGGAAGCAGCGGGGTTACCAATTTGCTTTTTTATGCCGCGAACGGCGCGAAATATGCCTCCGGCGCCAGGCTGGTCTATAACTGGGCCAATGAGGTGAATTATATAAACAACAACGCTCCGATGTCCAACAATCTGGCGTTGATGGATGGTTATATCAATGTGGGCAACAACACCTGGTATCTTTCGGTCACAAATCTGGACCCGCCGTTCACCAATGGTTACCGCCTCTACTTTTATTTCAACGGCGGAGCCACCGGCCGGGGGGGGGAGAACTGTGTCATCTATCACGCCGGCCAGACCACGAACACCGCGGTTCTGGGCATGGCGCAATGGAGTTTATACACCACCGCGACAAACAATGACGGGCATTTTACCCAGGGGCTCACCCCGTCGAACCCGGGCGCGACCGGGGAGACGCCGGGGGCGAATTACATCGTCTTTACCAACCTTTCAGGCGGAGCGTTTGACCTGTTGATTACCAACGGGAATTATGGCGGGGTGAACGCCATTGAAATCGTGGCGAACCCAGCCGTGACGGCCGGCTCCTTGAGCGCTTCGACCAACAATGCCGCGTATGGCTCGCTCGTTGTATTTACCAACCTCGTCACTCCCGCGCCGCCGAATGGCGAAAATGTGGTCTTCCTGGACGGCGCGGCGATATTGGGCGCCACTGCGCTGCAAAACGGACTCGCCACCTGCGGTTCCACCGCGCTGTTGCCGGGCAATCATTTCATCACGGCGATTTACGCCGGCGACGCCAACTATCTTGCCAGCACTTCCAGCATCTTGAGCCAGACGGTTGCGGCCATTCCCACACTCGGCACGCCGGTGGCGTTACCGTCAGCCAGCGCCTTTGTGGGGACCACGGTGACGTTGGTGTGCTCAAATTACTCGGGCACGCCGCCGTATGCCTTCCAGTGGCAGGCGGGCGGCGGCGTCAGTTACACGAACCTGAACGGGGCGACCACCAACGCGCTGGTCTTGCCGAATGTGACGGCCGGCAATGCCGGCTACTATCAACTGGCGTTCACGGCCGATGGCTTGGCGGTGACGAGCCCGGCGGTGCAACTGACGGTTGACGCCCTCCCCGTGATCAGCATTCAACCGGCCGGCGGCAGCTTGGTGTTGCAGTGGCCCGCCGGGACGTTGTTGCAGGCCACCAACGTGACGGGACCGTGGATCACCAACAATGCCACTTCGCCCTGCACCAACCCGGCAATTTATCCGCAATTATTTTACCGGGTCCAAGTCCAGTAGTCGCGTGGCTGCCGCCGTGGCAGCCTTCCGCGAAATACGCCGGTGGATCCCCGGCCGCCACCCGGCCCAGGCCACTCCCGCCATCAGCAGCCAGCGTGGGGCAAGACGCCCCCGCATTAGAGCATTAACAGAAAAGAGGTTCTTCGACGTTCATAGTGGGTGGGAAGATTTCCAATCGAACGTTTCAAGGGG